>NFUO01000028.1 GCA_002197545.1 Acidobacteria subdivision 2 bacterium RH1 MAG20 | reverse complement strand
GGTTTTTCATTGGTGGCCCCGATCAAAGGACCTCCAAGTTCGTCAGCGAGAGTCATCCTGCCATGATCGTCGCCGGTTGTCCAGTGCCTCCTCTCGAAACCGGTGCCGGTTGCTTGTTCCGCCGTCTTTCGCCAGCGCGTGTGTCACTTTCCTTCCTGCGGCGCGGTGTTTTATCTCTGCCCTCACTGCGATCGTGGCCAGCGTTATTGCAGTTCCCGCTGCCGTGATAAATCCCGTCGCCGACAGCGCCGCGAAGCCAACCGCCGCCACCAACAGAGCATGGAAGGGCGTCTCGATCATCGGGATCGTCAGCGTGCTTACCGCCGTCGCTTGCAAGCCCGCGTGACGGATCAATCTTCCCTTCGTACTTCCCCCTGTGTGAACCTGACGGCGCCTCCGGTTCCAGAGCCGACCCAAGCCCCTCCGGCGGCAGATTTTTGTCCTTGGTCGGACGCCGGGCACGTGGCCAACGGGGTCGTCTGTCAGATCTGTGGGCGCCGGGGACGCTGGCTGAATCCTTTCCCGAGGTGAAACATGATTGCCGACGAACAAGTCGCTCAAATCCGTCACCTGTTTCATGCCGAGCATTGGAAAATCGGCACGATTGCGGCGGAACTTCACCTGCATCCCGATACCGTGCGCGCCGCGCTCAAAACGGATCGCTTCCGTAGCCAGCCCCGGCTGCGCGATCGCCTCACCGACCCTTACCTCGACTTCTTGCGCCAGACCTTGCAGCAATATCCTCGCCTGCGCGCTACCCGCCTCTTCCAGATGATCCGCCTGCGCGGCTACCCCGGCAGCATCACCCAACTCCGCCGCGTCGTGTCCGAACTGCGCCCCCCGCAAGGCGAAGCTTTCCTGCGTCTGCGCACCTTCCCCCCTGCGTCTGCGCACCTTCCCCGGCGAGCAAGCTCAGGCCGATTGGGCCCACTTCGGGGAAGTGGCCATCGGTCGCGCCCGCCGTCGTTTGTCCGGCTTCGTCCTCACCCTCTCCTACAGCCGCGCTTTGTGGCTGGAGTTCTTC
>NFUO01000279.1 GCA_002197545.1 Acidobacteria subdivision 2 bacterium RH1 MAG20 | reverse complement strand
TAGTACTACTGTGTTATAAACAGAACATTCTGGTGTAGAATTGTTTTGTGGGTACCCAATCCGCGCCAGGCCCACAAGAGAAACGCTTTACGGCATACACGGATGGCCTGGCGAAAGCCGTAGGGCACGCTGATCGCAGTGCTCCGTTGAAAGCCTACTGCGCCGGACTGTTGCTGCCGGGCGAGCGCAAGAGCGTGGAACCCATGGCGGCGCGTCTGGCTCCCAATAATGTCCAGCGCACGCACCAGTCCCTGCATCATCTGGTAGCGGATTCGCCCTGGAGTGATGAAGCGGTTCTGGGAAGCGTACGCGAACACGTCCTCACCGCCATGAAACAGGACGGAGCGGTGGTGGCCTGGATCGTGGACGATACCGGGTTCGTGAAGAAGGGAACGCACTCGGTCGGGGTGGCGCGTCAGTACTGCGGACAGGTGGGCAAGCAGGACAACTGCCGGGTAGCGGTGAGTTTGTCGGTCAGCACCCACCACGCCAGTCTTCCCATCGCGTGGCGTTTGTATTTGCCGGAGAGTTGGGCCAGCGACCGGGCAAGACGAAAGGAAACCGGCATTCCGGATGAGATCGGTTTTCAAACCAAACCGGCCATTGCGCTGGCACAGATTCGTCAAGCGGTAGAGCAAGGTGTGCCCCGTGCGCCGGTGTTAGCGGATTCCGCCTATGGCAACGAGACCCGGTTTCGGGAAGGGATCACCGCACTGGAACTACCGTATGCCGTTGGCGTTCACGAGAACCTGACGGTGTGGCCGCCCGGCGAAATGCCGCAGCCGAAAAAACGGCGCCAAGGCAGAGGGCGACCGCCCACCAGGTTGCACCGGGATGCGGAGCATCCGCCGGTGTCGGTAAAACAACTGGCGCTTTCGTTACCCGATCACGCGTGGAAAACCGTTAATTGGCGAGAGGGGACCAGGCACAAACTGAAATCGCGCTTTACCGCAGTTCGCGTTCGGCCTGCGCACCGGGATGAGACACGCAGGGAACCCTACCCGGAAGAATGGCTGTTGATGGAATGGCCGGCGGGAGAAACCGAACCCACCAAGTACTGGTTATCCACTCTCCCGGCTCACACCAGATTGACTGCGCTGGTGAGGTTGGCCAAACATCGTTGGATCATCGAGCGGGACTACCAAGAGCTGAAGCAGGAACTGGGCCTGGGACATTATGAAGGCCGCGGCTGGCGAGGATTCCATCATCACGCCACGCTTTGCATTGCCGCTTACGGGTTCCTGGTGATCGAGCGAACCCGTTTTTCCCCCTCCGCCCGCGCCGGTCGACTGGAACTACGCACCCCGAAGATTCCTCCCCAGTTCCAGCCCCGCGGCTCGCCGGGTGCGCGCCGAACGGCATAATCCGCGGTCCATCGCTACGCTGCGCATCAAAATCGCCCGTGCGCTGCTCCAGCAGCTACCGTGCTGCCCCTTTTGTTGCTCCCGCCGTTTATAACACAGTAGTATTAGCGTAGCCGCAGAAATAAATACTACCAAGTAGTCGTTTCTATTTCATAACCTGCCTTCGCCTCACCTCTGGAACTGAAAGCGTC
>NFUO01000278.1 GCA_002197545.1 Acidobacteria subdivision 2 bacterium RH1 MAG20 | reverse complement strand
TACGAGATGAACATCGCCGGTGGGGTGATCGTAGTCGGATTCGGGCTGTTCACGTTTGGGTTGCTCTGTCCTTCCTGGGTTACTCGCCAGCTGCGGATGCAGCTTACGCCTTCGCGCGGGCGACCGGTCTCTGCCTACGTCCTCGGAATGGCGTTCGCTTTAGGATGGAGTCCGTGCATTGGTCCGATCTTAGGCACCATCCTGACGATTGGGGCTGCCGCGACAACCGTTGGCAAGGGGGCGTCTTTGCTTGCGCTCTATTCCCTCGGGCTCGGTATTCCGTTCCTGCTCGCGGCGGCATTCACTGATGGCCTTTTGAGAGGTGTGAAAGCAATCGGCCGTGTGGGCCGCGTCTGCCACATGCTCGCTGGCGGCGTCATGATTGTCATGGGCGCGGCAATGATCACCGGCCAACTCACTACTTTCTCTTACTGGCTCCTGGACAAATTCCCGTTGCTGTCCGCGATCGGATGAAAGAGGCGCATCGAATTTCGGGCAGAATCTGATGTCATCCGCATATTTGTGCAAACAAGGAGGCCGAAAATGAAGACCAGAATACTCTCCGTAACATCACTCATTGTTGTGAGCCTGTCGCTGGCTGCGGCCGAAACGGCGACCGCCGAAGACATGCAAGGCCAATTGCCGGGTGGTGCCGATCAGGGCCCGATGGAGCGTGGCATGATGCACCCCGGCAGGGGCATGATGTGCCCAATGATGCGTTCCGGCATGATGCGGGGTGGCATGATGGGGTCTGGAATGATGGGCTCCGGCATGATGCAGACCGGAATGAGCACGCTTTTCGGTTCGCGCGTGACGCCGGTCATGAATTTGTCGGTGGACGACGTGCGCGGCTATCTCTCCGCGCAGCTGGAACGCCTCAACAACAAGCGACTGAAGTTGGGGGATATCAACGCCGGCGACGGGACCATCACCGCCGATATCGTCACGGTCGACAATTCGCTTGTTCAGCGCCTAAAGGTCGACCGGCACACCGGCGCAATAACGTATGAGAACTGATGGCACCAGTCTGGATTACAGCGTGCCGCGCACATCAATATAACGCAATGGGATTCTACCAAGACCACGTCTTGCCGCGTTTGATTAACCTGACAATGCGGCAGAGAAACCTCGCGGCCTACCGCCGACGGGTCGTGCCGGCTGCCGAGGGTTGCGTGCTCGAAATCGGCATTGGTTCCGGACTAAACCTGCCGCTTTATTCGCAAAGCGTGCGGCAGGTGCTCGGGCTTGATCCCTCGCCAAAGCTCCTTCAGATGGCACGTCGGTCGGGGCGTCATGCGTCGCGACCAGTTGAATTCCTCGAGGGGTCGGCCGAGGAGATTCCACTCGATCGGGCGAGCATCGATACTGTGGT
>NFUO01000277.1 GCA_002197545.1 Acidobacteria subdivision 2 bacterium RH1 MAG20 | reverse complement strand
GATAATGCGTCAGGGAAATAGACCGCCACTGCCAACTCCTGGAAAGTCGGGTGATCTCAAGGGGTCGACGCAACACTGGCTTGCAGTCTATCCGCCGGAGTTCGAAATCCCAAGGTTTGTCGTGGCCGGGTATTGAGTCGCAGAGCGATCTCGTCCAGCTCCGATTGCGAGAACCTGGACAGGTCGGCGTTCTTTGGCAGGTATTGCCGCAGTAGGCCGTTTGTGTTTTCGTTTGAGCCCCGCTGCCAGGGACTCTGCGGATCGCAGAAGTAAACCTGCATATCCGTCGCCATCGTGAAGGTTTTGTGTTGGGCCATCTCCAGTCCGCGGTCCCAGGTCAGCGAGCGACGCAATTCCGCCGGGAGTTGGCCCACGTGCTGGCTCAGAACGGCCACCACCGTAGACGAGTCCTTGCCCGGTGACTTCACCAACATGCAGAAGCGCGAACGACGCTCCACCAGCGTGACCACGTGGCTGTTGCCGGCCCCGCGCAACAGATCGCCTTCCCAGTGACCGGGAACGGCGCGATCTTCGACTTCGGCTGGCCGTTCGCGAATGGAGATCGCATCGACAATCTGGCCGCGCGAGTGCCCGTGAACACTGGAATGGCGCGAGCGGCGGATCCGCCGCTTGGATCGCAGATGCCGCACCAGTTCCTGTTTCAGCGCTCCCCGCGCTTGTATGAACAGACTCCGATAGATGGTTTCGTGAGACACGCGCAGGCTCTCGTCGTTCGGGTACTCCATCTTCAGCCACCCGGAAACCTGTTGCGGCGACCAATCCTGCATCAGTTTACTCGCAACCATCTGTTGCAGCTCGCTGTGCGTGGCCAGCCGACACGGCTTGGGCCGCACGGCTGACTCCCAGGCCTGCTGATCGGCTGCGTTGGCACGATACTGCGTGCGCCCACCATGGCGGGTGATCTCCCGGCTGATGGTGGAGGCCGAGCGATGCAAACCTCGTGCGATGACTCGCATCGCGCAGCCGCTGGCGATTCCACGGCAGATGTCTTCGCGCTCGGCCAGGGTAAGCACTCGCCGCGAACGGCGACGAGCGGGCGGAGCAGTCCCACCATGACGCGCTAAAACGAAGTGAACGACTACGTGGTCTTTACCCAGGGCACGGCCAATCTCATTGAGCGACTGGCCCGCCTTCCAACGGTTCCACAACTCGGCTTTCTGCTCCGCAGAAAGCCCTCTTCGCTTGCCTTTGATCAACATAAACACCACCTTTGCAAAGAGCTTCTAGCTCAGATGGTGTTGCATCGACCGGTTGAACCGGCACGACTTCTCGGGAGTTGTAAAATTTCGCTGAGTCGCAAGAGGCATTTCCGCGTGTCGCTGGGTGAATGTTCCTATTTGGCGCGAGTATAATCAGGCCATGATCACACGCCGAGATACACTC
>NFUO01000276.1 GCA_002197545.1 Acidobacteria subdivision 2 bacterium RH1 MAG20 | reverse complement strand
TCGGTGATGAGCTTGTTCCACTCATCGCGATGAATGCGGATGGCGAAATCGTTGGGGTCGAAGGTGGGGTGGCTGACCATGGCCAGCACTTCGCCGGTGCGTGGATCGATGGCGACGATGGCTCCATTGCGCGGGCCGAGAGCTTTTTCGGCGGCCTCCTGCACGTCGAGATCGATGGTGAGTTTGAGTGATTTACCTGGGGTTGGCGGTTCCGTACCGAGGACGCCGAGTTCGCGTCCGTGGCTGTCGACGACGACATCGCGCGAGCCATCCTGCCCGCGCAGAACGGGATCGTAGGACTCTTCGACGCCGGAGCGACCGACCACATCGCCGGGCTGATAGAAGGCGTAGCGTGGATCGTCGAGCATCTCTTCAGAGACTTCGCCAACGTAGCCGATGAGATGCGCGGCGAATCCATTGCTGGGATAGAGGCGACGCTGCTCTTCAATGGTTTCGAGCTCGGGCAGCTCATCGCGATGCGCGGCGAGGAAGGCCAGCTCGTCAGGGGTGATGTCCTGCTTGAGCGGAATGGGCTGGTACCTGGGCTGATGGCGGAAGTGGAAGAGCGTGCTCTGGAGCTGGGCTACGTCCATATGCAGGCCGCTGGCGATGAGCGGCAGATCGGTCTTCAGGTCGCGGGCCTGCTCGGGAATGAGGAAGCAGGTGACGGAGGGATAGTTGTCGACGATGAGGCGGCCATCGCGATCGAAGATTTTTCCGCGCGGGGCGAGGATGGGAACCTTGCGGACGCGATTGGCCTGGGCGAGGGCGCGATAGTTTTGCGCGCCGAGAACCTGCAGGCGCCAGAGGCCGGAGAGCAGGACGACCAGAATCAACGCAATGATGTACTGAATTGCGGTGAGCTTGATGGCCGGTATTTTTTCGTCCGTGTGCCGGGTGGGGGACATAACAGATGGGATTCTTCTTAAGAATACTCCGAGTTTGCCGGTAACTGCGGAGGGGTTTTCATGTTGAGGCAGATCGGGAACCGCAGGTCTCTCCACTGCGCGCCGCTCAGGGCTGGATGACTGAGGTTTGGGTAATTGGAAAAACGACCGATATCTCCAGAAGCGCGATATGGGCACCCTGAAGCTGTTCTCTGTTTCCGATCTCTTCCTATTGGATGGTTACTGGGCGGCTGCAGGAGTCGATTGATAAAACACGTTCAGCCATTTCCCGTTCCGCTCTATCCACAAGGATGATGCGTAACTGTCGAGATGAAATGCTTTCCC
>NFUO01000275.1 GCA_002197545.1 Acidobacteria subdivision 2 bacterium RH1 MAG20 | reverse complement strand
GGAACGCTTGCGGCAATTGCAGGACGAGACCGGCGGCTTTACGGCCTACATCTGCTGGACGTTTCAGCCCGAGCACACCGACCTGGCCCATCTGCCCAAGGTCGGCGCCTTTGACTATCTGAAGACGCAGGCCGTCAGCCGGCTTTATCTCGACAATTTTCCCAACATCCAGTCGAGCTGGGTGACTCAGGGACTGAAGGTCGGCCAGATCGCGCTCTTATACGGCGCCAACGACATGGGAAGCCTGATGATCGAGGAGAACGTCGTCGCCTCGGCGGGCACGGTGCATTATCTTACGCTCGAACAGATTTGCGACTCGATTCGCGAGCTGGGCTATGTGCCGCGGCAGCGGAACGTGTTTTACGAGCTGATCGATAGGGCCCCCAAAGGCGGGCCGGAAGGCGCGTGACTTGGGCCCTCGATTGCTCTAAGATCGCATCTTGTTTGCCAGTCAGCAAGGTCACCGGCGGCGCCGAGGCGACCGCGCGACGCCTCGTGCTGGCACCTCGTAGAACCTGCATCGCCGAAGGTCAACCCATAAGTGGTTCAAGGTAAACTCGTCTGGAGGGATCAATCTTTGAATCCTGTGCGGTCGGAGGATACTCAGTCCGTTGAGCGTCCAGCCCTCGCTGGGCATCGCGATGCTGGGGAACGGCGAAACGTGGCTATTAACCTCGACAAGCACGTCGTTCGGATGCATCGTCTGTATGAAGCCGACCATCATTGCCGACCGGCAGCGCTTGGCATATCCCCAATTGGGATCAGCGAAGCGCTTGATGCCATGCTCAACGTAGTTTCTGTTGAAGACCCAGCTTGGCGATCTGGGCGCTCCCAATCGTTTGCACTCGATAGTATATAGGTAGTCGGCTTCTTCGAATTCCTCCTCCGGCAGTGAGTCATCGTGGAAGCCACAAGTAAAGTCCGGGCGCTTCTCGAGGCGCCGCGCCCGATATGCGTCGTCTGCCAAGGGCTGATTGGTAAGTTGAAACAAAAAAGACTCCACTCCGCGGCCCTCTTTACGCAGTCGGTGATTCGCCTTCCGGCAGCAAGTCAAAAGTTCCCGACTCAGAAAATCTTCTTGCAATGGAAGCTCAG
>NFUO01000274.1 GCA_002197545.1 Acidobacteria subdivision 2 bacterium RH1 MAG20 | reverse complement strand
TAGGAGATCGCCAGACCCAAAGGGTTCGACTGGATCAACTCGTTGGGGACCTGGCTGCGGAAGGCAAAGACAAAGTGCGCGGTGTATTCCTGGCGCTTGATCTCGCTGCGGTCGACGGGACTGTAATAGATCTCTTCAAAGTCCACCCGCGCTTTGTACGGGGCCTCGCGCAGGTCTTCGATGCTCACGTCTTTCACGTTCACATCAATGCCGTACTGATTGTTCTGCAGATAGTCCTGAATGAGATTGTTTTTCTGCATGGCTTGCATCACGCTCGAAGCCAGCCGGTCATCCATAAACAGCAGGGACTTTTGCAGGTTTTCTTTGAGGGTTAACGTGTTGCGTCCGTAATAGAGCTGGCAGAACTGAGCGAGGAAATATTTAATTTCCGGTGCCTGCGGCATGTAGTTGAACTGGTCGTAGCTGACCGCCTCCGCCCGGCCAATGCTGTTGATGCGGATGACCATCGGCTTAAAGTTTGCGACCATGCGCTGCGTGTGCAGGTTTAAGAAGACCAATCCCGTGGCAATCAAAGCCGCGCAGAGCAGCGCGAGCTTGAGGTAGGTATTGGTCACCAGCGCATCGCCGAACTGCTCGGCATAGAGCCGCTTGGCGGCGTTCAATTCGGCCTCTTGTTGCATAGGTTTTCCCGGAATGCTTGTGAACTTGTTCATTCAGTTTTTCCTTTGTGTTTTAGAGACCACCCCGGATGGCACTGAGAGCTGCGGCCACCATGCCGGCGCCGCCCTCGCCGCTGGAGCCAGAGAACAGATGGTTGACCAAACTGGGAATCTTCAAGATGCCAAAGATCCCGGCGGGAATGAGGATGATGAGAAAGGGCAATGTTCCCCATGCCTGCCCCAGCGTCGACCAACTATCGGCAAAGCCGGGCAGGATGTTCAGGAAGTGCAAAAGGATCTCGGCAACGACAAGCAACACGGCGTTGGCGACGACTGGGTAGAAGGCATACTGCATGAAGGATTTGAGCCATCCCCAGAACAAGAAATCGAGCTTTGGGACAAGGAAAAATGGAATGAAAATGGGACCAACGATGCCCAGCACTGTGACCGCGATATAGCCAAATCCGATCACCGCAAAGGTCACAAACTCCAAGAGTCCAATCAAGATCACAATCAACAGCCACGACATCAAATCCTGCACCTCGAAGATGGATAGAGATATCTGGTGCGCGTACAAGTTCTGGGTCAGGTTGTCGAGCTTGTCGAAGAGCGCCAGCGATGTGCTTTGTCCAATAGAGTGCGCCAGGCTCTCTGACTCTTGTGTAATCAAGTCGTGGAAGCTGTAACCGATACCGGGGATTGCCTGGCCGTTGTAGTAGTTGATCATCGCGTAGCAGAAGGCAATGGCCAGCAACAGTTCGGCGAAGCGGCCAAAGTCGAAGCTGCTGTTGCCGCTGCTCGAACTCAATGCCGTCTTCACTCCCGCCCACACCACGATCATCGTTGCGAAGCCCTTGAACAGCACCAGGCCGGCAGTGGTAAACATGCCAATGTGTCCGCTGAAGAACGTGTTCAAATACTTGTTCAAAAACTGCATGTAGCTCTCAAATCCCATCCCATATCTCCTGTGTCGTTCCGTTCTGTTTACGGCAGTAACGCGCCTGCGCTCTGGCCCCGGAGGGCCGCTGCGTTCTGCAAGTAAGTTTGGTAGGCGGTGACGCTGCTATTGATCTCTTGCGCGCTGTGGTTCCGGTCTCTGGTGGACTCCAAAGTTTTCTGCTCCAAGAGCGATACCAGCAGCTTGTTGGTCTCTTGAATCGAGCGCAGCATGAGAATGTTCGAGGCATCGATCTTGTTCAACACCGCGACTTGGGTGTTCAATGCAGGATTGGGCGATAGCGAGTCCTTCTCCAGCTGCTCAATCTGCTGCTCGTCGGCGCGGTCGCGGGCGCGGATGCCCGCCAGCGTATCCAGGCTATTCATGTTGGCGCCGTCGTTTAACTCGACCAGCCCGTACCTCTGCTGCTGCGCAGCTTGTGACTGGCTCGTGCTCGCGAACGGCTTCAACTGCGCCGCGATTTGCTGATAGCCGGAGCGGATGGTCGTAGGAATGCCGTCGTTGACTCCCGCCACCCAGCCTCCGGTGTTGCCGTAAGTGTTGGTTGCATTCATGAGTTGCCAGGTGGAAAAATTGCCGTGATAGCGCGCCATGTTTCGGATCTGCTGCGTCTGGTACTTGAGCATCTGGTACTGCTGCATGGTGAGGTAGTAGGTCTGCTGCAACTGTTGCAGCTGCCGCACTAAAGCGGCGTGCCGCAGCATGGCGTTGGCAAGGTTCGCATGATCGATCACAGCGAACTGCGCGAAGGCTGGAAATGCGCTCGACAAAAGTAAAATCACTGGCAGAATCAATCGTTTTTTCATCGTTTCTCCTCAATGAACTCTTTTCATTCACAGCCACTGCTGCTTGGCGGTGTATTGCCGCGCGTGCGTGTGCTTGTGCCGGTTGCGATGGTGCGAATGAGCGCCTGCAAATCCCTCGCAAGTTGCCACCGGCCTCGTCACTTGCGATCGGGCGCTGGCATTGCCGAAATTCACCGCATCACGCTTTCTCAGCAGTAGCCGGCTGCATCCGGTGAGTGAGAGTGCGGCGCAGCCGTGCAGGGCAATGGCAAATAATGCGCGGCGGTAGCTGCGTTTGTTACCGACGGTCATCGTTAGTCTCCTGAGACGCTTGAATCACGAGGTCGCGGATGAGATAAACCTTCACCCGGTGTCCCTCGCGGATGGTGATGGTGGGCAGCAGATTCAGAAACTTGCTGAGCACCTGCAGGGATGACTTGGAAAGATTGGAACTGATTCCCTGCTCATAGACGCTGCCCATGGAAGCGGGCGTTCCGTAGGGCGTGAGCCGCGCTTGCGAACCCGAAAGCCCGGAGATTGCGCCGATGGCCATCGACGCGCCAAAGATCTTGAAATAATGGTTGTTGACTTTGTCGTGCAGCGCGGTCTCCCCAACTTGATCAAGACCGGGATCGGCTTGGAGCGATATGCTGTGTCCGTCGGGAAGAATGAGGCGGTGAAACGCGACGGCAAGCCGCTGCTGTCCAAAGGCAGTGACCTGTTTGGCTTCGCCGATCACTTTGCTTCCCGGAGGAACCAGCACATTTTGGCGGTCAGGGCTGTAGATGGGATTGGTGACCATGCAAACCACTGGCCCCGAAAAATCTCCCACCAGCCGGTTTACCAGAACTGTTTCGAGAACGGTTCCTTCGTGGATGATGTTGTTCCTTGAGGAAGGAGCGGCGGCCGAGCCCGGCCCCGTGATTGGGCTCTTATTGGCCGCCGCCTTTGGCAGACCAGCGATAGAAGATAATGGATCGGTGGGACCCGCTTGTTGCGAATTCGAGTAAAGTTGCGGGCCGGAGTATGGTACAGGCGGTGAATCGAAGAGCGATTCTCCTGCTGACGCTGCGGAGCTGCCGAATGGCTGCTCTAGTGCGGATTCGTTCGGCTGCAGGCGGTAGCTCAGGGCCACATTCGAGGCGAACAACGATTCGTATGCCCGCTTCTGTGCATCCGCGGCTATGGCATCGGAGTCTGCGCCGGATTCTTCACCAGCTTGGTTCGCAGATGGGCTCTTCTGCCCCGGAATGTATTGCGGAACCGGCTGGGCGTTCAACGCTGCGAGCTTGTTCTCGCGGTCGAGCGTGCTTGCTATCTGCTCCGGCGTCATGCCCTCGACCGCAGGTGGCTTGGTGCTGGCATCCACGGTAGTTGTTTTCTTTGCGCCGCCGGAAAACGTGACCACCAGCACAATCAGTAACGCCACCCCCAGCAACAGCCAGGACTGGACGTTCTTGGGTATGCTTCCCGGCGCAGGCTTGCGTTTGTCTTCGACCGTAATGGCCGGCGTTGCTTCGTTCTCAAGTTTTGGTGAATTTGTCATGGTTATGTTTTTCCTTAGCGCTGGCGCGAGAACGTGCACGCATCATTGACGCAGTGCAGAGTT
>NFUO01000273.1 GCA_002197545.1 Acidobacteria subdivision 2 bacterium RH1 MAG20 | reverse complement strand
CTGATATCGCTCACATGAATGAGCCCGTCGAAGCCCTCCTCAATTTCCACAAAGGCGCCAAAGTCGGTGAGATTGCGGACCCTTCCGGTAACTTGGGAGCCCACCGGATATTTCTGCGCAAGCTCCACCCAGGGGTCAGCCTGAGCTTGCTTCATGCCCAGGGAGATGCGCCTCTGCTCTGGATGCAGCTCGAGAACGACGACCTCTGCCGCATCTCCAACTTGCACTAATTTCGACGGGTGCTGCTTCCGCTTCGACCAGCTCATTTCGGAAACGTGTACAAGTCCCTCAACGCCCGAATCGAGCTCCACGAAGACGCCATAATCGGCGACGCCTACGATCCGTCCCTGGACGCGAGCGCCAATGGGGAATCGCTCCGCAACCGTGGTCCAAGGATCCGGCAGCAATTGGCGCCGCCCCAAGGACACGCGCATTTTTTCACGGTCAAACTTGAGCACCTGTACGTCCAACTCGTCCCCGGGTCGTACCACGTCGACCGGGTTGGCAACACGGCCCCAGGAAAGATCGGAGACGTGCGGGAGGCCGTCCATCCCGCCGATGTCTACGAATACGCCATAGCTGGTGATGCTCTTGACGGTGCCGTGGAAGACCTGGCCCTCGGTGATCGATTCCATCAGTTTTTGCCGTTGCGATTTCTGCTCATCTTCCAAAATCGCGCGCCGGCTGACCACCACATTACCGCGTTTTCGATTGAGCTTGAGAACGCGGACCTCGATATCGCGATTGGTCCACTCTTCCAGCTCGTGTACCGGCCGAAGGTCAACCTGAGAGGCGGGCAGGAATGCCCTCACCCCTACATCAACGACCAGGCCTCCCTTGACGCGATCGACGATCCGCCCGGTCAGTGTCAATTTATCGTGATAGGCCTTGTCCAGATTGGCCCAGACCCGACGCCGGTGGGCGCGCTGGTAGGAGACGATAAGGTACCCGTCTTTATGCTCTCCGGTGAGCTGAACTTCGATGTTTTGTCCGGGATCGAGCCGAATCGGCTGATCGGCTTCCATGAATTCGCCCGCGGGAATCAACGCCTCGGTTTTGCCGCCAATATCCACGACCACGCCGACGTCCGCGACCGCCACGACCCTACCTTGGACAATCTCTCCTTCCGTAGGAGCCTGATGGGGCGCCGCATACTGGTCCATCAATTGATTGAGTTCTTCGTTGGAGGGTGAGCCCGCCTCTTCCGGCGGGGCAGGCGTCTCACCGGCAGGGATTTGCGAGAGAGAGGACGCATCTTCGGGTGCACGAGCATCCGAGGTATTTGCCGAGCCGTTTGCCGCCGAGGACGTATCACCTTCGGAACTAGAACCCG
>NFUO01000272.1 GCA_002197545.1 Acidobacteria subdivision 2 bacterium RH1 MAG20 | reverse complement strand
TGGAAATGTCGTGAGGGCCAACTTGAACCTTGAAGGGCATAAATAGCTGTGTGCGGTTAGGATCGGGCCGCGCGGGGGACGGAAGAAAACGTGTGAAGGGCGCTCGGGTCGTTGCTTCGCGCCAAGCTGCCCGACGATTTATCGGCCTGCTTGCTCAAAACCTCCTGCGCCTATTGAAGTGTTTCCCGATTCTAGCTGCACACTTCAGCCTGCAAAATGATTATTTCGACCGCAGGCTGCGGCAGATCGATGCCCGCTTTGGTTGTGACCCAACAAGGTCTCAGCGCCAACGGGGAGGCCCGCTCGTGCGGCAAAAGGAAGCGTTGCCGTGGATGAGACATGCCTCCCGCCGCTTCATTAAAAAGATCAAATAGAACAAAGCACTAAACGGCCGGCTAATTCTCGGGGGAAAATCTGATCAAACGTCGGCTGCGCGACTTACGGCGGCGGGCGTCAAAACTAACCGAATAAACAAACTATCTCGGGAAATGGAACCAAGCGCGATGCCGCTGAATTGGCCAGGGGGAGCCTGAATTGCCGGGGGTGGGAGCGCATTTGATCCGTGGCTATTTTCAGCCCGCGAGCGAACCTGTTCATGAGCGCCGCGCTCATAGCCGGGGCTTACCTGACGGGTATGTCGCTCCTGGCGGTCTGGGTCGTTCCGGTGATGGGCTACAACACTCAGGAGCGATACGCACCGGAGCAGCCGGTCCCATTTAGCCATAAGCACCACGTCAGCGGTCTCGGTCTCGATTGCCGCTACTGTCACACCATGGTCGAGAAATCCTCGGATGCAGGGATGCCGTCGACCGCGATCTGCATGACGTGCCATTCGCAGATCTGGACGAACGCCGCGATCCTGGCGCCCGATCGCCAGAGCCTAGCCGAAAACACACCGCTGCGCTGGACGCGCGTCTACACGCTGCCGGATTACGTCTTCTTTGACCACAGCATTCACATCGCCAAGGGCGTTGGCTGTACCGAGTGCCACGGTCCGATCGGCGACATGGAGCTCACTTGGAAGGCCACCACGCTTTACATGAGCTGGTGCCTGTCGTGTCACCGCGATCCGGCACCGCATCTGCGCCCCAAGGACCAGGTCTTCAATCCCCATTGGCATCGTACGGCGTCGACGCCCTCGGGCGAGGTGTTGATGGCCCAATATCACATCAATCCCGACAGACTGTCTGATTGCGGCATATGCCACCGATGAACCAATCACCGCGCACATATTGGCGCAGCCTTGAGGACTTGGCGGAGACGCGGGAGTTCGCTGCAATTGTTGAACGCGAGGTGCCGCGCTTCCGCGACGTCGTCAATTCGTTTGACCGTCGCCGCTTCTTGCAGCTGATGGCCGCGTCGATGGCGCTCGGCGGATTGGCTAGCTGCGGCCCCGAGGCCAATCCACGCCAGCTACTTCCGTACGTGGAAGCCCCGGAAAACGTTATTCCCGGACGAAACCGCTACTACG
>NFUO01000271.1 GCA_002197545.1 Acidobacteria subdivision 2 bacterium RH1 MAG20 | reverse complement strand
TATCCGGCTTGCCGTCGTTGTTCACGTCGGCGATCGCAACCATGTAGCCCGCGCCCTTCAGTTTGCCGTCGACGATGTGGGTGGTGAAAAGGACTGGCTCGGACGACCCCTTTACCTTTCCGAACAGGACGAACGAAGCGGCAAAGCTGGAAGCAATAAGCAGAAGCATGATTACAACGGGTTTCATGCGAACGATCATATCACTTACTCGCCGAACTTCTCTACCAGCTTCGAGCCGGGCGGGGGCGTGAAGTGAAAGAGCTCTTCCGGGATCGGTTCGTCGATCGTGGCCAGCGTGTAAATCGTGCTGCTCGAGGGCCGTCTGGGAGTGGAAGGCTGGGTATCCTCGCGCAGGATCAGGTATCGCTTCTTATCCACCCACCACGTGTAGTCGTCTCGAAAACCAGGCAGCGGCGCCTGAATGCGGATCACGTAACAATCCGCGCCTTGGATGGTCTCCTCTCGAATGAATGTGGCGTGGTCCGTTGCCTTCGCGAGCTCGGCATAGCGGGTGAGGAACACGGTCTCGGCTTGCAAGACAAAAGCCTCCGGAGTAATGTCCGGCGGTTCGGTATCAAGCAGCGGTAATGTGGTGCTTTTCCGGGTATATTGCTGAAGTCCTGAGATGTAATTCCAAACGGTGTCGCCGTTGCTCACCATGGTGACGTTGCCAAACGCGTCCGCGCCATCGATCACGCGCCCGTCGGCCTCGAAGCGGAATTGATTCGGCTTGCGGACCGCGATCGCCATGAAGCCCGCTTCTTCGCCGCTCTTCTTCACGGCGAACCGGTATTGCTTCGCATTCGCGTAAGTTTCGCCGACCTTGTGAAGGACGCCGGCGGCGTCAGGTTGCTGGGCGATCAGCACCGGCATCGATAAAGCGGCAATCCCCAGCACAAAAGCGCGCATTGGCTCAGCGTACAGGGGTGGAAGGGCGGTTGCAAGCGCGCGGGCGCAGCTCTAAACGGAGCGTCGTAAATAATTGCGCATATGCCGTCGCGGGCCATCGGTAAGAAGCGGTCTGTCGCGCAAACAGCAAGTGGGGCGGACCTC
>NFUO01000270.1 GCA_002197545.1 Acidobacteria subdivision 2 bacterium RH1 MAG20 | reverse complement strand
GTTGTAGTCGATTAGCAAGGTGTTCAGCGCCGTCAAGGGCCTCGGGGGTCAAGCGGGAAGCGTCGAATGTACCAGCCGGAACGTAGAGGACCCCTTCTAGCTGTGACACCCATCCTAGGCCATCGAAGGCACTGCAACCTAACCTGCTTAATTCATGAGGGCTGAGATTTTGGCTGGGGAGACAGTTGGTCGGGAGAGATTGGGCGATAAGAGGGGTGAGCAGGGCGAGAGTTTGCGAGCTAAGAGCGTACGGGTGACGAACTGAGAGGTTTTGGGCGCAGCTCCGCAGAGACAGTCTGTGGAAAGCTGAGTTCGGGACAAGCGGTCAGGTCAACTGCTGTTGACGACGAAAGCGGCACAGCGGAACAAGTTCTGGAAGGGCCAGGCGCTGGCGATGTGAATGCGAACACAGCGGGCGGTCTGGCGAACGCGAGCGCCGATTTTGAAGAGTTGGGCGCGCAGCGTTTCGATCTGGGCCGAGTGCCAGGGCAGGGGCAACTGCAAGCGGAACAGGTTGACCAGGTTGTAGGCGAAGCCGTGCAGCAGCAGGCGGAAGGCATTGGCCAGGAAGCGGTGACAGCTCAAGCGGTCGGCGCGGAAACCGTTCTTGAACTCCTCAATGCGGTTCTCACACTCGCCGCGATCGTTGTAGAAAGCGAAGACCTGCGAGGCACGACCAGAGCAGTTGGTGATGAGGAAGCGCAGATTGGTTCCGACGGCGGTATGTTCGGCCTTGTAGCAGATGCGGCGCTGGTGCGACCAACTGCGGGCGCGGTGGCGGAAGCTGGAGAAACTGCGCTGCGGTAACTGGGTGCGACAATGGCGGCGCTGCAACCGTTTCTGCCGTGGCTCGGCGTGGCGCTGGAAGACCGAGTTGGCGGGAATGCCCAGTGTGTATTGGATGCCGAAGAACTCGCAGAACTCATAGAGCAGGGGCAGAGCGAAGCCGGCATCGCCGCGCAGCTGGATCTTCACTTTAGGAAAAGCGGCCTGCAGTCGCGGGACCAGTCGCAGCAGCATGGGCACGATGCGAGCATGACTGGAGGCGTTTCCTGCTCGGAGTCGGGCTGCCAGCAGACATCCCGTGTGGCGCTCGAAGATCAGCATCGGGTGATACATGTGCTGACCATAGGCGCCGTTGAAGAAGCTGAGTTGCTGCTGGCCATGAGTGGGATCGTCGGTGGAGTCGATGTCCAGCAGGATCTCACCACGTTTGCGGACCTGCTTGCCGCAGAGACGAAGGAACTGTTTCAACAGAGCGTCGTTCAGGCGTGCCAGATCGCGGCCCGCAGGTGCATTCTCCCAGCGGCAGAGAGTAGGCTGGGAGCCGAGCGCCTCTCCCAGTTTCTGATCGGCGATGATTTGCAAGAGCGGATCGTGGCGCAGGCGGTCGGCGTCGTTGGCGTCTTCGTATCCGGCAACGATTTGGTAGATACGCTGCCGCAACAGTGTTAGCGAGTCGTGGCGGACACGATCGTCCTGACGCGGATCGCTGAGGGTTTCAGCCAGATCGCGAGTCAACTGATGGCGTTCGTCAAAGGCCCGCAGCGGCAAAAGTCCGGCATCGCTGGTGATCTGGCCGCCGGAAAAATCAGCGTGAATGGGTCGATGTCGGTAGAAGGAGAAAAGCAGTTGTGGTATACAGTCTGTCACGTTGCGGATGCTCCGAAAGGGAGTGCTGGGTTCACGAAAACCCAGTGTTCATCAACACTTTTAGAGCATCCTTTCTTTTTTCACCAGACAAATCGTGAATAATCCAGGCTAGCGGCTTGGTGGAACATCTCTCATGGCGTGGTGATGGCTATTCAAACCGTATAAGCCCGGATTCACGGCGTCCACCGGAACTTTACTGATGTGATCGTATTCCTTGTGATCGGAGTTGTCCTGTTAGCGCTTCTGCCAGCAAAGCGAGAGGCAGTCGCGCCAGGAGTTGCGTGAACGAGCGCAGAAACCCCACACTCCACGCGGATAACCGTTTCGTCATGCGTTACGTGAGTGGCTCCTAGCTCTGAAGCGGGCTAACCTTGCTGGTCTACTCCATCGGCGATACTCTTGCGCAATGCGACCTCTTCGGTATTCCATCAACGTCACATTGGACGGGTGCTGCGATGATCGCGCACAATTGACTTCGTGCCTCAAAAGTCCGGCCACGAGGGCGCGGTTTCAAACGCGGTAACGATGGCGTAGAATTTGTGCCAATTCCACGGAGAGCGAAAAACAATGCGCCGGTACCATCACATCGGAATTCCCACTACCGAAGCGAAGCCTGGGGAGACCCACTTGAAACACCTGAAAGTCTTTGTCGTTAGCCACG
>NFUO01000027.1 GCA_002197545.1 Acidobacteria subdivision 2 bacterium RH1 MAG20 | reverse complement strand
GGTTTTTCATTGGTGGCCCCGATCAAAGGACCTCCAAGTTCGTCAGCGAGAGTCATCCTGCCATGATCGTCGCCGGTTGTCCAGTGCTCCCTCTCGAAACCGGTGCCGGTTGCTTGTTCCGCTGTTTTTCGCCAGCGCGTGTGTCGCTTTCCTGCCTGCGGTGCGGTGTTTTATCTCTGTCCTCATTGTGATCGCGGTCAGCGTTATTGCAGTTCCCGTTGCCGGGAAAAATCCCGCCGCCAGCAGCGCCGTGAGGCTAACCGCCGCTATCAACAAAGCCTCGGCCTGGAGGGGCGTCTCGATCATCGCCAGCGCCAACGCGAGTATCGCCAGCGCTTCAAAGCTCGCGTGACAGATCAATCTTCCCTTCGTGCTTCCCCCTGTGTGAACCTGACAGCGCCTCCGGCTCCGGAGCCCGTTGAATCCCCTCCGGCGGCAGATTTTTCCCGCGGGCCGGACGCCGAGTACGCGGCGAGCTGGGTGGTCTGTCAACTCTGCGGGCGCCGGGGGCGCTGGGTGAATCCTTTTCCCGAGGTGAATCATGATTACCGATGAACAAGTCGCTCAAATCCGTCATCTGTTTCATGCCGAGCATTGGAAAATCGGCACCATTGCAGCGGAGTTACACCTGCACCCCGACACCGTGCGCGCCGCGCTCGACACCGAGCGCTTTCGCAGCCAACCCCGGCTGCACTACCGTGTCACCGATCCTTACCTCGACTTTCTGCGCCAGACCTTGCAGCAATATCCCCGCCTGCGCGCCACCCGTCTCTTCCAGATGATTCACTCGCGCGGCTATCCCGGCAGCGTCAACCAACTCCGCCGCGTCGTGGCGGAACTGCGCCCGCCCCAAGGTGAAGCTTTTCTGCGTCTTCACACCTTTCCCGGCGAGCAAGCGCAGGCCGATTGGGCACACTTCGGAGAAGTGGCCATCGGTCGCGCCCGCCGTCGTTTGTCCGGCTTCGTCCTCACCCTCTCCTACAGCCGCGCTTTGTGGCTGGAGTTCTTC
>NFUO01000269.1 GCA_002197545.1 Acidobacteria subdivision 2 bacterium RH1 MAG20 | reverse complement strand
GCATGACGAAGAGCGGCTCCGAGAGCCTCGCGAGTAGACTTGAGTCGCCAAGACCAAGGCTCGGGAGGAAGGAGCCGCGATGAAGATTATAGGATGCGATTATCACCCGAGCTACCAGCAGATCGCGATGGTCGACACCGAGACCGGCGAGATGCAGGAAGGTCGATTGGAACACGAGCAAGGAGAAGCACGGCGGTTCTACGAAGCACTCCACGGGCAGAAGGTGCGCGTGGGGATCGAGGCCATCGGCAACTCGCAGTGGTTTGAGCGGATGCTGGCCGAGCAGGGCCCCGAGTTGTGGATCGGAGATGCGGGGCAGATTCGTCGGCTGGTGGTGCGGCAGCAGAAGACCGACCGGCGGGATGCCAAGCACATTCTGGATTTGCTGCTCGACGGACGATTTCCGCGGATCTGGGTGCCGAGCAGCGAGATGCGAGATGTGCGGCAGTTGATGCGGCACCGGCAGAAGCTGGTGGAAATACGCACGCAGGTGAAGAACCAGTTGCAACATCTGGCGCTGAACCAGGGCGTGCGGCGGAAGCGGCGCTTGTGGAGTAAAGAAGGCCGCGCGGTGTTGGAGGCTTTGCCGCTGGAAGGATGGACGGCGCGGCGTCGCCAGGATTTGCTGGCGATGCTGGACCGATTGGAAACGCAAGTGGCGGAGCTGGACCAGGCGGTGCGCACCGAAGCGGAGCGGCGGCCCGAAGTGCGGCTGCTGATGACGCATCCGGGCGTGGGACCGGTGGTAGGGCTGGCGTATGTGTTGACCATCGGGCCCGTGGGCCGATTTCCTCGCGGCAAGCAGGTGGCCAGCTACCTGGGACTGATTCCGCGCGAGCATTCTTCGGGCGGGCGTCAGAAACTGGGAGCGATCAGCAAACAGGGGAACACGATGATGCGCACGCTGTTGGTTGAGGCGGCGCAGACGGCTTCGCGGTTCGATCAAGAGTTGCGGCGAGATTACAGCCGGCTGAAAGCGCGCAAACATTCGGGGTTGGCGAAAGTGATGGTGGCGCGCAAGCTGGCGGTAAGGATGTATTGGATGCTGCGGGAGAACAAGCCGTACCCGCTGCGTCCGGTCGCTCGTATGCAGGGCAGCCCGGGTCATTCTGTGGTCGCAGGTTGAGACCGAGCGCTTGAGTGGGCACCCTGCCTCCCTGAAACGTCGGGGAGTTCGAAGTAGCGAATCATGGTCGCCGTACGAGGCCGAAGAGATGGATGGTGGAGCGACAGCGTCCACCGAATGATTCCGGATGAGCACGAGTCTGGTCTTGGCAAAAGACTCTGGTAGGAAAAACAAAACACGCGAGCGCGCTGCACGGCGCGCACTCGCATTCGTGTGGCTTGACACAGCCCAATTCGTCAGAGACGGAATGACACAGAAACAGAAAGACGCACCCTTCTGAGAAACGAAGGATGCGGCACCCTCGATTGCTATTAG
>NFUO01000268.1 GCA_002197545.1 Acidobacteria subdivision 2 bacterium RH1 MAG20 | reverse complement strand
GACCGTCCTGCAGCGAGGCCAGAATGGGACGCGCGAGGGTAACGGTGCAGGCCTCGATTGGATCGGTCGCACGCTCGCGCCGTTCAATATACACCTCCGGAAAAATGTTGAAGGAATGCTCGATAAAGCGGGCCGCGGATTTGAAATGGGTCCTGACGAACGCATAGTGGATTTCTTCAAGCGCTCGCACGAGCTGTTCGCTCGCGCTGCCGCTCCACGCCGCGCGCCCGATAAGGCGCATCAATTCCCTTCTGGTAAATGACACGTCGGCCCCAGTCGGACGCCCGTAGCCGGAATGTTTTTTGATGAGCGCGACAAAAACCTTGTGGGCGAGCGGTCCTGGCTGGCCTAGCCGCGGGTCGGGCCGGATGATGATGTTTTTGTCTGCTATTCCCTTATTGAGTTCGATCTGCTCGGTGTGGGTCGATGCTCGCTTAGCATCGTGGCAGAACAACGCGCCGGAGACCCGCAGCAGCGTGTTTTCCATGTAGAGTTTGTCGCCGATGCTAGTCGGTTCCGGCGCAGCAGTGCGCGCCTCCTTGGCGGTCATGTACTTCATGATACCGCGATGAAGGCGTGGCCCTCTTGGTGGTCTGTGGAAAAAGTGTGGAGAGCGCCTGTGCCGGGCTGCACTATTCTCGCGCGAGCAGCGCGCGGGGAAAGGCCGCATCCGTTGGGTGTCGCGTGGGCTATTCCCTGTCGGCAGTTGGGGGGCCGAGGAGCGGGGTGAGCATTTTTTGCAGGCCGGCGATCAGCACGTTGGTCTCGCGGGCGCGCTCGGTTAGTTCCTTGATCTGGCCGTCCTTGACGCCGATTTGGCCGCGGAGAAATTCGTTCTCGCTTTCAAGGCGCTCGGTGTAGCGGTCGTCGGGGGCGCGAACGGTCGCGTCCGTTCGCGACTGTTCGGGGCTGTTCGCTGCCGGTGGTGGTACCGGTTCGTCCTTATTTTCCATAGTGCGAACGGTCGCGAACGTTCGCGTCTGGTCGCGACTAGTCGCGACTGTTCGCACCTCCTTGATGTAGGCGATGTGGCGCTCTACGGAGTACGGCGCGACGAGGTATTTTTCGCCGGTCTCGGTCTCGACCTTGTGGCAATCGAGCTTTGATAGGGCACAGTATTTTTGAATGGCACGGTGGGTGCGTGGGTGGCCGGCTTTCGCGTAAAGCTCGGCCACTTGCTCGATGGAGAGGGTATAGTGGTGGTCCGGCGAACGTTC
>NFUO01000267.1 GCA_002197545.1 Acidobacteria subdivision 2 bacterium RH1 MAG20 | reverse complement strand
GGCCGCCCGCTACACCGCTTCGGCCAACTCTCTCGCCGGTTATGCCTATTCCGACAACTATCTCATCGATCTGAAGCATGCCGTGATTGTGGATGTCGAGGCGACGACAACCATTCGCCAAGCGGAAGTTGGCGCGGCCAAGACGATGCTCGACCGCACGGCTGAACAGTTCGACCTCACCCCGTCGCGCCTGGTCGCCGATGGGGGCTACGGCTCGGCCGAGATGGTCGGTTGGCTGGTGGACGAGCGTGGGATCGAACCGCACGTGAAACTGATCGACAAGGCCGAGCGCACGGACGGAACCTTCTCCCGCAGCGACTTCGTCTTCGATCCGGAGAGCAATCTTTACGTCTGCCCCGGCGGCAAAGAGCTAAGGAAATATCACCGCGCTTTCGCCAAGCCACGCGACGGAGTGACCAAAGAAGGCACGATGATCTTCTTTGCGCGCAAGCAGGACTGCGGCGCCTGCGCCCTCAAGCCCAAGTGCTGCCCGAACGTTCCTGCACGCAAAATCGCCCGCTCCATTCATGAAGCCGCTCGTGACAAGGCCCGTGCGATCGCAAAGACCGAGGCCTACGCCGTCTCATGTCGCGAAAGAAAAAAGGTCGAGATGCTGTTCGCTCATCTCAAGCGCATCCTCAGGCTCGATCGATTGCGCCTGCGTGGGCCGAGCGGAGCCAAAGACGAGTTCCTCTTAGCCGCCACCGCCCAAAATCTGCGGAAACTGGCGAAGCTCATTCCGCTCCCTGCGCCGATCTTCGCCACTTGAGGCGAAGAGGCAGGAATCTGCCTCGCTGACAGCGCCCCAAATCCCAAGTGCTGGCGCCAGAACAGGGGGTTCTTCAACAAAATCGGTAGAGTCGAGGTGTGGCGCAGTGACGTTAGGCTGAGCATGTCTGTTCCCGCCCCTTTCGTCTGGCGGTGCCTTAGTGGCTCAACCATAGCTCTGTTTCCACACCCCGCTCATCGGTAGGGTCGGGGACTGGCGCGCCGGTTTAGGTCGAAGTTCGTGTTCCCTGTTGGCTCGCTCTTTCGTCTGC
>NFUO01000266.1 GCA_002197545.1 Acidobacteria subdivision 2 bacterium RH1 MAG20 | reverse complement strand
TTCCGATCTGGGATTTACTGCAGCCTCCATCTTTCTTTACGCCGTTGCGCTGCTGCTGATCCCGAGACTTCTGCACAAGGGAAGCGAAACGGACAACGGCAGCCCTAGTTAACGCCATCGTTACTCCCGGACCCCGGGGACAGATCATGGGATGACGAAAGGGCTGACCTGATTGTTACCGGTCAGCCGACTTTGTTCACTGGAGTTGGCGCGAGCAGGGCAACGCGCTCACTGAGCAGTAGTTAGATGCGAATTGCCAGATTAATCCTCATAAACGTTAGGTTCCTATCGGGAATGCCCGCGCGAGATGACGGACAGCCGGAGTATTTTCTCAGGGCAGTTTCGAAAGGACCGTTTGAAGTGAGCCGATGCGGTTTGCGGCGGACGCGGGGATCCACGTAGGTCTATGGGATTTCAATTGTAGGCATATGATTACAGAGTACTTGCCTGGAAACAGCGTAGTCGCTTGCATGTGCCACATTGATGAAACTCATTGCCAACCCAGTATAGCGACCAACCTGGATTCTGACCAGATGCCGTGACTTCGGCCGTCGCCCACGCGGCAGCGTCCGCCGCGCAGCGGCTTAGTTCAAACGCCTCAGGGTCCGGGAATGGAATTATGACGATGGAGCGCCTTCTTCAGGCGATTTGCACCCCTACCATTTGCCTGTACCCGGAAAAATCATGTTCCCGGGCACTGGCACAACCGAGTCGGTGATAACTGATTTGCTCGATCAACGACAGTTCTTCCAGAACGCTGCGCAGCTTCACCATTGGACTGCATTTCGAGTGCGAGATGTGCGCTCGACCCGAACGGTTTGTTCGGGATACCGTCCAGAGGCTTCTAGAAGTTCGCATTCATATACTCAATGGGACTTTGGAAGACGCATTTCTTCATTGCCACAAAGGCTTCCGGCCTGTCGCTGACCGAACCCAACTGGCTCTCTCAGCATGACCAGTCCACAACTTTGCACAGTCTCATGATTCGGCGGCCCGTCAATTCGCGCGGGCAGTTCGGACAGGAATCCGACGGTTTTCGGGAACCATCCTCCAGAACCCTGTAAAGTAACTCAGCACACCTCGTATTGCATATCATTCTAACCTTCCGGGTTCACCGCACTACACTAGACTGCTATGCAAGACGAGTTGAAGGAGAAGAGCGAGCATAATCGGGTACCAGGCAAAACTGAGCACGTCCTATGGATGAGCGGCGCCTGGATCCTGCCGCTTCTCGCGCTCGCAATCTGGCTTCTTCCAGCCTCAACTTCGGCAAGGGCGGCGGCAACGGTTCTCGCTTTCCTGTTGGCGCCCGTTCCGGCACTTGTTTACACGCGCCGCCAGCGCAAGCAACTCCTCGCTTGCGCGGCAAAGTCCGAGGAAGTGGCCGAGCAACTCAAGCTAAAGTTGGAAACTGTGCGCTACCGCACTTCCCGCTTGCGCGAAGAGCTCCAAGCCGCCGACCGGCAGGCGCGACTCTCCCACCAACTTTCGCTCCTGGGCCAATTCACCGCCGGATTCATGCACGAGTTCAACAATCCGCTGGCGATTGTGGCGGGGAGACTTGAGGTGTTACTCGAAGAACGCAAAGAGGACCCCGGGCTCTGTGCCGATCTCGAACAGATGCTGAGAGAGGCGCGCTACATGGGCAACATCGCCGGCACACTGCTGCAGGCACTGCGCCGTGAGCGCGGCGGAGAGGTTTTTGAAGCCTCTGTGCCTCAGAGGGCTCTTGAGGAGGCAGTTTCTTCCTTCCGGCCCGCGGCCAAGGCACAGACAATACAATTCATGGAGGAGTACGCCGAGGCGCCGCGCGTGGACGTGCCAGAGCACGTGGTCGCTGAAGTGGTGCGCGGCCTCATCAGCAACGCACTTGAAGCGCTCAAGGGACGCGAGGACGGAATCGTCTGGGCGCGCATTGAGCCTTATCGAACGGCCGGGGCCAGAGTGCTCATCCGCGTGGAAGACAACGGTCCTGGCGTGCCGGAAGACCTGAGCCACCATCTCTTCGAGCCATTCGTCTCGCAAAGCAGCGGAAGGGAAAGGCTGGGCCTCGGGCTGTTTTTGGCAGCCAGTCTGCTTGATATGTATGATGGCCGAATCCGATACGAGATGCGCTATGGAGGGGGCTCCAGCTTTCTGGTCGAACTGCCTCCGGCGAGATTCACACGCGGCCAGCCGTACCACTGGTTCGCTGGAGGAGCCTCTGAGTGAGCCGAATCCTGGTCATTGATGATGAAGCGGCTCTCGGCGAGAACATCCAGCGCATGCTGCGGCTGCCCGGCACGTCCGTTGTGGTTTCCGTTGATCCGGTCAAGGGACTCGCTGACGCGCTGGCAAACCCGCCTGACCTCGTTCTGCTTGATGTTCGCATGCCCGTAATTTCCGGGGAAGAAGTCTTTGCGAGGCTGCATGAGGCCCATCCCGAGCTTCCCATCGTTTTCCTCACAGCCTTCGGATCGGTGGAGGGCGCCGTTCTGGCGATGCGCAATGGCGCATTCGATTATTTGCAGAAACCGTTCAAGCGCGACGAACTGATCCTTGTCGTGCAGCGGGCTCTTTCCCATGCCAGCCTGCAGCACGAGGTCCAGACACTCAAAGGGCGCCTGGAGTCTTTGGGCGAGACCGAAGAGGCCGGAAGCCGAAGCACGGCCATGCTCGATCAGATGGCAAAATGCCGCAGGGCCGCGGCCACCGACGCCACAGTCATGATCCTGGGCGAAAGCGGAACGGGCAAGGAGGTCACAGCTCGGCTCATTCACAAGGAGAGCAGGCGCAAAGACGGTCCTTTTGTGCCGGTCGAGTGCAGCGCCATGCCGGGCTCGCTCATCGAAAGCGAGTTGTTCGGCTACGAACGCGGCGCGTTTACCGGGGCCGATCGGACCAAGAAGGGGCTGATCGAATCGGCTGAAGGAGGGACGCTGTTTCTGGACGAGATCGGAGACCTCGGGGTGGAACTGCAGACGCGGCTCTTCCGGTTTGTGGAGGAGCGAGCTCTGCGGCGACTGGGTGGGCTGGCGCAGGTGCATGTGGATTGCCGCATTGTGTGCGCGACCAATCAGGACCTGCCGGCGAAGACCGAAGCCGGGACCTTTCGGGAGGAGCTGTATTACAGGTTGAGCGTGGTGACGGTAAAGCTTCCGCCGCTGCGCGAGCGGCCGGAGGATATTCCGCACCTTGCGCGCTTTTTCCTGGAGCGGTTTTCGCGGCGCTACGGGAAAAGCCTGTCGGGGTCTCCTGAGTTCTACGAGGCCCTGCTGCGAGAGCGATGGCCGGGCAATGTGCGCCAACTGAAGAACGTGATGGAGAGGCTGACCGCCTTGCATCCCGGCGGCGTTCTGGGGCCGGACGACCTCGAAGAGGATGCAACTAGTGTGATCCAGATCACTCAATTCTCCTCAATTCCATGGAAAGATGCTAGAGAACGATACCTTTCCAACTTCGAAAGCAGCTACGCCCAGGCGGTGTTATCGCGCTGCGGTGGCAATATCAGTGCGGCTGCACGCGAGGCGGGAGTGGATCGCAAGACGTTTTACTCGCTTCTCAAGAGAGATAAGGATCCGCAAGTTGGGGAATCAACTCCACAGCGTGCATCGGAAAGCGGGGAATGAATTCCCCATCGTACTCCGAGGCCTGCCGGTAACTGATTGATTTCAAAAATGTGCGGGCTTTGGCTCCTGATTTGCAAAGTGGACGTCAGGAGCTCCTGCACATGAAACTCTGGACCTCAAGCCTGAAGACTGTTCCGGTGATGTTCGGTCTTGTCCTGCTCATGCCCCAACCAGGGCACGCGATTCCCGCCTTTGCACGCAAATATGGCGTCAAGTGCTACACCTGCCACACCATCCCGCCGGCCCTGAACAAGAACGGTTATATGTTCAAGCGCCTTGGCTACCGCATGCCGCCCGACGAGATGGATGGCACGAAGCCTGCTCCAAAGATCACGGCGCTGGACAAGGACATCCGATTCAGCCTCACCAACTCCTTCGCCGTCATCTTTCAGGGAAGCGTCACGAACGACAAGACAGTGGCCGACGCGGGAAACGTCACTTCAGCATCACCCTCCACTTCATGCGGCAGTGACACACAACAGAGTTCCTCTTGTTCGAGCTTCAACCTGGACGAGGCGGCGATGTTCGTGGCGGGTACCGTGCCAGACACCGGATTTTCCTACTTTGGCCACTACGAGCTTTATCAGGATGGCGGGAGCGGTCTGGAACAGGGGTTCGGCGTATACACCGCCGGACGAGCCAACAGCAGCTTCTTCGTCAAAGGCGGCGAGATCCACATGCAGGAGGGCGAGGGAACGCGGGCGGCGATGTTCTATAACCTATTCTCTGACCCTGCCTATACCTTGACCAACGTCGATCCCATCAACTTCTCCCTCGATCAGCACCCGGTTGGCGTGGACGTGGGATATACCTGGGCCTCCAATTACTTTCAACGCATCTTTGGTGTCTCGTTCAAAGTGACCAATGGCCTCAATGCAGACGGTAGCGAGATTCTCGCGGGGTCGACGAAGAACTCCAAGGACATATGGGCTGATGCCGATTACTGGTTTGGACCCGACGGCGGCGTGACCGTGCTGTTCTATAAGGGATCGAAGGACCAGATTCAGAATGCAGGCGCGACGAACGAGTTCACGTACCGACCCACCTTCGACCGTGTCGGCGTGATGGGAAATTACTTGTTTTTCGACAAGCTGGACCTTCTTGGCGGCTACATTCATGGCCGGGACGACTGGGAGTTTGTGCAGGGTGGTCCCAAGGCAAACTACACCCAGGACACGTACCGCGGCGAGGCGGACTACTATCTCAAGACCGGAACGGTCATTATGGCGCGCCTTGATCGCGGCACCGCAGCCTTGCCTACGCAGCCGACTATGCATACACGAGCCTGGGGCATTGGCACCGAGCACGCGCTGACTGACCGCGGCAACGTTGTGGTTCGCGCTGCCTACACCCAGGAACACGATGGCGACCCGGTCGCTCTTGTGGGCACGACCGACAAACTCCTCAAACTTGACTTCCGGTTCATGTGGTAAGGAGAAGCTCAAATGCATAAGGCGATTCGACTAACGGCAGCACTCGCATTCATGACCGCGTCCTTTTTCCTGGCCGCGCAGAGCAGCAACGTAACCCTCCCGCAGGATAAGGGGCCCGGTAAAATCGATGTGGCCTCGTACCCACCGGAACAGCAGAAGGCCTACAAGGTCTTTGAAAGCAAGTGCTCCAAGTGCCACACGATCGCTCGGCCCATTAACACCACGATGACCAGGGATGAGTGGGAGCGCTACGTGAAGAGGATGATGCACAAGCCGAACTCCGGAATCAGCAGCAGCCAGGGCAAAGAGATCTTCGATTTCCTGGTCTACGACCAGCAGGTGCGCAAGGATAAGAATCCCTCGGCGTTCTATAAAATGCTCTCCGATGAAGAGATTCAGAAGCTTCGAGCGAAGCAACAGTAGAACCGCCTCTGTAACCGCACTGAAGATGTCTTACAGCCCGGCGAGTGCTGGCCCGCTCGCCGGGACCTCTTAACCAGTTCGCTCTGCTTGGGTCAAAAGTTCCGGATCGCGGTGTTTGGATAAGTCTCATGAATGGGGTGCCCATGAGTTACACGGTCAAGATTCCGGACCGGGAGTATTTCGACAAAAATATCCCCTGCCAGACCGCCTGCCCCATCCACACCGAATGCGGGCGCTACGTGCAGGCGATTGGAATCTCGAAGGACGAGGAAGCTTACCTGCTGGCCCGCGCGCCGAATCCATTCGCGTATGTGTTGGGAAGAATCTGCGCCCATCCCTGCGAGGACAACTGCCGGCGCGGCAAGATCGACGAACCCATCGCCATTTGCGCCTTGAAACGCTATGCGACGGACCGGCACAATCTCGGTCTCGGACACGACCCGGCAAGAAAGGTACTTCCACCCGCCCCCAAGCGTGACAAGCGCGTGGCGATTGTGGGAGCCGGCGTGTGCGGCCTCACGTGCGCACATGATCTTGCACTGCTCGGGTATACCGTTGAGGTCTTCGAGTCTGCCCCGGTTCCTGGCGGAATGCTCTATCTCGGCATCCCCCAGTTTCGGCTTCCCAGGGAGATCATCAAGATGGAAGTCGATAGCATCCTGGCCATGGGTGTCACGTTGCATACCCGGGTTACGATAGGCCGCGATATCTCGTTTACAGAGCTTCGATCGAAGTTTGATGCGGTTTTGTTGGCAACGGGTCTTAACAAGGGCCGCGAGCTAAATATCCCGGGGGCTCACCTGTCAGGCGTCTACAACGGCATCGATTTTCTGATCAATGTAAATCTTGGATTTGAGATCCAGCTGGGCAAGCGGGTTGTGGTGGTCGGTGGCGGCAACGTTGCCATTGATGTGGCCCGCGCCGCAGTGCGCTTGGTGCAGGAGTCGGCCGAGTACGGTTTAGCAGAACCACAGGACAAGAGCTTGCAGCCGGCGCTGGATGCCGCACGTCTGGCCATGCGCTCTGGCGCGGAGCAGGTCTGCATGGTCAGCCTCGAATCGCGCACGCAGATGCCCGCGTGGAAAGGTGAAGTGGAAGAAGCCGAACACGAGGGCATCGAAGTTGAAAACGGTTGGGGGCCCAAGGAGGTGGTCGGGCAGGATGGCATAGCCACCGGCCTCAAAGTTCGCCGCTGCCTCACGGTCTTTGACGAAAATGGGCGCTTCAATCCGGCCTTCAGCGATGAAGAGAAGACCATCCCTTGCGACAGCGTGATTCTGGCCATTGGCCAGCAGGCGGACCTCTCCTATCTCAATAGCGACGATGGTGTGCAGGTAACCCCGCGGGGAATCCTGAAGATCAATGAGGACCTCAGCACCACCGCGCCGGGCGTCTTTGCAGGCGGCGACGTGGCCTTCGGGCCGCGCGTCTTGGTTGAAGCCGTGGCCAACGGACACCGCTCCGCGCGCTCCATTCACCTATATCTCAGTGGCAAAACCGAAAAGACTGTTCGTCGCCGCTTCCGCATTCTGCCCGACTGGAAAATGCCGAGCGGCTTCCTCTCCACACCGCGACAGAAAATGCCGGTCCTGGCCGCCAACCGCCGCATCGGAATCGCCGAAGTAGAACTGGGATTCGACGAAGAGCAGGGGCGCGCCGAAGGGCGTCGTTGCCTCAAGTGCCAGGTCAACACCATTTTCGACGGATCGAAGTGCATTCTCTGTGCGGGGTGCGTGGATATATGCCCTGAGAACTGCCTGCGCCTCGTCGATCTCACGCAGTTGAGCGGAGATGAGCGGTACGACGCGCTGATTTCCGATCGTTACGGCGTGCCTGCCGCCGAACTGAAGGTCGGACAGGCGGGCGCCATCATCAAGAACGAGGAAAAGTGCATCCGCTGCGGTCTCTGCGCCGATAGGTGTCCAACCGGGGCCATCACCATGGAAGCCCTCGAGCGGCAGGAGCGGGAAGTCTTTGAATAGGGGAGCCAAGGGAATGAATCGTCGAGCTTTTCTCAGTTGGGGAACGGCAGGTTTCGTTGCATTGTGTTCGGGCGTGGCGGTCAGTTTCGGAGCCGTTGTCCGGTTTCTAGTGCCCAGTGTCTTTTATGAGCCGCCCCAGTCCTTCAAGATCGGCGACCCAGCCGATTATCCGTTTGGCCCTCCGACCTTCCTTGCGGACGAAAAGATATATGTGTTTCGCAGCAGGGAAAAGGGTTTTGCCGTGGCCAGTGCGGTCTGCACTCACCTCGGATGCACCGTGGCCTATTTCCCAAGCGACCAGAAGTTTCATTGCCCTTGTCACGGTAGCGTATTTGCCCGTGACGGGGACGTGCTACACGGGCCGGCTCCACGACCGTTGCAATGGTTTGAAGTAACGATGGCTCGCGATGGACAACTACGCGTAGACAAAGACAAAGGAGTGCCGGACAGTTACCGGTTGATGGTGTGACGATGAATCTGATTCGAGAAGTCTGGCAATCCATCGTCCGGCGGGATCCACTTTCGACCGACAAGGGAAAGTCCGAATTGGTCTTTCTCAACGTCTGGTTGCATATCCATCCGGCTAAGGTGAAGAAGGAGAACCTAAGGTTCAGGTACACTTTTTACCTGGGATTCATCACCTTCTTTCTGTTTCTGATTCTGCTCACAACAGGGATTGCGCTGATGTGCTACTACCGGCCCTATCCGCCGGTTGCATATCAGGACATGAAGGATTTGCAGTTCGTCGTCTTCATGGGGCCCTTTCTTCGCGCCATGCACCGCTGGGCAGCGCACGCCATGGTGGTATGCGTATTCCTTCATATGTGCCGTGTCTTCTATACCGCGTCCTATAAGAAACCGCGGCAATTTAACTGGGTTATTGGTGTGTTACTCCTCCTATTGACCCTTGGTCTCTCCTTCACCGGTTATCTTCTGCCCTGGGATCAGTTGGCGTACTGGGCAATTACGGTAGGAACCAACATCGGCGGCTATGCGCCGATCGTGGGCGGACAGCTTAAAGAGTTACTCCTCGGCGGTCATACGGTTGGAGAAGCCGCGTTGATTCGCTTCTACGTCCTCCACGTGGCTGTTCTTCCGTCGCTCCTGATCCTACTCACCATTGTTCATTTCTGGCGAATCCGCAAGGACGGCGGTCTTTCACGGCCCTTATGGAAACTGAAGCCGGAAAAGGCTGAAGCGCTCGTTACGATTGGCGCGCCGGTTGAAGTTGCGTCGCTGAAGACCGTGGCAACCTCGAAAGACAAAACCTATGGGCTCATGGAAGTGGTCACAGGCAAGCCCATTTTTGAAACCATCACTCCTGAAGAAGAAGATGACGCGGTTTTTTCTTATCCATATGCCTTTTTTCGCGAGGCCATCGCATTGATGGTCACCGTTACGGGCATCATGGCTATGTCCCTGTTCTTCCACGCTCCACTTGAAGAACTAGCAAATCCGGCAAAGACACCCAACCCTGCCAAGGCGCCATGGTACTTCCTTGGACTGCAGGAGCTAGTTAGCCATTCCGCGCTTCTGGGAGGGGTCGTCGCACCCGCACTCATGGTGTTTATCCTGCTTGCGATTCCGTACTTTGACAGGAACCCCAGCCGGCGGCCTAGCGACCGCAAATGGGCCATCTGGTTGTTCACAATGTTTGTTGTGGTGAACCTGGTCTTGATAGTTATAGGAACCTTTTTCCGAGGGCCGGGGTGGGCGTTTGTTCCACCTTGGGTTCACGTAGTTGCGAGGGCAGAGTAATGGGACGCAGACTACCGCAAGCCTTTTTCGCACTCAGCATGCTGGCTCTGGTGCTGCTCATCGCGGCAGTGTGGCAATCGAGCACT
>NFUO01000265.1 GCA_002197545.1 Acidobacteria subdivision 2 bacterium RH1 MAG20 | reverse complement strand
GGCCCATGGGAAAGACTGGATGCTCCGGCGGGGCAAAGGACCGTCCGTCTACAGAGACGAGAATATCTCCCGAGCGAATACCCGCCAGATGCGCTGCTCCGCCCGAATGAACATCTTGAAATACCCAGCATTCGTCTCCATCGACCGGAAAGGCGGCGTATGTGGCGCTGATTGCCATTTTGCTCGTGGCTCTCTCAAGGGCGTGATGATAGAAGCCCATATGGGACGCCTTCAGTTCACTGAGCAGTCTTGATATTGCACATTCAAATGCCTCCGCACTCGACGCAGTCACGATGTCGCTTCTGTGTCTTGCAATCGCTGCGTCCCAATCGATACCGCGAAGGTGCGGATCGTAGAAACGCTTCACGACCGTCTTTGAAACGGCATCCAGAATCTTGGCCCGTCGTTTCTCATTCAGTTCGATCATCGGAGAGTGCCTCCTTGGTTTATCAGACAGCACATTCAGATTGTGCCATCCGGGTCGCCGACGATTTCAAAGCTCGCCCAATAATACGGAGCCAGGCCAGCCTCCAGAAACTGGAGCTGGGCCTCGCGCAATGCCTGCCCTATGTTTTGGTGCTGCGCAAGCCTGGTGTAGAACTCTGTCATCAGTTGGGTGGTTGGCTGGTCCTCAAGCTCCCAGAGCGTCGATACAACCGTGTCGGCACCAGCCTCGATAAAGGCGTTGGTGAGGTTGGCGACACCCGCTTCTCCGACAGGCCCAATTCCAGTATCGCAGGCCGACAGGGTCACGAGCCGCGCGTTCAGTTGCAGCCGGCGGATCTCCCGTACCTGCAGCAGACCGTCATCGGTGGGCTTGTCCTTTGGCGCGAAGACGAGCGCGGAACGATCGGGATATTCGGGATCGGCATACCCGTGCAGGGCCAGGTGCACAACGCGGTACTCGGCGAGAGGCAGGCTTTTGAAATTGGTCTCGGTAGCTTGCGCTCCCAGCAGAAGAGTGCTCGGCGCTGGAAGAAGGCGCGCAATTGCCTCTACCTCCGCTCCGCTTCCCGGCAGTGGTTGAAATTTGGTTCGTTCCAAACCCTCTATCGCTCGCAGGATCGGGCTTCTCGATTCCGCAGGCTGCGACCATGCGGCAACACCCAGATAAGATCGCTGACCGCTGACTGTTGCGTGATTCCGATTCCGCAGGATGTAGAAAACCGTCGCCGATGGAGCGGTGCTGAAGGCGTGCGTCCGGATCGTATAACGCCCTTGATCCATCAGGGCGGAAAAGGGAAGCAAATGTAGGCCCCCATCCGGCACAACAATGATCGAAAACTTGTTTCTGTATTCAGGGATGGGAGAGAGTAACTCATGGAAAAGTGCCTGCGCCAGGATGGTATTAGCCTGCCGGTTGCGAAGGAGGCGTCGATACTCTGATGCCTGCTCCTCGATCACCGTCTTTGACGGAAGCTCGTATACATGGACCGAATGGCGCGTGACCGCCAGAGCATACGAACGAGGTTTATCGAGGACATACTCAATCACAAGTTCCGAAGAGCGAAGATTCCTCTGGAGAGTTGTCAGCGGAACGGGACGTGTGGCAGTTTGCCCGGCCGGCGAAGAATCATCCAACTGCAACTCAGCATCATAGAGGGCCTGCGCGAGTTGACGTCTCGCCGAGGGATCATCGCTATTGATGAGTTTCAAGTTCAGTTCCGTGATCCGCTGCTCCTGAAGGGTAGGTGGGTGTGGATCAAGCGCAGCATGATGTTCTAAAGATTGTGTTTCGATTCGTCCACGGGCTTTCTCGATCACGTCAAATGCCTGGGAAAATTTTCGCTCACTCGAAAGCAGCTCAAAATTTCCTGAGTACACCTGACTCAACGCGGTGAGCAGTTCCCGCTCGACATTGGGAGTTGGGGCTGTTGCAAGAAGAGAATCGATGAGAATGGC
>NFUO01000264.1 GCA_002197545.1 Acidobacteria subdivision 2 bacterium RH1 MAG20 | reverse complement strand
CCTATCGCTGTTTCGGGTTATCCGAGAGGGCCTAGGGTCCGCTGGGAGACTGGGTGCCCGAGGCACGCAGCGCCTAACTTCACAGTGGAGACTCGCTCTCGAACCCGAGTGTCTCAGGAACCTGACCGGCCACCGCTCGGAAAGTTTCCAGCGATGGAGCGGACTCCCAGGACACTCAAGCTGTTTGTGGTTTCAGATGTTGAGCGTCGAACGACACTCCTTTCTTCCAGACGATCAACGCGATCGCTGCAATTTTGCGCGCCAGCGTCAGTCGCGCCATCTCCGGCCGCATGCCCTTGGCCACCAGAGCCGCGTAAAATTCCTGCAACGGCCCAGCCTTGGTGGCGGCGATAATCGCCGCGCCCTTGAAAATGTTTTTCAGTTCGTGATTGTGATTGCGGTTGAGCCCGCGCAGCGACACTTGCCTCTTCGACGGTCGCAGTTGCCCTTCCACATACCGATGATCGGCGCTGCTGTGCGTCTCGATGGCCAGGCCTCCGTACGCCCACAACTGCCGCTTGGTCCGGAAGCGATGCGGCGTCTGGACAATGGCGATCAACAGGGCCGCGCGGATCGGTCCAATCGAAGGAATCTGGCACAGCAATTTCCATGCCTCGTGTTTGGCGCTCTCGGCGAGCAGTTCGCGCCGCACCTGCTGCCGCAACGCACTCAGCTCATCCAGTTGCTGGTAGTAAAACTCCGCCCGGCGGCGCACACCGGCTTCGCTGATCTTGCCGAGCCACTGGGCCCGGTAGCGCGGCGCATACACTTGCTTGCCGGCGCAGGCAATCGCCCAACTGCGGTACACCGCCTTCAGCCGCGTCATCACCCGGGCCAGATCCCCGCTGATCGCCAGATAACTGCGCGACAACTCCTTCAAGGTTCGTACGCCGTGCTCACCGTGATACACCGGCGAAAGCTGTCCACCACGCAACAGTTCGGCCAGCTTGCGCGCATCGATGCGGTCGCTCTTGTTCCCAGTTTTCAGCAGCGCGTTCTTGCGCGGATCGCACACCAGCACTTCGCGGACATGCGGTTTCAGCAGGTCGTACAACCACGCCGCCCAGGTTCCTTCTTCCAAGGTGACGTGCAGGTCTCCACGCAGCCCGCGTACAAACTGAACAATCGTGATGGCCTTGGTTTCGATGACCGATTCCATCACCAGCTTGCCGGAAGAATTTAGAACCGCAATCGAGATCGTTGCCTGGTGAACATCCATCCCGATATACTTCGTGTTATCCATAAAAAGGGTGCTCCTTTCCGGAAAGGTTGAGCCGAACACTCAAAACCTACT
>NFUO01000263.1 GCA_002197545.1 Acidobacteria subdivision 2 bacterium RH1 MAG20 | reverse complement strand
GGTTGAAGTGGCGCTCTACCATAGCCTTGGGGCGTTACCAGAACCAGAATGGACCCACAAATTTTGCTGAGGAACCAAAAATTCTTACCGGCTGTCTACATATTTGAAGAACGCTCATCTAGGTCCGCAATCGCGGTCTCGCGGAAGACGGCGACAAATAGGAGTTCATGAAAATTACGAAACTTGAGACGATCTGGTTCGATGCCTTGCCGGACTCGGTTTGGCGCGAGCAACACCCGAACTCGCGCCAAGCGCTGCCAAATAATCTCTGGGTCCGCATTCACACGGATGAAGGTTTGGTGGGTCTAGGTGAGACATATTACCTACCGCGGGCTGTCAGCGCCGTCATTCATGACCTCTACGCCTCAATCCTGATCGGTCGCAACGCCCTCGACATTGAGAATCATTGGAACAATCTCTTTTCGTTAGTCAACTTTTGCGGTTTCGCCGGCGCCGAGATGCGCGCCATCTCAGCTATCGACGTTGCTCTGTGGGACCTGGCGGGACAGTATACTGGACAGCCTATCTATAACTTGCTGGGGGGCCGCAATCGCGAAAGCATCCTCGTCTATAACACGTGTGTGGGTTACGGCAAGTACTTAGACTATACCGCTTGGACGGAGGGTCACGCCGGCGCGCTTGCTCAAGACCTGCTGAGGCAGGGAATCAAAGCCATGAAAGTGTGGCCTTTCGACCAATTTGGCACTACCCTAGCCGGCCCATCGCAACCCCGCGGCAAGGTCACGATCTGGGGGCAGGAAACGGCAGCGGGCACTCTCGCGCACCACATCAGCGACGAGGATCTGAAGCGTGGACTAGCCATCATTGAAGATATTCGCCGTGCCACCGGTGAAAAGATGGCGGTCGCCATCGAGGGACATGCCCGGTGGGACCTGCCGAGTTCGATCCGGATCGCGCGCGCGCTTGAACCCTACAACGTCATGTGGCTCGAAGAAATAATGCCGCCTGACAACGCCGATGCGTTTGTCCGGCTGAAGTCAAGTACCACTGTCCCGCTGTGCCAGAGCGAACGCGTGTTTACACGCTTCCGATTCCGCGACTTCATTGAGAAACCGGCCGCGGACATTATTATGCCAGACCTTTCGTGGGGTGGCGGCCTTACCGAGACTCGTAAGATCTGTAGTCTGGCGGATACATACTATCTGCCGATCACCCTTCATGACACGATTGGACCGGTCGCCTTGTGGGCGGCCACGCACCTGATGATGCACATTCCCAATGCCATGATTCAAGAGATCGTGCGGGGATACATCGAAGGTTGGTACAACGACGTGGTCACCGAGCCGTTGGCCGTAAGGGCGGGACATCTTTTGCTGAATGGCAAGCCCGGCCTCGGCACGGCGTTGCGAGAAGACCTGACGTCTCGCCCCGGCGCCCACGTCGAAGTGACGACGGAAGAGCAGGTCAGGAGCTGGTAGACAAATTGCCCTTGTTCAAGCTGTTTTTCACCGGAGATTCCCTGGACGAAACGGGAAGCGTCACGGTGGGAGACATTGGTCTGGACACCCTCTGGTCTGTAGGCTACATCGAAACGGGATTCCTGCTGGACCAGAAGCCGGCCCCCGGCGATAGCACCTACTGCGACCGTCTGTATTCGCTTGCGGTCAAGCCCGAGCACGTTGCCCAGGCGAATGGGATCGTGATCTTCCGTCCTTGGGTCAAAGCCTCGGCGTTCGTCAACGGCGCCGAGAACCTAGTCGTATTGGCGCGGGCCGGCGTCGGATACGACAAGATTGACATCGCCGCATGCACGGAAAACGATGTCGTCGTGTTCAATGCGCCGGACACGCTGACGCACTCGACGGCTTCCGCCGCACTCACATTCATCCTGGCGCTGGCCAAGAGACTGCAGCAGCAGCAGCGGTTGGTCCAGACAGGACGCTGGGACCGCCAGCCTGAAGTGTTCGGTGACGATCTGATCGGGAAGACGCTGGGGATTATCGGCTTGGGGAAGACGGGAGCCGAGTTAGCCCGCTTGGTGGGACCTTTTCACATGCGTTTGTTGGCTTATTCGCCCAGCGCGGACCCGCTTCTGGCGGAGGCGCTGGGAGTCGAGCTGGTTGCCGATCTCGATACGCTATTGCGTGCCTCCGATTTCGTGAGCCTGCACTGTCGGCTTGAGGACCGAACCCGCGGCATGCTGGGGTCTCGAGAACTCAGACTAATGAAGCCGACTGCCTACTTGATCAACGTCGCCCGGGGTGAGTTGGTTGATACGAAATTCCTGGTGCTAGCACTTCGGGAGCGATGGATAGCAGGTGCCGGATTGGATGTGTTTGAAACCGAGCCGCTCCCGCTCACTAATCCGTTGCTCGAACTGGACAACGTGATCTTGACGCCACACTGGCTGCCCAGTACCCACCGGGCCGCTCGCGCGACTCGAGGAGTGATTATCGGCAACGTGCTTCGCGTCGCGCGGGGCCTTGTCCCACAAAATGTGGTCAACCCCGAGGTTCTCGGTCGACCGGGATTTCGCGCCAAGCTATCCCATTTCGCTGCCAACCGGCAGAAGAGCTGACGCGGCTTTTCCCAGAGGAAATGAATGAAAGTCGATCTGCAAGGACGCATCGCGCTGGTTACCGGCGCTGCCGCGGGCATCGGCCGGTCCATCGCCATCGCCCTCGCTGAGAACGGCGCAAGCGTTGCCGTGAACGACATCAGCGAAAAGGGACAGGACACGTGTGGTGAGATCGGGCAACGCGGCGGTAGGGCACAATTCTTTAGTGCGGACGTCGGAGATGTTCATTCTGTGAACGCGATGGTTGGTGAGGTGGAGCGAGAGCTGGGTCCGATCGACATTCTCGTTAACAACGCCGGCGTGAACGTGGGGAAAGAACGTCGCCCCATCCACGATTTTCTCGACACGGAGTGGCGTCGCATTATCCGCATCGACCTCGACGGGGTTTTCTACTGCTCTCGCGTGGTTTCGGCCGGGATGGTGAAGCGCCGGCGGGGAGCCATCGTTAACATCGGCTCGGTGCTCGGACTGATCCCCATTCGACTGCAGTGCGCTTTTTCCGCCGCCAAGGCAGGCATGCTAAACTTTACCCGCTCCCATGCTCTGGAGGTGGGTCAGTATGGCGTGCGCGTGAATGGTATCGCTCCAGGCTCGATCCTGACCGAGGGGACGAGATCGCTGTTTTATAACCCGGAAGCGAGGCGGCTCTCAGAAAGTCTGATCAGTCACATTCCACTCGGCAGGCCCGGTGAGACTGAGGATATCGCCAGCGCGGCGCTTTTTCTGGCCTCGGACGACGCCAAATACATCACTGGTCACGTCCTGGTGGTGGATGGGGGCTGGACTGCCGGGTTCGCCCGAGAATGGTAGAGAAGTGCCGAACCTCGCTGGCGACCCGGTGATTTCCTGCATGGCTGATGGGAGAGAGACTGCGTGGGTATCGTTGAAGGTTTTGCCTTAACGTTCTTGGCCGGATCCATGATGGGTGCAAACCTCGTTCCCATGAAGTGGATACGGGTGTGGAAGTGGGAGAACTTCTGGTTCGTTTACTCGATCGTGTCACTGCTGGTCGTGCCAATTATTCTTGCATTTCTGCTTCTGCCTCACTTGGCGACCGTCTATGCGTCGGCTCCGTTCAGCACGGTCGTGAAGCCGTTTCTGTACGGGACAATGTGGGGCATCGCCCAACTCGGCGCCGGCATCTGCGTGGACAAGATTGGGCTGGCACTGACGGGCTCCATTTTGAACGG
>NFUO01000262.1 GCA_002197545.1 Acidobacteria subdivision 2 bacterium RH1 MAG20 | reverse complement strand
TTCCGATCTTTGATGAGCGAGGCGATCGCGCTGCCAGAGGGTGGCTACCGGATTGGAACCGGTACGCAGCTGGGTCAGGCTTATGGAGATTTGTACAAACGTTACAACGTAACTCTTCCGGGTGGAAGCTGCGGATCGGTGGGCGCAGGTGGACACATCACGGGCGGTGGTTATGGCGTGCTATCGCGCCTGCAGGGTATTACTGTCGACTGGCTCTCGGCAGTGGAGATCGTCACCGTCGATGCGAAGGGCAAAGCGCAGTTGCGCAGAGTCGATGCAAAGCACGATGCCGATCTATTCCGCGCGCTGCGGGGTGGGGGCGGCAATAACTTCGGCGTGATTACAAACTACTACTTCGATAAGCTGCCACCCGCGCCCTCTGAGGTCATGTCCGCGTATATTTCGTTCAACTGGAACGGCATGACGCAGGAGCGGTTCGAGAAGATTCTGAGCACCTATGGCCACTACTGGGAGACGCGCGGCAAAGATCCCGATACCTGGGGACTATTTACCGGGATGGGCCTGAACCATAAGTCAAGGGGACAGATCGGCATTGGATTACAGTTCTGCAGTCCCGATGGGACCTGCAAGGACACGAAAGCGCTGGATGAGTTCCTCAACCTGTTCAATACCTGCGATCCGACGATATCGGCAAGCGGATCGACTGCGGGTATCAATGAGAGGTTCAATGCACCCGACGGGCAGCGTAGACGGCGCGATGGCAATGGCGCTCCCCGTCCGTGTGGAGTTGCGGTTGCGACGCGGCAGGACTGGATCGATGCGACAGCGCGCAATGCAGTCATCCAGGGAACGACGCGGGCCAAGTACAAATCCAGCTACATGAAGAAGAATTTCTCGCAGGCAGAGATTGCGGTCTACTACAAGCATCTGACGACTCCCATGAACGGCCCGGACGTGAGCTGCACAATCTCGGTGGATTGCTACGGCGGGCTTACGAACCGTCCAGAGCTGGCGAACGAGACGGCAGTGGCTGCGCGCGGGTCGGTGATGAAACTGCAGTTTCTGCAATACTGGCAAAATCCTGCGGAGGACGCGGCCCATGCGGAGTGGATCGGCAACTTCTATACCGATCTCTACTCCACCGTGGACTGCGACCAGAACCACAAGGGAACGCCGTATTGGAACGATCGCTACGAAGGGTGCTATATCAATTATCCCGACGCGGACATGTTGCAGTATCCCTATTGGATGGACCTTTACTACGGCGAGGCCCTGGTTCCGTTTCTACAGCAAGTGAAGAAAAAGTATGATCCTAACAATATCTTTCACCATGCAATGTCGATTCGTAGCTAGCCTTAGATCGACGAGAAGGACTTGAGGTATATCGCTACCTCAGATCGTCGCGCCAATATCCAGAGGTATCTAACCAGCCACTCCAATAAAGTATCGATTACGATTTTGTTGTCGAAAACAAGAATACGAAAGTGGGCGCCGAGCAGACGCCCGATGCCCCGCTTTCAATGCCTTATTTGGGTCTACCGGAAAAGTTGTCTGTCCGGAAGACTGTGTAAACCTGAACATTTTTCCGGGCAAACCAGCAAGTGGAGAATTCAATACAGGTTTTTTGCCCCGGAAGGATAAGCATTCGTTAAAAAAGTATAGACATTCGTTCATAAAAGGATATACTCGGCGCAAATCAAAATACACACTGCCGGGAGATTCGAATCCCGGCACGGTTACTAATCAGTTAAAGCAACATTGTTTTTAGGGAGACACAGGATGCACAAATATATCCAGGCGATAAGAATCGGAGTCATGGCGGCGCTACTTTGCACCGGTATTGCCTCCCAAGCCCAGACCATCACCGGAGGCGTGAATGGCACTGTTTCCGATCCTTCGGGCGCAGTCATTCCGAACGCAAAGGTAACGGCGACCAACGTCGATACCGGCGTCGCAACGCCCACCACCACCAACAACGACGGCGTCTACAACATCCGCTTTCTGCAGATTGGCAGCTATAAGGTCGTGATCGAAGCACCGGGCTTTGCGACGTCCACCTTTGGACCGTTTGTATTGGAGACCGGCCAGGTCGCGAAGGTCGATGGGAAGATGCTTCTTGCGGGTCAGACGCAGAATGTGGCCGTCGAGGCTGAGACGGTCCCTCTGTTGAACACGCAGAACTCTACCCTGGCGACGACGCTCGATACGACCGCTATCGACAACATTCCCATGGTCGGCCGTGACATCATCGCAGTGACGATGTTCCTGCCGGGCGCGATCAGCACCAGCCCCAACGGCTTTTCCGGCAACAGCGCCATCTCAGGGCAGATGGGCAGCAATACGGTCTCCGTCAACGGCAACCGGCAGCAGGCGAACCAGTATCTGCTTGATGGTATGAACATCAATCAGACGCTCGACGACCAGCCTGGCTACAACCCCAGCGTGGACTCTATCGGTCAGGTCCAGGTCATCTCCGCAAATGCTTCTGCCGAGTACGGCAACGTAAATGGCGGCGATATCCTCTATCAGACCAAGAGCGGCACAAACAATTGGCATGGAAGCGCGTTCTACTTTCTTTCCGATTGGAAGTTGAATGCAAATAGCTGGGCGAACAAACACACCGCTATCCCTACTGCGAAGGGATCGTTTACCCGCAACATCTTCGGCGGCACCTTCGGCGGCCCGATCATCAAGGACAAACTGTTCTTCTTCGGCGACTATGAAGGTGGCCGTTATCACGCGGGCGGCGCGGCTCTTGCAACGGTACTTACCGCGAAAGAACGCACCGGAGACTTTTCCGAGCTTCTCAATCCCGCTTTGATGTGTCTTGCAAACGATGCCAAATGTCTGAATAATCCAGCCTCGTTGATTCAGCTCTACGATGGAACTACTCCTGGCTCTAAATATGCAAACAATAATATCGGCGCTCCTGTAAACCCAGCGGCGCAGTACCTGTTTGCACACCCTGAACTCTATCCATTGCCGAATACGCCAGCCCAGGCAACGGATGGATCGCCTGCCAGAAACAACTACCTTGGCACTTCAAAAAATCGGGCCTACAACAACCAGTTTGACGTCAAGGTCGATTGGAAGGCCACGAACAAAGACAGCGTCTCGGTTCGTTTCAGCTACAGCAATAACGGCACCACCAATACCAACCCACTGCCAGTCCAATTCAGCGCCGCTCCCACCTTTCCTGTACGCGGTGTAGCCATTAATGAAGTTCACACTATCAACGCTGCGATGGTAAACGAGTTCCGTGCAGGTTACACCCGCATCCAGAACAACAGTGCCGTCCTTCTGGATCCATCCGGCGCTTTTGGTTTGAATGGAAATAAACTTCTCGGCATCGGCGCTGGTCAACCCTATGCCGGTTTCTCAGGGCTGGTATTCGGCTCTGCAGGCACTGCCGCCATTTCGGCTACCAATGGAACCGAATACAGCAACCTTGGCAATGCCAATACAGGCACGAATTACACCGACAACACCTTCCTCTATGGAGATAACTTCACCTGGTTGAAGGGTAAGCATACCTTCAAATTCGGTGTTCAGTTCATGCGTCAACAGCAAAACAACTTCTACCCTGGCAACGATGGTTCCATGGGCGGGTTTTACTATGCCGGCGCTGGTACTGCCAATCCAGGTCCTGATCCAAACGGATACACGGATACCGGGTACTCTGGTGCCGATTTCCTTCTTAATCGTGCCTCTTACGTCAGTAAAGGTGGCGTCTCCGGCCCTGCCGGTATGCGTTCATGGCGCGATGCTTACTTCGTCCAGGACGACTGGAAGGCCCTGCCAAACCTGACCATCAACATCGGAGTCCGGTACGAGTATGATCAGCCTATCTACGAGGTTCACAACCACATGTCAACCATCGATCCGAATAACCCTTCGGTCATTCTGCTCGATGGCACTCCTCAGGCTCGGGCGGCTGGCTATGGCCGTGGGCTGGTTGATCCCTACTATGGCAGCGTCATGCCTCGTGTCGGCTTCTCTTACTCGGCGACTCCTCGCTTCGTAATACGTGGCGGATATGGCATCCAGAACTTCATGGAAGGAACCGGCGCGAATCTTCGGATGACCACCAACCTTCCCTTCCAGACTACCTACGAGGCTAATGCAAATGCGCCTTCAACCGGTCAAGGGGGTAACTTCTTCAACGTGCAGAGTGGCTTCAGCAATCCTGCCTCCGGCGCAGCAGCTTCGGGAGCGGTCTATAACGTGTGGAACAAGAAGATCAAGCCGGCATTCATTGGCGAGTACAGCTTGACCACGGAGTACCAGGTCAGCAATACCGCCTCTGTTCAGATCGGCTACCTTGGCGAGTCCGGACAGCACCTTGTCACGGCAAACGCAGGCAACCAGTTGCATAATCCTTGCTATATCAATGGCGTCATTCAAAAAGCGGCGGTTGCAAACCCTTCTGCTGCTTGTCTCGCTCAGGCCCCCGCCCCGTACTATCTAACCCCGGGCATTGGCTACAACGGTGCCGTTCGCTTTACGGACTCCAACGCAATGATGAACTACAACGCGCTACAGACCTCGTTCCGGCAACGTGCCTGGCATGGTCTGCAGTACACCGTCAACTACACCTGGAGCCATGCCATGACCAACAGCATCGGCTTCTATGGCCCGCCCAGCATCTCGTCGAATAGTGCTTATGCCCAGAACGTCTATGACTTGCATTCTGAGTACGGTCCTGCGGGCCAGGACGTTCGCAATGCGCTCAACTGGAACATGGTCTATGACCTTCCGCTTGGTCGCGGGCGCATGTTCGGCGCCAATATGCCCCTCGTCCTCGATGAGGTCGTGGGCGGATGGAAGATCGGTATGACAGGTATTACGTACTCTGGCTTCCCGGTTAATATCGGCGGTCCAAATAACTCCTTTACCAATGGCAACTCAAGTCGCGCGAATCACTATCGGAAGTTGAAGATTGTGAATCGCGACATCAATCACTGGTTCGGAACCGATCCTTCTGCGGTTCCGTGCATTACCGCTGGCGTCGATAACGGCGTCTGCGCTTATGGTGCGGCGGGTAACGGAACATTCGGTACTGCTCGTCCGATGTCGGAGCGGGCACCGGGCTTCCAGACGTATGGTGCATCCGTTACCAAGGACTTCACCATCTGGCATGAGCAGCAGATCAACTTCCGCGCTGATGCCGATAACGTCTTCAACAGTGCATACCTCTTCAACCCGGCCAACAATGCCGGAGCACTTACCTTTGGTCAGATCACATCTGTACGGTCTGGTCCGAGAAACCTGCAACTTTCAATGAAGTACCACTTCTAACCCTTAACCAACGAGCCCGGCCTCCTCACGGAGGCCGGGCTCGTTTTGCATATGGGGGAAGAATTTTTCAAAAGTTTCTGGTGCCCGGAGGGGGACTTGAACCCCCACGACCGTTTATGGTCTGCGGATTTTAAGTCCGCTGTGTCTGCCGATTTCACCATCCGGGCGCGGTGCGATAAAGCCCGCTTTTCCATCTTAACGCATAGGCACCTTGACCGCTTCAGGAACTATCTAGTCACGGGAGCGTATACAGGATAAGCGGATTATCGCTGAGCACCACCACTACGATCCTGACGACAAGGAAGCGCTCTGGATCTGGGACACCTTGGATGGCGCCAAATTCACTGAGCGCATCTTCTCCGTGATGACGTTCTTCTTTGGCGCGGTCGCTCTGCTTACGCTTGCTCTGGGAGGGATTGGCGTCATGAACATCATGCTGGTTGCTGTGACCGAACGCACTCGCGAGATTGGCGTTCGCAAGGCATTAGGAGCCACTGCTGTGGACATCCGACGGCAGTTTCTGGCTGAGTCGGCGATTATTACGATCGTCAGTGGTCTCGCTGGCCTTATAGTCGGCGTTGGAGTGTGCTTGCTGATGCGGCTTGTGCCTCTTCCGGATTTTGTGCCGCATCCGGTGATCTCTCCCGTTGCTATTGTCGCTTCGTTGGCTACGCTTACCGCAATTACGCTCTTTGCGGGCACTTATCCTGCATTGCGCGCTGCCAATCTCAGCCCGATGGAATGCCTGCGGACGGAATAACGATGAACCTCGGTGAGATTATTCGTCATAGTATCGATTCGCTGCTGCGCAATCGCCTGCGCTCGAGTCTCACCATGCTCGGTATCGTTTGGGGGCTGGTGACGGTTGTGCTTTTGCTGAGCTACGGCCGGAGCCTTGGACAGGAGGTCATGAATGGTTTTCTTGGGCTAGGCGACAACGTGATTATGGTCTATGGCGGACAGACGAGCATGCAGGCAGGCGGTGAGCGTTCGGGAAAGCGGATCAAGTTTATGGATGGCGATACCGAAGCCGTGCGCGATACAGTCCCCTTCCTCAAGGCGGTAAGTTCGGAGAGCGATGACGCGTTCAGTTTCAAGTACGGAGCCAAGGTGGTGAACATTCAGAGCAAGGCGATCGAATATCCCTATGGAGGAATGCGCAGACTCAATGTTGCTGAAGGCCGTTATTTCGAACCTGCTGATTTCACCGATCATCGGCAAGTGGTCATCTTCGGAAAACATGCGGCGCAGAAGCTCTTCAACGGCTTTCCTCCTGTCGGCGAATCAGTTGAGATTGAAGGCCATGTCTTTCAGGTTATCGACGTCCTGCAGAACAAGATTCAAGACTCCTCCAACAATGAGCCGGATAACGAGAACGCTTTCGTTCCTTTTGGGATGATGCGGCTGCTTCGGAATGAGCGTGATCCAGGCAGCATTGTGTTTCAGCCAGTTTCAGCGGACCTGCACATCAAGGCGCTTCAGGAGGTTCGTGCTGTTCTGGCGCTACGCCACCACTTCGATCCCAAGGATGACAAGGCCATTCAGAGCTGGGACACTGTTGCGGATTCGGCTGAAATTATGCAATTCAGCACGGCCCTGGAACTTCTGCTGGGAATCATTGGCGCCATGACGTTCGGTGTCGGCGGGGTTGGCGTAATGAATATCATGCTCGTCTCGGTAACCGAGCGAACACGGGAGATTGGCCTGCTGAAGGCGCTAGGGGCACGACGGGGGGACATTCTGTCTCAATTTCTGCTGGAGAGCCTTACTCTTACCTTTATTGCAGGTGCGGCCGGGATGCTGATTGCGATTGCGGTCGCATACATGGTCCTCCAATGCCGCTCTATTCCGATATTTATAAGACAGCCAACCATCAGGGCGACATCATTCTGCGCGCTTCGCCAGAGGTGATGCTGATCTCGTTCGAGATTCTGGCCGTAGTTGGCATCGTCTCCGGACTATTGCCCGCAGTTCGCTCATCGCACATGGATCCCGTGGTAGTGTTGCGGCACGAGTGAGGCTGAACCGCTTAGTGACCTTCTTTGCAAGCTCAGTGAGCGGGGCGATAACGAATCTGTGCGTCTTCGAGGAAATACTCCGCGGAGCATTTCTCCGAACCGCAGATCATTGATTGCAATCCCACGCACTGTTGCCGGGTGATAAGCCCAAGCGCTCCGCAGGAGGGACAGGCAAGAACCGCCCAGAAGGGATCTTCCGCTTTGCCCAGCTCGCCAGCTTTTTCCAACAGGAACAACGTTCCCGGCTCCATCTGCTCCGGAATCCATACATCCAGTAAGTTCAGCTCCGCTGTCATGTTCGCCTCTTCATCTCACGGTTACTGTCGTTTGCCGCTTACGCACATTGCACTACTTATGGTGCAGAGAATATCTGATCTTTTGAATCTGTCAATGGGCATTTGTTCGTGGGGAGGCTGCCTTGATTCTTCCTGGAAATGCTTTCCTTCGATAATCCGTTCTGGAAAATTATGCATGTAAAATACTTAGATTCAATGATTTATGGCAGTTCATCATCGGAACAAGGGTCATCATGAGCTACGGTTAGATCCTCTTTCTAAAAGTCTGGAATAGCGCATTAATTTCCGTTTCACCGCACCTCACCCGGCATCGGGAATGGCGGGTGTAGATGCGTGGGTCGTCTGGGTTAGATTCTCTGTCTCAGAAATCGTGAGAGCTATCTCCGATGGGTTCGACAGTTACATCGATCGGAGTTTCCGCAGCCTGATCTGGAAGTGGTGCGGGGTCGTCCTTGAGGTACTTGTCCAGCAAGCTTCTATCCAGCGTCTCCGTCAGCAGTAGGTTGCTCAGTGCGGAAGATGCCTTTAGTCCTTTTCTTTCCTTAGCTGCTGATTCTTGAGAAGTAGTTCGGCGACAAGTCTTTGCAGCCGCGAATTCTCTATTTCCAACTCCATGATTCGCAGATCGGTGGATACAGATGGCAGGCGACGATGCGGAGAGGAGAGATCGGAGTTGCGTAGCTCACGCACTGAATCTGTAGTAGTAGCTCCGGGTTCGTTCATTGGCGAGGCTCCGCAGGCTGTTCTTCAGTATGAGCAAAAGGATTGCGGCCGCAGTGCATGCCTTTGCGGAATTTTTCGCGCTCCTCGGGGGTCATGTGCTCCCAGCGCTCTTTCATGCGGTGCTTCATGCGCCGACTCCACTGGTCGCGATGCCCGGAGTGGCGATGGAAGCCGCCGAAGAGAATTTTGCTGAGGATAAGCAGACCGAGGCCCTGCCAGAAGGTAATGCGAGACCAGCCGAAGATCTGCGGCAGAAGGGCATTCCAGAGTTCCATCGTAATGAAGCCGAGGACAGCGCCGGCGACCACTACGAACAGGATGATTCTTAGTGCTTTGAGTATTCGATGTTGCATAGTTTCTCCTTATTGCTTTGCGATGGTGTCGTAAATAGATTGCAGTCTGCGCCTGAGATGGAGCACGGCATATCGTTTGCGTGAGAGCAGGGTGTTGACGCTGAGGCCAGTCTCGGTAGAGAGTTCTTTGAAGCTTTGACCGAATAACTCATGGGCGATGAAGACTTCGCGTTGCTCGACAGGCAGTTCTTCAAGAGCTTCCTCGAGTGCATCGAGGAGGAGGGTCCTGGCGTAGGCCGCTTCCGGGCCTTCGTCGGGCGAAGGCAGGAGATCTTCGAGAGTGTCGCCGCCATCTCCCTCTGAAATTGGATCGTTCAGGGAATCGGGTTTCTTTTTGCGAAAGAGATCGATGATCCGGTTGCGCGCCACGCGGAAGAGCCATGCGGTGACTTGTTCGATGGGCTTCATGAGCCGGTAAGCCTCGATCAGCTCGAAGAAGACGTCCTGGAGGATGTCTTCGGCTTCACTGCTGTCGGAGACACGCTTGCGAATGAAGCTGCGCAGGCGTGGCTCATCTCGCTCCATGGCTTCGGAGATCAGCTGGTCCTGCTCGATGATCGTTATTTCGTTCATCTACTGGTGTAGACGGATGAGGGGGTGAGAATATTTTAGGTGATAGCTAAATAATGCAGCTAATGGAGCTTTGATGTACCGACTGGCGAAGGTGAGGAAGATATTGACAAGGCCACCTGCGGCAGTTCTTTCGTGTACAGCGATACCATATCAGCGTTTAACGAGTTCTCCGCGCACCAGCGCAGTCGTGAACTCCTGGGTCAGCCGGTTATGAGCCGGTCTCAACTTTCCTATGGGGACTCGATCCAAATAAACAAGATTGAAGTCGCTTTCAGCAACCAGTTTCTCGAATTTCTTAATCGTAATCTGATTCAGCCCCCCAGCTACCTCACTAAAACATGTCGCGCCATCCGTTTTGAATGTAGCTCTCCATTTGATAAGAGCATCTTCGCTGAAAAGCAGATGTGCCCATGGAAATACGGAAAACAGATGCCCACCCAATGGGTGATACCACGTTGGGCCAAAGCTTAAAAGAATTTCTCCATCCGGTTTTAGGAGAGAGCTCATAATCCGAAGTATCTCGGCAGGATCTTTGAAGTGCTCAAAGGCATCGATAGATACAATGATGTCACTCGTTTCGGATGTGTAAGCCGTAAAGATACAACGGTCCTGAACGCCAGCCTTGGCTGCTAACTCCCTGGCTATCTGAAGGTTTTCTTCTCGAATATCTATCCCGATAACCCTAATGGCGCCGCGCTGTGCCATCTCAATAGCTTCATTGCCAAAGCCACATCCGAAATCGACGATGGTTTTTCCAGGAATCTTGCTGAGAAAATCGTCCCCTAGAAGATCGAGTTTTGACTTATGTCCGGTTTCGGCAAGCAAGTCTGGACTTCGAGGGTAGAGGCTCTTCAGGATTCGGTACTGCAACGCACTTAGCATAGCCGCAGAACCACCTTTCGCTCCAAATCAATATACGGATGCAGCAGCTGAACAAGCAGTTTTGCAATATTATCAGCAACTTCGCATATATTTTGCAGCTACTGCTGAAATGTAAGAATGTTGGATGAGTGATAAATAGGCGCTTCACGGCTTTAATCTGAGAAATATTCGTTTTTCGACTTGTTGGGCAATTATTCAAATTTTGGCTAATAAATCGGATTTGCAAGAGATTCATGGGATTGCGGTAAGCTCATAGACCTCTATGATTGCTAAAAAACGAGTGGCTCCTGCCGGACGTGGTAGCAAAAAGAGTATGGTTGCAGCAAAGACTGCCTTGAAGGGGGTCGAGAACCTCTTTTTTAGCCGAGATGAGTCGTGGCTGCGGTTCAACCAAAGGGTGCTGGAGGAGGCGGAGGACGCTACGAATCCGCTGCTGGAACGGGTGAAGTTTCTGGCAATTACGGCCAGTAATCTGGACGAGTTTGTAGAGATCCGAGTGGCGGGTATCTTGCAACGGATTGAGGATGGCTACAATCTCGCCCAGCCTCTCGACGAAGGTGGCCTGCAACCGCAGGAGCGGCTCGAACGGTTGCGCGAACGACTGAAAAATTTTGTCGAAGCACAATATCGCTGTTGGAATAAGCAGTTGCTGCCGGCGATGCGGGAAGAGAAGATTCGTGTCCTGCGATGGGAGCAGTTGAGCGATGAGGCCCGAACTCACGCCCTGGAGTTTTACGAGAACGAAGTTGATCCGCTCCTGACGCCGGTGACGATTGATCCATCGCATCCCTTTCCTCGAGTTTTGAACAAGGCGCTTTGCCTTGCGCTGCTGCTGAAGAATAAGCGGCGGGGAAATGGCGGGACGCGGCCTGCTGTGCTGGGCGTGGTGACGGTGCCTCGTTCCCTGCCCCGTCTGGTGCCGCTGCCTGCACCGGATGAGCACTGCGATTTTATTTTGCTGCATGAATTGATTCAGTCGCAGGTAGAGCGGATGTTCCGCGGGTATGAGGTATTGTCCTGCTCGGCGTTTCGGGTGACGCGAAACAGCAACCTTTATATGGAGGAAGAGGAGTCGCGATCGGTGCTGGAGAGTGTGCGCGCGGAGTTGCACAACCGGCGCAAAGGCGATGTGGTTCGGCTGGAGATTGATGACTCTGCTGTAGAGGAAATTGTCGAGCGGCTGCAAACCAATTTTGAGCTCGAGCCGTGGCAGATCTTTAGAACCGAGGGGCCGGTGAACCTATCTCGACTGATGAACCTTTACTCCGAGACGAAGCGCCCGGAACTGAAGTACCCGGCATTTACGGGTAAGGAGTTCAGGCTGGGGGCGAAGTCGATTGACCTGTTTGAGGAGTTGCGGGAACGGGATGTCATGCTGCACCACCCCTTCGACTCCTATACGACAGTGGAGGATTTCATTGAGGCGGCCGCGGAGGATTCGAGCGTGATCTCGATGAAGCAGACGCTCTATCGAACGAGCAAGGATTCTCCAATCTTTCGTGCGCTGATCGAGGCAGCTCAGAGCAAGGACGTCACCGTCGTCGTGGAACTGATGGCCAGGTTCGATGAAGATTCGAATATCCGTTGGGCGCGGGAATTGGAAGATGCCGGAGTCGGCGTATTTCACGGCATCTTCGGGTTCAAAACGCACTGCAAGCTGGCGTTGTTGGTGCGGCGCGATCCGGATGGCGTGGTGCGGCGGTACGCGCATCTGGGGACGGGCAATTACAACCCGGTAACGGCTCGGTTCTATACCGACATCAGCTTGCTGACTTCGCGGCTAGAGATGACGGAGGCAGTGCAAAAGGTGTTCAACTATCTGACGGCGGAGACAGAGGCTACCTCATATGCACCATTGATGGTAGCTCCTTTGACGTTGGCTGATCGTCTCATTGCGCTGATTGAGCGGGAGGCTGCCCATGCGAAGGCAGGGCGACCCGCGGCGATTGTGGCGAAGATGAATGCCCTGCTGGATCGCGCTACGGTCGAGGCTCTGTACGCAGCATCGAAGGCTGGGGTGGAGATCGACCTGATTGTGCGGGGAATATGCTCGCTGCGCCCAGGAGTGAAGGGTTTGAGCGAGCGCATACGGGTGCGGAGCATAGTCGGAAGATTTCTGGAGCACAGCCGAATCTTCAGCTTTGCGAACGGAGGCAAAGAGGAGATCTATTGCGGAAGCGCCGACTGGATGCCGCGAAACCTGTTCGAGCGATGTGAGGTGGTATTTCCGGTGACACAATCTGACCTGTTGAAGCGGTTGCGGGATGAGATTTTGACGGCTTATCTGGCGGACAATACAAAGGCACGTCTGTTGCAGCCGGACGGGAACTATGTGCGCGCATCACACGAGGGCAAGCCCTTCAATGCGCAGGAGCACTTGATGGAACTGGCACAAGGCAGGCAGATGGATACAGTATCGGCAGACTCAACGAAAGCTGCTAGTTCTATCTCTCTTGAGAATCACCTTTAGCTGAACAGAATCTGTCTTTGTCTTAGCAATCGCTCAGACAAAAAGGCCGCGTTCTTAGGGCGCGGCCTTTTGTTGTGTTGTTCCATCGCTACTGGACTGTAAACGTGACAGTCGAGCTTTTGGTTAGTCCTGTGCCCGTAGAAGCCGTGACCATGATCGTATAGGTGCCGGGTGTTGTGTTGCCAGAGACGGGATTAGTTGTTGATGAGTTTGAGGTTGAACTTGAGCTTCCACAGCCCACTGCACCAATAGCGCCGACCGAGATAATTACTGCGAGGAATGCTCCCCAACGACGGCGACGCGGAAGAACAAGAAGGAACATGCAGGCCAAAGTTGCGCCTGAGCCTGTGACGTACCAGGGTATGCTCTCTGCAGGCGGATGGCTGGAAGCAAGTTTGAGGCTGCGTGCTGCGCCCTGAGTGTTCTGAAAAGCAGAAAGCGTAAAGGTCGTGGCAACACTGGCATTGGAGCTAATAATGACTGAATTAACCGGAGTGTTCGAATTGTTTATGGTAAAGGTGTAGCCGGCAGCGATGGACTGACTGGAGGTGGCACTCAGAGCAATGGGCCCTGTAAATCCATTGACTGGAGTAAGCGTAAAGACGATACCTGGCGCAGTGGAGCCAGCCTTTGCGGCAGTGGAGGCCGTGGAAGGAGTGAGAGTAAAGCTACCCACTGGAGGAGTAGTTGGACCGAATGGCGTTACAAGTGGCCAGACATTGGCTAGGTTAAATGCATCGATACTGCCCCATCCAGAAGCCTGATCGTAGCCAGTACCTGCGGTATAGCCGATCGATCCGCCGTTCGAAGGGCAATTCGGGGTTCCGCCTGTGCATGGGCTGTTGTTGTTGCCGGATGTAATGTCGTGGAAGATGCTGTTGTATTGAGTGCTGCCCGCCAGAGCGTAAATATTCTGATTAATATTACCCAGGCGACCGCCGCCGAGCTTTTGCTCTACAAGAGCTATCACTCCGGCGAAAGAGGGTACCCCAACCGATGTTCCACCGAAGACGTTGCCATTACCCGACGCATCATAAAAATTCCCGTTGACGCAGGAGGATAGAATGCAGACGAGGTAGCCGTCATGGTTCGAGGCTGCATTCAGAGAAACATCAGGGACATCGCGAGAGTAGTCGCTCGGCACCCCATTACCCACCTGCCAGGCTGGTTTGGCAAAGTAAGCGCTGGCTCCTCCGCCCCCTGCGCCAAAGGAAGGAGAGGTGCCGGTGATGTCAGCTGACGTCTCGTTCCATGCCGCCTCTGGAATATAGCCGGTTGCTGAACCACCATTGGCTCCATTCGCCGAGTTCCAGTAGGTCCCTGCGCCCTCATTGAACATGGTTCCACCAAGGCTGGTGACATACGGAGAGCTTCCTGGGAAATCTACAGCCAAACCTTGCGTAGCCGAGCTGACATCGGTATCGCAATCCGTTGCGCCATCGTCTCCGGCAGGAGCAAAGATCGTTATGCCTTGAGAGCTGGCCTGCTCAAAAGCCAGATTGAAAGTATTGAGGTCGCTGGCGCTGAAACTGTTCTCGCAAGCGCCATAGCTTACCGACATAATCGGCGCAAGATTATTGTCAATCGCCTGAACAAGCGAGGTGTTGATCACATTTGTAGAAGTAACGAAGAGGATATTAGCCCCCGGTGCGGTCGCACCGGCCCATTCGACATCAAGCAGCGACTCCTGAAGATCGCTGAGACTGGGAACGCAGCTGCTGGTGGGGTTGTTAATGCATGTCTGTGTTGGTGAACCGGGATCGGTTCCGGCGAGCGTCGAGGTTGGAAGATTGCCGGTATTGAGACCAGCAGCGGTGCGAAAGGCTTTGACATCGTTCATGGCAGAAGAGTTGAGATCGACCTGCCCCATGACCGCGATGTCGCCGCATACTGTTCCTGCAGGCTTCGAGGAGCACTGTCCTATTCCTGCGCCCGTGAAGCCATCGGTGGTAATGAGTGCATTAACGTCATAGATGGTATAGAAGTCACCAGGAGCGATGAAGTGCTCCGTGCCGGAGGAGGTAGTGACCGTATTTTGAGGATGGATTGCTCTCTGATGTGCTCGGAGATGCGGCCTGGGCCGGAAGTCATTGAGGCCGCTGATGGTCGAGACAACACCCGCGATGGCCGCGGGGAGGGTCGGCTCGATGAGGTTGGCGACGTGCTTCTGACCATTCTCTGAAAGGCTATGGATGGCAGTCCCGAAGGCCTGCTGGACTTGAGCGGCGGTACCGCTGAAGGTGATGAAGGTGAAGCTGTTTGCAACTCCCGTGACAGTAAATCCCTCTGCGGTAAGCCAGGAGGAGACTTTGGAGATATCGTCGGCACTGAGGCCGAACTGTGCGCCAAACTGTTGCGGTGTCAGCCATTGGTGGTAACGGGGAGAGCCGGGGTTCTGCTGATCGAGCAATAGTTGGCTGAGGGCTGCCTGTTGGGCGTCGGTCATATTGAACCGCATCGTGAGCCCTTCCAGCTTGAGGGATGCAGGCGCGGACCCGAGGTCAACCGCGCTTTTTGCCCTAGGCGATACAGTGTGCTGCAAAGGCGCCCGGGATTCCGTAATGGCCGAAGCGATTCGGTTGGAAACCACCGCGTTACCGGTAGGAGCTAGAACGGTAACCAGGCCGAGGACGGGGAGAATGGTGCGGAGGAACGAACGGCTATACATGAATGATCTTTTCCCGCAAAACAATTGAGTGGCACCGTTGACGACCATCGCGTAGACAGGAAATGAATATCCGGCTCACTGATGGGAGATAACTTCAATGTCCTTACAACAGAACAACAGACTCAAGCATTATAGATAGACGACGGACTCGAAAGGTGACTCTAAATCAGATATCTCGATAACCGCTCTGCTTAAACATCCATTTTGGGAAAATGTTGCGCTCTGGTGTGCGCCTCTGCATGAAAATCAGAGGATATATCTTCCGGCCTTGACGATGTGTTGGGCTACCTGGCGGCGAAGGGCGATGGTATCAGCCGGGTCGTGTTTGGCGAGACGGCGGAGGATGGTGAACTGAGTTCGGGCCATGTCACCTTCTGCTACGGCAGCGATGATCTTGCGCGCCGCAAGCTCAATCTTCTCAATGGCGCCAGCCGCGTAGATACGAGCCATGGCGATGGGGATTTCGGCGCCGGCACTTCCCTTCCCGGTGGCGATCTTCGCGGCGCGGAGGATGGCGGACTCCATGGCGTAGATCTCGATGACCATATCGGCGATGGCTCCCATGATCTCCTGTTCGTCGGAGATTTTGGCCATATATTTCTGGGTGGCGGCTCCAGCGCTGAAGAGAGTCAGTTTTTTGGCGCTGGCCAGGAGGTTGAACTCTTCAGCGAGCGGGCTGTCGCGGTCTTGCTTCGGCGTGGGACCGGCCATGACCTCGTCCATGAGCTGTTTGATAGCTGGCATGAGCGCAAGCTTGCCGGACATCGACGATTTCATCAGCCAGCCGGTGATGATGAGGCGGTTGATCTCATTGGTGCCTTCAAATATCCGGTTGATGCGCGAGTCGCGGTAGGCGCGCTCGGCGGGATACTCCTCGACGTAGCCGTAGCCTGCGTAGATTTGCAGGACTTCGTCGACGACACGATCGAGCATCTCGGTGGTCCAGACTTTAACGATGCTGCACTCGACGGCGTACTCCTCGATTGCCTTCTGGATGGCCGCCGTGTCATGCTTGTCGACACTGGCGAGAGCTGAATCAATCAACCCAACGTTACGGTAAGCGAGGGCTTCTCCTGTGAAGATGCCTACGGCGCAATCGGCGAGCTTCTCCTGGATGAGGCCGAACTCGGAGATGGATTTACCGAAAGCTTTGCGCTCTTTAGCGTAGCGGATGCCATTGTTGAGGCACATGCGGCCTCCGCCTACTGCGGCGTTGCCTAACTTATAGCGGCCTACGTTGAGGATGTTGAAGGCGATGTGGGTGCCTTTGCCTACTTCGCCGAGTAAATTGGCAGCGGGGATTTTGCAGTCGGCCAGGATGAGAGGGCAGGTGGAGCTGCCGCGTATGCCCAGCTTGTGCTCTTCCTTGCCGATGGTAAGGCCGGGGGTGCAGCGCTCGATGAGGAAGGCTGTCAGCTTCTCTTCGCCTGCTTTGGGGCCATCGGGGATGGCGCACTGGGCGAAGATGGTGAAGAGGTCGGCGAATCCAGCGTTAGTGATCCACATCTTTTCGCCGTTCAGGGTGTAGGTCCGCTTGTCCTCGGACAGAACGGCGCGGGTGCGGGCGCTGACGGCGTCGGAGCCGCTGGTGGACTCCGAGAGAGCGTAGGCTCCGACGAACTCGCCGCTGGCTAGTTTGGGCAGATACTTCTTTTTCTGCTCGGCGGTGCCGTACCAGACGATAGGCAGCGTCCCGATGCCCACATGCGCGGAGAAGGACACGGAGAAGCTGCCCTGTTTGGCAATATTGTCGGCGATGATGGCGGCGGTGGCTTTGTCCATCTCCAGACCGCCGTACTCTTCTGGGATGTCCACGGAGGTCAGCCCAAGCTCGGAGGCTTCCTTGATAAGGCGGCGGGTAACGGAGAAGTCCTTCGCTTCGATCTGATTGGAGACGGGGACAATCTCGTTGGTGGCAAACTCGGCGGTGGTCTGGGCGATCTGGCGCTGCTCTTCGGTGAAGTCTTCGGGAAAGAAGCAGTCTTGAGGAGTGGGATCGGAGATGAGAAAGCTGCCGCCAGGGCTGTTTTTTTTGTCTGTAATAGTAGTGGAGACAGTCGCTGTAGCCATATCAAGCTCCCTTAATCTGACAACCGTTATGCAGCCTCGAAGATTCCAGCGGCGCCCATGCCTCCGCCGACACACATTGTTACCATGCCGTACTTGGCTTTGCGGCGAGGCATCTCGCGGAGGAGGGTTGCGGTGAGCTTGGCTCCAGTGCAGCCTAGCGGATGGCCGAGGGCGATGGCTCCGCCGTTAACGTTGAGTTTGGCGGGGTCGATGCCGAGTACCTTGATGACGGCGAGCGACTGGGCGGCGAAGGCTTCGTTAAGTTCGATGACGCCTATGTCTTTCAATGAGAGTCCCGCTATTTTGAGGGCTTTGGGAATAGCGTAGATGGGGCCGACGCCCATCTCTTCGGGATCGCACCCTGCATACGCGAAGGCGATGAACTTCGCCTGTGGCTTGATGCCGAGAGCAGCGGCACGGCTGGAGGACATGACGATCGCAGCGGCGGCCCCGTCGGAGGTCTGCGAAGAGTTCCCTGCTGTAACGGTTCCCTTGGCGTGAAAGACGGGCTTCAGTTTTGCAAGCGCTTCAAGAGAGGTATCGGCGCGGGGACCCTCGTCGGTCTTGAAGATCGTTTCGACGGACTCGGATTTGCCTTTGCTGTTGAGAGTTGTATTCGTAACTGTTATAGAAACTATCTCGTCATCGAATCTTCCGGCGGCAATGGCGGCAAGCGCCTTCTGGTGCGAGTCGTATGAGAACTGATCCATCGCCTCGCGTGTAATGCCGTAGTGCTTTGCCACGCGTTCGGCCGTCAGCCCCATCGACATATATGAGCCGGGATAGTTCTCGACCAGCCATGGATTGACGGAGACCTTGTTGCCGCCGAAGGGAACGTAAGACATGCTCTCGGTGCCTCCGGCGAGAATGACATCAGCGCTGCCGCTGCGAATGCGGTCCGCAGCGATGGCGATGCTTTGCAGGCCAGAGGCGCAATAACGGTTGATAGTCATAGCGGCGGTCTCAATGGGTAATCCGGCACGGAAGCTGGCAATCCGGGCGACGTTCATTCCTTGCTCTGCCTCCGGCATGGCGCAGCCGAGAATCACATCCTCAATCTCTTTTTTATCTAATTGGGGGATGCGCTCCAATGCCCCTTGAATGGCGAACGCAGCAAGATCGTCGGGCCGGGTCGTGCGAAGCGTGCCGCGAGGGGCCTTGCCTACTGCGGTCCGTACCGAAGATACGATGACGACTTCATTCATGGAAGTACAGCTCCTAAGCTCGCTTCTAGTTCCTCAACGGCTTTCCAGTCTTCAAGGTAAATGCGATGCGCTCCTGAGTCTTCTTCTCTCCGCACAGGCTGAGGAATGCTTCGCGTTCGAGATCCAACAGATATTGTTCGCTGACTAGCGTGCCGGGGGTTACTTTGCCTCCACAGAGTGCGTACGCAACCCAGTTGGCTACCTTTGCGTCATGGTCGGAGATGTACTGGCCTTCGCGCATGGTCCAGACGGCCAGCTTCAAGGTTGCCAGGACGCTTTCGCCGGGGGCTGGAATGTCTGTGCGTGGGATGGGCGGAGCATATCCGGCGTCTGCGATTGCGCGGGCGCGCAGTCTGGCATCGGTGAGGAGGCGATCGCGGTTGATGGTGATGTTGTCCGATGGCTGGAGGAAACCGAGGTTACGGGCCTCCGCGGCAGAGGTGGAGACGGTGGCCTTGGCAATCGTTTCGAAGTTTTTCTTGAGCGCCTCAAAGATCTCAACACCTTCGCCACGCGCATCGGGGCGAATGCTGGAACCGGCTTCGATGCTGCATAGCACCATCTCCTTGCAGCCCCCACCGCCAGGAACAAGGCCAACACCCGTCTCGACGAGACCCATGTAGAGTTCGGCATGTGGCTGGCGGGCAGTGGCATGGAGAGAAATTTCGGTGCCTCCGCCGAGGCACATGCCATAGGGCGCGACAACGATAGGACGTGGACAGAATTTAATCGTCTGAGTCATGTTCTGAAAGGCGCGCACCGCAAGCTCAACCTCATCCCACTCCTCGTCCTGGATAGTGAGAAGGAGTTGCATGAGGTTGGCGCCGACAGAGAAGTTGGCGCCGTCGCCAGTGATGACGAAGGCTTCGAAATCTGCCACCTGCTGGCTGGCTGGCTTCAGCGTCTGGGTGATGAGCGAGACGATATCGTCGCCAAGAACGTTCATCTTCGAGTGCAGTTCGATGGCGGCGACACCGTTGCCAAGGTCGATGACAGAGGCTCCGGCGTTCTTCCTGATTACGCCGTGCACTTTTTTGATGGTGGCAAGCGAGGTAATGCCATCCGCAACGGGAATGGGCTTGTAGGCGCCGCTAATCGGGTCGAAGAAGAGACGTCCGCTGGGGACGGTTGGGTCATCCTTGTACCAGCTTTCTCCAACAACAAGAAGCTTTTCGACATTGGCCGCTACGGGCTGATGCTGCGCTCGCATCTTTTCGGTCGTGGCACGGACTCCGGCGGCGTCGAACATCTCGAAGGGGCCAAGCTCCCAGTTAAAACCAGTCTTCATGGCCTGGTCTATTTCGACGATGTTGTCGGCTATCTCAGGAATGCGGTTGGCGGCGTAGGTGAATAGTTCTGTAAGCAGCGGCCAGTAAAATGCAGCGGCTTTGTCCTTCGACGGGTCGGCGTGGAGTAGTTGCGGGATGCGTGCGGCGGCGGACTCGACGTTTTTCGCCATGTCGAGTGCTGGAAACTTAGGCCGAGTGCTGGGTTTGTAGTCGAGCGTCTGCCAATCGAGAACGAGACGAATATCGCGGCCTTCAGCGTCCTTGCCTTGTTTCTTATAGAAACCTTGTCCAATCTTATCGCCGAGCCACTTCTTCTCGATCATCTTGTCGATGAAGGTGGCAAGGATGACTTCGGCGCGCTCATCTTTAATTCGCGCAACCTGACCCTCGAAGTTTTTGGTTACATGGGCGAGTACATCGATGCCAACCATATCGCCGAGACGAAAGGTTCCTGTCCTGGGCCAACCAATCGCGGAGCCGGTCAGGGCGTCTACCTCTTCAATCGTCAGGCCCTGCTTCTGCATGAGACGAATGGCGTTGCCCATGCTGAACGTGCCGATGCGGTTGGCGATGAAGTTGGGCGTGTCGTGCGAGCCGACGACGGTCTTGCCAAGCCGCTGATCACAGAAGTGTGCGATAGCGGCAATGTCAGCGGGATCGGTATCGGCAATGGGGATGATTTCGAGCAGGCGCATATAGCGCGGCGGGTTGAAAAAGTGCGTGCCGAAGAAGCGCGGCTTCAGATCGGCGGGAAGACTGGCAGCAACATCGGCGATAGGCAGACCGCTGGTATTGGTCGTGAGCACAGCTCCAGGACTGAGATGCTGCTGGACTTTGGCGAGCAGAGAATGCTTGATGCCGAGATCTTCGGCGACGGCCTCAATGATCCAGTCGCAGTCGGCGATGAGGGCAAGATCGTCGTCAAAGTTGCCAATGGTAATAAAGCGGACGTTGTCCGGCGCGTAGAAGGCTGCGGGTTTGGACTTCTTCAGTGCATCAAGTGCCGCGAGTGCGAACTTATTTCGCTCCTGCTTTGGAGCATCGGGGGCCGTGCCCGGAGGCACAATGTCGAGGAGCACTACAAGAAGTTGAGCGTTCGCGATGTGCGCTGCAATCCGGGAACCCATGGTTCCGGCTCCAAGAACGGCTACTTTGCGGATATGTCTTGTTCCGGTACTGCTCTGCAGCATTAGATAGGCTCCGGCGCAGATAAATCATCGGACGAATGAAGACTACTGAATGAGTATTCATTCCGTCAAGTAAGGCTCGCTTTTGCATGTGAGCGCTTTATTTATGGACACAATCGTCGAGTAAGGCAAGAGTGAGTATGATTTAGCTGAATAAAATATCGTTTGATCTGCGAATTTAATTAGATCGTGAAAGGTGAGCTACCTGATGGGAATGAGAACGCGACGGGAGTTTTTGGCGATTACGGGTGGAACGGTGGGTTATCTCTCCAGCAGGTTTGTCTGGGCGGCAGGCCCTCATGGTAAGCCGACTCCTTATGAGATGGTTATGCAGGTGGACAGGGAGCGGATTCTCGCGGCGGCTAATCGATATTTACCGGAAAAGCCGGTTACAGTCACTGCAGCTCGTTCCAGGCGCAGTTCGGGAGGCCTGCACGACTACTTCTCTGAAGGAGACTATTGGTGGCATGATCCGAAGAACCCCGGCGGCCCTTATATTCGGCGAGATGGAATGTCGAACCCGGAAAACTTCAATGAGCATCGGGAAGCGATGATCCGCCTTAGCTTGATCGTCCCTGCTCTCACCGCAGCATGGGTGCTGACCAAAGAACGGAAGTATGCAGACCACGCGGGGCAGCATCTGCGTGCGTGGTTCGTCGATCCGGCTACGAGAATGAACGCAAATCTGCAATATGCGCAAGCGATCTTTGGGGTGACAAAAGGGCGCGGAACCGGAATCATCGACACGCTACATCTGGTCGAACCGGCGCGGGCGGCAACACTTTTGATGGCGTCCAATGCTCTTGAAGGCGGTAAGAACATTCAAAAGTGGTTTGCGGATTATCTGGAGTGGATGCGCACTTCAAAGAACGGACAGGAGGAGCGTGACGCAAAGAACAACCATGGGACCTGCTGGGTTTTGCAGGCTGGAGAATTCGCCCGGTTCACGCAAAACGCCGACGTAATGGCGTGGTGCCGCGAGCGTTTCAAGACTGTTCTGGTGCCGCATCAGATTGCGCCCGATGGGCGCTTGCCTCTGGAACTTGCACGAACGAAACCATACAGCTATTCTCTGTTCGATATGGACGTGTTGTGCGGCATCGCTCAGAGCCTTTCGATAAAAAGCGATGATCTGTGGAACTTCGCTACGCCGGATGGCCGCGGACTACGCAAATTAATGGCATTCATGTATCCCTACATCAAGGACAAGAGCACATGGCCGTTTGCGCATGACGTGGAACACTTCGACGACTTTCCTGTCAGGAATCCGGCGCTGCTCTTCTCCGGTGTGGCCTATGCAAAGCAGGACTACATGGCATTGTGGAAGACACTGAACCCCGATCCCACAGTTCCAGAGGTCATCCGAAACTTCCCCATCCGGCAGCCTCTGCTGTGGATGGCAAAGCCCTGAAGTTGAATCATCTCTCGAAGAAATGAACGCAAAAAATGCCCGAGTCAAAACCCGGGCATTTTGACATAGCAAAAATCTAGCTGAAAATCTCCTTCACCTTGCTGAACAGGGTTCGCGAAGTAGGCGTATTTTCTATCACCATCGTCTCGCTCAACTGCCGTAGCAAATCCTTCTGCTGCTTGTTCAGCTTGCCCGGCGTCTGCACCCGAATCTCGACGATCAGATCGCCCTTGCCATGTGAATTCAGGTGAGGCACGCCCTTCCCGCGCAGCTTGAACTCCTTGCCGCTCTGCGTTCCTTCAGGAATTTTGATCGTAGCTGGTCCTTCAAGCGTCTGAATCTCCAACTCCGTTCCCAAAGCTGCCTGCGGAAACGAGATCGGCATCATGCAGTGCAAATCATCGCCATCCCGCTCAAAGAACTTGTGCGCCTTCACATTCAGCACGACGTAGAGATCGCCCGCCGGCCCGGCGAACTTCCCTGCTTCGCCTTCGCCCTGGTAACGAATCCGTGTGTCCTGCTCCACCCCCGCCGGAACCTTCACCAGAATGCTGTGCTCCTTTTGCACGCGTGTCTCGCCTCGGCAGGTCTGGCATGGATCGACAATCAATGTCCCCGTGCCACTGCAGACCGAACAGGTTCTCGCCACGGAAAAGAATCCCTGCTGAAACCGCTGCTGTCCGCGGCCGCCGCACTGCGTGCAAGTCACCGGAGCCTTGCCTCTGGCTGCGCCCGACCCTTTGCAATCCACACAGGTCTCCATCCTTCGGATGGTGATCTCCTTCTCCTTTCCGAAGACCGCCTCCTCAAACTCCAGTGTCAAGTCATAGCGCAGATCGCGTCCGCGCTGTACCCGCGAGGCCTTGCGACCACCGCCGCCACCCATGTTGAACATCTCGCCAAACAAATCGCCGAAGATGTCGCCAAGGTCCTGCGCGCCACCGGCAAACGGGTTGCCGGCACCAGGGCCGCCGCCGTTGAACGCCGCGTGGCCATAACGGTCATAGGCCGCGCGCTTCTCCGGGTCGCTCAGTACCTGGTAAGCCTCGCTGCACTCTTTGAACTTCTCCTCGGCCGTCGGGTCGTCCGGATTGCGGTCCGGATGATACTGCATCGCCAGCTTGCGGTAAGCCGTCTTCAGCTCCTGGTCGCTCGCATCCCGCGAAATACTCAACACTTCATAGAAATCGATCTTCGTCACGTTAGCCGTCGCACTCATTCCACAGTCTCTCTTCTATTACCTTGCATATCTATCAGGATAGACTCGCGCTTCACTTCAGGCATTCCCTAATCCGCCACTTGCTCCGCATTTGTGGCAATCCTCACCAGCGCGGGCCGCAGCAACTTCTCGCGGATCTTATACCCGCGTCGAATCTCTTCCAGCACCTGATGATCGGGGAACTCTTTAGTTTCGGTGCTGCCCAAAGCCTCATGGATTCGCGGATCAAACTGCGTCCCGACGGTCTCAACCGAAACCACGTTCATTCCGCGCAGGGCATCCTCCATCTGCTTTAGAATCAACTCCACACCGCTTCGCAACTGTTCAATCGTACCATCGGCCTTCAGCGCCAGTTGAAAGTTGTCCATCACGCCCAGAAACGGCTCCACGGTATTCGAAACCACGTAATCCCGCGCATCGGCGCGTTCCCTGGCTTCACGTTTCCGGGCATTCTCAAACTCAGCCTGTAAACGTGCCAAGCGGTCCAACAACTGATCGCGCTCGCCCTTTACCTGTTCCAACTCCGCCTGTGCCGCGCTCGTCTCGCTTACCGGCTCAGCCGCTGTACCAGATACGGCGTCGCCTTCCTGCACAGCCTCTACCGTCATTTCGTCCTGCATGTGTTCGTGTCTCCTCATATCGCTACCTCTTCTATTGTTGCCCATTCGGGCCCATCGCGCGAGTCGATCCCATTGCCGTTCCACCGTCATCCATTCCCCCATCGAACCCCCATGTACGGACTTTCGGACATGGGTGAGGTGGAGCCCTCCCGTCACCAGCCATCACTCCATTGGATGCAGCATCCGGTCAAATACCTGCGCAATATAGCCCACCGCATTCATTGTGTTCTCGTAATGCATCCGTTTCGACCCAATCACGCCGACGGTCCCCCGGCTCTCTCTCCCCATTCGCGCCGGGGCGGCAATCAGAACAAGTCCGGCCATCTCGGGGGCCTGCTCCTCCAGATCGAATACCACCCGCACGCTCTCCTGCCGCGTATCAATATAAGCATTCAGCAGTTCGATCAGCCGCTGCTTCGCCTCCAGGGCCGTCAGCACCTCCCGCAACCGCTCGCGGTCCTCATAGCTTCCCATTCCCTGGCTGCCCAGCAAATTGGCAACCCCATCTACATAGACCGTCTGCACCGGCACGTCGCTCTCAGGAACAGTTTTTCCCCAAAGCTGCTGCACTGCATTCAGCAACCTCTGGTACTCGCTTCGTTCCTGCTCCAGCATTCGAGCAATCTCGGCGCGGACCCGTTCCACGCTCCAGCCGCGAAAGTTCTCATTCAAAAAATTCGCCGCCGTTTCTAATTCGCGCAGCGTCAAATCCCGATCCAGCGCCAGCACTCGGTCCCGCACCATTCCGCTTCGCGTCACCACTACCGCCAGAACGCGGGCCGGAGCCAGCCGCGAAAAATGCACATGCTCCAGCATGTCTCCCTCTGCCGCGGCGGCAATGGCCACGCCAACGCCACTTGACAGCGTAGCCAATACATGCGAAGTCCGTTCCAGCACGGCCTGCATTCCGGCCAGCCCAGCGAAACTCGAATCAATCTGCCTGCGAGACCGCGCCGGCAGTCGAGCCGCATTGATCCGCGGATTTGCCCCGCCGCTCAACTGCTCCACATACATCCTGAAGGCCCGCGCTGTCGGAACGCGGCCCGCCGAGGTATGCGGCTGCTCCAGCAATCCTGCATCGGCCAGTTCCGCCATCTCATTGCGAATCGTAGCGGAACTCATTCCAGAGACATCGCCGTGCTGCAATCGCGCAATCGTCCCCGAACCTACCGGCTCACCTGTCTCTATATAACTCTCGACAATGGCCGTCAGAATGGCTCTCTGCCGCGCCGTAACCCACTCCGCATCTGCCATCCCGGCTACCTCCCGTATGTTTAACTTTACGCCAGCCGTCAATACTCGAATTCGGCTTCGAACCACCCCTAGCTGATCTCGAGCACATCCTCGCTATTGTTAGCAATCTCTTCCGCTTTGGCCGCAACCCTCTTTGCGACCTCATAAAACGCCTTCCCTTTCGCCGACTCCGGCCCAGCCAGCGTCACTGGCAACCCCTTGTCGCCGCCCTCACGAATCGCCGGGTCAAGCTCCACTGCTCCAAGGAACTCCAGCCCAAACTGCGCCGCGGTCCGCTCCGTTCCGCCGGCGCCAAAGACATCAATCACCTCTCCATCGGGCAGCGTCATCTGCGACATGTTCTCCACCATGCCCATCACTTCGACCTTCACCTGATGAAACATCTCCAGCGCCTTCCGCGCATCCTGCAACGCGACGCCTGACCCAGTCGAAACCACGATGGCCCCGGTCAGCGGAACCGTTTGCACCAGCGAAATCACCACATCGCCCGTCCCTGGAGGAAGGTCAACAATCAGAAAGTCCAGCTCGCCCCACTCCACCTGCTGCAAAAACTGCCGGATGATCTGATGCAGCATAGGCCCGCGCATCACCATCGGCTTATCGCCCGGCGAGATCAGCCCCACCGAAATAAACTTCACCCCATGCGACAGGATCGGCTCCATCCGGTTCTCGCCGACAATATTCGGCTGCCGGGTCACGCCCAGCATCATCGGCACATTCGGCCCATAGATGTCGGCATCCAGCAACCCAACCTTATACCCCAGCTTGCCCAGCGAAACCGCCAAATTCACCGCAACCGTCGTCTTGCCGACGCCGCCCTTGCCGCTGCCAACGGCAACCACATACTCCACTCCCGGCAAAGGCTGCGGCCCCTGCGGTACTCCTCCTGTGTGTCCCATATCGATCTCCTATTCCTAACCAACCAAAAATCTTGTCGCTTTGAACCTGCGCGCTAGCTTACAAGAAGGCAACTTATCTTTATTCATATATTTGGAAGAATTTACTTCAAGTATTGCTCAAAGATGCCATCCCTCACCCAGAGCCATTCGCATCTCCTTCTTGCGTATCGTTTCTTCGCCGCGCATCTCCCGCCGCCTGCCTGCATCCTCGTACCGTCGCTTCTGGTGTTCCGTCACAGGCACTAACTTGGGAACCACGATTCCCTTCCCATCCTTATCAACCGCCACATAAGTCAGATAGGCCGAAGAGACGTGGCGTAGCCTCTGCTCCCGAATATCCTCCACCATGGCCCTCACCCCAACTTCGACACTCGTTTTGAAGGCCCGGTTCACGCTCGCCTTAAGAATCAGCAGATCGCCCACCCGTACCGGAGCCACAAAATCCAGATGGTCCATCGAAGCCGTTACCGTGATCGCCCTTGCATGGCGGCTCGCCGCCATCGCACCTACCAGGTCGATAAACTGCATCAGCCGTCCGCCAAACAGATTCCCCAACGCATTCGCATCCGCCGGAAAGATAATCTCGCTCCGTTCCGACTGTGACTCCTCGACCGTCCGCTCTAAAACCGTATCGCTCATGATCTACAAGTCTAAACGCCGCAGGCTTCCCCTGCTCTGATCTCGGTTTTACCAGGTGTCACTCTCCGCAAATTCGCAGCCACTTGCTAATTACACCCCAGACATCGCACCATCGCTCTATGGACAAGATTGCCCTCTTCACCCAGATCCTCGAGCAGAACCCCACCGACGCCTTCACGCGCTATGGTCTCGCCATGGCCTACGCAGCCGAAAGCAATATCGACGCAGCCTTAGCCGAATTCAACACCCTTATCATCCACAATCCCGACTACGTCCCCGCCTATCAAATGTCCGCTCAGACCCTCATCAAACTGGGCCGCACCGAAGAAGCCGCCACGCGCCTTCACGAAGGCATCGCCGCCGCCAACCGCACCAACAATCAGCACGCCCTCGCTGAGATGGAAGCCATGCGCGACGAAATCTCTTGAGCGCAAACCCAGAGTAAGCAAGGTGGGTAGAAGAGCGCGAACCCTCCCGTCGCTGCCAAACATCTATACTTAGACATGGCGACCGCACTTCCCACTACACTAGGCCAACTCCGCAAATCGGAATTCACCCCCGAACGCCTCGCCCGCAGCGTGAAGGACGAACTTCGCGAGAACCTGATTGCCAAGCTTCGCGCCAACGCCCGCAGCAAGGAGAATCCAGCCCCTCTCTTCCCCGGCATCGTCGGCTACGAAGACACCGTAGTCCCCCAGATCGTCAACGCGGTTCTCAGTAAGCACAACTTCATCCTGCTCGGCCTCCGCGGACAGGCCAAATCCCGTATTCTCCGCGCTCTCACCACCCTTCTCGATCCCGAGTGCCCCTACGTCGCTGGTGCAGAAACCCGCGACAATCCCTACGCCCCCATCTCAAAATTCGCCCGCGACCTCATCGCCAAACTCGGTGACGAAACCTCTATCGCCTGGCTGACCCCGAACGACCGTTTCGTGGAAAAACTGGCCACTCCCGACGTCACCGTAGCCGACCTCGTAGGCGACATCGATCCCATCAAGGCCGCCCGCAGCAATCAAGACCTTGGCTCTGAACTTACCATGCACTACGGCCTGCTGCCCCGCGCCAATCGCGGCATCTTCGCCATCAACGAGGTTCCCGACCTCGCCGGAAAGATTCAGGTCGCGCTGTTCAACATCATGCAGGAAGGCGACGTGCAGATTAAGGGCTATCCCGTCCGCCTGCCTCTTGACGTGGCCATCGTCTTCAGCGCCAACCCCGAGGATTACACCGCCCGCGGCAAGATCGTCACTCCACTCAAAGATCGCATTGGCAGCGAGATTCGCACCCACTATCCCGAGTCCATCGACGAAGCCATCACCATCACCACGCAGGAAGCCTGGACCGCCCGGGGCAAAAACAAAGAAGGCCGCCCCTCAAGCGACATCGAAATCCCTCACTACATCCGGCAGATCGTCGAGCAGATTGCCTTCGCCGCACGCGAAGATAAAAAGGTAGACAAGCGCAGCGGCGTCAGCCAGCGGCTACCCATCAGTACCATGGAACTAGTCGTCTCCAACGCCGAACGTCGCGCCCTGCTCCACGACGAAAAGCTCGCTGTTCCCCGCGTAGGCGACATCTACGCCGCACTCCCCGGCATCAGCGGCAAGATCGAACTTGAATACGAAGGCGAGATGCGGGGAGCCGACGCAGTCATTCGCGAGATCATCCGCGCCAGCGTAGCCAGCGTGTTTGACCAATACTTCATCGGAACTGACACGCAACAGATCGAGCAATGGTTCAACCTTGGTGGCACCGTCCAACTCAACGACGCCCAACCCGCCGCCGGATCACTCTCTGAACTACAGCAGATTCAGGGTCTCTTCGAAAAGCTCACACCGCTCGAAATCAACGGAAAATCCAAGCCCGAAGTAGCCGTAAGCGCCGCCGAATTTCTGCTCGAAGGCATGTACGCCCACAAGCGCATCAGCCGGGCTGAAGAGCGTATCTTCAGCGCCGCCGAAAAGAAATCCCGCACCGATCAGGCCATCAACTACGCCGAAAAGATGCGCGAACGCGAACAGGAACTCGATTTCGCAGCAAAAAACCGCACCCGCAGAGGCTTCAACTAAGGCCACGTCGTTATGAAGCGCATCCGCTATACCAAGTTCACCGGCGACCTCTCCTCCAGCTTCGGGCTGGAAGACCTCATGCAGGCCCTCTCTGACTTCCTGCTCGACTCCGGCTTCAACGACCCCTACTCCCAGTTTCAGGAGATGAACGACCAGACCCTCGATAACCTGCGTGATGCCATCAAACAGGCGCTCGAATCAGGCGAGCTCTTTGACGAAGAGTCTCAGGAAAAATTCGATCAGCTCAACGCCGATCAGGTCGAAGAGTTGGTCGACCAGATCATCCAGAAGATGCAGGAGCAGAACTTCATCAACGCCGAGATGCCCGAACAAGGCCAGGGCCAGCAAGGCGAAGGCGACGCAGAGGCCCGCTTCGAGGTCACCGACAAGTCCATGGACTTCCTCGGCTACAAGGCCCTACGCAAACTCCTTGGGCCTCTCGGCAAATCCAACCTCGGCCGCCACGACACCCGCCACGAAGCCTCCGGTGTCGAAACCAACGGCAGCAGCAAACTCTACGAGTTCGGCGACACGCTCAACCTCGATCTCACCGCCACCCTCTCCAGCGTCTTCGCCCGCGAGGGCATTCGCACCGCCGTCGAAGGCGAAGAAAACGCGCCTCTCAACATCGAGTACAGCGACCTCCACGTCCAGCAAGCCGACTACACCAGCTCCTGCGCCACCGTCGTCCTGCTCGACTGCTCGCACTCCATGATCCTCTACGGCGAAGACCGCTTTACGCCGGCAAAACGCGTGGCGATGGCTCTAGCACATCTCATCCGCACCCAGTTCCCCGGCGACACCCTCAATCTCGTCCTATTCCACGACACCGCCGAAGAGATCCCCGTCTCGCAGCTCTCCCGCGTCAAAGTCGGCCCGCACTACACCAATACCCGCGAGGGCCTGCGCCTCGCGCAGCGCATCCTCGCCCGTCAGACCAAGGACATGAAGCAGATCGTCATGATCACTGATGGCAAACCCAGCGCGCTCACCCTTCCCGACGGACGCATCTACAAAAACGCCTTCGGCCTCGATCCCCTCGTCATCGAAGAAACCTTGCAAGAGGTCAGCCGCTGCAAGCGCAGCAACATCATGATCAACACCTTCATGCTGGCCAGCGACTTCACCCTCGTCCAATTCGTCCAGAAGGTCTCAGCCATGTGCCGCGGCAAGGCCTACTTCACCACGCCCGAAACCCTTGGCAATTATCTCCTCATGGATTTCATGTCCCGTCGTATGAAGACCATTCACTAGCACATCAAATAGCATAAGTTCAGGAGGAGTATGGGCATCGGCTGGGCACACATGGGAACGTCGATCGTCGCGTCCTTCCTCGCCTCGCTTGTCGAGTGCGTCGAAGCGCTGACGGTCGTCCTCGCCGTAGGTAGTGTTCGCGGCTGGCGCTCCGCCCTGATCGGCAGCGCTACAGCCATCGCGGTGCTTCTCGTCATCATCGCCGGGCTGGGAACAGCGCTCACCCACATTCCCTTACCCATCATCCAACTTGTCGTCGGCACACTGTTGCTTCTGTTCGGCCTTCGCTGGCTACGCAAAGCCATCCTGCGATCCGCCGGACTCATCCCTCTCCATAACGAGCAGGCAGCCTTCGCAAAAAATACGGAAGCGATGCGCCATCTCGGCACCAGCCACACCACATGGGACAAGGTCGCCTTCGCCGCCGCCTTCAACATCACCATGCTCGAAGGCACCGAAGTCGTCTTCATCGTCATCGCCATTGGAGCGGGCCGCACCGGAATGCTTCTCCCTGCCAGCCTCGGAGCCGTAGCCGCGCTGCTCGTAGTCATCGCCCTCGGCCTCATCCTCCATCGCCCTCTCGCCCGTGTCCCCGAAAACACGCTCAAGTTCGCCGTCGGCGTCCTGCTCTCCGCCTTCGGAACCTTTTGGGTCGGCGAAGGCATGCACCTCGCATGGCCCGGGGCCGACTGGTCGATTCTTGCTCTTATCGCCGCCTATCTCATTATCGCGCTGGTCATGGTTCCCCTTTGCCGCAGCCAGTCGCAAGCCGTCACATCCAGCACTTAGGAGACCGCCATGAAGTGGATAAAAAACATCTTCCGCGAAATCCTCGGCCTCTTTGTCGACGACGGCGCATTCGCCCTTGCAATCCTCGTCTGGCTCGACCTCATGCGCTGGGCTGCATCACATCTCAGTGGCTCGCCAGCTATTACCGGAATCATTCTCTTCACAGGACTGGCTCTTATCCTCGTCGAAAGTACCAGTCGCTATGCTCGACGCAAACAATCTGCCCAAAAGTAACGACGCCGCTGAATGAGTTTCATACCCACCTGAAAATCGTTACTTAACAATCTCTTCCATCACTCGCCGCATCGAATAAAACGTGGATTCAAGCCAGAAAAGCATGGGAGCTGCGCCGCGACGCATGGGAGCAAGCTGGATGGGAATCATGCAAAGTCCGCTACAGCCCGCCATGGAAGACCACGCCGACAGCAACTAGCGCCTTAATCCGCTAAGACTTACCTTTCCTCTTCTTGTCCTTGTGCCCAAGATCCAGCCTAAACTTGGGAGCACCTTTCGTACCCGTCACCTTCACCGGAATCTCAGCCCCCGCACCATTTTTGCTGAAGAATCGATCGACTGGTTTCAGCAGCAGTGACTTCCACTTCGAAGCTACCATCTGCGAGAGCTTCGCCTCCGTCCGCACCTTTCCGGTAAAGTCAAACTCGTTTCCATCGAGTGAGTACACGCCAGCCAACTGCACCGTTCCACCTGGCAACGTATACAACAGATTCGAAAAGTGCAGCCTCCCATCTGCCATCACAAACTTCCCCTGCATCCGCGAATGAACATCCTCCGCGCCTGGCTTTGCCTCCTTTGGATCACCCTGCGCCCGCAGACTCAGCATGTCCACCTTGTCTTCTATCTCAGGATTAGTGAAGTGAATTAGCCGAAGAGTAAATCCGCCCTGCAATCCCAGCTTCTGCGAAACACTCTCTCTGCCGGGACGAATATGCAGCTTCGCCTTCATCGCAACCTGCCCCGTCATCACCGCCGGCTCCGTTTTCACCGCAAGTTGCAGAAAGTCATGAATCCGTCCATCCGGAACATCTACATCCAGGTCGATGATATGGCCCTTCCCCTTTATATTCACAATTGCCCCACTGCACGAGAACTCCGACCCACCCAGCTTCGCTTCCACCGGCTGCAGATAGGTATCGCCACTCGTTCCATCCACAATCGCATGAAACTTCGTATGCAGCGGCATCGCATGGTTCGCCGTATCGAGAGAGAAGTCTGGGGTCTCCGTGATCCCATTTACCTCGATCCGGTCAAGCTGCCCCTTGAACTCACCCACTGAAGAGAGCATCCCACTAATCCCTTTGATCGTATTCAAATCCGCGTGGTCAAACGTATAGTGCCCCGTCACCGTCGAATCACCCGGACTCTCCACATCCCATGGACCAAACGTCCCCATCGCATGAATATCACCCTTCGGAATCGCGTTCACCAGCGTCGCATCGTAACTCCACGGACGCTCCGGCCCTACATCGTGCATCACAATCTGCTTCAACTCAAAGTCTTTCGGATCTTTATTCGGCTTCTCCGTCCCAATCACCAGCCTGGATTTATCGACGACGATCTCGTCCACCACAATCTTGATCTTCCCCAACTTCCTTTTCGGCCCATGTTCCTGCTGCCGCATCTCGCGAGGAGGAATATTGATCGCCATCCCACTCACATGCATCGTGCCAACATGCATTGGTTTGATGAACAGCCCGGCCAGCGGAGCATGAAATGAAAAATGCGCCAGCGAAATCAGCGGCTTCGTCGCCCCAGCGGCAACCACATCGTCGGGCGGAAAGATCCGCAGCCCATCTCCCGAAACCTCAAACCCTCGCAAGACCGATACCTGAAACTTATCCATCTCCACCCGGCTCTTAAACCGCGTGCTCAACGTCTCCACCACGCGCCCCTTCAGGATGGATCCAGCGCGGTGCAGCATCACGTCAGCAACTATCACCACCACAATGACGGCAATCAAACCAGAGACAGCAATCCATCCCCACAATCCACGCCTGCCCTTCGTTTTTCCGCTATCGTTCACGGCTTTCTTCTTTTCTCAATCAGAATCTTCAGCCAAATCCCTCAGATGCAAAAATCTAGCGGTGAGTCTCAATGCCTACATTTCTATCTCTACGATTTTTATAGACATTCTTTCTCTCTACCCGCATACTTAGCCTCAAAAATAGCGAGGACACGGGAATGACTCCAGACAGATCCAAACCCGGAATCCAGCAACTCAAGCATGTCGTCGTTCTCATGATGGAGAACCGTTCCTTCGACCACATGCTCGGCGCCCTCAAAGCGCAATATTCCTCCATCGACGGCCTCACCGGCAACGAGACTAACCCCGACACTACTGGAGCCCAGATAACCGTCCAGCCCCAGGCCGAATACCAAAGCCAGCTCGATCCCGACCCTAACCACCACTTCGCCGCCGTCAACCTCCAGATCTTCGGCGACCCCGCCAAAGGGCCTCCGCTCCCGCCCACGATGCAGGGCTTCGTGCGCAGCTACTATAACCAGCAGCAGAACGTCGGCCACTCACAAAAAATCCTCTACTACTTTACTCCCGACAAGCTACCTGTCCTCACCACGCTGGCCACCGAGTTTGCCATCTTCAACCGCTGGTTCGCCTCTATCCCCGGCCCCACCATCTGTAACCGAGCCTTCGCCCACTACGGAACCTCCTTTGGCCAGGTCAGCATGGACCTCTTCTACGTCGGCAAGCAATATAAGAGCATCTACGACCGCCTGCTCACCGTCAACCACACCGTTAAACTCTTCTACTACGATCAGGCAAGCTCCACTATGGAGGTCGTCAACCTCCTCCAGAGCGAGCCCAGCCTCTTCGGCACCTTCCCCGACTTTCTCCGCGCCTGCGACCAGAATGCGCTCCCCGACTACTGCTTCATTGAGCCCAACTACACCGACCACGACGCCCCCGACGGCAGCGGCGAAGCCATCGCCTGCGACCAGCATCCCGACCACGACGTCCGCGCCGGCGAACAGTTCATCGCCACCGTCTACAACAAGATCCGCAGCAATCCCACACTCTGGCCCAGCACCGCCATCCTCATCGTCTACGACGAGCACGGCGGCATCTACGATCACGTCCCCCCACCCGCCTGCACGCCCGACGGCTTCGTCGCCCAACCCGCAGACACTGGCACCCTCGACGCCTTCCACTTCGACCGCCTCGGCGTCCGCGTCCCTGCGATTCTCGTCTCGCCCTGGGTGCAAAAAGGCTCTGTCATCAACGACGTCTTCGAGCACGCCTCCATCCCCGCCACCGTCACCGACTTCTTCATCGGCCCCTACGATGCACGTTCTCCCCGCGAGAAAGTCGCGAACACCTTCCTCAACCATCTCTCGCTCGACACGATGCGCAGCGACGACGACTGCCCAAGCTTTCAACTCGAATAAACCACAGGAGCCGCTACCATGGCCACCATTCGCGTTCCCGGGCCCCCTCCACAAGCGTTCCGAAAAAACCGTCCGACCTCTGATCTCATCAAGTCGCAGATCAAACACTTTCAGCACCTCGAACACAAACTGCAGCTCAACCTGCCCACAAAATTCTCTCCCCACGGCCTCACCACTGAAGCCGCGGCAGCTCAGTACATCGGCGAAATGACCACCGCGCTCCGTAACCGCACTCCAGCCGTGCAGCAAGCCCCTATCCGTGCCGTTCCATCCCCAAAGCCGGACTCCATGCCAGCCACAAGATCAGCCACGAAATCCTCCCTCAAGTCCACCCGCCAATCACGCGGAATGGCCATCGCTGCCTCCGCCGCTGCAAAGAAACCGCGCGCGAAAAAACACGCCCCCGCCAAACACTCGAAGAAGAAATCATGACCGCAACCATGCGATCGCTTCTCCTCATCGCCCTCACTCTTGCCGTGCTGCCCGCGCAATCGCAGTCCGGCAACGAGGGCCGCGTCCACTCCGACTTCCGTCGCGAAAGCGAAGCTCTCCAGTCCTGCAAGAGCTTCAACTTCGGCAGCCTCGCCAGTTGCGCGGAGACCCTCGTCACCGGTCAACCCATGCACATCGCGATCGGCAGTATCGCTCCGCAAAATGGCATCGCTGCAGGCCTCGCCTTCGTCGAACACAAAGACTACGCCAACGAGTGGCGTCTCAACTGGAACCTCGACGCCGTAGCCAGCGGCAACGGCTCCTGGCGCGCGGGAGCCTACATGAAGGCCTACCATCAGCCCGGCGGAAAAATCATCGTAGTCTACCCCGGAGCCTCGACAAAAAAGAACACGAATCCCCTCTACCGCACGGCGCCGCTCTTCAATCTCTACGCCGAAACCACCTCGCTTAACCGCATCTACTTCTACGGCCTCGGCCCCAACTCCCTCGCCACCAATCGAAGCGTCTTCGGCCTCACCCAAACCATCGCCGGAGCCAGCGCCATCGTCCCTCTCACAGGCAAAACCGGCATCGCGTTCCTGGTCGAACTCAACGGCCGCATCCCTCAACTGCGCGGCAACAACGGAGAATCCAGCCCCTCCATCAAAGACCTCTACATCGAGTCCACTGCCCCCGGCCTCATCAGCCAACCCGCCTTCCTCCAGGCCGGCGAAGGCCTCCGCATCCGTCCCTCGCTCTTTCACGACTCGCTCCGCCTCAACTACCTCCTCCAATTCCAGCAGTTCGTTGCCGTGTCCGACTCGCACTACTCCTTCCGCCGCTGGACCGCTGACTTCGTCCACGAGTTCCCTCTCTATCACAACGTCCGCCTCACCACAGCGCGTGACCAGAACGGCCCCGACAGTTGTTCCACCAGTTCCTCAACCACCGCCTGCCCTCATATCTCATTCACGCAAAACCTCGAAGGCTCCATCGGCGTTCGTCTCCTGATGGCCGGCTCCGTAGCCAACGCAGGCAGCGTCGTTCCCTTCTACTACGATCCCACCATCGGCGGCTCCGACCTCAATGGTCAGGCCATCCTGTCGAGTTACCCTGACTACCGTTTCCGTGCTCCTAACCTTCTGCTCCTCCGCGAAACCTTCGAACACTCCCTCGGCAAACTCCCCGCTGGCCTCCTCTTCTCCGTCGATGAAGCCAAGATAGGAATGAACCGCGGCGACATCTCCTTCGACCACCTCAGTCACACCTTCACCGCAGGTCTCACCGTCCACGCCGGAGGCCTTCCCGTCGTCTATCTCCTCTTCTCCTGGGGAGGCAACGAAGGTCACCACACCACCGCCACCATCAGCAACACGCTGCTGGGCGCATCCTCTCGCCCCTCGCTCTTCTGACTTATTAAAGCTGTTTTGTAGCTGCTATAGAGTCATTAAAAGCATTGTCATTCTGAGCGAAGCGAAGAACTCCGGTACTTGTCTTTGCTGTTGCCTGTGCTTTGGTCCTCTACACCTACTCCAAAACTGCTATAGCTTTTAAATCGCAAGTATCCGATCAGGTGATGCGAACCAAAGAGCAGGCGCGAACAGGCCGCAAATAGATGTTCTCTATCGCGGCCTGCCTTTAGTCCTGCTACAAAAATCTACACCTATATCTTGATGAAGATCCGTCGCCGATACAGCCAGTACACAGGCAGCCAGCAAAAGGCAACAAATCCAAGCGAATACAACAGCGACGCAAACGGCGCATTTGGGACCACGCTGTGGATAGCCTGATAGAGCCAGTGATGAACGTTGACACCCGGGCTAACGTGGATAGTCCCGATCGCCGCCGCCAACAGTTCGGCAAAAACATAAGCCGTAATCGCGTTGCTCCCAAAAACAAGCAACGGGGTGAACCATATAGATCGTTTACCATGCACCCCTTTGCCTTCTGCTTCACTCTCCGAATCGAACATCCATACACAGAACGACAGCAGTAACAAGCTCAATCCAGCGGCAAAGAGCACGTAGGAACTAGTCCACAGCTTCTTGTTGATGGGGAAAGAAATGTTCCAGAGGCACCCAAGCAGCACGCCGCTCACACCGGCAATCGCTATCCCGCGCATTTTCTCTGCAAGCGGGCGTCGCGTCCGCAACCAGCAACCCGTCAGCACGCCGATAAGCGCTGTGGCCACCGCAGGAAGCGTGCTCAGCACACCCTCGGGATCGCGTGTCTTCTCATAAAGGTGCGACGCGGAGAAGATATGGCGGTCCAGCACTGCCGCCAGATTGCGGTCGGGATCGAGCAGCGGGACATCGTGTCCCGGAACGCCGTAGCCCGGTACGGGAACATAGCGCATCAATATCCAGTAGCCCACCAGCAGGCCAGCCGCGATCACCGCTTTGCTCCGCCATTTAGGGCTGATCAGATAGAGCGTGGCGACAACAAAGTAGCAGATTGCGATACGCGGCAGAACTCCGTAAACCCGCAGCGTGTGCAGATGAAAATGCGGAAAGGTGTTGACCAGCAATCCCAGCAGAAAGAGCATAACCGCGCGCCGAATTGTATGCAGGAAAAGCGACCGCTTGCTATCGCCTCGCGCCAGCCGTGAGTCGGTCGAGAACACCGTCGAGACACCTGCAAGGAAGAGAAAAGTTGGAAAAACAAGATCGGTCAACGTGAAGCCATTCCACGCGGAATGCTCGAGCTGCCTGTAGGCCGCGCTGCTTCCGTTGTCATTCACCAGAATCATGAACGCGATAGTCAACCCGCGCAACAGGTCGATCGAAAGCAATCGCCCCGGTTTAGTCCGTGTGACTGGTACGCCGCGGTCAACCACAGTGGTACTTGTCTCAATCATCATTTTTGTTCTTGTGACTCCCCGGATTAATTGGCAACAGTTGAAGGTGGTGCCAGATGAAGTTCCCGCGCAATTTTCAGCGCGGCCGAATAGCTATTGCCTTCAGAACTAGCAGTATATTCCGTGCGGCTATCCTTCCATCGGTCTCCAAACGCATACCAGTCAATTGGCGTCTAAATCGGTGTTCATCGGTCAAGATCGGCGTTAAGCCTTAACTCGCTCCCGCCAAATCCGATAAAGCCCCCACGCCGCCACCGAGCAGTTGTCCACAATCTCCCCATCCAGAACCATCTTTTCAAACTCACCCACACTCATCCGCCGCACTACCAGGTCCGTCTCCTCCATATCCGGGTCCGGCTCACCCATCATCAGACCTTCCGCAAGAAACACATGATGCTGCTGGTTCATCACCCCATAGCCAATCTGCAGTGTCGAGAGATGAGTCATCCGCTCTGCCGTCAGCCCCGTCTCCTCGCGCAGTTCTCCCCGCGCCATCTCTTCCGCATCGACCTCCGCCATCTCCCAACCACCCTGAGGAAACTCACTATACCGCGCGCCCACCGTATACCTGAACTGCTCCACCAGATAGACGAACTCTCCCTCTGCCGTCACTTCCAGAGGAATCACAATCGCGGCCGGGTCTTTATCGATCACGCCATAGATTCCCCGCTGCCCATTCGCCCGCTCGATGACATCCTCACGAACCCGCGTCCAGGCATTGCGATAAACCTCACGGCTGCTGATCGTCCGAATCATCCCACCTCCTCGTAATAGGCCACCTTATTCTCCGTCCATGTTCGCCATGTAAAAAGCTACTCCGGAACCGAAAATTCAAGATGCGATGGGTACTTCGCCGACCCATAAATCGTCTCCGTCTGCGCCTTGTAAGCCTCTTTCGGAGCCTTCATAATATTCGGCACGAACGTCTGCGGATTCCGGTCATACAGCGGAAACCAGCTCGACTGTACCTCCACCGTGATTTTGTGTCCCTTCAGAAACGTATGGTCCACTCCATGCAGACTCCATTTAAATTCAGTCACCTTCCCCGACACTAAGGCTTCCGGCTTTTCGAAGCTCTTCAGATACCGTCCCCGAAAAATCTCATCCGCAATCATCAACTGATACCCAGCCAGCTTCCCCGGGGCATCGTCCGGGTAGACATCAATCAGCTTCACCACCCAGTCCGCATCGCTCCCCGTCGTCGCTGCGAAAAGGTCTGCCATAACGTCCCCGGTCACGGTCACATCCTTGTCCAACACCGGAGTAGAAAAATTAGCCAGATCTTTGCGCCCGCTAACAAACCGCTGATCTTCCACCAGCCAGGGCCGCCACTTCGACCCTTCCCCATAAGTCGACTGAATAGGCCGATGCCGGTAAGGGATCGGATCTGCCGGATCAGACACGTAAGCAACCGCAACTCCGCCACCAGTGGGAGCATCAAAGCCCAACCCCTGTTTGGTTAAATACAGCTTCGCCGTATGAAAGCCAACCTTCGGCGGCCACGCGTCATAGTGTTCCCACTGATTGACGCCAGTCCGAAAGCTCGCCGTGTCCCGCAGAGTAAAGCCCGCTCGGTCCTTCAAATATTTCTCGAAGAACGGGGCCTCGATCGTCTTCCGATATTGGTCGCCCGTAGACGCGCCGAAGTCCAGCGGCCCAAAATGCTGCGTGCTCCGAACCCATCCTCCATGGTTCCACGGCCCCAGCACCAGAAACACTTCATGCTTCGTATCATGGGGCTTCAACGCCGCATACTCTGCCTGAGTTCCCCACATGTCCTCTTGGTCCCACCAGCCGCCAACCTCCAGCGTAGGGACCTCGACCTTGGTCAAATGCGGTTCCACAGCCATGGCCTGCCAGAACTTTGTATAAGCCGGTTGTGTCAGAAAAATCTTCGCCGTAGGCAGATCGCTCATATGCGCGCTCTCCGCTGCTCCGGCAAAGTTCACATGCTGCAAGAAGAAATTGTAGGTGTCCTCTTTGCTGTCCACGGCTTTATCGGTCTTCTGCGCCTCCAGCTCCTGGACATAATCGAACCCATACGTCTCACGGAACGCGCCGTTATGAAAGAAATCATCTCCTATCCAGATATTCGTCATCGGAGCCTGCGGAGAGATCGCCCTCACCGCCGGATGCGCGTCGATCCCTGCCATCATCGCCAGAAATCCCGGATAAGACACTCCCAGCACGCCGACACGCCCATTGTTGTTCGGAATATTTTTCAGCAGCCAGTCGATCGTGTCCCGCGTGTCCGTCGTCTCGTCGATGTCCTTGTTCGTCACATGCGCGACGATAGGATGGTTCATCACGAATTTTCCCTCCGACTCATACCGCCCGCGAATATCGGCATACACAAAGATGTATCCGCTGGCCGCCAACTCCGGCTTGCTTGTGTTGACGCTCCCCGAACTGTTCTCGTCCGTGCCGTAAGGCGTTCGCTGCATTAAAAATGGCAGCGGTTTGCCACTGTCCTCCGACCCCACCGGCCGCAGAATCACCGCATGCAGCTTCACCCCATCGCGCATGGGAATCATCACCACCTGGCGCGAGTAATCTCGAAAATGGTTCAGCCGCACCCCCACATCGCTGAACCGTTCCATATTTTCCTCAATGTTCGGCCCATATGTCATCCTCAAGGACGAAACCTTCCCACTAGAGTCCCGCGCAAACTCCACCCGCATCACCGAGCCCGGCGCAAAAAAATGGTCCGCAGACTCCGCGCGCAACTCCGACCGCGCCATCCGTTCGCCCTCGATATATAACTTGTCGCCCTCGATATAAACCGAGTTAGGCACATCCGGCTCCGCGCTCTCCCGATACTCGCCAACGTATTCATTTAGTGTGCTCGACGGCACTGTAATCGCAACAGGATCGACAGGCTTCTGCGACATCTCCTGCGCTCCCGAGACTACAGACAACACAAACCCACAAAGCATTACGGCAAACCATCGGCGGAGATTCATAGTGACTTACCTCAAAGTGAAATAGCCCTTCGAAATCCGAAATACAAATCGACCACGGATTACGCGGATAAGCACGGATCAAAACAATGAAAACTCAACCATACAGAGCAATCTGTTCTCAGGAACAATATGTTTTAAACCCGTTTTTATCCCTGCAATCCGTGGCCGATTCCTTTTGCGTTGCCGGTATTTAGGTAAGAAGTGCCGGACTGGCCGAGCACTGGAAGCCAATCCTGTTATGCGATCCATCGCAGAACGGACGCTTCTCGCTCGCTCCACATCGGCAAAGGGAAACCGCAGGTTTGCCCGTCAAGTCCCACTCCTTGCCATCGGCATCCGTCAACACAATAGGACCTTCCACCCGCAACGGACCGTTAGGGCGAACAGTAATCTTCACAACTTCTTCTGACATTGGATACTCACTCTCTTTCAAAGGGTGAGCCCAGCATAGCAAACTCAGCTCCTCTGCCGAATCAGCAACACTCGGAGCGGCTCAGTCGGCATCGACCTCGATCTCATCGACATAGCACCAACCCCAGTCCTCTCCCGGCTCCACAGAGCGCATGATCGGGTGCTTCGTCGCGTGAAAATGCGCCGTAGCATGGCGATGGGGGGAGGAATCGCAGCACCCCACATGCCCGCAGATCATGCACATCCGCAGATGCACCCACGTTCCCCCAATCTTCAAACAATCCTCACAGCCTCGCGATGACGGCTTGACCTTCTGAATCTGATTTAGATGAGTACACCGCATATCACTCTCCCTTCATAGCTCCCCAGCATAAACGACCGCACACCTACAACGCCTGATTCATCGCCGCAATCAACTCATCCACCGTCCGCACCGGCGGCAGGCAGCCCCTGCCCGTGCAAATCACCGCAACACTCCCGTCGATCCCCGGCAGGTGAGGCAGAGTCTCCGCCAACGCCGGAGGCAGCGCACTCAACTGCTCCTTTCGCAGCCGAACCACGCTCTTGTTCACCGCATATCGGGCCAGTGCCACAGCCTCCAGCCGCCGTGCCTCATCATCATCGCCAATTACGCAAACCTGCACCGTCCCTAGCAATAGTCGCTGCAACGCTAAGCCATAGCTCGCGGCATAAAGTCCAAAGTGCTCCACCACTCCGGCAAAGGTCTCCAGAGCCTCCAGCGCCATCACCGCATACTCCTCACGATCATTCAACGCCGCCAGCCGCAGCAGCAGAGCCGCAGCCACCGGATTCGCAGCTGGAGTAGGTGAATCCTGCAACGGCTTGCGGCGCGTCACCAAGGCGCCCAGTCGCACCTCTCCCTCCGCCGGAGCCTCAGTATCAAAAAACGCCAGGCCAGTCTTGTCATAGAACCGCGCAACCGCACTCGCCGCGATCTGCTCCGCAGCAGCGTAGTACCGCATCTCGCCGGTCGCCTCCCAGGCATCGAGAGCGGCATGGCCCACAAACACATAGTCATCCAACACCCCAGCCACCCGAGCACCGCTCCCACCGGTCTCGCCGTAAGCCACCACATGCGCCATTCCCGTAGTGGCATCCCACGCCTCACGCAACACCCTGTCCAGAGACTTCAGCGCAAACGCCTTCACCTCCGGCAGATCCAGAACGCGCCCGGCCTCTAAATAAGCCGAGATCAGCATCCCGTTCCACGCCACATACACCGTCTTATCTACATAAGGAGTTGACCGCTTCAACCGGGCCGCATACAGCTTTCCCTTCGCCGAAGCCAACCGTTCCCGCGCCACCTCAACCGTCACGCTATTCGACCGCGCCACATCCTCCAGCGCCACTCGAACGTGCAGCACATTTTTCAGCGGATTGTGATGCATGTCCCCAATCTCGCCGATGTCGTAGTAAGCGCCGGCAATCGCCATCTCCTCGGCAGCCAACACCGCAGCCGCTTCATCCCTCGTCCATGTGAAATAGTCCCCATCGTCATCCAGCGAAAAGTCGGCATCCTGCGAAGCATAAAAGCCGCCCCGCTCCCGATCGCTCAGCCACTCATCGATCCACCGGATCACCTCCCGCGCCACCCGCGCAGACTCCGGCTGCACGTAGCTCTGGTACGCGTGGACATAGTTCTTCAGCAACTCGCTATTGTCATAGGCCATCTTCTCGAAATGTGGCACTACCCACTGCTCATCGACCGAGTAGCGATGAAACCCGCCCGCCAGATGGTCATAGATTCCCCCTTGCGCCATCTTCTGCAACGTGACCATCGCCGCCGTCTTCGCCGCCTCATTACCCGCACCGCGCGAAGTTACATCCAGCAACAAATCAATCGCGCCCGAGTGTGGAAATTTAGGCTGCGACCCAAACCCACCCGACCGCGCATCGAACTGCTTCACCGCCGACTCCACCAGCTTCGCCACCAGCTCCGGCCCCGGATCGGCTGCCTTGCCCATGAATGACTCGTTATGCTCAATCGCCGCAATCACACTCGCCGCCGACTCATTCACCTGCTCCCGCTGCTTCTCAAAAGCTTCCGCCATCGTCAGCAGAACCCGCTGGAATCCCGGACGGCCATGCTGGTCCTGCGGCGGGAAATAAGTCCCTCCAAAATAAGGCTTGCCCTCAGGGGTAAGAAACGCCGTCAACGGCCATCCACCCTGTCCGCTGATCGATGACACCGCCGCCTGATACCGCGTGTCCACATCAGGCCGCTCGTCGCGATCTACCTTCACCGCGACGAAATGTTCATTGATGACCTTCGCCGTCTCCGCATTTTCATAAGACTCGCGGTCCATCACATGACACCAGTGGCACCACACTGCGCCAATATCCAGCAGGATCGGCTTGTCCTCAGCCTGCGCCAGTGCAAACGCCGCCGGACCCCACTCTTGCCAATCTACCGGTTGATGCATCGCCGACCGCAGATAAGCTGAAGCCGCTTGCTCCAAAGAATTCTTCTTTTCACTCATAGCCTTAAGTTTAGAGCACCCAGGAGAAATCAAGCCAAAGCTCGCATCTCAGAGAATTAGGAACCGACGTAGCCACGTAGCGGAATCCTTCCTCAGAATCTATTTATCCTCATGAACCCATCCGTTGACAGCAACTTTGCTCATGCCCAATCCAACTGCTGCAGTCTCCAAAAAATTTCTCAGATGTAACGAGAACACCTGCAATGTCTTTTCTTCCCAAAAGTGGTCTTGTGCCGCCTGATCTACGAACTCTGCCACATAGTCCGACATCAAAACTGGTTGGGCTTTACTTAAGTCCTGCACCAATACCGGATGAGGATGTTGATCAGCGCTCAAAGGTTTAAGGACAGACACAATTACGGGTCCAGCTCCTATCCGCTCCGGAAGGCTCGCCAACATCACCGCTCCGCGAGCGTAATCATAATGGACGAGCACATACTCCACCCTCCCATGAACGGTGAGAGCGTCCCAATCGTCAGGAGACGAAGTCAACGGGAAATAGGTGATGTTGATCCGAGTCCTCCGCACATATCCGCCGACCTCCTTCGCAGTAGGCAGTCCGACCAATGCCATTAAAAAAGCTCGATACTTGGGCAGCTCGCTCTCTTGGGGACGGTGGGTCAACAACGCGTAACTATAAAGTCCGTATCCCTGCTCCTCCTGCTGACGTCGCAACAGGACCGCCGTTCCAGTAACGCGGGGCATCGGAGGCCCCAAATCCGCCACGACAGAAGGAGGAGCCGGTGATGGAGGTGGTGGTGCAGCTTCAGAGGGTGCTGGTGCGGCTGCGGCAGGTGCGGAATCATTCGGAGCCACAGAGCTAGGGGCCTCGTCGCTAGGACTGGAGGAATTCCCAATAGCGCGGGCAGCGCTGATATATCCCTCACTGCCAGCTCCATCCTGGCATGGGTCTCCCACGGCGACTTCCGATGAAGTCACAAAATACTGGGTTGTGCCTGCGCGCGGACCGGTGGCAAATTTGCAGGCCACGCTCATTCGCTGGACCGCTGCATGAGCCGGATGGCAGCAGAGCAACACCAACTGACCCGCAACCCACAACAACAGCAAACGGCTGGATTTTTTTGAACCCATCTTTCGAAATGCCCACTGCAAAGCCCACACCAGAACGATCGCAATCGCTGCAAAAAGGGCCACCAGGGCAGCCGATGGCGGAGGCGGTGGCAAAAAATAATATGCAAGCAAATAAAAGATCAGAGTGACAAACACAATGGACCCGAGGACAAGACCAGACTTTTTCATCTTTCACCTCTTTTGAAGCTGGGCCGGGTAGCCAAAAGCTTACACCGGCACAGCCACCAATAGAACTGTCCCTTTTATTTTTTTTTGCAGGCACACTCGCTTCCGAGTGGCAAAGGGCCATTACCAACAAGCAGGAATGTATCGCCTCTCCGTATCTTCTTTGAAAAGCAAAAAAAAGCCCGAGCCAAAGCCCGGACCCCTTTCAAACTCAACCCTCTTACTGCGAAGGAGGAGTAGGATTCACCACAATCGGTTGCGCCTTGGCCGGAGGCTTCGGTGCCGTCAGTCCCGGAATCACCGGAGCCTGCGCCACATCGCCTTTTGCCGTATCCGCAAGGCTGATCCCATATTTATCCAGCGTATTCGACAACAGTTGCGACAGAGCCGCTCTGTCCTTCGCATAGGCCGCCGTATCGGAGATCAGCGTATTTTCTGCAATCGCAAGGTTCCTCTCCTGCTGCAGGACATTGGCTGATGTCGAAGCGCCCAGCTTATACTTCTTCTGCTCCGCATCCAGGCTCTGCAGCGCATAGTCGCGTCCGGCCTGTGCCGCCTGCACCTGAGCCCGGTCATTGGTCAACGCATACTGACCATTGATGACACTAACTCGAATCTGGGTGTAAAGCTGCTGCAACCGCATCTGCGACTGCCGGTACTCCATCTGCGACCGGGCCTGGTCTGCCTGCGCCGTCCGGTTCCGTAGAGGAATGGTGATATTTACGCCAACACCTTTGTCCGGACTCGAGCTGTCAAACATGCTGCCAAACGTATTTCTGTAGCTGATCGATGGAATAGTGCCAGGAGGGCACGGCGCTTGTTGCGGAGTGAACGGGTTGCAGGCATAATTCGGCCCCTGCGCACCGCCCAGCCCGCTCCCGCCATAGAATGCATACGCATCCACCGTCGGCAACAGGCCGTTCTTCTCTGCCTTGATGGTGATCTCGTTGTTCTTCATGTTCAACACCGCCTGCTCGATCTGCGGATTGTTGGCGTAAGCCTCTTTCACCAGGTCTTCGACCGACGTATCCTCTTCAGGCAAACGGTCCAGGCTCACACGGTCCGTCGGAATCACTGGCGCATTCGAAAGCTGCGGATCGTTCAGATTCCGCGCAATTGCCTGCTTCATAATCAACTGCTGATACTCCAGGTTCGACTTTGAAGCGACCACCGCCTGCTTGTCGCTCGCCACAGCGGAGTCGGAGTTCACCACATCCAGCGGAGCCAGCGTTCCAATCTCCAACTGCCTCCGGTTGTCCGACGTCAGTTGCGTGCTTTGCGCCAGTGCCCGTTCCTTCGCCTGCTCGTCCTCATACGCGCTCACCAGTCCCCAGTAGATGTTCTCTACCTGGTTCACCGTATAAATCACCTGCTGCCGAAACGCCGAGTCCGTAATCCTGCGATCATTCTTTGCCTGCACGATAAAGCGCCGGTTCGTTCCCCAGCCAAACCCCTGCAACAGATGTTGTGTCACCTGCGCCCGGAAGTTCGAGTTCAGTAGCGGGCTATAACTCGAAAATGGATTGTCCGTAGTCACCCGCGAGTTATTGAACGTCACGTTCAACAAGGAACCCGTCACAAAGCCCTGCTGATATCCAAAATTGTACGTTCCCGTATTTGTCGTCAACTGAGGAAGTCCGCCGCTGAACAATGTATTGCTCTGTAGCTGTTTCAGGTTCTCATACTCCAGGTTCCCGGTCAGCACCGGATCGAGCTGCTCCGGCAGTGGTCCGCCGCCATTCGTGCTCAGCACCAGGCCGGATGCACCCGCGCCAGCCCCGCCAGCCCCTCCCGATGTCCCACCCGGACCTGCCGGTCCGCCGCCTTGCGTCACCGTCGTGCTCGTTCCTCCCAGCGTGTTCGTCACCAGTCCCGCCGGAGCGCCACGCAGCGACGAACCCGCCTTGGCCCGCAGAATGTCCGTATCTGCAATATCCAGGTTGATCCGCGCAATCGCAATATCGTAGTTGTTCTCGAGCGCCAGCGTCACCGCATCCGAAAGGCTCAGATAAATCTTCCCATCCCTCAGCAGCGAATCCAGATAAGGCGTATTCCCTAACCGCGCCAGCGGCACATCAGTCGCCGTATAGGGCGCAATCGGGCTCCATAAATGGCTCTTCGCATTCGTATAATCATGCTCCGTGTCGCGCAGATAAAGCGGCTCGGTCAGCTTCGACGGCGGCGCCTGCGGCAAGCCGGCCTGCCCCGTCGTATCATTCACCACCGTCTGCGGAAGCGCCGGGGCGGTCGGATTTGTCTGTTGCGCCAGTGCCGGTTGCATATTCACACTCATCAGCAACAGTCCAATGCTCGCTGCCGCCTGCATGTCCCTTAGTCTCACGATGGCTCTCCAACTCTCTTATTTCTTCCCCGTCGCTCGCCCTGTCGCACAGGCAGCTCCTCCGGAGTCGTTCAAACTCTTAGCAACCAGCACAAAATCTGCATGGCCACATTTAGGTCATCTTTTCCAATCCATTTAAGACGCGTGACACACGGCACGCGATTCTTAAAGAAAGCCCTTAACCTTTATCTATCAGAATCTGGCAAACGAGACTTCGACGTAATACGCACCCATCCGCCGCTTCGTTCCAACATCTCGATCAAATCTTTCCATGTTTTCAACTCGCCAAGTATACCAACCGCCTATTTTCCAAACTCCATACGTGATACCGTCCAAAAAACGGACATGCCTCTCTGGAAAGCAATCCTCAGCTACGACGGCACTCCCTTTCACGGTTGGCAGATCCAGCCCAACGCCCCCACCGTTCAGGGAACACTCGCCCACGCCATCCAGCACATCACCGGAGAGCTTGTCCTTCCCCAGGGCTCAGGCCGCACCGATGCCGGAGTCCACGCCCTCGCCCAGGTAGCATCCTTCTCCCTCAACGCACCCATCCCACCGGCCAACTTCCATCGAGCCCTCAACCGGGCCCTTCCGCCCAGCATCCGCATTCTCTCCATCGAGCACGCCGCCGCCGACTTCCATGCCCGCCACAGCGCCGCCCGCAAAACCTACGAATATCGCATCCACCCCACCGGCACCATCTGTTCCCCCATGCTCGCCCCCTTCGTCTGGACCTGTCCACTCCCCCTCGATCTCGCCATCCTTCAGCAAGCCGCCACCCACATCCTCGGCACCCACGACTTCACCTCCTTCGCCGCCGTAGACCCTGACCTATCCGCCCGCACCCAGACAGAAAGACCGTTGTCTTCTATTCCCTATTCCCTAGTCCCTAGTCCCTGCTTCACCCGCACCATCCACCAGTCCGCTTGGCGCCAGCATGAAGGACTCCTCATCTACCGGGTCACCGGCTCCGGCTTCCTTCACCACATGGTCCGCAATCTCATAGGAACCTTCGTCGAAGCAGGCTCACGCCGCATCCCTGCCGACTCCATCCCAACCATCCTCAGCGCCCGAAACCGCTCCGCCGCCGGACCCACCGCTCCCGCCTCCGGCCTCTTCCTGGTCGAGGTCGAATACTAATGCTCACAGTCCCACAAAACCGGATGCCCCGTGTCCCGATTCTGGGACATGGGTTTCTCCACCACCAACGCAGGGTGCCCCATCTTCGCGACAGCTCTATCGTCGCTAAGGTGGGCATCGTGCGAAGCACGACCCCTCCAGCCGTGGCCCTTATCGGCGAAACCTCTAAAAAAGTAGAGGTCAACTCCTGATGTCCGCCACCGCCTTAGCGCAACAGCGCATCACCCGTCTCGCCGCCCTCACCGCGGTCCATCGCGCTTTCCACTGGCTCCATCTTCACCAGCCACAGCTCCGCCAGTGGCAGTTAGAAATGGTCCGCATCCCCGCTCCACCCTTCGGGGAATCCGCCCGCGCCGCCTGGTTCCTCGACCGCTTCCAGCAATTCGGCCTCACCAATATCCACCTCGACGAAGAAGGCAACGCCCTGGCCGAGCTATCCGAAGCTCCCAGACGTTCCGCCCATCACAACGCACGCCCTCCACTCGATTCCCTGAGCCCTGCTCCCGTCATCCTCCTCTCCGCCCATCTCGACACCGTCTTCCCCGCTGGAACCTCCTGCGAGCCCACCGAATCCGGCCTCCGCATCTATGCCCCCGGAATCTGCGACAACGCCGCCGGCCTCACCGCCCTGCTCGGCATCGCCGCCGCCCTCCGTTATGCCAACGTCACCCCGCCCATTCCCATCCTCTTCGCCGCCAATGTAGGCGAAGAGGGCGAAGGCGACCTCCGCGGCATGAGACATCTCTTCGAGCAAGGGCCCTACCGCAACCGCATCGCCGCCGCCATCGCCCTCGAAGGCGGCGGCACGAATACCGTCATCACCCGCGCCCTCGGCAGCACTCGGCTCCGCATTACCGTTACCGGCCCCGGCGGCCACTCCTGGATCGACGCCGGCGCGCCCAACCCTATCCTCATCCTCAGCCGGATACTCAATGACATTGCCAACCTCAAGCTCCCCGCCACCCCCCTTACCACCCTCAACGTCGGCCGCATCTCCGGAGGCACCTCCATCAATTCCATCCCCGAGATCGCAGCCGCCCTCATCGACCTCCGCTCCACCGATCCCGCTCATCTCCTTAGCGTCGAGGCTGCGATCCGCGAAATCTGCGACCGTCTCATCCCCAGCTTCACCAGGCAAAAACTCGCATCGAGTCCCCCCGGAATCACGATTCAAAACATAGGCAATCGCCCCGCCGCCATCCTGCCCGAAGACTCTCTCATCCTTCATACGCTCCGCGCCGTAGACCGCCACCTCGCCCTGCGCACCGAAACCCACCTCGGCTCAACCGACGCAAACATCCCCATTTCATTGGGCATTCCTGCAATAGCGATCGGCACAGGAGGCAGGGGAGGAGGCATTCACACCCTCCAGGAGTGGTACGATCCCACGGGCCGCGAAACCGCCCTCCGCCGCATCCTCCTCACCCTCCTCGACACCACTCAAGCCATTTCTGTGAGGACTTAAAAACACGTCATCTCGACCAGAGGCAGCGCTTTTGCCGCTGCAGTGGAGAGATGCCTGTATTCGCCTTTCGCTTCACCGCGAAGACCCATACCATCTTTGAAATTGCTCTACGCGGCCCATCATAGCGTTTACTCGCTGCCTTTACTCTCAGCCCTGTCTTTCCTTGTCAAGCCCCTTACGACCTCTAAAAAGCCGACCCACTCCTTCAAACAGCACAAAACAAATAGTTTATATACCCAAAAATAAACCTTGATTTTTTGCCAATTAGTTCCACTCAATTCGTTACACTATAAATAGTAGAGAAATAGACCAAAGGCCCAGCCGCAATGCTGGGTCTAACTCTTTTATAAAGAGGAATTTGCCTATAACATATCTGGAATGAAGACTTTACAAAAACTAAAAAACGGTAAACTATTGAATCAAAGGACTTTATGAAAATGTAAGGGGGGAGGGGGTAACCCCGGAAAGGGAGCAGCAACTCAAACGGCGATCAATCACCGGGCAACCAATCCGTCCGTCATTGTCCTCCGCGCGGTACAGGCCAACAATGAGCACGAAATCGCTCTCATCTCTTCATCGCGAAGAGTCAACACTCGCACATCGCCATGCTGTCATCACAGTCAGCCTGCAATCGAAGCGCAGGCTGTACACTCCATCGCGAAGCACTCGCATAACACTTTTGCGTCTTGCTCGCGTCTAAACAACCGTAAAGCCCATGAAGTCCTCTAACAAGAGGGCATCAAGGACAATTGACTATACTCAGACTTTCGCCTGCCAACCCTGGCCCGGCGCAACGGAACGCACGAAAAGAGGTCAGACTTACTATTATGGATATACGAAATAACCCTTCTCCGAGCCTGTTGGATCGCATGCGCACCCACCGCCTCACCACTACCTTCGCCCTTCTCGCCACCCTTTCTATAGGCATCCTCGTTGGCTCCGTTCTCACCAACAATGTAAGCGGCAAAGAGCAGGCAAAGATTGACACCTCCGACGCTACCCCCCTTGTAATTCCCTCGCCTGTAGCCCTCTCCAACGGCTTCTCCCAGATCGTCAAAGAAGTCGGCCCGGCCGTCGTCAATATCAATACGGAAGAGATCCCAAAGCAGTCCGCCACCCCTCGCAATCGCCGTGGGTTGCAAGGCCCTCCTTCCCAGAATGGGAATAACGACCAGCAGGGCGACATGCAGGACTTCTTCAACCGCTTCTTCGGCGGTCAGGGCGGTCAGGGCGGTCAGGGTGACGAGGGCGGAGACGGCAGCATGGGCGGCGGAGAACGCCGCGCCCTCGGTTCCGGATTCATCGTTGACCCGCGCGGCTATATCATCACCAACGATCATGTAGTCGATAAGGCCGATAAGATCTACGTCAAGCTCTCCACCGACCCCGACGGCGCGACCAGCGAAGGCCGTCCAGCCCATGTCGTTGGGGTAGATAAAGAAACCGACATCGCTGTTATCAAAATCGACACCGACAAACCCCTTCCTACCATCAAACTCGGTAACTCCGACGGAGCGCAGGTCGGCGACTGGGTGCTTGCCATCGGCAGCCCATTGGGCCTCTCCAAGACCGTCACCGCTGGCATCATCTCCGCAAAAGATCGCTCCGGAGAGGACATTAATAATGATCCCAGCCCCAACGGCATTGCCCAGGGCCAGTTTCAACGCTTCATCCAGACCGACGCTTCCATCAACCCGGGCAACTCCGGTGGCCCTCTAGTCGATATGGCTGGTCAGGTCGTCGGCATGAACACTGCCATCTACACCCAATCTATGGGATCGGTCGGTCTCGGTTTCGCGATGCCGTCCAATACCATCGCCAAGATTTACAACATGCTCATCGGGCCACAACATAAGGTGGTGCGCGGTTCCATCGGCATCAGCTTCCAGCCTGGCGTCAACTCCGCGGTCAACCGCATGTACGGTTTCTCCAACGGAGTCATCGTCAGCACCGTCACTCCCAGCGGAGGCGCCGCTAAAGCCGGTCTCCAACCCGGCGACGTCATCGTCTCCATCGACGGACGCAACATCAAGGGTGGCGACGATCTGGTCGACGACATCTCCGCCCGTCAGGTCGGTTCCACCGTCAAACTCGGCTATCTCCGCAACGGAAAGAAGGACGTCGCCAGCGTAGTCATTGGCGATCGTGCCAAGACTTACGCCGACCTCGCGGGAGGGGAGGATGATAACTCCACTCCACAACCAAGTGACGTGGGTCAGACTACGTTAGGCATCAGCGTCTCCACAATTCCTTCAGAGATTGCTTCCAAGACAGGAATCAGCAGCGGCGTCATTGTCACCAGCGTTCGACCTGGCTCCTTTGCCGACGAGATCGGCTTGGGCAAAGGAGCAATTATCACCGCGATCAATAAAAAACCTGTCACCGACGAAGGCAGCTACAGGGCCATTGTCTCCACCCTTAAATCCAAGGATGATGTAGTCTTTGTTGTTCATTCACCAATGGTAAAAGGTGGCGGCAACTCATACATCGGAGGAACCTTGCCGTAGAAGCATTGATGGATGGAAAGAGGGCGCCGGTCTTCGGCGCCCTCTTTTTTGGAGGAGTCCATTTTCCCGGAAAAGAACCGCTGACGGAATTTCGTCCATCCAGATCGTCAAAAGTACCCCTTCTGGAGAATATCATTCCTATTGTGCGCAGGTTACTCTCGGGATACTCTGAGTCAGACGATAAATAGAAATATTGCGTCTTTCATTCCATACTGAAGTTTGAGGTTCTGTTAATAATGAGGTTCGGTCAACTCATCCTGACTTCCGGGCTTGTTCTCGCAACCGCCCTTCCGTGCGCGGCAATCATACATGCACGTCGTGGCCCTACCTCTCCTCACAGACTGAGCCACAGCCCCAAGCACTCCAAGACTGTGACGAAGCATGTTGGCCAACGTTCCATTGATGACAGCCGCGCCACCCAGATTCAAACCGCGCTCGTCAAATCGGGCTACCTCTCCGGCCCCTCTGGTCACTGGGACACTCAGACCTCAGCCGCGATGCAAAAGTATCAGTCCGACAATGGCTGGCAGACTAAACTGGTCCCAGACTCCCGCGCCATCATCAAGCTGGGCCTCGGCCCGGACCGCGACGCGGCCAGAGCCGCAGCCGCAGCCACCCTGGGTACGACAGAATCCGCTTCAACATCGTCTCTTTTGTCCCAGTAGAAAACGGGTCATAACCACTAAACAAGAGAGCCAAATGGCTCTCTTGTTTTACTTTTCGTTGAGACCAATGGTGAAGACATAATCCCTCATGTCCTCTCCACTCACCGGAAGATTGCCGGCCTTCCCTTTCGTGCCGCTCTCCAGCCACAGCCTCAGCCAATAGTATTGGTGCATCCTCACCAGACGGGAGGCAATCGGCTGCTTCTGCTCCAAAAGCGCTGTGATTCGCCCAGCCAGAGTATCTACATCTGATGCTGCTTCAAGCTTCATCTCAACCGCATCACACTGCAATAATCGGTTTCTCGCAGCCTGGAACTGGACTTCGTTCAATACCCCGCTCTCAACCTTCAGCCCAGTCATCTGTTCGACAGCCAGACCGGCCGAAGCATCCAGACAGTCCTCAAACGCAAGATACAGAATCCGCGCCCCCGCAACTCGCAGCGGCAACAAACCAAATCTCTCAACAAAGATCCCAGGCATCACCAGCGCCATCGCCTCGGGAGAAAACCCCTCGACCCCAAGCACAGGACAGTTCCATTGCATACTGAGCCCGCGAGTAATCTGCTCCGCTTCGAGGCCGCACTCGGCGATGAGCCACTCACCGATGCGTCCAGTGCCGTTCTGCCGCTGCGCCTCCAAAGCCTGCCGCAACTGCGCATGTGTAATCCCTCCCTGCGCCAACATCAGCAGACCCAAAGGAACCCTGTGACGATGTGGAACAGCCGCCATGATTCCATCTCCAGCCTCCCGCCGCAACGCAGCCCGCACAATCGCCAGCACACACCGGCCACTGCAACCCCACTGACCTTCAAAGATGGGACGGCGGCGACTTCTCCACGGCATTGTCCAACCACTCTCGCACTCCGCACTTCCGCAGAGACGCCGGTGTGCCTGCGCCAGCGAAGCGGGCAATCCGACTTCATCCGGGTCGTGCTCCGGAAAATTCGAGGGTCTATAGGCATCGCCCTCCCATATCAAAGCACCTGTTGTCCGGCCATTGTTTCCTCTTTCTAGAAAAGACATCGTATGCTCTCCAGCCGCAACTGCGGCGTTGCTACTTCCGTGATACGCAGTGCAAAGTTGCCGCTCACAATCACCACCTCGCCACGCGCCACAATGCGATCTCCAATCACAAGATCCACCGGCTCGGACACATGCCGGTCGAGTTCCACAACATCCCCCGGTCCCAGTTCCAGCACCTCTCGCAGCGGCAACTCCCGCGAACCGAACTGCAGCATTGCGTCAAGCTCGATGTCGAACAACATCGCCATCGCCTCTGCTCCCGCCATTTCGCTTGCCCCTATTGCCTTCTCCATACCCTTAGCCTCACTCAATTCACGTTCGTCGTTGCGGCATCTGCCTGTTTGCTCAAGGTTTGAGCCTGTTGCCGAGCAACTATTTCTCTATCCATCTCAAGCTGCGCGCCGCGATGCTCTCCAGTCCGTACCGGATGCGCATATCCGAAGTGCAACCCACCTACACGCAACTCTGCCGTCGAAGTCTTCGGAAGCGGCAGCCGCAATACTGTCCCAGGCACCAGCGACGCCACCTCACTTGCGCGCAATCGCATTTGCGGAAACTGCAACAACGCGCCTACTTTTGCTTCGCCCAGCAGATCTCTCATCCTTACCTGGGCCTCTTTCGATCGCCTGCGCGGACGGTCTCCTTCAGAGATTAGCCGCCGCAGAATAGCGTTTAGCACAACCGCAGGCAGACATAGATTAAGAACTCCCTGCGCCTCCGGCATTCTCGCCTCAAAACTCACGCACAATGTTTTTTCACCTGGAGTCAGCATCCGCGCCACTGCTGCATCTGTCTCGCGCTTCTCAAAGACAAATTCGAGCCCGACCGATTGCCAAGCCAGGTTCAGCTCCTGCACGGCCACCTGGACTACAGAGGTAAGAATCGCTTCTTCTATATCAGTCAGCTCTCTCACTGGCCATGCCTGTCCCACTCCGCCCAACAGAACATCCACAATCGGCGACGCGATGGCCAGCTCAAGTTCGAGCAAACCGACGGCGCCTAGCGGCTCCAGACGAAGTGAACAGACATAAGTATGAATGGAGAGTCGTTCCAGAAATTCCTTGAACGGCAACTGCTCACCTGCCACCAGCTTGACCCGTAACGGAGTTCGTAACCACGCTCCGAGAGTATGCATGAGATTACGCGCAAATAGATCATTTACCGTACTGATCGCCCGCATCTGCTCGTTGCTGATCTGTCCCGAGCGGCTGAAGTTATATCTCTCCAACGGAGTGGAGGCATCGGCTGGCGGCTCCGCATGATTCGCTCCAGCCGCCGCGAATAATGCATCGATATCTCCCTGTTCAAGCTGCTTCCCCACGCATGCCCCCTTTGTTCTTCTATCCCTAAGTTTTTTCTGATTCCACTGGCTCTAATGAGACGATGCTCGCCGTCCAGGTACTTTGCGCGCGCTGACAGATTCACCAGTACGCAGACTGGCAAGAGCTGTCCGCAACCGCAGCACCGCGGAGGAATGAATCTGCGAGACACGCGATTCCACCACGCCCAGGGTCAATCCAATCTCTTTCATTGTCAGCTCTTCGTAGTAGTAGAGAGTAAGAACCATTCGTTCCTTTTCGGGCAGTTCGTCGATTGCATCTGCCAGCCGCTGTTTCATCTCGCCCTTCAGGCAGCGAAACAAAGGATCTTCTTCAGGCGACCCCGGAATATACGCCAACTCCTCATCGCCGGAATCCTCCGAGCGTTCTATATGCAAGCTGCCGATCTCAAGACCCTTCAGGTCCCCAAGTAGTTGTTGATAATCAGTCAGGCTTAGTTCCATCTCCCGGGCGATCTCCTGTTCAGACGGCGCGCGGCCAACTCTCTGTGTCACTGAATGGATTGCCTCTTCAACCGCTCTCCCCTTCCTGCGCAGCTCTCGGGGACTCCAGTCCAGCGTGCGCAGAGAATCAAGAATTGCCCCGCGAATCCTGAATTGCGCGTAACTTTTGAACTGCACCTTCTTTCCATGATCGAACTTGGAAAAAGCGTCGATCAACCCAACGACTCCGGCAGAAATAAGATCGTCCAGTTCCACATGCTGCGGCAACCGTTCATGAATACGCCGCGCCAGATAACGCACCGTTGGCAGATGTTCCATCAACATCAAATCACGGTCCGACGCAGTTCCACTTTCGGACGTTGCACCCCCTAGCTGGCTATTCCCAACGTAGGGCGTAAACAGTGCCATTGTTTCTGGCAGTCCTTCAACGAGCAACTTGCCATCCGATAGTCCCTGCAAAACCTGTACCGGAACCGAACTCCCTATCCCCATCACTTCCTCCGTGTCCTGCTCTGCCTTTCGCGCTTTCACTTCTGCTCACCTGCAATTCGTTCGCATTCAACCAACGGTCCCCATGCTGCGAACTCGGATCTCGCTCGGAATCTCCACCGGGGCCAAAACTGTCACCTTTGGCAGAAAAGGTTCCAACCAGCGCCTCACGTGATAACGAGCTGGACTTGGGCATAAGAGCACGGGGAGTGCCGATGTAGAAGCTCCTCCGGTTAGGCGTTTCACAGATTCCACAAGCTGCCGCAGAAAATCTGCAGGCATTCCACCCGTCCGCACGCCATCACCCAACAAGAGCGGACTCTTTGGATCAAAGGTGTTCAAGAGTTCGGTCTCAAGTGTCTGCTCCAGCAGCAGCACACGCAGGCTCCCTTCCCCATCCAACAAAGGATGAATAAGGCCTCGTCCAAGCGACTGCCTCACGGTCTCCACCAGATAAACTACGTTCTTTGAAGACTGCGCAGCCTCCACCAAATACTCAAGAATCGCACCAAGATCGCGGATCGAGACCTGCTCCCGCAACAACTGCTGCAGCACTCGCTGTACCTCGCCCAGCGTCATCAGCTTCGGCACCAACTCCTCAACCAGCTTCGGATGACTCTCATTCATGCTGTCCAATAGCCGCTTTACCTCCTGTCGGCCCAGCAGTTCGTGTGCGTATCTGCGAATCAGCTCGCCCAGATGCGTTCCAATCACCGTCGTCTGATCAACAACCGAATAGCCCGCCGCCAGCGCCTGCTCCTCCAGCCCTGGTTGTATCCACCGTGCCAGTACGCCAAACGCCGGTTCCCGAGTCTCCACGCCCGGCAGCACGCGGGCCTTCGGGTCCGCATTCACCGCCAACAAACAGTTCTGCTCCGTCTGCCAGCGCGCTATTTCGATACCGCGCAGGCTTACCACATATTCCCGAGGCTTCAACCGTAGATTGTCCGTTATGTGTACCGGCGGAACAATGAATCCAAGCTCGGTCGCCAGATGTCGACGCAACGCCCTTACTCGATTGAGCATCTGGCCGCCCTGTTTCTCATCGACCATCGGAATGAGTTGAAAACCTATCTCAAGTGTCAGCTCGTCCATCTTCAGCAGCGAAGCAAGATTCTCGTTCTTCGCTGCATCAACCACTTCAGCTTTACCCGCAATCGTTCCAGCCTCCGCAGCCTCTTCCAATTGCAGCAGCGTCTCATCTTTTGCCGTCGGCAGTTTGCGCGCGATGAGCGCAACGCCAACCGCCATCAACACGAATGACAACTTCGGCAGGCCAGGAATCAGCGCAAGCGCAAGCAGCACGCCGCAAGCTATCCAGAGTGTATTTTTCCCGCGCAGCAACTGCGTTCCAAGCTCGGTGTCCAACGATCCTGAAGACGATGCACGCGTCAGCACAATTCCACCCGCAATCGATACCAGAAGGCTGGGGATCATCGTCACCAAACCATCGCCAACGGTGAGAATCGTATAAGTCTTCACCGCTGTCGCCAGATCGGCACCCTGTTGAAACACGCCAATCAGCAACCCTGCAATGATGTTGATTGCCGTGATCAGAATGGTGGCCATTGAGTCCCGCTGGTTGAACCTCGCCGCACCGTCCATCGCGCCGTAGAATTCGGCCTCCCGCGCAATCGCCTGCCGTCGCTTTCTGGCTCCCTGTTCGTCGATCAGACCGGCATTCATATCGGCGTCGATGGCCATCTGCTTACCGGGCAGCGCATCGAGCGTGAACCGGGCAGTCACTTCGGCTGTCCGTACCGCACCATGGCTGACGACGAGAAACTGAATTGCGATGAGGGCAAGAAATAATACGAATCCCACCACGTAATTGCCGCCCACCACAAACTGGCCAAAGGCTTCAATCACCGAACCGGCAGCGTGCGTTCCCTCATGCCCATGCAGCAGAATCCTGCGGCTGGACGCTAGATTCAGAGATAGGCGGAACATCGTTAACAGCAGAAGCAGCGTCGGGAAGACAGAAAATTCCACTGCACGCCGTACCTGCACCGCCGTTAAAAACACGATCACCGATGCGGTAATCGACGCCGCCAGCAACAGATCGAGAACAAAACTCGGCACCGGAATCAGCATCACGAACACCATGCTGATCGCCGCAACCGGCAACAACAGCGGCCGCATCTTTGTGGCTTCCCAGGAGCCGCTCTTCTTTGTCAAAGCCTCACTCACATTCCACCTCCAAAGCCGCGTAATCCAACCATTCCCACTGTTCCGCGATGCCCTATTCCCTGCTCCGCCTGTTGAGCCTGACGTTCGCGCCTCATCCGTTCTTCTACCTTCTGTCGATAGAGATATGCCAGAATTCCAGCCACCGCCGCATACAGCTCAAATGGAATCGACTGCCCCGGCTCGACCGTCCTGTAGAGACTTCTGGCCAATGGCGGGTTCTCAATGATCGGAATACCCGCCCACCGCGCCTCCTCGCGAATCTCCGCGGCCAGAAGATCTCGCCCCTTTGCCAGTACCGTAGGCGCCTGCATCGTCTCGAAGCTAAACTCCAGAGCCACTGCATAATGCGTTGGGTTCGTGATGACAACGCTTGCCCGCGACATGTCCGCCTTCACTTTGCGCTTACGCATCGCCCGCTGTATCTGCCGGACTCTGCCCTTGGTCTGCGGATTTCCCATCGCGTCCTTCATCTCTTCACGCATCTCTTGTTTGCTCATCTTGAGCCGCTCATTCCAACTCCTCCACTCGATTGCGTAGTCCAGCGCCGACCATGCAAGCGTTATCCACGCAGCATCGAGCGCCAGCCCATACGCAGCCGAAAAGGTGGCCGGCAATCGCGCCAGGCTCATCACCGGCATCGGCAGCATCAGCGCCTTCAGTGCACCCCATCCCAGCACCACCATGGCGGCAGCAGGCACCAGCGACTTCATCACTCGCGTGGCAGCTTGCAGACTGAACAGGTGTCCCAGGTTCGTAACCGGGTTCAGCTTCGAGAACTGCGGCTCAATTGCATTCGGGTAGATCTCTACGCCACCAACCTGAGCTACTCCCGACACCAGCGCTCCGGTAAAGCTCGCCGCTAGAACTAAGCCTACCGGCAGCAGCGCCGGCTCCAGCATTCGGCGAATAGCTTCATTCCAGCGCTGCTCGCCATTTACCTCTCCCACGGCGGTAGAGCGCAGACTTTCGGCATATACCTTTCCCCAACTCGATACAAATCCATGTGCTGTAATCCCCAGCATCATCACACCGCCCAGCATCGCCATGGCCGAGAGTAGTTCACGACTGCGCACGCTATCGCCTTTCTCTTTCGCCTTCTTCTTTCGTTGCGGCGTGGCCTGCTCTGTCCCCTTCTCGCTCATACGGTCGCCATCAATCTTCCCGCGGCATCAAGCAGCGCCGTAAAGTGTCGCTCAATCCATCCCGGCCACACCGCCAGGCTCCCAATCAGAACCGCATACGACACCATCGTCTTCAGCGGAATACTCATCACCATCGCCGGAAGTTGCGGTGACAATCTTCCCACGAGTGAAATCGTCATCTCCACAGCAAGCGCGGCCGCAATCACCGGCGCAGCCAGTTGTAGTCCCGCCAGAAAAATTCCGCCCGCCATTACCGCCAATGCTTCACCAGTCTTTGCCTCTATCACCGCCTGCCCCACAGGCACGGTACGAAAGCTCCGTATCAATGCAGCCAGGAGGCTCCGGTCCAGGCCAGAGCCAATGATCACAAGCACACCCAGCCACCCAAGCATCTGGCCCAACACCGGCGTCTCGATCATCGAATTAGGGTCCATCAGATTCACCAGCGAAAAGCTGAACTGCATTCCCAGCAAAGTTCCTGCAAACGTCAGCGCCTCATTAAGCAGCATCAGCGAAAGCCCAAAGACCAGCCCGACACCAAGTTCTCCCAACACCGCCCGCACATCCAGCGTGGCCCTCGCGTTCTGCACCGCAGCCACGGCAGGCGCCAGCAGCACTGTTATTGCAATCACAAATCCAGCCTTGATTCGCGGTGCGATCGCTGCCGAGGAGAACAGCGGCGCGAACGCCATCAGTCCGCTTAACCGAATCATCACCAGCACCGCCGCCGTCAGAAACTGCGGCCAATCCTGTATCAACGTGCTTGCCTCACGATTCATGCCGCCTCTATCCCAGATACCTGTGGAAGTCGGTGAACATATGCACCGTAAAACTCACCAAGCGGTGCACTATCCAAGGCAACGTTGCCATCGTCACAACAAATACGACTACTAGCCGAGGCACGATGGTCAGCGTCTGCTCCTGCACACTGGTCAGCGTCTGCAACAGGCTCACCACAAGACTCACCGCGCAGGCCGCCACCAGCAGCGGTGCGCTCAGCATCATCGCCTCCATCAATACCTTTCGCATCATCTCCACCGTCTGGTCCGGTCCCATCGCTGCCTCCCGCAAAAATCAGAAACTCTTAATCAGTTGGTGCGCCAGCAGGTTCCATCCATCCACCATCACAAATAGCAAAATCTTCAATGGCGTAGAGATCACCACCGGCGGCAGTTGCATCATGCCGACCGAAGTCGTTACGCTGGCCACGACAAGATCAACTAAGAGAAATGGAAGGAACAACACCGCCCCAATCTGAAATCCCGCCTTCAACTCGCTCAAGATGTAGGCTGGCACAACTACCTGGATAGGCAGGTCCTCTCGCGACTGAGGCCGCGCTCCCATACCCGCCGCCGCAAATACTTCCAAATCTTTCTCGCGCGCATACCGCAGCATGTACTGCTTCACCGGGACGAGGCCGCGATCCATAGCCTCCATACCTGAAATTGTCCCCGCTTGATAAGGTATTACCGCCGCCTGCTCTACCTTCTGTAACACTGGCTGCATCAGGAACCAGGTCATCATCAGCGCCAGTCCCATCAGAATTTGATTCGACGGCGCAGTCTGCGTCCCTAGCGCCTGCCGAAGAAAATGAAAGACCACCAGCAGCCGCACCATCGGCGTGATCGACAGAAGCAACGCCGGCAGCAGTGTCAACAGTGTGAGCCCCAGCACAATCGACCATGGCACACTTCTGTTTGCCTCAATTGCCTGCGTTATCGAATCCTTGCCATTCGGTCCCACCGCAGCCTGCGAAGTAGCCTTCTGCTTTTTGCCATCTGCCAACAGGCTCGTGTGTTTTCTACTGCTTTCATTTACAGACTTAGAAGTGCCCGATGCGTGTTTTACCCAGAATGACTCAGGCGCTGCAAAAATCGCCGCAGCTCTCCCAACCTGTTGCGCATGAAGCGCGGGCAATATGCTCAGCATCACCATCATCAGACCGAACCATCGCATCCCACGCGCTAGAAGCATGTCCCGTCCAACTTCTTCACCGTAAGGCCCGGTGAAACCTCACCTTGTATTCGCACAATCGTCTCTATACTCTCCAGACTGCCGCCAACCAGAAAGCGCTCTCCCCCACAGCTCACCAGCACCAGCTGTCTTTTCCCTCCTAGCGGTAGCGTCTCCAGCAAATGCATCTGCTTAACCACTGGCTGACTCTCGGCACGCAAGCTCTGCATAAAACCAAGCATCCATCCCACCAGGCCGGTCTGATTTCGCGAAGCCTTCGTATTCTTCATGCTTCTCGCACCATGTAAAAGCTGCATTCCTCTGCTCCGTTCCATATCGCTGAGCTGCTAAGCCAACCGTGTTAACCGAACAGCAATTTTCTGATCGAGCACTTCAAACTCAGTCCAACCAAGTTGCACATTGCCAACTTTGAGCGGCACATCCTCCGTGTCAGGAAATGCGGTTTCAAATACCTGTCCTTCGGCCAGTCCCAGCAGGTCCCGCACCCTGAATTGGCTCAGCGATATTACGGCCTCCATTGTTAGTGGCAGCCTCGATAACACAGGCCACGAGGTATGTTCTTCGATCCGCCTCATCCACGGCATTGCCGGAACAGTCTTTGCCCTCTCTAAGTTCGCTGCCACCGTCGCCGCTGTGTGTGTCATTAATCCTGTCTCTGTCATCACTCTCTCCATCACCAGTCTGTCCCTATGCATCTCGGCTGGCTGCTACTGCTGCACCAGAAAATCGGTGAAGAACAGAGCCGTTACTTTCAGATCGCTATTGTGTTCCGCAAGCGCCTTCTTCAGCTCGGCCTTCAGACGCTCTTTCCCATCCGGCGCCAGCAGGCTGCCCGTAGTCTGTCGTCCTAGCACGGTCAGGGCTGTATCGCGGATGGCAGCCACGGCATCATCGCCATTTTTATCGTTCTTCGTTCCGGAGTCTTTCTTCACGCTGGCATCCGCCACCTGCAGCGTCAGAGACAATCGCAGGTAGGAACTTTCACCCTCATCCGCCAGATTGACGAGAAGTGGATCAAGCACGATCAGGTGGGTCTCGGTCGCCGCTGGGCCCACGGCCTTCGCAACAACACCCCTTCGCACGGACAGGCGACCTGAGTGCTTTAAGTAATACAGCACTCCACCGAAGCCCAGAGATGCAATCGCCGCTCCGAGCAGCATAAAGATCAACACAGATGCAATCGGTAGCCCGGCCATGCCGGCAACAGAAGAAGAGGGAGCAGGAACAGCGTCAGCAACCTGAGGAGAAGTAGCCATGATGCAGGACTCGCTGCAAGTCGATAGCCACAATGTTCTGCCGGGACATTAGCGAATCTTCAGGATTGATCTCGCGAAACGCAACACCAGGCGCGCTCATATCCTGAACTCACTCCACGCAGTCAACCGGGCCGGCGCAAAATCAAACCTTCGATTCCACAACCGGCCCGCTGACCACTTCTATGACTATTATCGGATCATCGAAAGCGTATCCTGCGTCACCGTATCGAACGTCGTCACCGTCTTCGAGTTCGCCTCGAAGGCACGCTGCGCCACGATCAAGTCAGCGAACTCAGAGGATATGTCCACATTCGACAACTCCAATGCGCTGTCCGTGATCGTTCCGCGAGAACCCGTTCCTGCTATTCCAACATTCGCCTGCCCGGATGCCGCCGTAGTCATGTAGTTGTTATTGCCAGTGACAGTCAGTCCTTGATCGTTTGCGACGGTCGCTACTGCCACCTGGCCGACGGTTTGTGTTTGCCCATTGCTGTAGGTCGCTGTGATAATTCCACTCGAATCAACGGAAAATCCGTTGTACACGCCACTGGTGAAGCCGTCCTGATTGGCTGCACTGCCTGCTGAAGCCCCGGTCGTCTGAGAGACCGTTGGATTACTGTTCGCATCATCCAGATTCCAATTGAAGCTCAGGTTGCTTGCTCCATTCGGCAGACCGGGAAACGTAATCGGGTTCGCGATAGAACTCGCCGGGCCCAGATTCGTCCACACCACCTGATTTGCTCCGGTGTTATCCGTAGTCGAGGCTCCAATCGCCGTGCTCCATGTCGGAGCCGAAGCTCCGGTAGTGCCCGTACCGCTTACGGACGTCACTCTTTCTAAGTTGCCGTTGGAGTCAAGGATAGTAGTTCCCACAGCTGCCGCTGTAGCTGAGGGCCACGCCGTCGTGGTCGGCAAAAGCAACTTGCCCGAGGAATCAAACGTCAGCGTCCCCGTATTGCCTGTTGAAACCCCTGTAAAATCGCCAGGCGGGAGCGAGACATCATAACTCCACGTATTCGCTGCTGTTTTGGTAAACGAGATCGTCGCCTGATGCGTCTGCCCGAGCGAATCGTACACCTGTACCGAAGTGGAAAAGGGCGTTCCTACTGCTGCACCAGCGTTTAGGTTGGCCGTCAGAGAAAAGTTCTGTGTCGCTTTCGCAGACTCCGTCGAGCCAGTCGGCAAAGTCAATGGCGCCAGAGAGCTGCTGCCACTAATGACACCGTTCACAGCGTTGTAGCCCATCACGCTCTCGCCTTCCGCCGTCGTCAGATTGCCTTTTGAATCGAGTTGAAAGTCGCCTGCCCGTGTCAATGACTGCACGCCGTTCTGCTGCACAACGAAAAAGCCGTCTCCGCTCAGCGCCATGTCCTTTGTGTCGCTTGTTGGATTGATGCTCCCCTGCAAATAGCTTGTCGTCGTGCTGGACACCTTCGTGCCCACGCCGACCTGCAGCGCATCATTCGATCCGTTCTCGCCAATCTGTTGATAGAAGAGATCTTCAAAATTAGTTGTCTGCTTCTTGAAAGCCGTTGTGTTGAGGTTTGCCAGATTGTTTCCAATCGTATTCAGTGCCACCGAATCCGCGCTCAAACCACTCAATGCAGTCGAAAATGATCCCATCGTTGCTCTCCTTACTTATCCTGGTTAAACTTCCGTTATCGTTATCCGCCAGCCTTCATGTTCACGTTTTCCTTATGTCCTGCCTCTATGGCTCCTACGTTCCAGTAGTCGGGCTAGATGTTGTAAGCGGTGTCAGGTCCTGATTGATCGAAATCAACTGCTGCAGGCTGTTCACGCCCACCAGTTGCTGGATGTAAGCATTCGGATCCGTCGGTTGCGTAGGATCCTGATTTTTCAATTCGCTCACCAGCAGCGTCAGAAAGTCGCTCGATGTAATCGTCGCCCCATCCGTTGTATTGTTTGTTGAATTGCCTGATGTTGTTCCATTAGTTGCGTCTTTCGCAGTTGCCTGCGATGTTTTTCGCGGAGCCAGCGCAGAAGCGATCGTAGCAGCCGCTGCAGACCCTGTTCCCGTAATTGAATTCTGTAATTCACTCATCTTCACTCTCCCTCACTCAGTTAATCGTTGGTCAACTCTGAATCTGATTAATATGCACATCTCTTCAAGCCCTTACGCTTAACCAGCTCCCGCCGCCCGCATACGACGCCGATGACAACAGCCCATCTCCAACTCCACTCAAGTCGTTGTAAGGCACCTCTTTTTCCGTGCGGTTCACCACTGTGCTCACCGTGTCCTGCCGGTTCTCTCCTCCCTGGCCGCCACTCTGCGGTGCCTGTCCTCGTCCATCGTTATTCATTTCTCCAGCGAATCCTTGGGAGTCTGCCCCAGCAGCCACAGCCGTCTGAATGACAACCGTATTCACCGTGACCCGTTCGCTCTGCAGATAAGCCGTCAGCGATGGAAGCTCCCGGTGCAGCATCTCCTGTCCCGAGGATGAAGCCGTGGACAGGGATGCATTCACCGCGCCATCGCCCGTCATCTCGGCTCGAATCTTCAGCCATCCATGGGTTCCATTGGCAACGCCAACCTCAAGTGTCGTGGGAGTAGCCATCAACGTCTTGTGTATAGCGTCGGTCGGTCCCGCCGTATCAATCGCACCCGATTCAGCCTGTGGAATTGCCGCATGATCGTTGGTCCCCGTCATCTGAGAGGTGGCCGTAATAACATGCGCAGTCGCGCCACCTGGAATGCCTCCGATAGCAACTCCAGGCATCCCCGGCTCAATATGTGTCAGCCCGGTAGCCGTTATCGCTGCCACCGGATTCTGCACTTTTGCATTCTCATCTGTTGCTTTTGCATCAGATGATGCTGTCTTCGTCCCAACGATCTCCATCTTTTTAAAAGCAGGATCATCAACCAAAGTGGAGACCACCGTCTTCGCCCTGTCTCCATCGGCCTTCGCCGTGCTCACAGATTGCTTGTCGACCTTACTAGCCGTGATTGCGGTCATTCCAACACTTCGTCCCGCCGCTGCAGAAGGCCCGGACAAGAGCGCAGCATCCGGCGCTGCGTTCAATTTATTCGATTGCCCAGCCATAGGAAGCACCATGGCCGGTACAGTGACGACAGTCTGTGCCTCGACGTCAACCGCATTTCCTCTCGTTACAAATGTTTTTCTCAACTTGTCTTCTGTCTTCCCTGTCTTTGCGGTTTTCGCAATGCCATCGTAGCCCTTAGCTATAGTCTTAGTCGAAACCGCCTCCTGGTCCTTTTCTGTAACCGGTATCTCTTTCTGATTCTGGATTCCCGGCCTCTCTCTGTTATCTGAAATAGGTGGCATTGCCGAAACCGCAACGTCCGTATGGGAAGCGGTCACCCCATCTGTAGCATCCGTCTTCGCTCTATCAATCTCCCCAGTCACGGAATTCTGACATACATCCTTCTCGTCTCCGACAGGTAGCTGATCGTCCGGCATCTTCGCCTGCACAGACATGGACGTGTCCTCCTTCAAGCCTTCACTATGAGTAGTCATCGTCTCTCCACTTGAAATGGAAGCAGCCCCTTTCGCACTCACCGGCAGAATCTGATTTTTGATGCCATCGGATTCATTCTGCATCCCATCTCCGGCGCTCACATTCCCTTTCACTTTTAAGCGAGATAAAGCAGCAGGCACATCCTGGTTCTTCACGGAGATGACACATTCAGTTTCGGCAGTATCCTTCTGTTTTCTGCCGTCACCGGTCTGCTTCATCTCGCCCGCAAGAGCAGAATTTTCATCAAAGCTCTTCGCAAACGATATGTCCGCAGTGTCTGTTCGGTTAGAGAGGACATGACGAGTATTCATCGGATCCGTACCGAGTGACATCAAGACCGTCGCTGTTGTCAGCATGCCTCTCCTCTTCCGTCCTGCGAAAGAAATGCATTTCATGAGCCAAAAAACCCGTTGAAACATTAGGAGACCTTCATCTTCGTCGCGGCACGCAACTCCTCCCTGGCGTCAGTCCATCTCCGCCGCGCAAGAAATCGATCATCCAACGTTCCCTGCATCCGTCGTTCCGCTTCGACCTTCATCTGCATCGCAGCGCTATCGACAACATGTTTCATCTGCTCACTCTGCAAGCGGCTCGCAAGATATTGCCTTCTCGCTTCGTCATTCAACTTCTCGCGTTCCAATCGAACCTGCTGCAGACGTTCCTGCTTCCATTCCGCAATCTCCCGCTGCGTACGGGCCGACGCCCATTTCATACGGTCCCCGGCTATCAACGCATCGCGGCCATGGGAACTCGAGGAATGCACTGCCTCCTCCTGTCTATCCATCGCCTGTTCGACTTCCTGAACAGCCCCCGTCGTCCGTTGAAGACTTATCGAATGCATCTCCTCGATGCCTCCATAAAGGGACATCAGCCGCCTCAACGCAGTCAATCGCGAATGCATTGTTAAAGCTCCATTGCATTGAATCGCGCTATGCTTTGCTCCATCGTCACGCGCTCGTGACTCCCCTGCTCAAGAAACGCGCGCAGTACAGGCATCGCACGCATCGCGCGATCCAGCTCTTCATCCGTCCCTGCCTTATATGCGCCAATACGAATCAAGTCCTCCGACCGTGCATGGGTTGCCAGCAACCTTCGCGCCACCGCCGCCTGGGCTCTATGCTCTGGCGCCGTAACCGCAGGCATCAATCGGCTCAGCGAATCCAGAACATCCACCGGCGGATACCATCCTCCAGCCGCCATCGATCGCGACAATACCACGTGTCCATCCAGAAGCGACCTCACCGCATCCACCACCGGATCCTGTTGATCGTCTCCCTCCATCAGCACGGTATAGAACGCCGTAATACTACCGCTCTGAAAGTTCCCCGCACGCTCCACCAGCTTCGCCAGCCGTGCAAACACAGATGGCGTGTACCCCTTGCTGGCCGGAGGCTCTCCCGCCGCTAGGCCAATCTCCCGTGCGGCCATCGCATACCGCGTCAATGAATCCAGCACCAGCAGCACATGTTTTCCGCGAGCAGCATAGAACTCCGCAACAGCCGTAGCCGCCATCGCCGCGCGCATTCTCAGCAAAGGGCTCTGGTCCGAAGTAGATACCAGCACCACTGACCGCTGACGCCCCTCCTCTCCCAGTGAATCCTCAACAAACTCTCGCACCTCACGCCCGCGCTCGCCAACCAGCCCGACTACAGTAATATCTGCGGCCGTGTTGCGCGTCATCATTCCAATCAGAGTGCTCTTACCTACTCCAGAGCCGCCAAAGATACCAACCCTCTGCCCGCGACCTACCGTCAGCATTCCATCGAGCACACGTAGTCCCGTCTGCAATGGTTCTTTGATCTGTTTTCTCTCCATCGGGTGCGGCACGGCACCATCGAGTGGCCACATCTCCGCTGATCTCGGCGCAGCCAAACCATCGAGCGGCCCGCCCAACGCATTAAGAATCCTGCCCTCCATCTCTTCCCCAACCGCAATCGCAGGGGTCACGCCCATCGCCAGTACCGTATTGCCATAGCGAATCCCCTGCGTGGCCTCAAGCGGCATTGTCAGCACATGCCTTCCACGAAATCCAATTACCTCTGCGCGATGCCGTCGCCCCTCTCCATCCAGAATCTCGCAGCACTCACCCACCGAACACAGCGGTCCTTCCGACTCCACGGTCTGCCCATTTGCTTCCACCACACGGCCGCTCCAACGCCACGCCGGACGAGCCGTCAACTGCATGAAATATGCAGCAAGCCTATCTTGATCAACTACCTCCGCATCCTGCTCCTCAAGCATCACGCCGGCCTCTGTTGTAAAAGATCGAAGAACCCCTTTTCAATCTCAACCATCTGCGCATTCACGCCCAGCTCCACCCTTCCGACATTCGTCTCGAGCACACATTCACCCGCCTCCAACCGATCATCTCCGGTCAGTTGCACCTCAGACCTCGCTTCTGCCACAAGAGCCTCCTGCCACCTCTCGACCTCAGCAACAGGAACCCGCAATATCGTTGTGCTGTGATCCGCTACCTGCTCCAGTGCAACCCGCACCGCAGCAGTCAGCAGCAAAGGTTCAATCTTCACCTCGCGATGCAGTACCCGTGCGGCAATCGCCAGTGCCAGCTTCACAACTTCTGCCTCAACTCCGGCAAAATATCGCCTGCGTTCCTTGCCAAACTCCTCACAAGTCCGCATCACCCGAGCCCGCTCCATAGCGACTCTCTCTTCCATTTCCTCTTCCCACTCTTCCCGCGACTCCGTCCTTGCCTCTCTTTTCGCTGCGTCCATCTGCACAACGGCCTGTTCAGCCTGCAACTTCAACTGTTCCTCGAGCGCTACCACCTGGTCCTGCAAACGAGCCTCAGCCACAGTGAAAGTCGAACCTATCGCCGCATCTTGTACAGATTCTGTCGCCGCGCGGTCCGCCGCATGAAACTCAAGCCGCGACACGTTCTTCTTTCCCAACCCACCATTCGGTAATCTCACCGGCATACCTGGTAAGTTGCTGTCCACATCCGCGTTCTCAGACGGCGATATCATCGTCTACTCCCATCTTCAAAATCATTCGCCCCTCGCTCTCAAGCTGACGGGCCAAAGCCAGCAGCTCCTGCTGGGCATGATTTACATCTTTCAGGCGCACTGGCCCCATCACTTCCATATCCTCTTTCAGCATCTCTACCGCACGCGAACTCATTGCCCTAAAAAGGTGAGATTTCACGTTGTCGCGCCCACCCTTCAGTGCCAGCGCCAACACCTTCTTATCCGCGGCTGCAATAAATTCGCGAATGCTCTCTGCCGGAACTGTTACCAGGTCTTCAAACGTAAACATCAGGTTCCTGATCCCGATAGCGAGTTGCGGTTCATCGTGCTCGATCTCCTCCAGAATTCCCTTGCTCTCTACCTGATCCAGCCGGTTCAACAACTCGGCCACTGCCTTGAAACCCGAATACGACTTTCTCCCACCCGATCCCATTCCTTCCATTCGCTGATGCAGAACCAGCGCAACTCTCTGTGCCATCTCCGGCGAAAACTGCCGCATCTCCGCGAGCCTGCGAACCACATCCACGCGCATCTGCCCATGCAGACTCATCAATACCGAGGAGCCCCGTTTCGCATCCAGATGCGCCAGCACAAGCGCGATTGTCTGCGGATGTTCGTTCTCCAGAAACTTGCTCAGATGCTGCGGGTCCATCTTCTGCAGCATCGCCATGTCCCCGTTTGTCCGTTCTCGGATCTTCTTTACCTGCGCCAGCAGGTCCTCGGCCTTGCTCGATCCAAACGCCTCGGTCAGCAGCTTTAACGCATACTCGGGGCCACCGCGCACCATGTACTGCTGCGTCTCCAGCAATCCATAGAACTCCGTCATCACCTGGGTCAGCTGCTGCGCCGGAATCTCGCCCAGCCGCGTGATCTCCTCCGTCACCCGCCGCACATCCGCTTCCGACAAACTCAGGAACAACGTCTTTGCCAGCTCATCCCCAAGCGCCACCATCAGAATTGCTGCCTTCCGCAACCCCGGTATCTCTGCCGGCGCAAAGCCAGACTCCGCCGGCAACAGCAGCGGATTCTGCCGCATCGTCTCAGCCTCTCTCATCTGCATCGCTGCACCCATCACTCCCCCTCTTCCGAAGAACCAATCCATGCCTCAAGCAATCGCGTGCTCTGCGTCGGCTCTCGCCGAATATGTTCCGAAACATGGTCGAAGATTCCCTGCTGTTGTTGCTGCGCTCTGCTTTTTACACGCGGAACCGGCGCTGCATCTTCCATCGCATCGCCCAACTTCCACTCCGGCTCGGATGCCAGCATCCGCTCCTGCTGATTCGCAAAAGCCGTCGCGGCATTCGCCCCTGTAGTCAACAGCACCGGCTCACGCAGCGTAGCCGTCACCTGCCTCGCTACCGGACGCAGTACGAACAGCACCAGCAGCACGCCGCAAACTCCTATCACCGCCGTCCGCATCAACCCTGGCTGCGAAGCTGCAAGCGTGTGCGCCTCCTCCATCGCCCTGTCTATCACTGGTGGCTTCATCTCCGGAGCATTTGTACTGAAGCTGATGTTCTCCATCACTACCTGATCTCCCCGGCGTGCATCAAAGCCAACCGCCGCCTGCGCCAGTTGCTCCAGCCTGCGCATCTCGTCGGCGCTTCTAGGCTTCCAAACTGTGTGCTCCAGCTTGCCTGTGTCCTCTGTCATCGTTCGATCATTCACCACCACCGCCGCCGTCACTCTCCGCACCCGCCCCGGCCCTTCTTCAGAATGCAGGAGATGTTTCGTCACGCCATACGTTCCGTTCTCCTCCTGGATACTCTGGTTGCTTCCAATGCTCTGCTGCGGATACACCGGCAGCGCCTGCTTCTGCAACAACGGAGGAGTCCCGGGAGCAGCTGCAGCCTGAGAGCCCGCCACCGAACCCGCCGGCGCGCCCGCCGGTGAATTGCTCGCCGTTCCCGGAACCCCCGTAGCCTTTTCCGGCGCCACTGAAGTCTGTTCTCTCTTCTGCATACTCAACGTCGCTGTCTGGCTCGGATCGTAGATTTCATCTGTCCGCTCCTCGCTGCCGTCGTCATAACTCACATTCACCGTTGCCCGCACGTTATCGCGTCCGGCAAGCGGTTCGAGCATCGCAACCAGCTTCGCCTCCATCTCCTGCTCCGCCTCATCCTTGCTGGCATCGCCCGATCTCGGTTTCAGGTTCGCTCGTCCATCCGCGTCCACCAGCGTCACCTGATCCGGGCTCAGATTCTCGACTGCCCCAGCCACCAAACTGCGAATCGCATCCGCCTGCTCCGGATCGATCGTCGCCCGTCGTAGCTTCAGCACAACCGAAGCTTTTGCCACCTTCTCCTCCGAGGCAAACAAGCTCTGCTGCGGCAGCACAAGATGCACTCGAGCCGATCGCACCACGCCCAGCGTGTCAATCGTGTGCTCCAACTCCCCTTCCAGCGCACGCTGATAGTTCACACGTTCATCGAACTCGCTCCCCACCCAGTTCGGCTTGTCAAACAGCTCAAACCCAAGCCGCCCCGACTGTGGCATTCCCTTCGCCGCAACCTCCATGCGCGCCTTGTCCAGCATGTCCGCCGGCACTTCAACCCCCGCGCCATCTGCCGTCATCTCAAAGGGAATGCTCGCTGCCGCAAGCTCCTGCGACACCTGCTGCGTGTCCTTACCATCAAGTCCGCTGAACAGCACCCGCCAGTCCGGACGCTGCGCAAACCAGATCATCCCAACGCAAGCCGCGGCCAGAAACGCAGCCGATGCAATCAGCCACGTCCGCTTGCCCACCGGCATCGCCATCAGCCGCTGCTGCATAGCGGACACCATCGCCGTCGCCTTCTCGACTGGTCCGCCAGAAGCCTCGGCGCCGCGCTGCCCAGTCCTCTCCAGCCCTGCCCGTTCCGTCTCCGCCATCTCGCCTCAGCATTCCTTCAACTCGTTTAGAACTGCATGCCCATCATCTGTTGGTACGCCGCCACCGCTTTGTTCCGCACCTGCAACGCCAGCTCGAACGCCATGTCAGCCTTCTGCGTCGCAATCATCGCGTCATGAATCTCGACGCCCTTCCCGGTCAACAGGCCCGTCACCGCTTGCGACGCCTTGTTGTCGAGATCGCTCGTCTGCTGCACCATCGTCTGAAACATCCCTGCAAATGGAGTTCCCGCGTTATTCGCCGCTGTATTCGTTGCCGTATCCAGGAACCCCGCCGGTCCGGTCGCACCCTGCATACCCTTCATCACACCCGCAATTGTGCCAGCGTCAATCATTACTCAACCCCTCTCTCGCTTCTTCTACTTCAGAATGTCCAGCGACGACGCAACCATGTTCTTCTCTGCCTGAACCGCCGAAGCATTCATCCCATACGACCGCGTCGCGCCCATCAGGTCCGTCATCTCCGTCAACGGATTAATATCCGGATAAGCCACAAATCCATCCGGCCCGGCATCAGGATGCTGCGGGTCATATCGACGCAGCGGAGCGCTTGCATCCGCAATCACACCCGTCACCGCCACCCCACCCGGCACCTCATTCGCCGCAGTCTCATTACCGGAAAAGTCACTCACCAAACCGCCGCTAAAACCAGAACCGAAACCACCAAGTCCATCACTAAGACCACTATTCATCTGGCTCATCAATGAGTGCTGAAAACTTCCATCACCCTCTGCCTCGAACACCACATGATGCCGCTGGTAAGGGCCACCGTCCGGTGTCCTCGTCGTCTCCGCGTTCGCCATATTCGAAGCAACCACCTCAGCCCGCAGCCGCTCGGCCTTCAATGCCGACGCACTCACATCCATCACGCCAAAAAGGTTCATCGCCTACTTCGCCTCCGCGTGAATTGCATCCATCACACTCGTAAACTCCTGTTTCAGTAACGCCACCCCTAGCCGAAACTGCAACTGCGACTTCGCCATCTGCATCCCTTCGCGGTCCATCGAGACATTGTTCCCATCCGGTCGCGACACTAGACCATCGACATTCTGCACCGCCGCCCCCGCGCCAAAGTCTGTATCTGCACTTCCATTCATCTGTTGTAAAAATTGCTGCTCAAAATTGAAGCCCTCCGTCTTGTACCCGGGAGTATCGACATTGGCCATATTGCTCGCTGTCAGCTTCATTTGCTCGCTGGTCAGGTCCAGATAGCGGTTCAGCGCATCGCTCAAAGGAGTAGTCACTTCCATCTTCGTCACCTCCACGCGATTACCTATGCAGTCCAACTTCCAAACAAAAGCGCCCTCGGATGAGAGCGCTCTTATCTATCGGCAAATTATTGCTCGTCTTGAACCCTATTCCCTGGTAGCTCGACGGTATCGAATCTCCTCCGCCCCAATCTCCATCCTGTCGCCAGAAAGAATCGCGCCCCGCTCCAGCACATGCATGAGCTCCCGCACATTCCCTGGCCAGTGATGCTCATGCAGCTTAGCCTCAGCCTCCGCGCTCAATCGCTTCCGCGGCATCTCCTGGCCCATCTTTTCCAGAAAGTGTTCCGCCAGTAGCCCAATGTCCTCCATCCGCGTTCGCAGCGCCGGCACCTCCACCGGAAACACCGCCAACCGATGATAGAGATCCAGCCGGAAAGTCCTCTCTTCAGACCTCTGCTGCAAAGGCTGATGCGTAGCCGCAATTACCCGCACATCGACGCGTACCGTCTCGTTGTCGCCCACACGCTGCAACTCGCCGCACTCCAGGAAGCGCAGCATCTTCGCCTGCAATGCCATCGGCATCTCGCCAATCTCATCAAGAAATAATGTCCCTCCATGCGCCGCCTCAATCCTGCCTGTCCGCGACTGCACCGCTCCCGTAAACGCTCCACGAGCATGACCAAACAACTCTGCCTCCAGCAGAGCCTCAGGAATAGCCGCACAGTTCAGCACCGCAAACGGCTTTCCCGCCCGCTCGCTCAACCGGTGCAGCGCCCGCGCAACAACCTCTTTGCCCGTCCCTGTCTCTCCCTCAATCAGCACCGTAGTCGATCGCGGAGCCACCAGCCGGATCAACCGCGCCAGCTCACGCATCGGCTCACTCGTGCCCACCATCTCCGGCAACATCGCGCAATCCTGCAATGCATTCGCAGCAACGCTCTCCCGTCGTGAAGGCTCCTCACGTCCCAGCAAAACTGAGAGCGCACGCCGCGCCGCCTCCTGATCAAAGTCCTTCACCACAGAAGGCGCGCGCGTCGCTCCGCGAGGCACCGTTGCCGGAGCTGCCTTCCACACCGCCGTATCGTTCAGCGGAGCATCCTGAGCCTCCCGCAGCGCATGAAGCAGCTCATTCCTCCGAGGACTCCGCGCTCCGCCATCCAGGCCGCCGTCGACCCGCAGCATCTCCATCGCCGGATACATCATCCGAACCTGCCCTGCAAACTCGCCCACCTCCAGATCGGGCAGCCAGCTATCCAACAGCAATGCCTCCGGACGCGAAGCCTCCAGTTGCGCCATCGTCTCCGCGCCACCTGTCGCCTCACGCACCTGCCACCGTAGCCCCGTCAGCGACCGCCGTAACCTCTGTCGCAATCCCGCATCTGCGCTTGCCAGCACAACCGTGCGCGCTGCTGCATCCACAATGTCCATACCCGTTAACTGTCCTGCGCCCATCCGATTCACCTCATCCTCTCCTGCTCATCTCGATCGATATGCAACGCGTGCTGCAACATCTCACGCATCAAACCAACTGCTAGATTCACCCGCGCACACTCTACCAGCGCTTCAGCAATCGCATCCCGCATGGCATCCAGCCCGCCGATCAGTTCTCCCATCGCCAATCTGCATTGCAGAACCGTCAGCGGCTGACAAAGTCCGTGTAGCGCATGATCCATCTGCGCCGCCAGTCCGGTCTGAAGCTGTTCCGGCACCTCACGCACTGGCAAACACCGCTCGCCGTGGAAACTCACTGGCCCGCTGCGGAATCTTCTTCACGCTGCCCATCTGATAACCCTCCCCGCGTACCGTTTCAATCACGGAGTATTCCTCGTCGCTATCCACGTTCCCTGCACCCAGCTTTTTCCTCAGATAATTGATGTAGACATCCACGACATTCGTCCCCGCATCCGGAGACATCTGCCAGACCTCGCGCAGCAGCTCGCTCCGGCCGCAGCACCGGCCTCTCCGCAACATCAGAAACTCAAGCAGATTGAACTCCTTCACCGTCAGCTCCACTGCTCGACCCCTTCGCGTCACCCTGCGGTCCATTCGGTTCAACTCGACCTCGCCATGCCGCAGCACCGGATCGGCAAACTGTTCCCGCCGTCGCAGCAGCGCCCGGCATCGCGCCGTTAGCTCGTGAAAGCTGAACGGCTTCAGCAGGCAATCGTCCGCGCCCAGGTTCAAGCACTTCACCCGTTCTTCCACCTCGCTCCGCCCGGTCAGCACCAGCACTGCCATCTCATCGAACCGCCCCCGCATCTCTGCCAGCACCTCGGTTCCATCTTTTCGCGGAAGGCTAAGATCAAGTACCATCAGATCGGGTCTGTGCTCCTCCGCAAACAGCAGAGCAGCCTCACCATCCCCAACCCACGCCACATCATGTCCCTCCAGCTTCATCCCTTTCTGTAGAAACGATCCCAAGGCTGCATCATCTTCAACAATCAATACCTGCATTTTTCTACCTCTCACAGTTGCTCTGTTTTTATCGTCATATCGAAAATCGCTGACGGCGTGTAACTACCTTGGTCGATCCCCGTCAACGTGACAATACCAACATGCAATTTTTTGCACTCATAATTTCAAAACGGGAATCGCCCTCGACTATTTCTTACGTCATCGCTAATGTTCAAAAAAGGAAGGAATCAATAAAGTTATTGCAATTCGCTTTTTATTCGCTACAATCTCCGCATGGCTATCACACGGCGACAAAAAGAAGTCATCGACTTCCTCTCCAGCTTCACGCAAAAGAATGGCTACTCCCCGTCCTACGAGGAGATCGCCAATGGCCTCGGTCTGAGTTCTCTCGCCACCGTGCATAAGCACGTCACTAATCTGCAGAACAAAGGGCTCCTGCAGCGCGCCCATAATCGCAGCCGCTCCATCGACGTCCTCCCCGTCCGCACGGGGAAGAAAGGGTCCGATCGTCTTCCTTTGCTGGGTCGCATCGCTGCCGGCCAACCCGTCGAAGCCATTGAAACCGCGGAGAGCATCTCTCTGAATGACATCATCGGCAACCGCGAAGTCTTCGCCCTCGAGGTCCGCGGCGACTCCATGCGCGACGAACACATCGTCTCCGGCGACTACGTCCTCGTCGAGCGCACTCGCACCGCTCGCGAGGGCGAGATTATCGTTGCCCTCATCGACGGCGCGGACGCCACCCTCAAGCGCTTCTACCGCGAAGGCAGCATGATCCGTCTCCAGCCCTCCAACACCGAAATGGCCCCTATCTACGCTCCTGCCGCCAACGTCAGTATCCAGGGCAAAGTCCTTGGTGTCCTCCGCAAATACGCCTGACCCAGTTTTTTGGTCCTCCACGGAACCAACTCTCAATTTTCTGCGTAAATTCACTCCGAGACGTTTCATAATTAGCTCAACAGGCCTTACTCGGAGCGACTAAGTGGCGACACAACGCAAGAACAAACGTAAACTCTGGATCTGGGGCGGCATCCTCGTCCTTGTCGTCGCCATCATCCTCGGCATCACTGCCGTTGCTCGTGGCAACGGTACAAAACTGGAGCCCTCGCAGCTAGCTAAAGTTGAGCGCGGAGATATCGCTCGCTCTGTCGTCGCTACCGGAAAAGTCCAGCCCATCACCAAGGTCGAGGTCAAATCCAAGGCCAGCGGCATCGTCACCAAGCTGAACGTCGACATCAATGCCCATGTTCATCAAGGCCAACTCCTGGCCCAGCTCGATCAGATTGAAATCCTCGCCCAGGTCGCCGCCCAGAAAGCTCAGCTCGCTGCCGCCGAATCAAATGCCAACGCCGCCTCCGCCTCTATCGAATACGACAAGGTCAACGCCGAAGCCCCCGACCTTCCCATGTACAAAAACACCTACGAGCGCGCTCTCCAGATGTCCAAAGAAGGTGTCGTCTCCAAACAGTCCCTTGACGACGCCCAGCAAAAATATCTCGCCGCCGACAATACTCGCGACAAGGCCGTTGCCCAGATCACCGTCGACAGATCCAAGCTCCGCCAGGCCCAGGCCCAGGTCACGCAGGCCCAGGCGTCCCTTAGGCAGCTTGAAGAACAGCTAAGCTACACCATCATTACTTCTCCGATGGACGGTACCGTCCTCTCCCGCGACGTAGAAGTCGGGGACGCCGTCAGTTCCATCCTCGTCCTGGGCTCCACCGCCACCCTCGTCATGACCATCGGCGACACGACGCAGGTCTACGTTCAAGGTAAAGTCGACGAGTCCGATATCGGCAAGGTCTATCTCGGCCAGGCTGCCCGCATCAAGGTGGAATCATTCAAAGACAAAACCTTCTACGGCAAAGTCACCAAGATTGCCCCGCTCGGCGTCGAAAAGGACAACGTCACCACCTTCGAGGTTCGAGTCTCTATTGACAATCCCGGCGGAGAACTCAAGGCCAACATGACCGCCAACGCCGAAATCATTCTCGACGAGCATAAAAACGTTCTCACCGTCCCCGAACAAGCCGTTATCTACGACAAAGATCGCAACGCTTCCGTCGAAGTCCCCGATCCGAAGCAGAAAAACGGTCGCCGTAAAGTCGCCATCAAAGCCGGCATCTCCAATGGCACCAAAACCGAGCTTCTCGCGGGTCTCAACGCCGGCGACACAGTCATCCTCCAACAGTAGCGAATCCCGGCCAAACACTTCAGCACAGATTGTTTCACAAGGAGTCTTATGAAAATCCCTATTCTGACCGCCGCCGTTCTCACCCTTGCCACAGCCACAGTCTTTGCCGCCGGCAGGGACTTCGACCGCACCCTCAACGTCAATGCCTCGCCCACGGTCTCCATCTCTACTGGGTCTGGCTATATCCATCTCCGTCCCGGCTCCGACAATCAGGTCCACATCGTCGGCCACGTCCATCCCGGCAATTCATGGTTCAACGGCGACAGTGAAGCCAGAGTCCAACAGATCGTCAGCAATCCACCCATCACCCAGAGCGGCAATAACATCATCATCGGCGATACCCATTCCCGCAATCTCTTCCGCAACATCGGCATCGATTATGACGTCACTCTCCCCCGTGCCTCCAGCATTCGCGCCAGCACTGGCTCCGGAGACGTCGATATTCAGGACGTAGGCACTACCCTCAAAGCTGAGTCCGGCTCCGGTTCAATTCGCGCCCGAGGTATCCACGGTCCCGCAGACCTCCAGACCGGTTCCGGCGATATCGAATTTCAGCAAACAGCCGCAGGCGACGTTCGCGCCCAGACCGGCTCCGGTTCTATTCGCCTCAGCGGCCTCTCCGGCGGGCTCAAGGCAGGCACTGGCTCCGGCGACATTCAAGCCACCGGCCAGCCTAACTCCGATTGGAAGCTCGATACCGGCTCCGGTTCCATCCACCTCACCCTTGCTCCCTCCGCTCGTTACACCCTAAACGCAGGTACCGGCTCCGGTTCCATCCATACTGCTCAGCCCATCACCATGCAGGGTGAGATCAACAAACACCAGATCACCGGCACCGTCAACGGCGGCGGCCCCACCGTCCGCGCCCACACCGGCTCTGGCGATATCAATGTCCTTTAGATATCGACATCCTATAACTAAAGCAGTGTCACCCGCCCTGTCCCAAGGTCGTAGTATCCGGCTACGACCTTTACTCCATCATCTTTCATAGCTTTCGCAATCACCGTCGAGCTCTCCCGCAGTAGTTGTGCTTGAAACTTCGCGTTCGCTTTAACCGCCGCCGTAACGTCGCCATGAATATCCTTGATCGCCGGCATCATATGTTGGTACAGCACGCTGATCTGTCCCGGGACCTCCTGCCCCTTCATCGCAGCGCTCACCGCCCCGCACTTCGCATGACCAAGCACCAGAATCGCTTTGACCCCAAGCACGGCCACTCCATACTCCAGGCTGCCGATGATCTCTGGAGTCATCATATTGCCTGCCACCCGAGCGACAAACAGATGTCCAATGCTCTGATCGAAGACCAACTCCACCGGAACCCGCGAATCCGCGCACGATAGGACCGCCGCAAAGGGTTCCTGCTTCTCCACCGTTCCAGCCTTTAATATCTTCAGATCAAGCTCAAACGAAGTCAGCTTGCCTGCTACAAATCTTGCATTGCCCGCCATCAACTCTCGAATCGCCTCATCTGCGCCAACCGGAGCCTGCGCCTCTGAATCTACTCCATGCATTACCGCCGCACCTGCAATACCAGTCGCCGCAACAGCCGTCACAAATCGTCGCCGCGTCCACTCATTCCCAGTCAAATCGCTCATCATCCCCTCCTGCACATTCGCACTGAGCTTACAGCAGTCACGTCGATTATCGTTAAGAAATGTACTCCTCCCCCCAACCCCGCCTCATTGTCTTCGATCTCGACGGCACCCTCATCGACTCCAGCGTCGATCTCTGCAACTCCATCAATGCCGCCCTTAGCCATTTCAATAAGCCCCCGCTCCCCGATCCCGTCATCGCAAGCTACATCGGCGACGGAGCCTCCATGCTCGTTCGTCGCGCCCTCGGCGACCCCGAAGGCGACATCCACGACGAAGAATATGTAGCCGAGGTACTCTCATATTTCCTCGACTACTACCGCCTCCACAAACTCGACTTCACCTACGTCTACCCCGGCGTCCTGCCCTCCCTCGAAGCTATCCGCGCCACCTGGCCCGATACCCTCATGGCCGTCCTCACCAACAAGTCCGTCAACCCCTCACGCGACATCTGCGCCCACTTCGGCCTCTCACGCTTCTTCTTCCAGAACTATGGCGGCAACAGCTTCCACACAAAAAAGCCCGATCCCCATGGCCTTCATACCCTCATCGCCGAAGCCACTACCCTCAGCGGCCAAACCATTACTCCAGCCCAAACCCTAATGATCGGTGACTCCCACGTGGACATCCTGACCGCCCGCAACGCCGGAACCCAATCCATCGGTTGCACCTTCGGCCTCGCACCGCAATCGCTCGTCACCATCCAACCTGATCACCTGGCCAACACACCCACCGACTGGCTCACGATCTTAGGCATCCAATAAATCAAGCCAAACGCATAGTTTCACTTTGACTCCCCACCAACCCCTTGCTACCCTTGCCGCACCATGGCAGCCTCCCTCAGTACGGCCTCAAAAACTACCTGCTGCATCGTCGGCGGAGGCCCCGCAGGCGTCATGCTCGGTTTCCTCCTCGCCCGCGCCGGAATCGAAGTCACCGTCCTTGAAAAGCACAAGGACTTCTTTCGTGACTTCCGTGGCGACACGATCCATCCCTCCACTCTCCAACTCCTCTATGAGCTCGGCATCCTCGAAGCCTTCCTCGCTCTTCCCCACCAGCAAATCTTCAACTTTGTCCTCGCTATCGGTGGCGAATCCCTCTCCATAGCGGATCTCACCCACCTGCCCACTCACGCCAAGTTCGTCGCCCTTATGCCCCAGTGGGACTTCCTCAACTTCCTCTCTGCCCAGGCTGCAAATTTCCCCACGTTCCGCCTTCTCATGGAACACGAGGCCGTTGGCCTCATCGAAGACGGCAACCATCGGGTCATCGGCGTCCACGCTAACACTCCGTCCGGCCCAGTCGACATCCACGCCGCTCTCGTCGTTGGCTGCGACGGCCGCCATTCCACCTCGCGAGCCGCTGCCAACCTCCCCGTTCGCGAGACTGGAGTCCCCATCGACGTCCTCTGGTTCCGCCTCAGCCGCCGCGAAACCGATCCATCCAACGTCATCGGCAACATCAACTACGGCAACTTCGCCGTCCTCATCAATCGCGCAGATTACTTCCAGTGCGCCTTCATCATCGCCAAGGACACCTTCTCCACCAAAATCCAACCCGCCGGCCTGGCTGCCTTTCGCGCCTCCATTGCCCACCTCGTCCCCTTTCTCTCCGACCGCGTGGACGAACTCACCGACTGGGACCAGATCAAGCTCCTCTCCGTTCAGGTCAACCGCCTCACGCGCTGGCACAGACCGGGCCTCCTCTGCATCGGCGACGCCGCTCACGCCATGTCCCCCGTAGGTGGCATCGGCATCAACCTCGCCATTCAGGACGCCGTAGCCGCCGCCCGCATCCTCACCCCAACGCTCAAAACCGGCATCGTCACCGAACTCACTCTCGCCCACGTCCAAAGCCGCCGCGAACTTCCCACCCGCATCACCCAGCGCTTTCAGGTCATGGTCCACTACTTTCTGAACCGAACCCTCGGCAACCCGGCCCCAATCAAACCACCGCTACTTCTCCGGCTTCTATCTCCCCATCTGTTCTTTCGCCGTGCTCTGGCTCGCTTCATAGGTATGGGCGTCCGTCCCGAACACATTTCAGGCGAACACCTCAATTCCTAATCACAGTTCCTATCCCTCAAATCCACGATTCCAAGCCTCGATCACCCGCGTCTCTCGCTCCCACCCCAATATGCTCACGCTCCCCGTCCCCAGCACAAACAATCTCCCAGCCCGAGCATCCAGCCCAATCCATCGCGCCGCCAATATCCGCAAAATATGAGCATGAGCAAACAAAGCGACACGCCCGCCTGAACCAGCCGGAACCGCCGCCAAAGCTCGTGCAATCACCCCATCAGCCCGCTCCCCCACCTGTTCTACAGTCTCTCCGCCAACAATCTCATCCTTCCACACCGACCATCCCGGCGACTCCGCCCGAATCTCCGCCGTAGTCCGCCCCTCATGCACCCCATAGTCCCACTCCAGTAGCCCCTCATCCACCTTCGCCACATCCCCAAACCCGGCAATTGCGCAAGTTTCCCGCGCTCGCTTCATCGGACTCGTAAACACCGCCGCAAACTCCGTCCCCGCCAGATAATCCCGCAGTTCCTCAGCTCTCTGTCGTCCATGCTCGGTCAGCCCGACATCCGTCCGGCTGGTATGTTTCCGGTTCAAACTCCACTCCGTCTCGCCATGCCGAATCAACCAAAGCTCCGTCCCATCACTCATTCACAACCTCCGCGCTTCTTCCTCTATCCTACAAAGATGGACTTCCAGCTCTCCACCACCTACAAGCCCCAGGGCGACCAGCCCCGCGCCATCGACGAACTCGTCAGCGGTCTCAACGCCGGAGAGAAAGATCAAGTCCTGCTCGGCGTCACCGGCTCCGGCAAGACCTTCACCATGGCCAAGGTCATCTCCGAGTCCAATCGGCCCGCCCTCATCCTCGCGCACAACAAGACGCTCGCCGCCCAGCTCTATCACGAGTTCAAGACCTTCTTCCCCAACAACGCCGTCGAATACTTCGTCTCTTACTACGACTACTACCAGCCCGAAGCCTACATCCCCGCAGGCGACCTCTTCATAGAAAAAGAAGCCACCATCAACGAAGAGCTGGACAAGCTCCGCCTCTCCGCCACGCGCTCCCTCTTCGAGCGCCGCGACTGCATCATCGTCAGCTCTGTCTCGTGCATCTACGGCCTCGGCTCGCCCGAAGCCTACTACGGCATGTTGCTCCTCCTCGAAAAGGGCCAGAAGATCAAACGCGAAGACATCACCCGCCGCCTGGTCGAAATCCTCTACGAGCGCAACGACGTCGACTTCCGCCGCGGGACCTTCCGTGTCCGCGGCGACATCGTCGAGGTCTACCCAACCTACGACGAAAACGCCTACCGCATCGAGCTCTTCGGCGACGAGATCGATTCCCTCTCACAAATCGATCCCCTCTTCGGCACCGTCCGCCAGAAGTACTCCCGCCTCCCCATCTACCCCAAGTCCCACTACGTCGTCCAACCCGAGCGCAAGACCACCGCCATCGCCACCATCCTCGAAGAGATGGAGTGGTGGGAAAAAGAGCTCGAAGCCCAGGGCCGCCTGGTCGAATCCCAGCGCATCCACCAGCGCACCCGCTTCGACCTCGAAATGATCAAGTCCGTAGGCTACTGCCACGGCATCGAAAACTACTCCCGCCACTTCTCCGGCCGCCTCCCCGGCGAACCCCCGCCCACACTCCTAGACTACTTCCCCCAGGACTACCTCCTCTTCATCGACGAGTCCCACGTCACCGTCCCCCAACTCCACGGCATGTGGCACGGAGACCGCAGCCGCAAACAAAACCTCGTCGACTACGGCTTTCGCCTCCCCAGCGCCATGGACAACCGCCCCCTCCGCTTCGAAGAGTTCGAATCCCGCACCGGCCAGATCATCTACGTCTCCGCCACTCCAGGCCCATACGAGCTGACGAAGTCAGCGGGAGTCGTCGTAGAACAAATCATCCGCCCCACCGGTCTCATCGACCCTGTAGTAGAAATCCGCCCCATCAAAGGCCAGATCGACGACCTCCTCGCCGAGATCCGCGATCGCGCCGCAAACAACCAGCGCGTCCTCGTCACCACCCTCACCAAGCGCATGTCCGAAGACCTAGCCAGCTACTACACCGAAGTAGGCGTCCGCTGCCGCTACATGCACTCCGAAATCGAAACCCTCGAACGCATCAAACTCCTCCGCGACCTCCGCAAAGGCGAGTACGACGTCCTCATCGGCATCAACCTGCTCCGCGAAGGCCTCGACCTTCCCGAAGTCTCCCTCGTCGCCATACTCGACGCTGACAAGGAAGGCTTCCTGCGCAGCCAGGGCTCCCTCATCCAGACCATCGGCCGCGCCGCCCGCCACATCGAAGGCCGAGCTATCCTCTACGCCGACAAGATGACCGAATCCATGCAGCGAGCCATAGACGAAACCAACCGCCGCCGCGAAAAGCAGGAAGCCTACAACGAAGAAAACGGCATCACCCCGCAATCGATCATCCGCCCCCTCGAAATGGGTCTCGCCGGCATCCTCAAAGCCGACTACGCCGACCTCACCGACGAAGCCGAAGGCATGCCCGACTTCGCCACCCAGCAGGAGCTAGACACCTACATCGGCAAACTAGAATCCGACATGCGCGAAGCCGCCAAGAAATTCGAATTCGAAAAAGCCGCCAAGCTCCGCGACACCGTCAAGGAACTCCGCACCAAAGAATTCCTCTTCAGTTAGAGCAACGCCTCCGGCGGGTGGCCCGCCACATCTGGGTGCCCCATTCATGACGGCTTTATCGTCATGAGTGGGGTCGTACCGCCGCAGACATCTCTGACGACACCCCACTCATGCGCAAAGAACGCGCATGAATGGGGCACCCGGCACCCGCGGTATCAGGATTCCTCGCGGGTGGTTAATCGGCTGAGGGTAAAATAAGCGCCGTGCTACATTTTCCGTAACGTCTCAGCGCCAGAACCTAAGCAGCTACGTGGAAGAATGGGCCATCGGCTCTCCACGGAACTATTTGCCGATGTCTGAGAAAGAGCGGAGACCTTGAAGTGAAAGAACCGGAAATGCTAACTAGAATTGTCGCCGTCTACGGTGCCATCCTCTCGACGGCAGTCACTGTAAGACAATTTCTCAACGAGCGGGTTCGAGTCACTGTGACTGTGAAGAGAAATAGGCAGGTGGTCGGTAATCCCCGGTATAAGAACGCGGTGCTCACGGAACTGACTGTAACGAACGCTGGCCATCGTCCAGTGACAATTACAACGTTTGGAACCGTTCCCCTCTATCCCAACACGGGTCTGGTAGCGGTGGAAACCCAACCGCCATTGCCGTGCGAAATTACCGAAGGACGCTACATAACCAGTCTTTGGCCTCAAGCGGACATAGATTTTTCCACCATCGATTATTGGGCAGCGTGGGACTCCAGCGGGAGAGTATATCGGCTACGGGAAGCATCCCGGCTCAAGCACTGGCGGTCCACCTTCCGGTTGAAGCGGTCAATCAAGAAGAGGGCAAGATGAATGTTAGGAAATTTCTTTTGTTTTATGCGGTCAGCATGACGGTGGGCCTTTTCACCGCGTTCGTCTTAACCGTACTTTGGAAGTGGTTCGTTGTGCCCGCCTTCCACGTCGCCCCGGTATCTTTTTGGGTCATGTATGGGCTGACCTTGCTGATTGACCTGTTGCGAACAGAAGGGAACAATATCGAGGCCGAACATCGGCATAAGATCGTGGCCGTAATGCTTGATGCGTGCGTCCCTGCTGAGCGGCGCGAGGAAGTAAGGGAACAATTGACCGAGTTCACTGAGCAGATGTGGTATGAGGTGGGATGGAAACTGTTCGGGAAGGTGATGGGCAACACCATCACCTTATGTCTCGGCTTTGTCGTACACGTCCTCGCGTCTTGAACCCCACCGGCGGGTGCCCACTCATCACATCTGGGTGCCTCCATTCATGACGGTTTCATCGTCATGAGTGGGGTCGTACCGCCGCAGACATCTCTGACGACACCCCACTCATGCGCAAAGAACGCGCATGAATGGGGCACCCAAATCTCCATTCCCCATCCAACATAACCCACGTATCATCCGTACATGCCGAGCCGTCTCAAGCGTTATCACACCTTCGGCCACGACCACTTTGTCACCTTCAGTTGTTATCACCGTCTCCCTTACCTCAACGACGACCACTGCCGCACAATCTTCCTCGAAACTCTCGAACATCTCCGTCGGCGGCACCATTTCCACGTCTTCGGCTACGTCCTTATGCCCGAGCACGTCCACCTCTTGCTCAGCGAGCCCAGACAACAAAAGCTCGAAGACATCTTCCGCGCCCTGAAGACACAAACCTCCAAACGGCTCAAAGGCGACCGCCAACAGTTCTGGCAACGCCGCTACTACGACTTCAACGTCCTGACCCATGCCAAATTCATCGAGAAACTCCGTTATATTCACCGCAATCCCGTCGAGCGCGGTCTCGTTCAAAGCCCCGAAGACTGGCCATGGAGCAGCTTCCGGCATTGGCTCAATGGAGAAATAGCTCCGGTAGAAATCGAATCCCACTGGACATTCAGCCGCAAATCTCAAACACCTTCGCTCTCAACCTAAGCTGGCTTCACCGGCACCAACCCATGCCTCAGCATCACCTCGGCAAGCGCCTTAGTATCCGGCGGCCCACCCCCGGCAAGCAACTGCCCAATCTCCCTGAAATACTGTGCGCCGAATATCCCCGGAGTAATCACCACCACGGCCTTCGCCGGCTCCGTAAACGGATTCTCAAAGCCATGCACCGCCCCACGCGGAATAAACAGCGTATCTCCCGGTCCCACGTCAATCGTCTTCCCATCCAGCGTCATCCGCAGCTTACCCGCCAGCCCATACACCACCTCATCAAACCCCACATGATGATGCGGCAGAGGAACTCTCGCCTCCGGCGCCACCGTCATCTCAAACATCGTCATCCCCGCTCCGGTCGAAGGCCCATCAATCAAAAACCGGAGCACAATCCCACCCAGCCGAATCTCCTCCACCTGCACCACACCGGCACCCACCATATTCTCGCTCATCACTTCTCTCGTTGTCTGGATTTCATTTCCACCATTTATAGCATCGCTCCTCAACCCGACAGGAGAAACCACTAATCCCCACCCACACTTACAAAGTTTCCCACAACCAAAAGCTTGACCCACCCAACTATAATTAACCTATGGAGTAAAGATTCAGCCCGGCCATCCGCCGGGCTTTCGCATTTAACCCGCAAAGTCTTAAGTCCAGACCAGGTATGATCCACTCCTGCCGAAGTCCAGACTTAAACCTTTTCATTCCAAGACTTTGCAAAAAAATACGGGGGGGGACCCATGAACAGGACATCGGTTTATAAACCGGTCTTCGCAGCAGCATGAACCGTACCGCGGCACTCCCCCAGGCCAATGCGCGACTGACCTGAGCTCTCGCACGAACCCCTAAAAATAATCTCGTCGCCGTCTTCGAGAAAAGTACGCACTTCGCCTGTTGGCAAGGTAAGAGGGCGTGCCCCATTGCGAGTCAATTCGAGCAGACACCCGGCAGAGCTTTCGCTTGGGCCAGAGATAGTTCCCGTGGCTAGAATATCGCCAACCTCAAGATTGCAACCATTGCTGGTGTGGTGAGCAACAAGCTGAGCCGGAGTCCAATAGAGATCTCGCGAATTAGATTCGCTCAGTCGAAAAGGCAACAGGTTATTCTTTCGCATCATTGTACTTACAATAAATACCTCAAGTTTTACATTAATATTTCCGTGCTTTTGATCAGCTTCAGAATAAAGATACGGAAGCGGCATCGGATCAGTAGACGGACGCGGCGCGGCAGACACCCTGAAAGGCTCCAGCGCAGCCATGGGTGTAACCCAGGACGAAATACTGGTGGCGAAATTCTTAGCCAGAAATGGCCCAAGAGGTTGGTACTCCCACGACTGAATATCACGCGCCGACCAGTCATTAAGCAGACTCATTCCAAAAAGATGCTCAGTCGCTTCAGCTATCGGAATAGGCACCCCAATGACGTTGGGCTGGCCGACATAAAGTGCCAGCTCCAATTCATAATCCAACGCATTGCTCCTTTGAAACTTAGGTTTCTCCTCAGCGCTCAACGGACGTACTTGGCCATATGGCCGAAAAACCGGTGTTCCGCTGACAACAATGGAAGACGCCCGTCCGTGATAGCCGATGGGGACATATTTGTAATTGGGCAAAAGGGGTTGTTCTGGGCGGAAGAGACTACCTACGCGCCTAGCGTGGTGAATCGAAGCATAAAAATCGGTGTAGTTGGGAATATCAACAGGTTTGAGAAGCGTAACCCCGGCAATGGAGTGAAGCGCAGCCTCGACCTGCTGCCGTTGAGATAACTCAGCAGTATCGTGAAGCAGCCTGGTAAGGTTTTGGCGAAGCTCGGCCCACGCCTTAGGGCCAAGACTCATCAGTTCATTGAGCGTCGCAGATTGGCAGGCGGCCGCAACCGAAGCAGGCAAAAGACCTGCCTGCGCGCATTGGTAAAGATCGAGGAGATGCGTGCCGATTGCAACGCAAAGATGCTGGCTCCCATCGACCTCAAACGCCCCATAAGGCAGGTGGCTCAGTGGAAAATCAGTGGCTGGATCATTGGCAGACGGCAGCCAGCTTTGATGAGCGGAAATAGGATGAGCGGAAATAATTCGCTTAGCCATGGAAGGAATGATACCTTCCATGGCCATCTTCGATCACATATCGCTATCTCTACTCTACCGGCTCTTCCAATTGCAACTGCACCTTGCTCCGATACCTGCTGTAAGAGAAATAGATCACCAGCCCTACTGCCAGCCAAAGGATCAGCCGTATCCATGTCATCAGAGGTAGAAACAGCATCATGAGCAGCGAGACGGCAATGCCAAGAATCGGCGTCACCGGCACCCAGGGCGCGCGGAATGGACGTGCAATCTCGGGCCGCTTCCTGCGCAACACCCAAACCCCGGCGCATACGATGATGAAGGCCAGCAGCGTTCCAATGCTCGTCATCTCACCCAGTTCGGCCAGAGGAATCAGCGAAGCGAACGTCGCCACCACCAAACCCACCGTTATCGAGGAGATCCACGGAGTCCGAAACTTAGGATGGACAGCACTGAAAAATTTGGGCAGCAGGCCATCCTTCGACATCGAAAAGAATACCCGGCTTTGGCCCAGCAACATCACCACCATTGTGCTCGAAAGACCGCCCAGAGCGCCCAGCTTGACCAGCAAACTGCCCCACCGCACGCCCGTAACGTCGATTCCCACCGCCAGCGAATCCGGAACGTCCAGCGCATGATAATTCACCAGCCCCGTCAGCACACCGGCCACAAGGATGTACAGCACCGTGCAGATAGCCAGCGATCCTAGAATGCCAATCGGCATGTCCCGCTTCGGGTTCTTCGCCTCTTGCGCTGCCGTCGATACCGCATCGAATCCGATATAAGCAAAGAAGATCACGCCTGCCGCACGAATTACTCCCGAGATTCCAAACTCGCCAAACTTCCCTGTATTCGGAGGAAGGAACGGATGCCAGTTCACCTTCAGCAAATTCGGCTGCAACAACAGCGTATGAACTCCGATAACCAGGAAGATCACCAGAACGATCAGCTTCACAGCCACAATAAATGAGTTGAAATTGGCCGATTCCTTAATGCCGATCACGAGGATCATGGTCACCCCCATGATCCCGAGAAACGCTACCAGATTGAAGACCCCATACTTATGCGGCAGAGTAGCCGGATCGACCCCAAGCTCTGACAGTTTCATTGCAACGCGGTTCAACAGCTCCCAATGCCCGTTCCAGTACACGAACACCGCTCCTGGCGTTCCCGCAAGCGCAGGCGGCAGCCGGATATGAAAATCCTGCAACAGGCTCAGTACATAGCCGCTCCAGCCCGAGCACACCGTTGCCGCGCCAAACGCATATTCCAGCACCAGATCCCAGCCAATGATCCACGCAAATATCTCGCCCAGCGTCGCATACCCATACGTATAGGCTGAGCCAGCCACCGGAATCATCGCGGCAAACTCTGCATAGCACAGCCCCGAAAAGAGGCACGCAATCCCCGCCACGATGAACGAGTACACAACCGCCGGTCCCGCATAGATGGCCGCCGCCGGTCCAGTGAGTACAAAAATTCCTGTGCCAATAATTGCGCCAATGCCTAGAGCAATAAGATTGGTCGCGCCCAGCGAGCGCTTCAGCGTATGTTCGCCCGTCTCGGCAGATTCATTCAGAATCGTCTCAAGCGGCTTTGTTGCCAGCAGTTTCAACATCCAGGCCTAGCCTCCAACACCCTTCAAAGTGACACTACCATTACTTCACGACTTATGCCTCAACTGTTCGTTTGCCCGCTATAGACGTCCAAACCAGATACACCGGCACACCCAGCAGCACAATCACCAATCCCGGCCACGTATATTGCGGCTTGTAACGCAACAGTACCACGCAAATCCAGGCCGCCATAACGATGTACAACGCCGGCAACACAGGATACCCGAAAGCCTTATAAGGCCGCACCGCCTCGGGCCGCGTCCGCCGCAAAACAAACAGTCCAGCAATCGTCAGAATATAAAAAATAAGCACCGCAAAGATCACATAATCCAGCAACTGCCCATAACTACCCGACAAACACAGCAGGCAAGTCCACGCCCACTGCACCCAAAGCGAGTTCACCGGCGTCTTCGATCTATCACTCAGCTTGCCGACAGATTTAAAGAACAACCCATCCCGGCTCATCGCATAATACACACGCGCACCAGCCAGCAGCATTCCGTTCACGCATCCAAAGGTCGATATCAGAATCGCAGCGGCCATCAGCTTCGCGCCATACCCGGCAAACGCGCTCTGCATCACCGCCGTCGCCACACGATCTTCAGAGGCAAACTGGATTCCCCGCCCCACAACCGTCTCCGCAGCTGGGTCGCCCGACATGGGCAGCACACTCAAGTAGACGAAGTTGCAAAGCACATACAGCAGCAGCACAACGCCTGTTCCAATCGCCAGCGACAGCGGCAGATTCCGCTTCGGGTTCCTGATCTCCCCCGCCGTAAACGTCACATTGTTCCACGCATCCGCGCTGAACAGCGACCCCACCTGCACCACCGCAACGATGGTCAACAGACCAACATAAGCCGTAGGCCCACCCACGCCAACCACTACCGCGTGGCTCGTATGCCACCCCGCACCCGCCCAGAAGCGGTGCCACCCCGCGCCAAAGTTTGCCGCCAGCGCAATCGCATCCTTCGCAAACAAGCCAACCAGCACCACTGCCCCCAGCGCCAGCACCTTCGCCGAAGTAAACACATTCTGCACCGCCGCGCCCATCTTCACGCCCAGCGTATTCAACAGTGTCAGCAGCGTAATCGCCATAATCGCCGAAAGGTTGACCATGTTTAGCCCAATGTCCATATTGCCCAGCACCATCGGCCCCACATGCCACGCCGGAACATGCCCGATATGCCAAAGCCATCTCTCCGCGCTGACCGACGGGACAAACACCCCAAGAAATTTTCCAAAAGCCACGCCCACCGCAGCAATCGTACCCGTCTGAATCACCAGAAACAGTGTCCACCCATACAAAAATCCCCACAGCGGCCCCAGAGCCTCGCGCAGATAGACATACTGACCGCCCGCCTTCGGCATCATCGCCGCCAGTTCGCCATAGCTTAGCGCGCCGATCACCGTCATCACCGCCGTCACCAGCCACGCCGCGATCAACAGCGCGGGCGACCCCAGTGCTCGCGACATGTCCGCCGAGACGATAAAGATGCCCGACCCGATCATCGAGCCCATCACAATCGCCGTCGCCGAAAACAGCCCCATCCCCTGCACAAACTGCGGAGCAGATGTACTCGAAGGGGCCACAGAACTGTCATCCTGAGCGGAGCGCAGCGAAGTCGAAGGACCTGCGGTTGCTTTTGTTGGTCTGCTATTCACGTTCCGTCAGTTCTACCCCAAAATCTCCAGAAAGTCCCGCACCACTTTCTCGACCGGCTCCCCCTCAACAAACAAAGCACTAATCACCGCCACCGAATCCGCCCCGGCTTCGATCACGCTTCGCGCATTCGCCCGCGTAATTCCCCCAATCGCCACCATCGGCTTTGTCGTCAAAGCCCGCGGCCGCCGCACCCCGTCCAGCCCAATCACAGGCTCCGCATCCAGCTTTGTTCCAGTAGCAAACACCGGCCCAACGGCTACATAATCCGCACAACTCGCATCCGCCAGTCGTACCTGCTCCTCTGTATGCGTGGAAACCCCAACCCACCGCTCCGTACCCACCACCCGTCGCGCATCCTCCGGAGACAAATCCCCCTGCCCCACATGCGCCCCGTCCCACCCAGCAAGCACCGCAAGATCAGCGCGATCGTTCAGAATCAGTTTGCAATCGATTCCGGTAAACGCCTCCCGAATCACCGCAGCATTTCGCAGCACCTCCTGTGCAGACCCTCTCTTATCCCGGTACTGGACCAAACCTACACCCGCTGCCCGCAACTCATCTGCAAATTTCGCCAGCGCGATTCCTCGCACCGCCAGTACTTCCGCATCGACTATGGCGTAAAGTCTCGGCAATTGTCGCATTATCACGTTTAGGAGCCGCTCCTTCCTCTTCTTATTCTGGAAGCAAATCCTATCGTAAGTGTTCGGAGCAATTAGTAACCGGCAGCCACGGGTGGCATTAGCCTACTCCTTCATTGCTGGCACATGTGCTGCATCTTGCACTGTAGTTTCTGAAGCTGCCTTGGCCAAAGCTGCCCGAGCTTCTGCTTGAGCAACCGCCTTTTCCTTCTTATTGCCCATCGTGAAGTTCACCGTCACGGTAGTCGCAACTTCCACAAGTTCCCCATTGTGCGTGTATGGGTGGTACACCCATCGCGTAACTGCGTCGATAGCGGCCTGCCGGAGTTCGTGAGGCCCCTTCGTGACCTGTAGATTCCTCATCTTGCCATCTGTGCCAATTACTCCCTTGAGTACCACCTTACCTTCAACTCCTGCGGCTTTTGCGGCAAGAGGATATGCCGGAGGCGTTGCACTCGACAGGCGACCACTTAAATCGGCTTGTCCTCTTAGGCCCGGGTTAAATCCACTCGATGTGACAACAAAAATAAAGAGCCAAAACCACCTACGCACCATACAAGCCTCACATACTCATTCTGCGTAATGTCATACACCACGAGTCCATTCGCGGGCGTGAGGCGAAGATTACACCTTGATGTCCTTCTGCCGCTCGAAGAACCGTTCCATGAACTTCGTATCGAACTTGCCCGATCGGAACTCTTCATCCGCAAAGATCTTCTGATGCATCGGAATCGTCGTATGAATTCCCTGCACCACAAACTGCGAGAGCGCCCGCTGCATCTTGTTCATGGCCTCTTCGCGGTCCTTGCCGTGGCAGATCAGCTTCGCAATCAGCGAGTCGTAATACGGCGGCACCACACCCTCCGCATACTGCGCCGTATCGACGCGCACTCCATTGCCGCCGGGCAGGTTAAACGCCGTAATCTTGCCCGCGCTCGGCGTGAACTTCTCCGGATGCTCAGCATTGATACGGCACTCAATCGCATGACCGCGAATCGTAACCGGCTCCGTCACAATCGAGTTCAGCTTCTCTCCCGCCGCAATCCGTAACTGCGCCTTCACCAAATCAATTCCTGTCACCATCTCGGTGACGCAATGCTCTACCTGAATCCGAGTATTCATCTCGATGAAGTAGATCTTGCCGTCCTCATCCATCAGGAATTCAATCGTCCCGGCGTTCCAATACCCAATATTCTCAAGCGACTTCTTGATCGTCCTGCCCAGTTCCTCGCGCAGCTTCGGAGTCACCATCAAGCTCGGAGCCTCTTCGATCAGCTTCTGATGCCGCCGCTGGATCGAGCACTCGCGCTCGCCCAGGCTCATAACGTTTCCATGCTCATCGGCAAGCACCTGAAACTCGATATGCCGCGGCTGCTCGATGAACTTCTCCATATAGAGGTCGCCGTTGCCAAACGCATTCGCCGCTTCAATCGAAGCCTGCTGGTACAGCCCCGGCAACTCTTCCTTATTGCGGCAGATGCGCATCCCGCGCCCGCCGCCACCGGCCACCGCCTTCAAAATCACCGGATAGCCAACGCTGCGAGCCCACTCCAGCGCCTCGCCTTCGCTCGCGATCACGCCATCCGACCCAGGCAGAATCGGCACCTTCGCCTTCTTCATCGTCTGCCGCGCCGTCGACTTCTCACCCATCATCCGCGTCACCTCCGGCGGAGGTCCGATGAACTTAATATTCGATGCCCGGCACACCTCGGCGAAGTTCGCATTCTCACTCAGCAGCCCATAGCCCGGATGAATCGCATCCACATCCGCAATCTCCGCTGCCGAGATCACCGCCGGAACATTCAAATAACTTTCCGCCGATCTCGGCGGACCTATACAGATGGCCTCATCCGCAAATCGTACATGCAGGCTATTCCTATCGGCCTCGCTGTACACGGCAACCGTGCGGATTCCCATCTCTTTGCATGCGCTGATTACCCGCAGCGCAATCTCCCCGCGATTTGCAATCAATACCTTACGAAACATGCTTATCCTGTTCTCTTCCAGTCGAGTAGCGATTGTTACCGGGCCTTAATCGCAAACAATGCCTGTCCATACTCCACAGGCTGTCCGCTCGCGGCAATCCGCTTCACCACTTCGCCGGCGACGTCCGACTCGATCTCATTCATCAGCTTCATCGCCTCGACGATGCAGAGCACCTGGCCAACCTCCACCTGGTCCCCAACGTTCACAAAAGCCGGAGTCCCCGGCGAAGGCGACTCATAGAACGTCCCCACGATCGGCGACTTCACCTCATGCAGAGCTTCCTCCGGCACCGCAGCAGGACCGCTCTCCGCAGCCGCAGCATGAACCGCAACCGGTGCCGAAGCTGCAACAGGCGCCGAAGCCATCAGCCGACTCAGATGAGCAAGGTCGACACTGCCAGTCGAGGCCGCAGGCTCGCCGGCGAACTTGATGCGGACCTTCAGATCATCCTGTTCCATGTCGAACTCGGCGATCTCATTCGCCTTCAGAAATTCGACCAGTTCGCGAAGCTCTTGCAACTTATTTACGTCCATCCATATCTCCTGTACCTGTTGCGGCACTCTAGTAATTTACAACTCAATCCAGGCCTTCACGCTCGGCGTCAGAACTTCGCCTCCCGCCGCGGTCACTAGCACCATGTCCTCGATCCGTACTCCAAACTTGCCCGGCATATAAACTCCGGGCTCAATCGTGACCACCATTCCCTGCTCTAAAACCTGCGTCTGCTTCGCTGCAAGCCTCGGCCCTTCATGAATCTCCAACCCAACGCCATGCCCCGTCGAGTGACTGAAATATTTGTCCAGCCCAGCCCTTCGCAACACGCTTCGCGCCGCTTCATCGACCTCACCAGCGGTCACGCCCGGAGCCACTTTCGCGACCGCAGCCTCCTGCGCTTCCAGAACCGCATCATACACTTCCCGCTCGCCCGGCAGCGCTTTGCCCATGTGCACGGTGCGCGTCATATCGCTGCAATACCCGTCCACCACGACGCCAAAATCCAGCGTAACAAAACCCCTCTTAGGCAGCTTAGCCTGAGTCGCCCGACCATGCGGCAGCGCACTTCGCTCCCCACTGGCGACAATCGTCTCAAACGACATCGCCTCCGCACCGGCCAGCCGAGCCGCATGTTCCAACTCCGCCGCCACCGCAACCTCAGTCAACCCCAGTTGCATAAAGTTGAGCATTCCGCCGAACAACCGGCAGCCCAGCAAAGCAGCCCTGCGCATCACAGCAATCTCTTCCGCGTCCTTCACCTCGCGTAGTCCCGCGACCAGCGGTTCAACTGCCTGAAACATTCCCCGCCGAACCTTCGCCGAAACCGCCTTCCGCATTCCCTCCAGCGCAGCCACCGTCGTCTGCGAGGCCTCAAACCCGCACCGCCGAACCCCGGCAGCCTCCATCCACTCACAAGCCGCCGCCACTGCCGGCTTCTTCGCAATCACCACCCGAGTCCCCACAGCCTCCGCCTTGGCTTGGGCCGTATACCGCCCATCGGTAAACAGCACCGCCCGTCCGCTCGCCAGCACCAGCGCCGCATTCGAGCCGGTAAACCCGCAAAAATACCGCACATCCGGCAGATGCGTCACCAGCAAGCTATCCACCCCAGCAGCCTTTGCCGCGGCTCCCGCTCTCTTCTTCCGCACACTTAAACTCATCACATTGATTCTACCGAACTTGTGCGGCAAAACTCGCTCATCACCCTCACAACCCGGTATCATAGCCTATGTCCGGCTTTAACCACGATCAGCCATCGCGCTTCACCCGCCGCCACTTTCTCATCGGCGCTGGAGCCACGGCAGCAGGTTTAGCCCTCTATTCCGGCGAAATCTCCCGCCACGAGCTCGATCTCGTCCCCCGCACCCTTGCCATCTCCAATCTTCCCAGCGCCTTCCACGGCTTCCGCATCGCGCAAATCAGCGATATCCATCTCGACGAGTTCACCGAGCCTTTCTTCCTCGAGCGCGTCGTCCGCCACGTCAACGCCCTCGCCGCAGACATGGTCCTGCTCACGGGAGACTTCGTCACCTACGGCTCGCTCACCTTCCTCAACGGCCGGTCCGCCGCCCACCACTGCGCCGAGATCCTCAGTACCCTCACCTGCCCCTTGCGTTACGCTTGCCTCGGCAACCACGACACCTCGGTCGGCTCCGCGCTCGTCATCGACTCCCTCACCTCCAACGGCATCCCCGTCCTCGTCGACGAGCACCTCCCCATCGAGCGCAACGGCTCCCGCTTCTGGCTCTGTGGAGTCAACGATCCCGGCACCACCAACCCCCGCCTCGACCTCGCCGTCCCACCGTTCCCCGACGGCCCCGTCATCCTCATGGCGCACGAACCCGATTACGCTGACTTCGTCCTCAAGCACCCTCGCGGACCTCTCGTCGACGTCATGCTTGCCGGCCACACCCACGGCGGCCAGATCCGCCTGCCCTTCCTTCCCCCCCTCGTCCTCCCGCCGATGGGCAAAAAATACGCCGAAGGCTTCTTTCAATTGAACAAAATGCAGCTCTACGTCAACCGCGGCATCGGCACCGTAGGCATCCCCTTCCGCTTCAACTGTCCACCGGAAATCACCATCATCACCCTGCAATCCGCCTGAAATAAATCGCGGGCATTCATTTCATCTGAAATGATCAAATGAAGATATCTCAGAAGTCTCCCTAGGCGGAGGCCTATGGATCTTCACGCTTCACAGTCGAAATTTGCGATTTGCTTACTCAGCAACGTCACACAAAATCAATCTCTCTAACGCACCCGCCCCGCCGGCTTCTTCTGCTTCGGCATCACCGTCGCTGGAGCCACCACCTTCACACCCGACTTCTCATCCATCCACGCATCCAACAGGCTCTTCTTGAACCGCCAGCGATTACCCAGTTTGAACGCCGGGATAAACCCCTCCGAAGCATACCGGTACAGCGTGTCCCCGCTGATGCCCAGATACTCCGATGCCTGTCGAATATCCATTACCTCGCGAGTCGCCACCTGCGCCATAGCAGCCATCAGAGAACCTCCCAATACCAGAAACAAACCAGATAAAAACCGGACCGAACCCACCAACCCGGCACACTCTTTGTACCCCTTTCCCCTTTTACGCACAACTGGAAACCCAGGCTATTAACCAACTAACCGATAACCACCCAGCACCTTACGACTCAGTCCCCCCGAAAACAGTTCAAACCACACAGCCCACCAACGCATTTCTCTCGAAATCCTCAAAACAACGGTAACAATGGCTTGGGATGGGTTACATTCCCACCCATCGCAAAAGACGCGATGGACGGGATACCCGCGACGTGAAAGGACAGCATGAGGACGTAAACAATAGCAAAACGATCTTCGCTTGTAGTTTTTGGATAGATTCTTAGAAGGTGAAGGCCAGGCCGGCCTGCACGGCTCGTGGGGATTGGGCCAGGAACAGGGTCTTGCCGTCGGCTGAAAGGAAGGGGCGGTATCCTTCGGCGAGCAGGTTGGTGACATCGACTGTAGCTTCGAGCCCCGGAGGTAATAGGTTACCTAACTTTATCGCCTGCCGCAGATAGCAACTGAGGTAGGCCTGATCGCTGAACGCCGCGTAAGGGTTCACCGCAGTCACCGTGCGAGCCGGTTGCCAACGGTATGCAGCCCTGACCCTCGTTCCGCTGCGGAGGACCCTTCCCTTCACCGCAACCGTCGCCGACTGAGACATGAGCGGAGCGAACTCGGTGGCCATATTCTGTAAGGTTAAGATGTCGTCGTCCTTCGCAGTCAGCGCGGCTCCTGTGCTGTATTCGAGCGCTACCCACATGTTGTCGGTAATCGGCTCAGACAGAGTGAGGTTCATGCCCTGGGTCTTGTACCCGGAACGCAGAAGATGGAAACTGCCTGTCGCCTCGTCCGCAAGTACGCCGTCACCCGATTGGCCTAGCTGGGCAATGTCCGCCGCGCTCAGATCTCCACCGCCGGATAGCGCCATCTGATCGAGCGAATCGAGGTAATACGAAATCTGAATGAGGCCGGGGCCGACTTTGCGGCCAATGGCAAACTCCTGATGCAACCCGTGTTCCGTCCGCATTCCGTTCTGGGACATCGCGGCGACCGGCAGCTCCTGCTGCACGGTATTGAGGCCAGCGTAGGATTGCAGGTCGCGCGAGGTGGCCATCCGATAGCCCACTGTCCAGTCGGTCGATGGATGCGTGGTTATCTTGAGGAACGGCATAGAGGCGACGGCATAGCCGGCTGTATGGACCATGTAGACGAGACCTCCAACCTCAACGTCCGCCAGATCGCCAATCTGCATCTTCTGGGCACTGGCCATCTGGAATGCCTGCAGGCCCGACGTATCGCCGGAGCCAATCATCTCCGGATGGGATTGATAGCTGACTATGGCGCGGGTGGAACCGGCAAATCCCAGCCGCCGCTCGAAACCTGTGGCGAGGTCCATCGAGGGCATGCCCATCCACGGCCCAAGGGCTGTTCCAATGTCCGCGCGGACCACCATGCCGGCGCCATCGTCGAGCACACGGTCCACCGTAACCACATTGTGAACGCCGCCCTCGGCAAAGCCGCCGTCACCGCTTGTTACCGCGCCCCTCACCCGCTCGGAGGGGGTGGAGGATTCGGTCACGCTCGAAGAAACAGTCATGACATTGCCATCCTCGACCATTCTCAGGATGGGGCGATTGACAGCCGAACGCAGTGTCCACTTCCAGTCATCGCCTGGCTCGTCTGCTTTACGGCGCTCCGCCGGCAGCCAATTGGTCGCGGCAAAGAGGGTATTCAGCGTAAGGTTTACAATCGTCTGGGCACCGGGACGAAGGTGCAGATCTCCCCGCGTCGCAGGCACGAAAAGAGCCGCGCTGGCCCGCACCTGGTACTTGCCAGGGACCAATTGCGAGATCAGATAGCGTCCATGGAGGTCGGTAAATGCCCTTCCTGCCATGACCGTTCCATTTTCCAGTACCTGGACCAGCACGCCCATCTGGGCAACCCCATCCGCATCGCGCACAACCCCAGAGACCGTGGCGCCGCCACCCGCGGCAAGGCACACAGATGCTGTTGACAGCACCAGAGTCAAAAGCGCGATCTTCACCTGGGATCGTTGCACAGTGTTAGCTTTCTGCGCGTCGACGGCGGCTCCATAGTCTGACCGCACCGAGTAAAGCAGGGTGCGGATTTTACAACCTATCCAGCCCGTTCATCGCTTCCTGAAATCCGCGCAAACGTTTGGCCGCTTGTGATGCCCGACTGCACTAATCCACTACAAAAGGCGCAGATTCTGCGATCTGCTGCTTGGAGATTCCGTCATTGACCTTAATCGTCACCTTATATTTTCCCGGTTCCAAGCTTGCCAGCGGCAGGCTCTTCTCCAGCGTCACCTGGTCCGCATTCGGGTTCGTCTTCGAGGTGAGCTCCTGCGTCTGCAGAACCGTCTGGTTGGTTGCCGTATTCACAATCTGGTACTCGATGGTTGCATCGTTGCGTTTGCTCTTCTCATCGATACCGAGGTTATACACCTGCATCCAGAAGTTCAAATTCTGGGCGCGATGGAAGGTGACCGGCACAGACATCTCGGATGGAACCCGGGGGCGGAGGTGGGTATCGCCGATGACGAAGTTGCCTGCGCCGATGTCCCTCGACGCAACATGCCACATCTGGTCGGCAAAGATCAGCGAGGAGGACGAGAGGCGGTCATCGTCATACTTTGGCACATTCACGCTGCGCTTCCATCTGCCAATGTGGTCAGGATTGTTGACGTCCTTGATCGCGATGTCGATTTTGTACAGGCCCGGCCGCAACGGCAGCGCCTGCCAATACACCGACACATTGTTCTGCGTACGGCCGAGCAACTCGCTCGGCACCTGAACATTGACCGTATCTTCAAAGGTCTGGATCGGCCTGTCATTCAGATTGGAGACGCGTCCGAGAATGTTCACCGTACCGGTGGCGACGCCATCCTTGTTGCTGAACGTGATGTCCCCATTCCGAATCTGCAGCGTAAGCGGCACCAGGACCGTATCGTTCGTGATCTTCACATAGTCGGTGCGAACGCTGAAGAGGAACGGCGGTCCGGTCAGGATCTTTGAAGTCGCCATGAACGACTCCAGGTCCTTGAACTTGATCTCCGGGGGGGCCATCAGCTTGGCGTATTGATCCAACCGGTCAAACTGCTTGCTCTGGTTCTGCGATGACATGGGTCCGTTGCCAAGCTGTTCGAGGCCGCCGCCCGAGAAGCGGTCTGCCTTCGACGACTGGCCGTTCTGCTCATACATCGTGAGGCCCGCGCCCGGAACATGCTTGAGGGCGTCTTTCTCGGAGCGGTCGATGGTCATGTGGTAGTCACCGCACATGCAGGTGTCTACAAACTCGATATCGATGTTGTCGCCAATACCAGCCAGATAACGGTAGTGCCAGACCTCAAAGGGATAGGTTGAAGTGTTACCGCCGCCCTCCTCCATGGGGCGCTCGTATTCGCCACCGCTTGGGTGCGAGTCGATGCTATCGGCCTTGCCGTATGCGATATAGATGTGGCCGCGATCGGTCTTCCAGCCAGGCATGCCGGCGGCGAAATGTTCGTTGGCATAGGCAATGCGCGCATAGTGCTCTTCGCGGTATTCATTCTCGGGCGAGTCGGGATTGGGATTTCTACGCAGCCAGAAGTTTTCGATGAACGAATCGCGCTCCTCATCGTTGCTCAGGTTCTGAAAGGCTTTCCTCTCCTGGTCGGTGATGATCCAGCGAACGTCCTCGTCGAGCCACTTCTTGTAGACGCCGTGCAACTCGCCGCGCAGGGCCTTCTGTTGAGCGCGCTTTTCTTTGTCGGTCAATTGACGCTTGAGCGGGTCCGGCTTCTCGACGTTGGAAGGATTGGTCGTTGTGCCGTCTACCGACGGAACGGCGCTGTTTGCGTCCTGCGCCGGCAAAGCGCTTACCCCCATCATCGTCAAGAAGAGAAAAGCCGTGCCAAATACCAGACGCCGTGACGTATTCATAATCGGGGTAGTGCTCCTGTTAACCAATCTGTATTGTAGAGCGGTTACCTCCCCGCTACAAGAGCTAGATTCCGGCTCATACCCTGCTATGATCATCCGTATTAAAACGAACAGCATAAGGCTCGTCTTCAGATAATTGCAGACCTTCTCCCGATTTTTGCAAGGGGAACACCGATGGAACTCAGCGTGTCGGTTTTTCGTATGACCCTCTGACGGCTATTCATCTTCAAAATGCGCGCAGGTTGGGCTAAACCCCGGTCTGCGAAAAGAAAGCGGCAATGAGCGCGAAAAAAATCGTTTTGATCGTCGTCGGCGTCCTGGTACTGGCAGGCATCGTCGCAGGCACTATTATTCATGGGCGGGCCAATGTTACGAAGGTTGCGACGGGTAAAGCCGTGCGCCAGGACCTTGTCTCTATCGTCAACGGCACCGGGCAGATCAAGCCCAAGACCTACGTCAACGTCGGCGCCACCTCTTTCGGGCGCATTACGCACCTGAATGTGAAGGAAGGCGACCACGTCAAGAAGGGCACGGTCCTGGCCACGGTCGAGAACGTCCAGCCGGAGGCGACCGTCGCCGCCCAGCAGGCCACCATCGCGTCGAGCCGCACCGACGTCAATAGCTACGTCGCCGCCGAGAAGACTGCTGATGCAAATATTGCGGCCGCCCAGGCTGATCTTGAACAAAAGAAGCTGGATTATAACCGTGCCCAGGCGCTGTACCAGGACAAACTCATCGCCAAGCAGGATTTTGACAGCAAAAAAGCGGCCTACGATATGGCCGTCGCAACCCTGGCCCAGCGTCAGGCGTCGTATGCGCAAGCTTTGGCACAGACCCTTTCGCAACGTGCGCACGTGAATCAGGCTATCGCGAGCCAACGTTCCAACTACGATGCCCTGGACAAGACGATCAGCCGCGCTCCATTCGATGGCCTGGTCACGAATGTGCCTGTTCGAGAGGGCGAGACGGTCGTCGTCGGCATTCAAAATGCCGAAGGCTCTACGCTGATGACGCTGGCTGACATGTCCGTTATCACGGCCGAGGTCAAGGTCGATGAGACGGACATCGTCAACGTTGCTATGGGCCAGCCGGTCGATGTCACCGTCGATGCCCTGCCGGGACGTATCTTCAAAGGGCATGTTACCCAGGTCGGCGACCAGGCGCTGCTGCGCACTACGGGCATCGCCACCAGTCAGAGCACAACCGGGACTGAAGAAGCCAAGGATTTCAAGGTCGTCGTCACCCTCGATCAGCCTTCTGACGATCTTCGTCCCGGACTCTCGGCCACGGCAAAGATCACTACAGCGAACAAGCCGAATGCCCTGACCATTCCTATTCAGGCGCTGGTGGAACGCAATGAAACTGCGGAAAAGGCATTGGCCGCCAATGCCGGCAAGCCCTCCAAAACAGTGGCCGCGGCGGAGAACACGACCAACACAAAACTCGTTCAGGGTGTCTACCTCCTACGATCCGACCGAAAGAAGCTGCGCGTAGTTTTTGTGCCCGTGAAGACCGGCATCACCGGAGCGACGGACATCGAGGTGCTCGGCGGGCTGAAGGCAGGGGACGAGATCGTCACAGGCCGCTATAAGGTCTTGCGGACGCTCAAGAGCGGGACCATCGTCAAACGAGACAACACTCCTGAGACGGTCACCCCAACCGACCAGTCGTAATCATAGCCTGAAGCGGGAATCCCGTTGCGCAAAAGGAACTGCCGCGTCAGCATAAACGTACTATCCTGAAACATGCAGGAACCGGAGAACCGGATGGCCATCGAAACCGCAGTTGATCCAACCCTCAGCAATGCCTCTGGGCCGCGACCTGGCGACATCATCGTCACGGACAATCTCTGGAAGACCTACGAGATGGGCGATCAGCAGGTCCATGCCCTTCGCGGCGTCAACCTGCGTATCCGGCACAATGAGTATGTTGCCATCATGGGTCCGTCAGGCTCGGGCAAATCGACCCTGATGAACCTTATCGGCTGCCTCGACTCTCCGTCGCAGGGCAAATACTGGCTAAATGGCCATGACGTCTCCGAACTCAACGACGACGAACTGGCCCGCATCCGCAACAAGGAAATCGGCTTTGTCTTCCAGACCTTTAACCTGCTGGCTCGTGCCACCTCGCTCCATAATGTCGAGCTGCCGCTCATTTATAACGGCACTCCGGCGGTCGCGCGCGCCGAACGCGCCAAGGCTGTGCTCGAATCGGTCGGTCTCGGTGACCGCATGATGCACAAGCCCAACGAACTCTCCGGCGGCCAACGTCAGCGCGTCGCCATCGCCCGCGCACTGGTCAACAAGCCGTCGATCATCCTGGCGGACGAACCCACAGGAAATCTCGATTCAAAGACCGGCGACGAGATCATGGCCCTCTTCGATGACCTCCACGCAAGAGGTAATACCATTGTCCTGGTCACTCACGAGCCGGACATCGCCGAGTTCGCGCATCGTGTTGTCACCATTCGCGATGGCGTTATCGCCAGTGACCATATCTCCCCTCGTATCAGTAATAAGGGGTAGCCGCTCCGCCAATACGACCGGCACATTGCATCCACAATCCACCATTCAGCCGTCTAAGATGGAATGATGGCAATGTTTAGACGTCTCTGCACCGGTGGAGCTTTTGTTGCGCTTTTTCTTGCCTGCCCCATGCTCTTCGCCCAGGCGGCTCGTTTCGACTTGACGGGCCCCAAGATAGAGATCCATGTCACGCGGGATGGCAAGACCCTCCCCATCGCCTCGGTCCCCAATCTCCAGGCGGGAGACAAGATTTGGCTTCATCCCGACCTGCCCACGACCCAATCCGTGCATTATCTTCTGGTGGTCTGCTTTCTCCGCGGCACTACGAATCCGCCGCCCGACGACTGGTTCATCAAGATCCAGACCTGGAACCAGAAGGTCCGCGAAGAAGGCGTAAACGTCTACGTTCCGGACGAGGCACAGCAGGCTGTCCTGTTTCTCGCACCTGAGACAGGGGGGGACTTCAGCACACTTCGTTCCGCAGTTCGAGGCCGTCCAGGCATCTTCGTCCGCGCCTCGCAGGACCTCGCCGAGGCTGGATTTGAGCAGGCGCGCATCGAGAAATATCTTGCCGACATGCGCCTGGTCCCACCTTCCGACCCCAAAGCTCTCCTCGAGCACTCGAACCTCATCGCTCGGACCCTCAATCTCAAGCCCAATGAAGAGTGCTTCAATCGACCGGTAGACCAGCAGTACACCTGCCTGACTCAGAGCGGAAACCAGACCCTGCTCAATGATGGACATGGCGAGACCGTGGTCTCCAGCCTGACGAATGGCGACGCCTCCAATTTAATCAGCGCAGCCAGCTATACCTCCATCGGCGGAGGTGGTTTGTACAGTGCCTACGTCGGGGCCATCGTTGACCTTGTCCATCTCATGGGCAACCTGCACACCGCGCAATACCAGTACATTCCCGCCATTGCCTTTCCTGAGGGAGAGAGTCTGAATCTGCGGCTCAATACACCGCCGTCCTTCCATAATCCAAAGTCGGTTATCGTCATTGGCCTCCCTGCAATTCAGGCCTCTGTTCCTCCGCCACTGCGCCCCGCAGACCCAAAGCATGTCACCTGCCTCCTCCAGCCTTCGGTGGCTCTTCCGGTCGAAGGAGCTCCCCTCGTCTTCTCTACCTCGTTCGCGCACAATTTGGTTCTGCACATCAACGGTACCGGGCCGGAGACTGACATTCCCCTGGTGCCCGACGCCTATCGTGGCGGCCTTACGCTTGCTCCTGACACTGGTGGAAAACGAAAGATTTTGCCCACGGCTACGACGGACACTGCGAAGTCTTTGCCCGCATCCGCTCCCAAAGTCTCAACCAAATCCAGCTCTTCCCTTCCCGGCCAGGTTACAGGTACTATCACCGGTTTCTGGGGATTCGATCCGTTCACCGGTCCCACAATGCAGTTGCAAACCGCCCCAGGCAAAGACTGGAAGCTGGTGGCTGGCGACGTCCTCATCGCGGGACGAGAGAACAATCTCTCTCTCAGCTCCAACGGCTCTGCCTGTGTCCAGTCCATCACTCTCGATGCCGACTCCGGCAAGCAGGTGCAGGTTAAGACAGATTGGAAGCTGGCTGACAAGCCGAACTTCGTCAATGTCAAGGTCTCGCTTAAGTCCATCGACCCTGGCGCGCTGCATCTCTCTATCAGCCAGTATGGAGAAGCCAAGCCCGATCTCGTAGCTGCTGAAACCTTCTCCGAGCCCGCCACACTCTCCTCTTTGAAGTTTTATGTCGGCGATACGTCGGCCCTCCTTACCGGCACCAACCTCGATCAGGTCAAGCAACTCAACCTGAAGGACCAGGTATTTACGCCGGCTCCGGCATCCACCGACACTGACGCATCCTCTTCCGGGTCAGGGGCCTCCGGCACAACTTCTCTGCGCCTGACACTTCCGGCCAATGCAAAAACTCCAAAGCTAAAACAGGGTGAAAACCTTACTGCGCACATCACGCTCAAAGACGGACGAATCCTTACCCTCCCGGTGGATGTTGCCCCTGCACGACCAGATATCACCCTCATCAATAAGCGGATCGCACAGGACTCGGACCCGTCCATCCACCTTGCGAACCCGGACGATCTTCCCGTCAATCAGCAACTCACTTTCTCGCTAAAGTCCGAGAGCTCCTTTCCGCGCACGGGACGAATTGAGATAGCCAACGCTGACAACTCGCTACACACCGTGCTTGATGTCGCTTCCGGCACCTTGATCATGCAGAATCATCACACCCTGGTCGGCACGTTGAACCCTCTCAAGGCCTTCGGTACTTCCGCCTTCGGCCCTCTCCGTCTTCGTGCTGTCGATGCAGATGGCACTGCAGGAGATTGGATACCGCTTATCACTCTTGTCCGGCTGCCCAGTCTCGACAATGTACATTGTCCATCGGACTCGGCTCAGCCCTGCACCGTCACCGGAAACGGTCTCTATCTGGTCGATTCCATTGCCACCGACGCCAACTTTACTAACCCTACGGATGTTCCCGAGGGCTTCATCGGCACAACGCTCTTGCTACCTCGTCCCAATAGAAGCGGCTTCTTCCTTCGACTGCGCGATGACCCTACAGCCGCCAATACAGTCACCGTTCCACTCGTTGTCCAAAGAGCGGCTGCCCCCACGAAGCCAGCGCCGGTTGTTCAGAAACCCGAGCCTGCCACTCCGGACGCGGCACCAACGACGGATACAGATCCTGCTTCAGCATCCCCGACTAAGAATGCAGCACCTTCTGTACCTGCGCATCCTTCATGCACGACAGGGACGTGCCCGCCACCAGCACAGCCGGCAAGTCGGCTCGTGCCATCTCCACCAGCAAGCTCGTAACTCAAATCAGTCTGATTACACCAAGGCCACTTCTTACCAATAAGAAGTGGCCTTGGTCTAATCGAGAATCTTCTGCCCACATCGGTACGACAGGATCGTGCGAAGTGGAGGCATTACCGTTTAGTTTTTAGTGAGCCGATTCGGAAACGGGTATTTCGTCGTCACAGGGCTGTCTTGGCGCTCTCTTTATCTTACTAAGTAGCGTTTTTAGAATGACATAAAGGACAGGGATAAAGAAGAGGTTGAGGACTGTGGAGAGAGCCATGCCTCCAATGATCGCTGTGCCGACAGAGTGACGACCATAGGCACCGGCACCGGTAGCGAAGTACAGAGGAGTAACGCCGAGGATGAAGGCGATAGAGGTCATCAGGATGGGTCGAAGGCGAAGCTCGGCCGCAATGATAGCGGCATCGATGATGCTTTTGCCATGTTCCAACTGCTGCTCGGCAAACTCCACGATCAGAATGGAGTTTTTGGCGGAGAGGCCGATGAGCATGACCAGTCCAATCTGGACGTAGACGTCGTCGACGAGGCCGCGGGCGGCAACTAGCCCGAGAGCGCCAAGGACGGCCATGGGAACTGCAAGCAGAATGATGAACGGCAGGGCGAAGCTCTCATACTGGGCAGAGAGGGTAAGGTACACGACGAGCAGGCCGAGACCGAAGATGATGATAGCCTTGCCGGCAGACTCGACTTCTTCGAGGGCCAGTCCGGTCCAGGAGAAGGTCATGCCCTGGAGCTTGTTCTTGTCGAAGAGGCGCTCCATGGCCTGGAGGCCCTGACCGGAGCTGAGGCCAGGAGCTGGTGAGCCATCGATTTCAGCGGAGCGGAAGAGGTTGTAGTGGTTGATGACTTGCGGCCCGGAGGTCTCGTCGAGCGTGACGAGATTATCGAGCGGAATCATCTGGCCGGAGTTGGAACGAACGTAATACTGACGGATGTCCTGGGCATTGCCGCGGAATTGCTGATCGGCCTGGACGTAGACACGATAGGAACGATTGTTGAAGTCGAAGTCGTTGACGTAGCTGGAACCCATAAAGGTGCCAAGGGCGGCAGTGATCTGGTTTAAAGGAACACCGATGGTCTTGGCCTTCTCGCGATCGATGGTGACGTGAAGCTGCGGATCGTTAGAGGTGAAGGTAGTATTCATGCCAGTGAGGCCGGAGCCGGGCGCGCGGGACTGAGCGACGATGGTGTGGGCGACACGATCAATATCGCCGAAGGTATTACGTCCTTCGTCCTGGAGGATGAACTGGAATCCACCGACAGTACCGATACCGTTGACAGCGGGAGGCTCAGCAGCGAAGGCAATACCACCAGGTACGGCGAAAAGTTGCGGTCCAACCGTTCGGACGATGTCCCTGGCGCTATACTGAGCGCCCATCTTTGCGCGCTCATCAATGGGTTTAAGCGGAGCAAAGATGATGCCTGAGTTGGGTGAACTGCCTCCGGCAAGCGAGAAGCCCATGACAGAGAAGGTGCCGAAGACGCCATCATTCTTGCGGACGAGGGCTGAGACACGGTCGGCAAACGCGGAGGTGTAGCTGAGCGATGCGCCGGGAGGCGTCTGGACAATGATGAGAAAGTAGGACTGGTCCTCCTGCGGGACGAAGGCCGTAGGGACGTGGTTATACATGAAGACAGTGGCAGCAAGACCCGCAAAGAAGAGCACCAGCATGGCGTAGCGAATTTTGACGACGAAGGTAACCAGCCTGGCGTAGACGCGGATGAGCCACTGTATGAAATTTTCGACTGGGTTGAGGATCAGACCCATGATGCCGGTATGTTTTTGCTCTCCTCGCAGGAGGATCGCGGCAAGCGCAGGCGAAAGGGTGAGCGCATTGAAGGCCGAGATGGCGATGGAAAAGGCGATGGTCAGCGAGAACTGCTTGTAGAGAATTCCGGTGGTTCCAGGAAAGAAGCTGACCGGAACAAAGACTGAGATGAGGACAAGAGAGGTGGCGATAACGGCACTGGTGACCTCGGCCATGGCCTCGGAGGTGGCCCGATGGCTGTCGCAGTGCTCTTTCTCGATATGGCGCTGGACATTTTCGATGACGACGATAGCGTCGTCGACGACCAGACCTGTAGCTAGGGTGATGCCGAAAAGAGTAAGCGAATTAATGGAGAACCCGAAGATCTTGATAAAGGCAAAGGTCCCTATCAGTGAGACAGGGATGGTGACGGCGGGAATAATAGTCGCACGCCAGTCCTGCAGGAAGAGAAAGATGACGATGATGACGATGATGACAGCTTCGCCAATTGTCTGGACGACCTCTCGAATAGAGTCGCCGATGACCGTCGTGGTATCGAAAGCAATAACACCCTTCATGCCAGGGGGGTAGGATTTTTCGAGTTCTTTGAGGACAGCCCGGCAGCGTTTGTCGACATCAAGAGCGTTGGCGTTGGAGAGTTGCTGAACGCCGACACCGACGGCATCTCCACCGAGAATTCCGCCGCCCTCAAATTTAAGCGCGGTGTCGTAATTCTCAGCACCGATCTCGGCTCTCCCTACATCCTTGAGCAGCACGATTCCACTGGCAGTAGGGCTGTTTTTGATGACAATGTTTTCAAACTGTTTTGGATCGGTCAGGCGTCCCGTGACTCGGACTGCCATCTGGAACTCCTGCTTCGAATCGAATGGCTGTTGACCGAGCTGACCCGCAGGGATTTCGACGTTCTGCTCGGCGAGGGCGTTGGTGACATCGAGCGCGGTGAGGCCGCGGGCAGCAAGCTTATTGGGATCGAGCCAGATGCGCATGGCGTACTTGCGCTCACCGAAGATGATGACCGCGCCGACACCGGGGACGCGCTTGAGGGCGTCGCTGACGTAGACATCCAGATAGTTGGACATAAAAGCTGGAGAGAGCGAATGGTCAGGCGAGACGAAGCCGGCAGCAAGAACGAAGTTCGAGTTGGCTTTGGTGATGGTGATGCCGGTGTTATTGACGACAGCAGGCAGACGGCCCTGTACCGAGGCAACGCGGTTCTGAACGTCGACAGCAGCAATATTGAGATCGTAGCCGGTCTGGAAGGTGACAGTGATGGATGAGGTACCGTCGTTAGAGCTGGTCGAGCTCATGTAACGCATACCCTCGACACCGTTGATGGACTGTTCGAGGATGATCGTGACTGCCGATTCAACGTCTTTAGAACTTGCGCCGATATAGTTGGCGGTGACGTTGACCTGAGGCGGTGCGAGCTCCGGATAGAGGGAGATCGGCAGAGTGGGGATGCAGACAGCGCCAGCGAGGACGATGAGCAGCGCGCAGACCGTGGCGAAGATCGGGCGACGAATGAAAAAATCTACCAAGGTGTACCTCTAGCCAGCGGGCTTAGCCCTGGCGGTAAGCGAAAGACGGTGCGGAGCTGATGCACGGCTCCGCAGAAGTGGCTGAACGGTGCCGACTAGCCCAACGGCTTGACGGGAGCACCTTCCTGCAGGAATTGCAGACCGGAGATGATAACTTTGTCGCCGGGTTTGAGGCCGGAGACAACCGGGTAGGTATTGTCTACGGTTTCGCCAACGGTAACCGGTATCTGATGCGCGACGTAGCCATCGCCTTTTGGTTCTGCGATGAAGACGAAAGTTTGACCGCCGATCAATGAAACAGCGAGTACCGGGATGACGGGCGCTTCGTTGGTGTTCCAGATAACGCGCCCCTTGACCAGTTGCTGGTTGCGGAGACGCACGGTCGTCCGCGGAATTTCTGCCTTGACGAGAATGCTCTGGAGACCGTTGTCTACCTGAGGAGAAAGAAAGCTGATCTTGGATTTGACGATCGTGTTCCCGCTGCCATCGAGAATATCTACGGGAAGGCCCATCTTCACCTGTGATGCCCTATCCGTAGGAACATAGATATAAGCCTCGAGATCGGCATTCTCATCCACGGTTGTGAGCAAGGTGGTTGCCGAAACGTAGTCGCCGAGATGCACAGGGATATCGCCAACGATGCCAGCAAAGGGAGCGCGAATCTGATAGTAGGCCAACTGCTGTTGCTGCGTATTGGTCTGCGCCACGGAGGAATCAAAATCTCCCTTGGAGTTCTGATACGCCTGCACTGCCTGGTCGTAGGCCTGCTTTGAAGTAACGCCGGACTCATAGAGTTTGCGCTGGCGTTCCACTTCAGCCTGGTTGTACTGATAAACGGCCCTTTTCTGGGCCTCAGTTCCCTGCTGCGTCTGGACGGTGGCAACCTGCTTCAGCGGGTCAATCTGCATCAGAATTTGTCCGGCTTTGACAACATCACCCGACTTTACGTAGATGCGGGTAAGGTTGCCATCCACCTGTGGCTGCATGGTGGCCGAACGGCGGCTCTTGATGGTGGCGACGTAGGTGTCGCCGTTGGGAACCGGCGAAAGTGTCACCGGAGACACCTTGACAGGCATCGCCTGGGGTGCCGCAGCAACCGGTGGCGGAGCAGATTTGCATCCGGCAAAGAGGCAGACGCCTGCGAAAACGGCGAGCGGCAGAATGCGGTGGAGGTTCGGAGTCAAGGACACAGTGTTTCTCCTTCAGATTCAAAAACGTCAATTGCAACGGCCTGCCCTGGTTAACACCTGCGACGGACAAACGCAGATAAGTTAAGTGTCTGATTCCGCAAGAGCACTATGGGTTTCAATTTTAGATGACGATGTCATGTAGGAGGGTTCTCAATTATTTACGAATTGATATCTGCGGGACTTCAGTTGCCATGAGAAGATATTTTTTGCCTTGCCTGCACCCTTTTTTTGACATGAAGAGGCCGTGTTGGTAGCGTTGGAGGGGAGTTCGGGGGCTTCAGGCCACCATTCCTACCGTCCCTGTCGTCTAGCCCGGCCCAGGACACCGCCCTTTCACGGCGATAACATGGGTTCGAATCCCATCGGGGACGCCAATCAATTCAATACGTTGTCATCGATGAGCCCACGCGACCCAAGATGCGGAGACTCTACAGGGACTAACTCAGCCACATCGGGGACACATTCCGCCATTACGCCGGCGAAAATAGAAACCGGCCTCCCTATCCCTTCAGTCATGCGCGATGGCGACACGTGCCTTGCTGTTTGTTCCTATGCCCGAATTGACATGGCATGATGAAAGACATTGTTCGGATCGTACTTTTTCTTTACCTGCTGCAGAAACTCGTAGTTCGGTCCGTAATACAACTCAGGCCAGAAGGCATAGTCGAGCATGTCTTTATCCGGATAGTTGATATAGCATCCCTGATAATTCTCGCCAGGAAAAGGGGTTCCCTGGTGGGCTGCGTCGACCTCAGGGCCGGAGTACAGCTCCTTGTAGAAGTCCCGCATCCAGGCGATGTGCCCTTCGTCGTCCGCAGGTTCGGACCAATACGTCTGAAATTGCATCTTGATGACGCTCGACCGTTGGAACGCTACCGTTTCGCTGCTCAGTTCCCTGCGGTTGATGGCGCCGCCGTAAGAGTCCACTTCTACGACTGAACCTCGCAGGTCAATTCCAGGAATCATCCGTGTCAGGTGCTTATAGAAGATTGCGATCTCACGATCTGTATAGTTCTTTCTCATATAAGTCGATTTGTACTTTGCGCGATGCCCGCCGCCGCCACGCACGCCGCCCCCGCCGTCAGTATCAATCCAGTCGGCGCGCGTCATCATGTGAGGTCCGCAGACCGCCTCCGGCCGGTTGCCGCCGCGTGTCCCCCGGGTTGGCGTCGGTACCTGCGTTGTTGGGTCGCAGGTATTGAACAGGTTGAGAAATTCCTCCAGCACCCTGGTGTCCTTGCACGTCCCATCGGGGTTGCAAAACTGCACAGAGATGCCGAGACGCCCATTCATCTTATGGTTCAGTTCCATCACGCCAAACAATCCCCATGTATCCGGCTCTTGTCCGCGAGTGGCAAAGTAGTTGCCGAAGGTGCTCAGTATCCTGGCGAATTTCTCCTCCGACATGTCCGCCCATGGAAACGACAGGTTCGAGATCATGACCTCCTGCGGTGCTGGCGGCAGCTTATCGAACACATAGTCGGTAATGACGCCGAAGTTTCCGCCGCCGCCGCCACGACATGCGCGGAAGAGATCGGCATCGTGCTTTGCATTGACGGTGCGCGGAGTCACCTTGCCTTTGGAGTCGACGGTGAGGATGTCGATCTCTGTAATCCAGTCTGCGGTAAGGCCCATCAGCCGTGAGAGCAGGCCGTAGCCGCCACCGGTAATGTGTCCACCTGCGCCGACCGAAGCGCAGGTGCCTCCCGGTAGCGTTACGTTATAGAGCTTATAGAGGTCCTGATATGCCTTGCCGATGGTCGAGCCCGGTCCAATCCGATAGCGGGCATCGTGCGGCAGATTGCCCGTATGGTTAAGCAACCCCATGTCGATAAGCGTGCCATTGGGGTTATTGGCATAGAAGTCCTCATAACAATGGCCTCCCGAACGGATGGTCGGCCGCTGCCCTGCACTCACCACACGCTGAAGTGCTTCGGCTGCATCGTCCGCATTCTGGCAGATGGTGATGGCTCCGATGCCCTCTTCCGGTGTCGCCGGCCAGCGCGAGTTTCGTGCCTTCTTCAAAATATCGAACCGCACATCCTCGCGCGTTACCGTGATTGCCATTTGAGTTCCTCGCCTAATCGTCTTTAAAGTCTGTGCACATGGAGCACAGCATTCATGCGCATGGATGAATGCGTGGATTCACCAAGGTTTTATTGCAATCATCATCACACACCGGACCAGCCATGCGACTATGGCAAATGGCCTAATGTGCAGATAATGCGTCTATCGCGCTCTATTGTGCTGGCGCGAAATTCCTATGGATTGCGCGGCTAAAATGGAGGCTGCTCTGGCACGGCCTGTCCGTCCGCCCGTGGATCGGATGCGCCAAAGTTCACGTTCAATTTATCGTCATGCATGACCGCATTGCCTCGACCCATGACAAGCGAATAGCGCGGCACAATCGTGATCTGATGCCCTTTCACAAACAGGTCCTCGAACGTCGATAGGGGATAGCCGCTCTCGATATTTACGGCACAACCGGAATTTCCCCGATTGAATCGCGCCGCATCCATCGCCGCCTGAAGATTCATATCGAAGTCAACTATATTCGCAACGAACTGCGCATGAGCCTGTGCCTGGTTGAAGCCCGACATAATGCCGAAGGCGATTGAGATCCCATCCTTCTGCATAAACGCCGGAATAATGGTATGCAGCGGCCGCTTATGCCCTGCTAGCGAGTTCGGCTGTCCCGGCGTCATCGAAAATCCGCTGCCACGATTCTGCAGCACGAAGCCTGTCTTCTCCGGCACCAGTCCCGATCCGAAATTTCCTGCATTGCTTTGGATCAGTGATACCTCGTTGCCATCGCGGTCTACCACTGCAAGATACGTTGTATCCGTGGCAAGCTTCGCCAGTTGATCCGTCAATACAGAAGGCAGCACATTGCAGTTGGCACGCGGGCCGATCAGCTTTGCACGCTCAACTCCGAGGCTCTTCGAGATCAGCTTCGCCGTCGGAATCTCATTCGTCCTCGGATCGCCAACGTAGTGCAGCATGTCCGCATAGGCCAGCGCCTTGGCCTCCAACTCGATATGCAGCGTCTTCGGGCTGTCATGTCCCCACTCGCGCAATGGAAACTGCTCCATGATGTTCAGCATCGAGAGTGCAGCGATACCCTGCGTATTCGGAGGCGTCTCGTAGATCTTCCACCCGTGATAGGTCGTCGATACCGGTTCTACCCATTCCGGTTGAAAATCCGCGAGATCGGCCGCAGTCAGAAAGCCGCCTTCCTCCTTCGATAGCTTTAGGATCGACTCGGCAATCGGCCCTTTGTAGAAAGCATCGCGACCCTTCTCGCCCACCAGCCGCAGTGAAGCTGCGACATCGGGGTTCTTGAACATTTCACCGACCTTCGGATAGGTGCCGCTCGGCAGGAAGACAGACGCGAACGCGGGCCGGTTAAGAAACCCCATCCCATACTTCTCCCAGTTCGCAGAATCGGTCTCCGTCACCGGAAACCCATTCGCCGCCAGCGCAATCGCTGGGGCCAGGTCCTGCGCCAGGGTCAGCTTGCCGAATCGCTTATGCAGCGCATCCCAGCCCGCTACCGCTCCCGGTACTGTCACCGAGTAAATGCTGCTGCCGCTCATGGTCGTGATGCCTTTGGCCTTCATCGCGTCGATGCTCTGCGCCGCCGCAGACCAGCCGCTGGAATTCAGCGCATATAACTTCTTCGCCTTGTTGTCCCAAATAATCGCGAACAGATCGCCGCCCATGCCGTTCATCATCGGTTCAATCACGCCCACCGCGGCATTGGCCGCAATAGCCGCATCCACCGCGTTGCCGCCCCGCGCGAGAATCGCTGTCCCCGCCTGCGATGCCAGTGTCTGCAATGTGGCCGCGATGCCATAGCGATTGATCGTCATGGAAAACGCGTTGTCGCGTCCTGGTTCAGGCAGATAGGTGCGCTCTGCCATGCCTCCTCCCGTCACAGTCGGTTGACCGGGTGCGCCCTTTCCTTCCGAGCGTGGCTGGCGTTGCCCTTCTCCACGCCCTGCTGCTTTCATCGGCGCTGGTGCCGACGCCGGAGGTGCGACAGAAATTTGTGCCGATGCAATGGCCGGATTCGCAAACGGAGTCAGCATCAAAACTAATGAAATGGTAGCGGTCAGACGGCGCAAGACATCTAGATTCGGCATCGGGTAAGTCCTCAATAATCGATCAGACCCTTCTATCATGCTCAAATGCTTTTTCACACTTCAAACTATAGGAGTAGCTCCACCTTCGAGCGGGGCATAGGTCAATAGTCCTAAAATAAATAGGCCTATGTAATTCGATAAGTTATCTGGCGAATTACTTCAACGTTTCCGTCGATTTTCTGCTGACTCTTTGGCAACGAAATAAGCTCCCCGGAACCATTCGAGACGTTTAATACTCCATGAGCAAAAGCTGTATTCTAGGTTTAACGACTTTTGCATTTGGCAGTGGATGACAGGTATCGCTGGGCGCAGTTTGTGCCTGGCTGCACAAGAGACGATGCATGAATCAGGGCCAACGGAGTGCTGAATGGAAGCTGCACAGGATAAGTTCAAGATCCTCCCACTGACATCGATTCGATTCTTCGCCGCGTTTTATGTGCTTCTGTTCCATGCAGAGAGAAATCTGGCTGCGCTAGGGTGGGTGCCCAGGGTCTTGATGCGTATCGTTGGACTGGGATACGTGAGCGTGAGCTTTTTCTTCCTGCTTTCTGGCTTCATTCTGGCGCTGGTGTACCTGAAAGATGGCAGGCCGGTCAACCGGCGCAGGTTCTACTGGGCACGCGTGGCCCGCATTTATCCACTGTATCTGGCGGCGATGCTGCTGGATACACCCCACTTTCTGCATATCGAAGGCATGGTGGAGCAACGAAGCTGGGGACACATTGCAGGAGTGTTTCTCGCAACAGGGGGACTGCTACAGGCGTGGTGGGTACGGCTGGGAGGAATCAACCAACCGGGCTGGTCTCTCTCGGTGGAGGCCTTTTTCTACTTGTTGTTCCCGTTCCTTGCGTTGCCGATATGGAAATTGCGTGGCCGGCTGATGTGGCCGTTTGCAATAGCGGTGTACGGCGGCGGATTGCTGCTGGTGCAGAGGATGTCGCACTCCGGGGTGAGCGAACCGCAGCAGTCGAGTAATCCGCTGGAGCATTTCTACATCTTCATCCTGGGGATATGCCTTGCAAAGCTGTTCGTATGGATCGGCAGCGATGAGAGGCGGTCGCGTCGATTGCGGCAGTTAGCGCCATGGATGCTGCTGGTCGCTGCCGCTGGCTTTCTGGCGACACCTGTCCTGGACCTGCCGGTCTCGGTTATGCTGCTACAGCATGGCGTCCAGGCGCCCCTCTTTGCGCTGGCGCTGCTTGCTTTGGCCAGCGGAGACAGGGTGATCGCATCGACCTTCTCGGCGAAGTGGCTCGTAGTGCTCGGCGAGGCCAGCTACGCACTTTACCTCATCCATACCCCGGTCGGAACGATCATGCGGCGGCTGATCGAAGGCCACGGGTTGGCTGGATTCTTGTTTTATGCAGCGGTATGCATCGGGCTGAGTGTGGCCAGTCTTTACTGGCTCGAAACTCCGGCGCGGCGCTGGATTCTGCGGCGAGTGCATACACATAGTGCGGAGACGATGGTGACGAGTAGTCTGGCGCAGTAAAGTAGCTTGGCTGGATTCTCTCAAGGGCTGTCTAGGAAGTGAGCCGCAGCCACCCGCATTACTTTTTGTCACGATTCCTAAACGGCTTATACCTAAGAGCTGAACCTATCTCCCCTATTGGCTGAAGCTGTACTCGTAAGTGGCTCACCTTCCTGAAAAGCCAGGGAAGCTCTCGGCTCGTAATCGAGGCCATTCAACTTTGCGGAAGTCACTCTGCTTATGAGGAGCGTCACTGCGAAGTTAATGCAGAGCGCTAGAAATCCGGCGTTCACGCCAAAGAAGGGATCGCGATGGGAGAGCATAAGCGCCGCAACGGTGACAAGCCCCATCAGCAGCCCGGAGGTAACACCGGCTGCCGTAACACGACTCCAGAAGAGACCGAGAACAACTCCCGGGAAGAATTGCGAGACCCCGGCATAACCGAGCAGGAGAAGCGCAACCAACGTAGAGGAACTATGCAGCGCGAGATAGAAACTGGTGAGGCTGAGAACGATCACCATCACCTTGGCAAGCCTTGCTACCTGGTCGTCTGTCATTGATTTCGCAAAAAGCGGCCGATAGACGTTCTTAGCAAAAAGTGTGGATGCCGTAAGAATGATGATGGCTGCGGGAACCATGGCAGTGAGTGCGCCTGCGCCGCCAATAACGCCGAGAAACCATGCGGGAAAGGTTTTACGCGCGAGCATCAGAAGCGACATGTCCCCGTTGCTGAGGCCGGGCACGATGAGAAATGCAGCGAAACCGGCGATGAAGATGAAGGCAAGACTGATGGTGTAAAGCGGTGTAACAATCGCGTTGCGTCTCAGGGTATGGCCACTCTTTGCCGTGAACGCAACGCCAAAGGTATGCGGCCACATGTAAAAGCCGCAAGCGCTGAGAAGAACGGTGGAAATAAACCAGGCATGTCCCATGTTGTGCGTGGCTCCCGGCATGACGAGATGCGAAGGATGCGTCAGCGCAAGAGTACGGAATAACGGGGCGATACCGCCGAAGTAATGACGAGGGACAAAGACACCGATGGAAACAGCAGCCAGAATCATGAGCAGGTCTTTAAGCACGCTGACCCATGCGACGGCGCGTATCCCGCCAAAATAGACAAACAAGGCAACCAGAATGACGGCAATCAACATGGATGCACTGCGAGGGATCTGATCGAAGCTGGCCACCTGCACGATGATTCCCAGCCCTGTGAGCTGGATCTGCAGATAAGGAATAATGAAAAGGACCCCAACGATGGAGACCAGGAGCGCAAGATATTTGCTGCCGTAGCGTTTCTCAAAGAAGTCTGACTGCGTCTGCAGAGAGTGCTTGCGCCCGAACTCCCAAATTTGCGGAAGAATATAGAAGGAGACCACATAGCCCAGCGTGATGTAGGCCATGATGTACAGCGCCGGACCTCCGCGAGAGTATGCCCAGCCGCTGGCGCCGAGAAACGCGAAGGTCGTGTAAATCTCGCCCGCCATGAGCAGCCACATAAAAAGAAGACCGAAGCTGCGGCCGGCGATAGACCACTCCTCCAGGTTCATCTTGCGGCCAGCGCCGGCGAGGAATCCGATGATGCTTCCGCAGAGGACAATGCCGAAGATCACGCTCATGGCAACGATGCTGGGCGTCATAGGGCGGACTCACTTCCCTTTCTTGCTGAGTCTGCGCTCTTCAACCCAGTTGGCGGCGGCCATGCAGCCACTGCTAAGCACGATCCATGCGATAAGCCAGAAGAGATTGAATGGAAGCCCAAAGACCATGGGATACACGCGGTCCCAAAGAGGCACGGAGAAGCACATTCCAAGGAAAGGAATGCAGCCGAGAGCGAGTGCGCCTGCGGATGGCCGTTGCATGAACTCCTCCTATTGCGATAAAGCGATGTTATACGAGGGTCCATTGCGATGACCGTACTCGAAGACAGAGGTCAAGGCGGAGGCGCATGGGTCACCTATCGCATCTTCACCCATGCGTCACTTTTCGCATCACCTTTTATTTTTATCGATAAACTCCGTCGTTCGCTTGAAAATCAACCTGATCGCCCATTGGCGTAAATCGGAATGGTCAGCCGCAAACGAAGGCCGGTTCTCTATGATGGCTATGTGAGGCCGATCCTATGAGACCCGTTTATCGGCAATATTCTGTCAGATTTTACATAGCTGGGGGATGGTGGGGGTCAACATGGCCGACATCCGGCTTATGACCTTTGGCGCTCGAAGCAGGATTCACCGAATCGCGCAACTCTTTCGATGGCTTGAAAAAAGGAACGCGTTTTGCCGGAACATCCACCTTCTCCCCGGTCTTGGGATTGCGGCCTGTACGGGCATTGCGCTGGCGGGTACGGAAACTTCCGAAGCCGCGGATCTCGATCTTATCTCCGGACTTGAGGGCGCCGATGACGGCCTCGAAAAGAGTGTCGACGATGACCTCTCCATCGCGGCGGGTGAGGTCGCCAAGGGCGGTCACTTTGTCTACGAGGTCTGCTTTGGTCATGAACGGGGTCCTTTCGTGCTTGGGAGGGCGATAGAAGTTCGTTGCGAAATAGTTCCTTGTTATTGATTGTAGACGGGATGTAAGCGGTTCGGGAAACGAAAACAACACAAAAACGAACAAGTCGGCATGAATGGATTGAGATGCTGAAATGGTCCAATTGGTCACGTGAGTATAGAAAAAAGACCCCTTTTTTTTGCAGGGGTCTTTCCTTACTTCCTTGTTAATAAAGTCCCGTGAAGAGATAGCCCGGTTCCCTACTTCCACATGAAATAGAAGCCTGGCGAGTGGTTGAGGAGCTGGCCGGGGTTAGGAAACAGGTCATCCGCGTCTCCGTTGAGGAGAGCGAGCAGGCCGCGTTTGTTCTTGGGAGGACGCACGATGCTCGGCTCCCCGGAGATTCCAACGCTGCGGGCGGTATCGATAAGTGCGGTACGGAAGCCGCCTATCTTATCGATGAGCCCAAGGGGAAGGGCCTGTTCACCAGTCCAGACCTGGCCCGTGGCGAGCGGCTTGATCTTGTCCTCGGCGGTGTGGCGGCCGCTGGCAACATCGTGGATGAACTGGCCGTACATATTATCCACAAGGGACTGAAAGTAAGCCTGTTCTTTCGGTGTGATATCACGGCTCGGGTCTCCGGCATCCTTAAGCTCGCCGGCATGAATGGCGACGCTTTTCAACTTGGCCCAGCGCATCAGGTCGCCATAGTTGGTCCATTCCATGATGACGCCGATCGAGCCGACCACCGAAGCATTATTGGCGTAGATTTTGTCGCACCCGCTGGCGATGTAATAAGCGCCGGAGGCCCCTACCGACTCCACCGAAGCGATGATCTTCTTGTGCTTTTCCTGTCGCACGCGGAGAACTTCGTTGTAGATCTCCTGCGAAGCCGCCGCTCCGCCGCCCGGAGAATTAATGTGCAGAATGATGGCTTTGACCGAAGAATCGTCGCCGAATTTTCGGAGCTGCGTATTCACGTCATCGGGCGACATAATCACGCCGTTGATGTCGATGACGGCGATACGGCTTCCTCCCAGCTCAAGTCCGGTTGCCCCTGTGGCCGAGCGTATGGTGATCCAGACCATGAAGCTGAAAAGTAGAGCAACGGCGGCCAGTGAACCTCCGATGATACCGATGTAGAACCACGGCGAATGCCGACGTGGCGGAACATATTGAGGAGGATAGTTTGGGTACGGCGGAGGATAGAGTGGGGTCTGGGCAGCGTAAGGAGGGGGCGGAGGCGGGGGTTGAGGTACGAAATCTTCCGGCATGGTGAGGAGTGTAGCAAAGACGGACGAGAGCGACACAAGGCAGCCAAAATAAGATAGCGGAGAAATTGTGCGGTCTGCGTCCTAAAAGGTCGCCCGGGCGTCTAAATATTGCAGTAAGATGAACGATGGCAGTTTTGATTGCTCCCCGCAACGGTCGTGTTGTAGAAACCAGTTGATCGAAAGCTTGGTAGTCCGATGGCGCATCCGAAGTTAAGTATTGTTATTCCCGCCTATAACGAGGGAGCGCGCATCGAAAACGCTCTTGAACGAGTGACATCCTGCATCGTGGCGCGGCGCTGGGACGCCGAGGTTCTGGTCGTGGACGACGGCTCGAAAGACGGCACAGCGGCGATTGTGCAGCGTTGGATGAATGAGAATCCACGGCTGCACCTGATCCAGAACCCGGGAAATAAGGGTAAAGGATACTCGGTGCGCAACGGCCTGCTTCAGGCAGCGGGCGATATCGTCATGTTTACGGACGCAGACCTCTCCGCGCCGATGGAAGAGGCGGAGCGCCTGCTGGCCGCCCTGGTCGATGGTGCGGATGTCGCCATTGGATCGCGCTGGATGGACAGAACGCGGCAGACAATCCATCAGCCTCTCTACCGCCAGTTCTTCGGGCGATGTTTCAATTGGATTACGCGGACGGTAATGGGCCTGCCGTTCAAAGATACGCAATGCGGCTTCAAAGCCTTTAAGCGCCCTGCGGCCCAGATGATCTTCCGGCTACAAACCATCGAGCGCTGGGGCTTCGATCCCGAAATTCTCTTTATCGCCCGCAAATTGAAGTATGTCATCCGCGAGGTCCCGGTGACGTGGGGTCACGACGAACGCACCCGCATGAGCTATCTGAAGGACGGCATGAAGATGCTCGAAGACATGGCAAGGATTCGCGCAAATTCACTCGCTGGGCGGTATGACGAAGCGATCGCGGCGATGAAAGACACCAGCACCATGGTCACGCCGCCGGTGGAACATGTGACCAAGGTGGGCGCTGAAGTCCGTTAACACCGACGCTCCCGGATGGCACAATAGTCTACACAATTTCTGTTTGGGTACACTCGAAGCATAGAGGCGCTGCGGAGCCGCAGAAACTGCGGCTGCCTGCGTGACCTAAAGGTTGTACAGTACCTGTCCGAATTGTGGGACAGCCATTCGCCGGTTTAGTTGCTACCTTGGATTTTGATCCCTTTGTCAGGCTTGTTTCGCTCTTTTTTGGCCTTGAACACTGACCATTTACCAAGGAGCTGTATGAGTTTGAGTATTTTCCTGCGCGGGATAGGCGTAGCGTTTGGACTAGGGGCAAGTCTGGTGTTGGCGGGTTGTGGCAGTGGTGGAACAGCGGCAGGCGGTGCTGGACAAGTGGTGGGATTCGCGCTGACTGGAACGGTGCATGGGGGACAGCAGCCGCTTGCGGGATCGACGGTCAATCTGTACGTCGCGGGCACTTCGGGTTACGCCTCTGGGGCTGTATCGCTGCTCAACGGTTCGACGGCGGTGACCACCGACAGCAGTGGAAAGTTCAGCATCCCGGACAGTTTTACCTGCCCATCCCCGGATGCGCAGATTTATTTGCTGGCACAAGGCGGCAACGCAGGCTCGGGCGATAACAGCAAAGCAGTGCTGATGGCAGCAGTGGGTAGTTGCGGCAAGCTGGGAAGCAGCATGATTGCGGACGTGAGCGAGGCCTCATCCGTGGCTTCGGTCTACGCACTCGCACAGTTCATGACGCCGGGAAGCGCGACAGTAGGAACCAGCAGCACGAATGTCACAGGGCTTGTAAACGCATTTTCGACAGTAAACAATCTGCTCGATAGCTCCTCGGGTTCGGTGCGGGCGACGACTCCGGCGGGTAACGGTAACGTGCCTCAAACAACCATCAATACGCTGGCGAATATCGTGGCCGCCTGCGTCGACGCAAAGGTTGACGGAGTATGCCAGCAGCTCTTTTCCCTGGCAACACCTCCCGGTGGAACAACTCCATCGGACACGTTGTCGGCGCTGCTCGACATCGCTCTAAACCCCGGACATAACGTCGCCCAGCTCTATGCTCTGTCCTCGGGAAATGCCGCGTACCAGCCAGCCCTCTCAGGGGCCCCTTCCGACTGGACACTCAGCATCGAATACACCGGCGGCGGTCTGAAGTCGCCGCAACTCCTGGCGGTCGATGGAGCAGGAAACGTCTGGGCACCAAACGCAGTCGATCCCGGCACTCTGAGCGAGTTCAGCCCAACGGGCGAGCCGCTCTCCGGAGCCAACGGCTTCAGCGGAGGTGGACTCAGCTATCCCGAAGCCATAGCCGTGGACACTGCAGGAAACGTATGGAGCGCCAACGAGGGAAATGCCAGCATCAGCGAGCACTCCTCCAGCGGGATGCCGCTCTCGGGCGCCTCGGGCTTTACCGCCGCAGGAGCGAGCCAGCCGGTCGCCATCGCGCTCGATGCCGCAGGAGATGTCCTCGCCTCGAATGAAAACAATACGGTGACCAAGCTCAACGCTGCCGGTACCCTGGTCTCGCAGTTCATCAACGGAGGCCTCGACGTCCCCTACGCCGTCGCCGTCGATACCTCGCAAAATGTGTGGATAGCAAACTACGGGCTCAGCAACAGCGTGTCGAAGTTCAGCAACGGAGGCATACCGGCTAATGTGACCGGATACACCGGCGGAGGCATCTCCGGTCCTGTAGGTATCGCAATCGACGCGACCGGCAATGCCTGGACCGCAAACTTCAAACATGCTTCGATCAGCGAATTGAATAGCTCCGGCGCGCCGCTGTCGGGCGCCGGCTATGCGACTCCTGCAGAGGTCAGTGCGGTAGCGGTCGATGGCAGCAATACAATCTGGACAGCAAATACCGATGGCTCCATCAGCCGGTTCTCTGCTTCAGGCGCACCCATCTCGCCGGCGACGGGTTACATCTCCCCCGGGGCAACGGCTGAGGTCGGCATTGCCCTGGACGCATCGGGTAATGTCTGGACGACGGACAACTATGTGAACAGCATCTTTGAGTACATTGGCGCGGCTTCGCCAACGGCGACTCCGCTGCAACTGGCAGTCAAGAACAAGACGCTCGGGCAACGCCCATAATAGGTTTCGCCGCAGAGCGATGACATGGGACAATACCCCTCAGAACAGGGGTATTGCCTTTGCTGCGATCTGCGCTGATTGATCTCTCCCAGAATAAGAAACTCCGGGCCTTCTCCGAGCGCTCCACGATGGGGCGCAAACTCTCCAGCAGGTTCGTCGCCGGCATGACCGTCGAAGCCGCGCTCTCCGCCTGCGAACGCGTCAACCGCGAAGGCATTGCGGTAAGCCTCGATTCGCTGGGTGAGAGCGTGGCCGTCGAAGCCGAGGCTCGCGCCGCTGCCGCTATCTATCACCAATTGCTGGATGCAATTCACGACCGCAGGTTGAACGCGAATGTAAGCGTCAAACTCTCGCAGGTGGGCATGGACTTCGACCCGGCGCTCGCCGAGCGCATCATGGGCGAGATGGTCGAACATGCTGCCGCTGCCAATTCCTTTGTTCGGATCGACATGGAAGGCTCACCCTACACCGAGGCCACCATCGCCATGACCGAACGCCTGGCAGCCCGCTTCCCTGCCCATGTCGGAACAGTATTGCAGGCCTATCTCTACCGTACCGCCTCAGACACAAAACGTCTGCTGGAACAAGGAATTCGCATCAGGCTGTGCAAGGGAGCCTATCAGGAAGGGCCAGACGTTGCCTTCCCGACCAAGGCCGAGGTCGACGCAAACTACGTCAGCCTGATGAAACAGATGGTGACCTTCTCCAAAGACGGCAAAGGGGTCTTCTGCGGAATCGCCACGCACGACGAAGCGATCATAGAAACCCTGCTGACCTTCGTCCGCAAGAACAATGTGCCGCAGAGCGCATTCGAGTTCCAGATGCTCTATGGCATAAGACGAGATCTGCAGCGGCAGTTGACCGCCGATGGATTTGGCGTGCGCGTCTATATCCCCTTCGGCCCGGAGTGGTACCCCTATTTCATGCGCCGCCTGGCCGAACGCCCGGCAAACCTGCTCTTCCTAATCAGAAATTTCTTCAGAAGCTAAAAGCGTTATCTTTCCCGAAGGAAGAGTTCCGGTGCCGCTCACAAATGCATGTCATCTCGACCGAAGCCGCGCAGCTTGATCGCGCGGCGCAGTGGAGAGACCCTTGTATTTCCGTCATTGCTCGATTTTCACGCAATCGCCAATCCGCTACACGGTAAATAGTTGAATCAATAAACCAAATAGCAACAACGCCAGGCCTAACTCTTTTAGAAAGAATGATTTGCACAAAACCACCAAGCGTAAACTGTTGAATCCAGGGAGTTTATAAAAAAGGTATACCAGGGGGCCACTCAAAGAGACAAACAGATGCTCCGTTTCCCTCTATCGCGGTAGATAAGGTTCCACGGTAAGCAAATTGTTGAGAGTGCTGCGCTCTTGATCGGAAAACTGTCCGCGAAAGCGGTCGGAGTTGAGAGCGGATTCTCGCTGAGCTGGAGGCATCGCACGCAAGTCACGGAAGGCGCGGGCAACAGCACGACGACGGTCCTGCGGAAGGACGCCAAGCTGCTGCATGGCTCCTCGAACCTGCTCACGCTGTGGCGGAGAGAGGCGCTCTATTGCCTCGGTGCCTTCAAGAAATCGGCGACGCTGATCAGGCGACATGTTATTGAGCTGGGTAAGCCGGTTGCGCAGATGCTGCTGGGTTTGTGGAGGAAGCTGCCGAAAGCCGGGCTCGTTCTCAAGCGCACGCTGCTGCTCGGCAGGCGGAAGGTTGCTGTGGCGGTTCATCCACTGCCCAAGGTGCTCCTGGTTCTGGGGCCTCTGCCCCTGCATCCCCTGGTTAGGGCGCGGATGTCCCTGATTCCCCATAGGTCGTGAGCCAACTGACGGTCTCGACCCACCGTGAGGCGGCCCAGCGAACGCCGACGCAGTGGTCGCAAGAACCAGTGCAGCAAGCGCCGAATGGAGCATGCGTCGGAATTTGACAGGAACTAGCATGGGTTGAAGTGCCGCCAACATTCATAACAACCTTCGGATACTGCAAAGGTTGCTGCTTTCTATCCCGCTCCTATAGTAAATATGCCAAATATTTACATATTTACTTATACATACGCTAACTGCTGGGAGGAGCGTTGGTAATGCCATCGTCCGATGAACCGTCGTCCTGTAGCAGTTGCCCCATCGTTTGCAACGCCTGATCGTTCTTATCGAGGATCTGCAGATCGTTGATAGTTGCCGAAACGTGCGCCTGACTGGCGTGCGGGAAACCGGAAAGGTCGGCAAAGGTTCCGCCGGCAGCCAGAAGAACCAGTGCAAGAGCACCAGCCATTGCCGGACGGAACTGACGGCCAGTATTGAACAGAAGGCGGCTTCGCAGACGCTCAAACCACCCGGCAGGAGAAAGCGCCTGCTCTTCGCGCAGACGAACAGCCAGCTTCTGGTCAAAATAAGGAGAAAGCTCCGGGGCATGCCAGGTGTCCAGCAGAGCAAAGGTGGCTTCGAGAGACTGGAACTCCCGGTTGCAGGCAGGGCAGGACTTCAAATGCTCACGAGCGGCAGCGTTTGACGGTGCCGTCGGGTCGAGCAGGAGTTCCGGAAGAGCGGATTTGCAGTCGTGGCAGATCATGATGACCCTTTCCAATGTTCCTTTTGTCGAACGCGTCGAATCAATGCAGTGCGCGTCTCTAATCCCTAAATAAAGGACTTCAATTTGTCCCGCAACGTCTGGTACGCGCGGAAGAGTAAAGATTTTGTGGCGGACTCGCTCAGCTTGAGGACCTCGCCGATTTGCTTGTAGTCCATACCTTCGTATTTGTGCATGAGGACTGCCATGCGTTGTCGTTCGGGCAGCGCGAGAACATGCTGCCGAATTGCATTGAGACGTTCCCGGCGAAGGAGGCCGGCTTCTGCGCTCGGTGTACTATCGGCCACATCGGGCGTCATGCCCGTCTCGGAGTCGGTCTCATCCAGATACACGACGGAGGCCATACGCTCGTGCCGGGTATCGCGAGCATGGTTGACGCCGAGATTGGTGGCGATGCGGTAGAGCCAGGTGCTGAATCGCGCTTCAGCCCGGTAGGTTTCGCGGGAGCGATAGACCCTGAGGAAGACCTCCTGGGCTAACTCCTCTGCGATAGCCTGGTTGTGCACCATGCGGTACATGAAATGAACGATCGGTTTGCGGTACTTCTGGATAAGAAAGTCAAAGCCCGCCATGTTGCCGTCGCGCAGGGCGAGCATAATAGCGGCATCATCCATCTGGAAGAAGTCGCCTGGGGTATGGTGAGCCTCAGCAGCCTGAAGGTTTTCGAGGAGTCTCGGACTGATTGCCAGCGTAGCCATATCGTCCTTAACCCCATCTTCGTCCCCGGGTTGCGCTTCTCCGTCAAATTCTGGCGCAGCCTCATCCACTTTCCCCAGGTCAGGAGAGGCTAGAGGACCGGAAGCGCCGGAGTGAGGAGGGATAGCGGGCATTCTGCTGAATTATTGTACCGCTGAGAAGAGAGCAGGCTCTTCAATGAAAGCCAGCCAGTGGACCGCTGGCTGGGCCAGGTCACAGATGTTATTCTTGACAAAGATATTCGCCGGAAGGGCTTCGGTTCTTCTGCTGCGATTGGGCGCATAACTCAGCGGTAGAGTGCCACCTTCACACGGTGGAAGTCGTAGGTTCAAATCCTGCTGTGCCCACCAATCTTTTCAATAACTTAGCCGGCGTGACACAGGTTAGACCCTAACATTTTTAGGAGACACTATCGGGATATCTTACGAAATGCCATTAGTAAACTAAAAATATGACTCTGACGGATAGGATCGCGGCCGGTGCAAGCCCGATAATTCAGAACAACAGATCGAACCTTAGACGAGAACGCATCCTGCGACGTCTCTTTACGCATCATCTGCCTTTACTTGCGGCCTCAGCCATAAGCATTGCTGCACTTTACTATACGCGGACATATAAGGATGCACTTACCCGGGCCAGCTTTGCGACTGCCTATCCAGCACTGGCGTTTCTAGCCGCCACACTGCTCATCGGCCCATGCAACATTCTTCGCAAACTAGGTAATCCAATTTCGAGTGACTTAAGGAGAGACATAGGAATCTGGGCCGGCATTCTAGGCATCCTTCATACGGCAGTCGGTCAGAATGTTCATTTACGCGGACGACCTTGGCTCTATTACATTTATGAGCGAAAAAGTCATCACGCGATTCCTATTCGGCACGATCTCTTCGGTTTTGCAAACTACACGGGAGCTGTAAGCGTACTGGTTCTAATCGCCTTGTTCGCAACCTCAAATGACTATTCTCTTCGCGCTTTGGGAACGCCACGTTGGAAACGGCTTCAACGATGGAACTATGCGACCTTCGCATTAGCTGCGGCTCATGCCGCCGCATATCAGACTTCTGAAAAGCAGGGCTTTCCATTTGTGGTGACGCTTTCGGTCTGCATCGGACTGACTATCGCGCTGCAGACTGCTGGATTTGTCAGGCGAAGATTGGATGCTGTCGCAGCCTAGGTCTTCGCCAAGTTGGCCCTTAGAGAATTGGCGATCATCAAGACAGAGCTAAAACGCATGGCCGTCTTCCCTAAGCCGTTCTCTTATGAATGATGCATGTGGGTGGGTTCATTCGGTTGTCCATGAGGGGCGCTCATCATGCGCAACATCTCTGGACCTCCAGTGCGGAGAAAGCGCCAGGCAAGCAATGCTGCCATGGCCAGAAAAACAATATTGAGCCAGGTTGTGTAGTTCCACCGGATGGTCTCTTCGGCGATCTGGATGGATCGTTCTTGCGGAATGAGATGCAGAAGACCGAAGGCGAATTCGACTGCCAAAGCTGCTATGGACATTGCAAGATAAAAGACGACAGCCAAAAATGCTGTCATCTTCAGGCCATAGTATTTGCGATAGATATCGAGGATGGGCAGGACGATGAGGTCGGCGAAGAGGAAGGCAACCACACCGCCAAAACTGATGCCGCCGTTCCACAACACAGCCGCAAGCGGAACATTGCCTACTGAGCAAACGAAGGAAAGCACCGCGACGAGAGGCCCGGCCAGAGGTCCCCAGAACTTTGCCAGCAGGGGATGTCCTGCAAGAAAAAAACCTTGCCAGAAGTGCTTCGGCACCCAGGCACTCAGCGCACCCGCGATGAGCAAGCCAACCGCGATATCCAGCCAGAGCGAGGCCCAGTCCATTACGAAGAAGTGGCTGATGGCTGTGCGGCCTTTTTGGGAGAGCATCCGTTGCCAGATAGAGCCTTCATGGACACTCATGTCCATCGCGGCATGACCTTCCATCCGGCCCGCAATACCTTTCTCAGCTTGTGCGCGCGCGGCTTCGACGAGCGTTGGCGAAAGGAACAGTTTGAACAGCAGCACCAGAATGATGATCATCAAGGGGCCGCCGGTGAACTCCGCCAGAGTAAACTGCCATCCCATCAGCACGGCAAGCAAGATGCCCAGCTCAAGGACGAGGTTTGTCGACGCGAACTGGAAAGCAATGGAGGCGGTGAAATTCGCCCCTTTGCGAAACATGGATCGCGCCAGCGCCACCGCCGCGTACGAGCAGGACGAACTCGCCGCCCCTAACCCGCAAGCCAGCACAATGGTGCGCGGTGAATCGTCAGGTAACAAGCTGGACATCTCTTCTTTCGAAACGACAGCCTGAATGACGGCAGAAAGCGTAAAACCGAGGATGAGCGCCCAGAGGATCTCCCAGGCCATAATGCCTGCCATCATCAATGCATGTGCAACTGCAGTCAGCATACGTCCTCCATCTGGCCAAGTGAGTTGAATGGCCATTGCTGGTCGATCATTGCATGGGCATTTTCATGCCTTTCTTATACTGCATTGGCATCTTTGAGCTATCAGGCGAAGTGTTCGCATTCGGAGATTCGCCAGCTACTGCCTTCCATTCCTCGGAAACCTGTGGCGGCAATTTGTCTATGTAACTCAGAAAAGTAACCGCTTGCCACATCTCCTGATCGGTGAGGACCTGCTTCCACGCGGGCATTCCGCTGAGGCGTATGCCGTGCTGGACGATGTAAAAATTCTGGTTCTCCGGCATGTCCGGCACGTCCTCAAAAAACTGGGGCGCTCGGGGATAGAGCGAATCGGCAAGTATCCCGCGTGGACGATGGATATCGCCATGGCAACTTGAGCAATTCGCCTGATAGACATTCATCCCGGATATCAGACTGGAATCCGTGGGTTTCACTGGGTTTTGCGTCTCTGAAACGCGCCGATCAACCGCGGCATCGAGTGAGGGCATTGCAATCTTGCTTTCGAGCAAGCTGACCTCTTTGTCCGCACGTGGGTCTATGAACCCAAAGCGCACATAGCAGAACGCCGCCAGTAAAAGAACGGCGATGCCTGCCGCAAATCCCAGAAAAAACTTACTCATGACGGTTTTCCTTCGATTAACTGTGAACGGTAAAACGTTCCTTGCAGCTTGTTAAAAGCTGGCCGCGCTAATCATGATGAATGGCACAGGCGGATTTTCAGTACCAGAGCCGAAGACCGAATATGAAACGAGGGTCGCTTGTGGTCTCTCCTGCCTGACGCGAATAGCTGGCCGTACCGCCGTACTTTCCGTTATAGGCAAAACCTATGTAGGGAGCGAACTTGCGGCTAACCTCATAGCGCAAACGCACCCCGGCATCCAGGTCTGAGAAACCAGATCCGATCCGGCGTGCAGGATCATCTTTGCTGTAGAAGTTCAGTTCCGCTTCTGGCTGCACGATCCACTGCTGCGTAAGCAATAGATCGTAAGAGCCGGCAAGACGGCCTGCCACATGGCCACCATCCCTAATATAGAGAGTTGGCGCAAATTCGAAGTAATACGGCGCAAGCCCCTCGATGCCTATGGCTGCCCAGGTACGGCTTGCGTCTGAATCCAGATCGGCGCGCACTCCAACCTGTGCATCGAAATAGCGCATATGTGGAATTGGGCGGTCATACAGCGCTTCATGGTCGCCATCGCTGACGGTGTTGTTGTTGCTAAACCCTTCCGATTTGAGCCAGAGCCGGTTCATGTCTGTGCCAACCCAGGCTTGCCCATCCCACCGCAGCTTGTTGTCTGGGCCGTTCGTGCGGCCTTCAAACTGGTTAAACAGCACGTGCGCGAAGATTTGGTTATCCATCATTGGCGCTTCCATCTTCGGCATCGTGGCAGCGGCGTTGCCAGTTGGTTGGGCTGCCGAGGCTTGCGCTCTTGCTGGCTGTGCGCAGAAAGACGACAGCATGGCTGCGATGGCCGCTCCATAGATAAGCAACGCATGTTTAGCTTGAGTGCTCATGAGACCACCACCGTTCGGAACATTCCAGCCTCCATGTGATAGACCAGATGACAGTGAAAGGCCCAATGGCCGGGCGTATCCGCGCTTACCAGATAGCTCACCCTCTCAGCGGGTTTCACGATCACGGTCTGTTTATAAGGATTGAACTCTCCGTGCCCATTCTCCAATTCGCTCCATAGACCGTGCAGGTGGATGGGATGCTCCATCATGGTGTCGTTGATGAGCACGAACCGTACCCGCTCACCGAGTTTCAATTGGATCGGCTCGGCGCTGGAAAACTTCTGGCCGTTGAATCCCCAGATGTAGCGCTCCATGTTTCCCGAGAGGTGAAGCTCGATCTCGCGGGTGGGCGGCCTTCCATCCACGCCACGATAGCGTGCGCGCAGATCGGCATAGGTCAATACGCGGCGTCCATTGTCCTTCAGTCCAATTCCGGGATCGTTCAGCCTTTCCGTGATCTGCATGGGCACATTGTCTACTTGCGGCCCAACATGCATAGGCACAGAATTGGATGGCTTCAGGTTAGGTTCAACATTCGCTGTCGTTGACATCGGCATGATGGGCATGGTGTTCGGACCCGGTTGAGGAAAGGGTGTCGTGCCATCGCTGCTGCCCATTTCCATGCCGGTCATAGTGTGCTGGTAGTGCTCTCCGGTTTGCATCTTAGGTTTGGCTGCATCGGAACTCATGTCCATATGGCTCATGTTCATGCCGGCCATGCCTTGTTTATCTCCGTTCTTTTTGCTGGATGCAGGCATGTCTTTCTCTTTCATGCCGTCTACTCCCGACATATCCATGCCAGCCATGTCTCCCATCTTCATGCCCTTCATGTTGCCCATTCCCATGTCCATCATGGTGCGCATCGGACGCGGGTCCATTGAAGGAACTGCCGCTGTCATGCCTATTTTGGGAGCAAGTGTGCCACGAGCATAACCGCTGCGATCTTCCGACTGCGCAAAGATGCTGTAAGCAGCGTTGTCTTTCGGCTGCACGATCACGTCGTAGGTCTCGGCAACGCCGATCCGAAATTCATCCACCGTGACCGGCTCAACGTCATTGCCGTCGGCCTGCACCACTGTCATTTGCAGGTTGGGTATGCGTACATCGAAAAAAGTCATTGAGGAGCCGTTGATGAAACGGAGGCGCACCCGCTCTCCGGGTTGAAACAAGCCGGTCCAGTTCGCATTCGGTGCATTCCCGTTGAGCAGGTAGGTATAGGTTGCGCCGGAGACATCGGAGAGGTCGGTGGGGCTCATGTTCATCCGTGCCCAGGCGAGGCGATCGGAAGCCGCCGGGCCGAGACCCTTCTTTTTCGCTTCAGCGATGAAGCTGGGCAACGTCAGCCGGTGGTAGTTGTAGTAGTCGCTCTGCTGCTTCAGGTTTCGGAAGATGGCTTCTGGGTTAGCATCGGTCCAGTCCGAAAGAAAGACGACATATTCCCGGTCGAATTCAATGGGATCTTTGCCGCGAGGATCGATGATGAGCGGACCAATCAGCCCAGTCTGCTCCTGAAAGCGGCTATGGCTGTGATACCAGGCGGTTCCGCTCTGCACCACGGGAAACCGATAGTGGAAGGTCTCTCCTGGAGCAATGCCGGGAAAGCTCAATCCAGGAACCCCGTCCATGTCCGATGGAAGCCGGACCGAGTGCCAGTGAATCGAGGTTGGAACTTTCAGGCGGTTAGTCACGGCGAGCGTAACCGTGTCTCCTTCCCTCCATCGCAGGATCGGTCCAGGTACGGAGCCGTTCACCGCAGTGGCCACGGACCGGCGTCCTGTGAAGTTCACGGGTAAAGAGTCGATGGTCAGATCGAAGTGTTTTCCCGTAAGTGTCGGTAGTGTATGCGGCGGCGACGCCTCGCCGAAGGCATACCCACCCCAATCGAGAGCTGCAATCGCTCCGCCAGCGGCCAACCCCTGAACGAAATGGCGGCGGCTGAGAGGGTAAATGCAACGGCCTTCCGCTTTGTTGTCGTTGTACATGACATCTCCTGATTATTTCTTGCTCAAAATGAGCAGAGCCTATGTCGGCATTGACCAACCTTGATTGAGTCAGAGATGCAGGCTTGGAATTCGAACAGTGTAAGAGTTGCTATGGGAGGCGCAGCCGGGAGATATCGCCAGTCAGTGGCAATTCACACCACTCCGTGCCGAAAGAGGCAGCAGGTGGTCGGAACTAGACGCGGAGACTGGAGATGACGGGATCAAACTCCCGGATAGGATGAGGACTTCGATCTATCTTGAATTGCAATGAATGAGCTATTTCAAGAGATGCTGTCGCGTCTGCCGGTAGAGTCAGGAGCAGCGACGAAATACCCAATTCATACACAACTGGATTCTGAAGAAATGTCCAATCGTCTTTGCAGATGTGGCCGACACAAGATTGGGATGACGTTAAAGCGGCCACTGCTGGTCGATCAGGCAAAGACTTGGACGACATGCCATGACAATCGGCCATGCCAGACATATGGCTGGCTGAATCCATTATTGCCATTTTTCCGCAGCGCACGTCACAAGTCGCAGCAAACGCCTGAACGCTCACCAGCACAAGCAAAAGCAGCGACCATGTAGCTTTGAGCCTCATCTTAGGCGAATCTACACCTTCCATAATTAGACGTGCAAATTATCGCAGCAGAACTGTCCAAGGTTTAACTCTTTGTATAATCCCGGGTGTGGATGTAAAGTTGAAGGTGTCATGAAGGCTGTGCGCCAATTCGCATTGATGCTGGCGGTATTATGGCCGATGCTGGCTCCGGCCATGGCCTGTGCCCTTCCCAGTGCGCATCTGAGTCCTGCTGAACGCGCCTGTTGCAAGCAGATGAAAGATCAGTGCGGAAGCATGGCTATGCCGGCTTCGCATGGGTGCTGCCACAAAGAAGTCTCCTCCGCAAGCCAATGGGGCGCAACGGTTCAGGTGAATCCGGCAACCGTTCAGATCGATCTTGCCGCAGTTGCTGAATTGCGTACTGCCGGTCTCCTGCCGGTTCCTGTGGCCATATTCAGCGCCCAGCGTCCGGAGAGCACGCTGCCTCAGTCTCCACCTTCCGCAATCTCTATTCTCCGAATCTAGCAATCTCCCTTCCTGCTTCGTTTCGCCGAACGGCGCATCATTGCGCGTCTGTTCATGCTGATACTGCGAACCGTTTCGAGATTGGAGATCCTGTATGCATATGGCTCGTTTCCTGATCGCCATGCTTGTGCTTACGGCTGCGATTACCGCATCCGGGCAAGAGAGTTTGCCGAATATTCCTACGCCGTTGGCTGAGCTTTTGACGGAGGCCAGCCATAACAACTCCCAAATTGCGGCTGCCGATTATGGCTGGCAGGCGGCAAAGGAAGTTCCCCGTCAGGTAAGCACGTTACCCGACCCAACCTTCACCTACCAGCAGCTCAGCGTGGGCAGCCCAAGGCCATTTGCGGGCTATACGAACAGCGACTTTTCCTACGTGGGCATCGGAGCTTCGCAGGAGCTGCCTTATCCGGGTAAGTTGCGTCTACGGGGCGAAATGGCACAAAGGGATGCAGATATCAAGGAAAGGGAGCGGGATGCTACTTCGGCCAGTGTTGCTGATGCGGTGAAGGCCAATTATCTCCAACTGGCGTACCTGCAAATGACATTGGGCCTTCTGACGGAAAACCGGTACGTGCTGGACCAGCTCATCCAGGATGCGACGGCACATTATGAGGTTGGACAAGGTTTGCAGGCAGATGTATTGCAAGCTCAGGTAGAACGCACAAAGATTGTCCGTGAGATCACCATGCACCACGAGCAGATGGGACAGATCGAAGCCAATCTCAAGGGGTTGCTGCATCGAGATCAAGACTCGCCGGACATTGTGACGGAGGGGTTGAGTGAAAGTTCGTTACGCTACGCATCCGCCGAATTGCTCCAGATGGTGCGAGAACATAATCCTCAAGTTCAGGTTGATTCCAGCGCAATCAGCAAGCAGGATACAGCGCTTGCGTCTGCCAAACGCGAAGGTAAACCCGACTTCAGTCTTGGCTACATGTATCAGAACACCGACCGAAAATACCGCGACTACTACATGCTGACCTTCAACCTCCGCTTGCCGCGGAGAACCCGCGTAAACGCAGAGGTCTCCGAGGCTGCGGAGATGCTCACACAATCGAAGGAAACTCTCGATGCGCACCTGCAACAGCAACTCGCTCAAGTCAAACAAGGCTATGTGACCGCCACGAGCGACGAGGAGCTTTTGAAGGAATATCGCGAAGGGCTAGTTCCGCAGTCGGACGCGGCTTACCGTGCAACTCTCAACGCTTATGCAGCCAACCGAGACCAGTTCACGCATGTGCTTCTCTACTTCGTGAATGTCCTGAACCTTAAGCTCGATGAAGCGCAAGTGCTGGCGGAGCACGAGACCATGTTGGCCCATCTGGAAACTCTGACAGGAGCGACACTGCGATGAACAAATACGTCCTCAGGACTTCTCTCGTTTGGATCGCTATTATGGCAATCGCAAGCACAGCCGTTTTTTATCATTCGCGCATCCTCAGGCAGCGCACGATGAACTCCGCCGCAACTGCTCAAGCGCCCGGAAATGTAGCGCCCGTGGCCGTCGGCCCGACAAGCCAGGAAGATACACTAGCCGCACCACCGTCGGAAGCGCAAGCTCCTCTTGCACCCGTTCAATTGTCCCCACAGCGGATGCAGAGCATTGGGGTAAAGACCGGTACGGTGGAGTTCAAACAGATCAGCAGCGATATCCGCGCCACTGGCAGCGTCGATATCGACGAGCGCCTAGTCTCATATGTACAGGTCCGCTTTCCGGGATACATCCGTCAGGTCTTCGCTAACGCGACCTATCAGTATATACGCAAGGGCGAGCCGCTCTTCACGGTCTATAGCCCCGACCTTGTGGCCACGCAGCAGGAGTACCTGTTGGCACGGCAAAATCAAAGATCGTTAAGCGCGAGCACGGTAGATGGAGTCGCTTCCGGCGCTGCCTTGCTGTCCGCCGCCGCCGAACAGCGGCTGCAGCAGTGGGAAGTGCCGCAGAGCGAACTGAACAAACTCAAAGCCAGCGGCAAAGCAATTGCCGATCTTACGATCAACTCGCCGGTCTCGGGATACATCACGGAACGCAATGCTTTGCCGAATATGTATATCGAACCATCCACGCGGCTCTACACCATTGCAGACCTCTCCCGCGTATGGGTTTATGCCCAAGTGTTTCAGGATGATGTTGGCCGGTTGAAGCCCGGCGATCGAGCGCAGATTAGCGTGGATGCATATCCGGGCCGTGTTTTTTCCGGCCGCATCGATCAAATTCTTCCACAGGTGGATATGACGACGCGCACGGTGCGTGCGCGGCTGGCCATTGCAAATCCCGGCCTCAAACTCAAGCCTGGCATGTTCGTGAATGTGGACATGAAAGCCCCATTGGGACGGGCATTGGTTGTGCCGGCTTCGGCAGTTCTGCAATCGGGCACACGAACCCTTGCTTTCCTCTATCAGGGAGACGGCAATCTGGTGCCTAAGGAGATCGTCCTTGGCTCACGGACGGGCGATAGCTTCGTAGTCCTCAGCGGGCTAATGGAACACCAGCAGATCGTCACATCGGCGAATTTCCTGATCGATTCAGAGAGCCAGTTGCAGGCTGCGGCGGGTTTGTTCACGCCTTCGCCGCCGGGAGCGGGCGGCACGCCGGCACCAGGAAGCGCGGCCTCGACTCCTCAGGTCAATCTCGATTTTTCCACTAACCCTAATCCACCCCGAAAAGGAACTAATACCTTCCGCGTCACATTGATCGCACCAAGCAGCGCTCCCGTGACGGGAGCGAATGTAACGGTAACGTTCTATATGCCCGCAATGCCGGCAATGGGGATGGGTGCCATGAACACAACCATCAAATTAAGCGAGAAGGGTAATGGCTCGTATGAAGGCACGGATTCACTAGGTTCGGGAGGCACCTGGCAGGTGACTGTATCGGCTGAAAAGAACGGCCAAACTATTGCAACAAAGCAATTGCGCGTAAACGCGATGGGAGGTATGTAAATGCTCTCTCGCATTATCGAAAGTTGCGCCCGTAACCGCTTTCTTGTTTTCACTGCGGTGCTGTTCCTGACGATCGCTGGAATCTGGTCGCTTAAACATATTCCTGTCGATGCGTTGCCGGATATCTCCGACGTGCAGGTGATTATTCATACAAGCTGGAGCGGAGAACCTCCGAATGTAATTGAAGACCAGGTCACCTACCCCATCGTTACAAGTATGCTCGCTGCCCCCCATGTTAAAGCCGTGCGGGCGCAGACCATGTTCGGCGATTCTTATGTCTACGTCGTCTTTCAGGATGGGACAGATCTCTATTGGGCGCGGTCGCGCGTCGTCGAATACCTGCAGGAGATTAGCGGTAGGCTGCCCACCGATGTTCACCCTGTCATCGGGCCGGATGCGACAGGCGCAGGATGGATATACGAGTACGCCATTGTAGATAAGAGCCATCGGCACAGTCTGGCCGATCTGAGGAGCTTGCAAGATTGGCATCTGCGCTACGATCTTGAAACGGTGCCCGGAGTGGCCGAGGTCGCGAGCATTGGCGGCTATGTAAAACAGTATCAAGTCCAGCTTGATCCCAATAAACTGCTCGCCTATGGCATTCCGCTTTCAACCGTGATCGACCGCGTTAAGGCCAGCACGAACGAAGTTGGCGGGCGGCTTCTGGACCTGAACGGAGCGCAGTACATGATCCGTGGACTGGGATATCTTCATTCGCTCAACGATCTGGCGGACGTTGCAGTGGGCAGCAAAAACGGCACGCCGGTACTGCTGCGCGATCTTGGCACCGTGAGTTTTGGTCCCGACATTCGCGAAGGCGTTGGCGAGTGGAATGGCGAGGGGGAGACGGTTGGCGGCATCGTAGTGATGCGGCAAGGCGAAAATGCGTTGAACGTCATCAACGGAGTGAAGCAGAAGCTGCGCGAGATCGCTCCAACTCTGCCGACAGGCGTCGAGATCATGCCGGGCTACGACCGCTCCGGCCTGATCGATGCGTCCATTCACACCTTGAAGCGCGATCTGCTGGAAGAGGTCGTTATCGTCAGCCTCGTCATCATCATCTTTCTCTTTCACTTCCGGTCCGCGTTGATTGCGATTATCGCGCTACCGATAGCGGTGCTGGTCTCGTCCATTCCAATTTACTTTCTCGGCGTGACTTCGAACATCATGTCGCTCGGTGGCCTTGCGCTGGCTATTGGCGTAGTTGTCGATGCTTCCATCGTGATGGTCGAGAACGGCTACCGGCATCTCTCCGAGCGGCAGCAGGATGACTCCAAACCTGTATCCGAGCCGGAGCGTCAGCGAATTCTCATTGGAGCGGCCAAGCAGGTCGGCCCCGCACTCTTCTTTTCCCTCTTGATTATTGTTGTTTCATTCCTGCCCGTGTTTCTCCTGGAGGCGCAGTCGGGCCGTATGTTTCGTCCGCTGGCATGGACGAAGACGCTCGCTGTCGGTTCCTCTTCTATCCTCGCCATTACTCTTGTTCCAGTCCTCATGGTCATGCTCATACGGGGGCGGCTTCGCCCGGAGAGCGCCAACCCCGTTTCCCGTGTAACGCAAGCTATTTATCTCCCTATACTGCGGTTCTGCCTGCATCATCGCTGGCTAACCATCATCCTCAACCTGATTTTTCTCGCCGTGACGATACCGCTTGCTTTTCATTTGGGCAGTCAGTTTATGCCGCCGCTCTTTGAAGGCTCGGCGCTCTATATGCCCACAGCGCTGCCTGGTATATCCATTGGACAGGCCAAAGTCCTGCTCCAAAAGCAGGATCAAATTCTGCGCAGCTTTCCAGAGACGATGAGTGTCTTCGGGACGGTCGGCCGCTCCGATAGCGCTACCGACAACGCGCCGCTCGATATGTATGACACCACGATCATGCTCAAGCCACGCAGCGAGTGGCCCGCGGGAATTACCTACGACAGCCTGATACAGGACATGGATGCGAAACTCCAGTTTCCCGGACTGTCCAATACCTGGACCATGCCGGTCGAAAACCGGCTCGATATGGAACTGACGGGGATCAAGACCCCTGTCGGCCTAAAGGTGCAGGGCGCAAGCGTCGATGGCATTCAGAAGCTAGCCGCTCAGATCCAAAGCATCCTCTCCACAATGCCGGAGGTACGCTCGATCTTCGCGGAAAAAGTAGCGCAAGGTTTCTACGTCAACGTCGAGCCCAACCGCCAACAAGCAGCACGCTATGGCCTGACAATTGCAGATATTCAGGCTGCGGTTGCATCAGGCATTGGCGGCCAGAACGTTGCCGAAAACATCGAGGGCCGCGAGCGCTACCCAATCAGCGTCCGCTACCAGCGCGCCTTCCGCGACAATGTCGACCAGATGGAGGGCGTCCTCATTGGAACACCTTCCGGCGCCCAGATCCCGCTCAGCCAGGTGGCAAAGATTTCGTTTTCCCATGGCCCTGCGATGATTCGGGACGAAGATGGCGCGCTGACCGGGTATGTATACATCGACCTGAAGAATACGAACTACGGCGGCTTTGTCGATCAGGCAAACAAGCTGCTCGGCAACAAGTTAAAGTCTCCGCCAAACTATACCTATCGTTGGTCAGGTGAGTATGAGTTCGAGCTCCGCGCCAAACAGCGGCTCAAGCTGATTCTTCCCGTTGTTTTTTTTCTCATCTTCGTGCTGCTTTACATGGTCTTCCATTCCGTGGCGGAAGCCCTTGTCCTCATCTTTCCCACAATCTATGCCATGACCGGAGGGCTGCTACTGCAATGGCTGCTGCACTACAACTTCAGCGTCGCGGTGGCAGTTGGCTATATCGCACTCTTTGGCATCGCGGTTGAGACCGGCGTCGTGATGGTCGTGTATCTCCACGAAGCATTGAAAAAGCGCATCGAGTCACCTCATGAATTGACAAACGCCGACATCGAAACAGCCGTGATCGAAGGCGCCGTCCAGCGCCTCCGCCCGAAGCTGATGACCGTTTGCGCCGTGCTGGCCAGCCTTGCGCCAATTCTTTGGGAGTCCGGCATCGGCTCCGATGTCATGAAGCCGATAGCCGCCCCTATCGTCGGCGGCATGATTACATCCACGATCCATGTCCTCATTCTCGTCCCTGTTTTCTTCGTCATGATGAAGGAACGGGAGCTAAGACGCGGAACACTTCTTCATCGCGAAGATAACCAAACCACCCCGCACCAAGATCCAATCGCTTAACAAGGAGAATCATTATGGCACCGAAGACTATTACCACCATCGCAGTATTCACTCTAGGCGCAGTTAGCCTGTTCGCGCAGGCAACACAAACAATCACAGGCACAGTCACAGATGCCATGTGCGGTGCTCACCATATGATGAAGGATGCGACAGCCGGGCAATGCACTCGCGCCTGCATCAAACAAGGAGCGGATTTTGCGCTCGCCAGCGGCGATAAACTTTACATCCTGAAAGGCGACAAATCGCAATTCGACAAATTTTCCGGTCAGAGCGTGCGCATCAAGGGAAAGGTGAACGGGAACATCATCTCAGTTAATTCAATCGAAGTCGCTAAATCCTGAGATTCAAAAATTGCACAAGCGGCTTCCATTGTCGGCTAGTGAGCTAAGTAAAGCATGGGGTCTGACCGTTCCTCTTGAGCGGAGATTCCGCGGCTGTACCTAATCTGTGGCATTATGAACACGCGCTCTTTTTGGGTTCAAGGTGTTTGCTTTACCGCAACCTTTCTCGTGCTCTTTACAGCCGTGGAAGTGTTTTGCCTGCGGCCTCTTGCCATCATCAGGTATTACATCTCGTACCCGCGCATCATCAGCACGGGCATAGCGTGGAATAACAACATAAGCCTTCAATCACGCCTGGTAACGTTATCTATGAATTGTGACATACCAGAATTTCACTTGGACTCTACCGAGTATTGAGAAGGCGCTCAATGTCTCCCTTGATACGCGTGAGGTCAGAGACTCCCTGATATCGTGCTCGGATCTTTCCATGACGGTCGATCAGGAACGTAACCGGAAGTCCGAGGACGCCGCCGTAAGCAGCTCCCAGGTGTTCGTCTCCCATTAACACTGGGTAGTTGAGCTTCAGCTTGTTGACCGTCGCGATCACGTCCGGAGCCGCATCATCCATTGATATTCCTATCACCTGGAACTTCTCAGAGCCGTACTTGTTCTGCCATTCGGTGAATGTGGGCATCTCCACAAGGCATGGTCCGCACCACGTTGCCCAGAAATTGAGCAGAATAACCTTTCCACGGGATGAGGTCAGTTCAATCTTCTTGTGATGCAGATCTAAGCGAGAAAAGTTCGGGGCGGCACGATACGCTTCTAACGTCAGATGTGCTGTTTGCGCAATAAGTGGAGAATTTACGGAAAGCGAGGTAATGAACAGCAGCAAAAGTGGCAAAAGCAGGGCAAATCGCATTGTCTCAGTTTGAACGTACCTTTGCATCAGTCCCTTTCTACCGGCCTTTGGCTATTGGGTAGCCCTTGTTGACCCAATCAGCGCCGAAGTTGTCAGCCAGATAAAGCACTCTCACCTGAGTGAAGCCGAGCGTACGTAATTGCTCGTAAGCTGGTCGAATGTTCGGGCAATGCTCCCAAGGACAGCATCCGCAGTAAATGATGATGAACCGGCCCTTCCTGAGGCTGGATACCCGCTCGCGCAGTGCCTGTAATCCTACACTCGTACCTGCGGCCCCCACGTACTCTGAATCTGGTATATGCGCTTCAGCGTAAAGAACATGCGATCCGACCTGCAGTATTAAAGGCTTTTCTGAACTATGCAACATTCGCACGAGTTCTGCCGGTTGCATAAGCGCCGGAGACGGAACCGTTGTGTCCGCTAGAGCCAAGGGCTTCGTTGCGGCCTGTTGTGCTTGCATGGTTGTGCCGGGTATAGCGAAGATCGCAAGCAGGGCTATGGCGGAGGTGATCTGAAGAAAATGGAGCTTCAAAGTGTAATTCCTTTCTGACAAGGATTAAAGCTGAACTGGCAATAAAGGAACTGTTGCGTCGTGCCCTTTGGCGTTTGGTGGATCACGATTGAGCTTCGTAGCAGGGGAAACTGCGGCCCCATTTCGTGGCTCAACGATTCTGCATCATAGCGCTTTGTATCGAGCCCACTGCACTTCTGTGGACCTAGCGGTCCAAAAGTTGCCATGACAACCTGTCCTCCAACTTTGAGAGCCGAGACAATCTGACGTATATATGCCAATCGCTGTTCGGGTTCGGTAAGAAAATGGAAGACAGCCCGATCATGCCAAATGTCGTAAGTGCTGACAGGGAGAACAACCGTTGTCACATCGCCCATCACCCAATTTACGGATTTTCCCGCCAGTCCTAGACGCTCCTGAGATTTCCTAATGGCCGCGCTCGCCACATCCAAGACTGTGAGAGCACCGTACCCTCTCGCAAGTAAGTCATCGACCAGCGTCGATTCACCGCCTCCAACATCGATGATCGAAGCAGAGTAGTCTTTGGCCGCATCCGAGATCCAGTCGAGCGAGATTTGCAAATGAGCTTCGTACCAGCTCGTCTCATCCGGTGATTTAGTTCCGTAGATCTGTTCCCAGTGCGCCTGTGTGTCCATGGTCTTATGCTAATCCTATTAAAGATGGTTCTCTTGGAGGCGCAGGGATTGCCGTTTAAGGTTGAAGAGAACAATATCCGAATGGGCGCGAGCAAATACGTCTGAATTTTTCATACCTACGAACCTGCGGCTCCGATAACATCGATCTTCAAAAGAGTGGGATAGAAAATTTTGGGCCGCCCGGCGGTGCTGCTCATAAAATTGCCACCCGTTCGGCATGGAGAGCTAAGCTATTCACTTCAGACTGCGCGCCGCGTCTTCGACAAGGAAAAGCTCCTGATCCGAACAAAGCGATCGCAATTAGCCCGAGAACCATGCAAAAATCTGTGCGGCCATCGTGCATCGCGGCCAAAAATCCCTGTTTGAGGAACATTGGCCACTTCGTGGTCGCGATGGCAACCAGAATGTCGATCAGTAAAGGCAGCGCCGCGAAAATTGTGAAAAGTCCTGCGATGGCAAAGCCTCCGCAGACTATTTCTACAATTTAAACAAAAGGGCCAAAGAACTGAGGGAAGGGGATGCAGATCTTGGCGAACCGGCCAGTTCCGAGAGTTGCCGGGAAGAGAAGCTTCTGTATGTCTTCCGGGAGGGAAACCCAACCGACTAAAACGCGCAGCAGCAACAGCCCCAGGCAACCTGTTTCGCCGATCTTGATTGAGTTATCACCTATGCTCCCCCTTTTTGTAGGCTGCCAGACGTAATCGAACAGCGTCATAAATCCAAAGTCCATGCGCAACTGCTGGTGGCAATGAAAGAGCGTTCGTCCCGGATTATTGGCTGTGAATTGAATTTCAACCTCACCGTAGCCGGGGAACATTACTACGTCTTTAAGAACACCCCCAAAGTCCCCGGCGATGACAAGCTCTCTTCCGGTAGTTTCACTACCGTACTGTGGCCTCTCGAACATAACTATTCGACACTGGTCCTTCCGATTACAGCAGTGACGACCGATCAACAACACACCTTCGTCATCCGTATCGAGAACGATAAAGTGGAGTGGGTGACTGTCCAGACGGGACATACGGTGAATGGTGAGGTCGAAGTGTTCGGCGAACTTAAAGCTGGAGACAATGTTGTCGAGGCCGCAACCGAGGCCATCCATTCGGGCGATAAAGTGCAAATCTCAAGAACAGAAGCCCCTTAGGGGTAAGGAGACCAAAATGCTCCATGCGCTAATCTTCTTTATGTGTTTGTGCCGCTCATGGGATAACCAATCAAATAAGTCACCGGCAAAAAACCACCACCTTGAGTTCCTAACTCCCACTGATAGCTCTCCCCGGGCAGGCCTCGCACCAATTCACTAAGTTCTTCGTGAGAATAGGAGCGGAGGCAGGATATCCATCCGTCAAACCACAATACGAACAGCACTACGGGAATGACATAAGTCCAAATCAGTCGCGACCAATGAAAGGGGCGAATTCGCGGCGTCAGGAACAAGACCAAGAACGGGATGAAGCAGACGGCCAGCATTATCTTTATCTCACGCCTAGCCATCTCAAAGATGGCAATACCTCTTCTGCTCTCCACCGCATTAGGCAAAACCTTCCGGGCGTCGTCCCTTTCGAAAGTGATGAAACGATGAAAACATCGTACGGAATCCCCTCAGGTCAATCGGCACCTCAGCAACATCAACCGGTTGAGGATCAAACTCGACCATTGACATGGGACTCGTGAGCACTTTCTCGAAGGCTTCCTGATTTGGATACTTGTCGGTCAAACGAATGCGAATCGGGAAATGCTGTTCACCTTCAAAGTCGCGTACCAACCCGAACCATGGACCGCCTCCGCCGGAGCAAAGGTCAAGAACATCCCTCATCCCCGTTTCGGCAAGCGCGTTTCGTAGGAGTGGCAGAACTGGCCTATACGAATTGCTGAAGTTCCAAAGCGATCGCAGCGAAAAGCAGCCTGCCTTTACTATGTCGTCACGGTGTCTTTGCCTGTTTCAAAATATTTCTCAATCTCCTCAAGCGTTTTTCCCTTGGTCTCCGGCAAGAAGAACGCTGCGATGATGAAGTAGATTACAGTGCAACCGGCCCAAAAGAAGAACATCGCGTAGTAGCCGTAATTGCCTACAACCGGCAGGAACAAAGCGGCAATAAGCGTTGAAGTCCCCTGATTTAAAAACAGGGCAATCCCCATGCCCATCGAACGGATGCGGGTTGGCATCAACTCAGAAAGCGCTAACCAGACGACTACACCCGGCCCTACTGAATAGGACGCGATAAAGAGAGCCAGGCATAAAGTAATAAACCAGCCCGTGCTTTCTGTCGGTACTGGACCATAGAGGGCACGCTTAATGAGCAAAGGCTTGTTCGAGGTCTTTTCGTCGGGTGCTATGCGGAGAATTGGGTCCTTTTCATTGCTCAGGACTGCGGCTACCTTGTCGCCGTCGCCGTAGTTGTACATCACGGTCAGTTCCACAGGACGCCCAGTGGCGGAGGGGCCGAGGGTGGCTTCATTGACTGGCAACGTCAGCGTATTTCCAACCACTGCTGCTTGTACTTTTTCCTGCAGATTTGTATGTTTCGACTCGACCCCGACAAACAAGAGCGCGCCGGCAACCAGTGCTATCACGATACCGCCGGTGCCAATTTTGAGTAGAAATTTGCGTCCCTTCTTATCTACGAGAGCAATCGCTACAAGTGTCATTACGCAATTGAGTACCTTCACGGCAACATCGCCCTGGGTTGCAAGCCTGGCTGTCATGCCAGCATGTTTCAAGATAATGACCAGAAAGGGCAATATCGAATTGATGCCGGTTGTCTGATTGAGCGTCAGGATGAGGCAAGCAAGAATAAATGGCACTACATACTTGCGCTGAAACAGAGAACCGGAAGAGTCAGTGGCAGCCTTCTGCTTGTTCTCGGCAGCCATAACCTCCATCTCCCGCATCTCTCGATTCGCTTCTTCCTCCGAGGATGCCCGCCGAAGTGCAGCCATAGCCGCATCAGTTCTCCCACGACGAAACAGCCAGCGCGGCGACTCACTCAGTGCAAACGATCCGAAAAAGAAGATTAGGCCGGGATAGATCACCGCCAGGAACATCCCTCGCCATGCGTGATTTTGAGCGGCCTTAATGAGCGCAAGATTGCCTGCGGCAGCCGCAATGGAGGTCTCCGCCTGCTGGGTATAGTACCAACCAGCCACAGCGGCAATGACAATGCCAAAGGTGAGCATGAACTGGAAGATAGCTGTACCCTTTCCCCGGATCGTTGCACTGAGACATTCAGCAAGATAGAGCGGCACAACCACCGCGATCACGCCGCCGCTCATTCCCTGCAATAAGCGGCCTAAAAAGAGCGGAACGAATCCCTGTGAGATGACGATCAGGCCAACGCTCGAAACAAACATCAGGCCGCTGACAATCATCATCTTCTTGCGTCCGAACCAGTCGGCCAATATTCCAGCGACCAAAGACGAAAGCATACCGCCGCCCAAAACAGCAGCAACAATGAGAGAGGTCTGGGCTACGGTCAGGCTGATGGTTTTACCCAAATAGAGCAATGCGGCGGCGATAATGCCTACATCGACTCCGTAGAGAAGACCGCCGAGACCAGCAACGAAAAGTAGAAACCAGCCGTAACGAACTGCGCTGGATGTGTTTGCAGGCATAGAACGCCCTCGTAGTCGAAGATATAAAAACGGCTAACCTTGCTGAACTTGGTCAAGCGTGAAGACCGTCTGAGCATATCAGATTGGAAGTAATCGAAACAGAACGCATCCAATTTATGGGAATGTCTACCAGGAATGGCTGCCGGTCGCTCATAGCTCAAGTACAAAGCTCTGAACGATGTCTATGTAAGATTGTTATGCTTAGAGTGGTTTTGCGCTATGTATAAAAAATTCAGCCCCTCTGGGGAGCCGCTTACTCCCGAATCTCAGCCGAAAACATCTTGCTGCTCACCCACAGAGGTGCGTGATCAAGAAAAGCTGCTGACGCCGACCATCCCTTTCATTCGCACGCCAAGTGTAATTGATGCACATGCTCTTACACAGTTTGAAAACATGGTGCAGTTACCTGGCGGCACGTTTAATATGGGCACCAATACCCAAGAGGGATTCCCTCTCGATGGCGAAGGACCTGTCCGCCCTGTCACGGTCAGTCCTTTCCAAATAGATCGCTTCCCTGTGACTAACGAAGTATTTTGGAGGTTTATCGATGGTACGGGATACCGCACCGAAGCTGAGCAATTTGGGTGGTCTTTCGTCTTTTGGTCTCTCATACCTTCCGATCGCCGGGATGAGCTTATAGAGGATACTGTTGCCGTTGCGCCATGGTGGTGTAAGGTCAGTGGCGCAAATTGGAAGAACCCGGAAGGCCCAGACTCTAATATCGCCAGTCGCCTGGATCATCCCGTCGTTCACGTCTCGTGGAATGATTGCGTGGCCTACAGCGAATGGGCAAACAAGCGTCTTCCCACTGAGGCTGAATGGGAATATGCCGCGAGAGGCGGCCTTGACCAGAAACTATATCCGTGGGGAGACGAGCTCACGCCTGAAGGAAAACACATGTGCAACATCTGGCAGGGTGAATTTCCAAATATCGATACGGCTGAGGACGGATATGCAGGAACTTGTCCTGTCGATGCTTTTCCTCCAAACCAGTATGGTCTCTACTCAGTCGCCGGCAACACATGGGAGTGGTGTGCGGACTGGTTCAGCACGGAAGCGCATTCCAAGGGGATAAACCAAAACCCCACAGGACCTCTACAAGGTCAGACCAAAACGATGAAAGGTGGTTCATTCCTCTGCCATCGCTCTTATTGCAATCGCTATCGCGTGGCAGCCAGGACGTCCAATACTCCCGATAGCTCCGCTTCGAATATAGGCTTTCGCTGCGTGACAAATATTTAGAAAGCTTCCGTGATCTCGGCTGCCAGCCTTAGCTGGCGTTCAAGCCATCTACCAAGGCATTTCTGTATGCCCGAATCGCCGGAATACAGCCCAGCAGCGCTCCTGCAACGACGACGACCGCCATGTAGATGGCGACTCGGGTCGATATTCCGACTACCGCAAGCGGGATGCCGTAGTTGTTTTCGATTGGAGCACGCAAAAGGAAGATCAAAACATACACCGCTGCTAAGCCGGCAAACATCCCGACGGCGCTGATAAGCGTGGATTCCAGCACGAAGAGCGTAAATATCTGGCGCGCATGCAGGCCAACCGCACGCAGCACGGCCACTTCTTTGCGGCGCTCGTTCAGAGCGGTATAAAGAGCGGTGAGCATGGCGAGCAGACCGACGATCAGCACAGCGACGCTGACCAGCGAGAGCGCCACGTCCGCGTAACTGAGCACATTCCACAGGTCTTCAAGCGTCAGCGCCGGAATAATAGCGGTCAGCGGCTCGGGCTGGTAGGTGTTGATCTCGCGCTGCAGCAGAAGCGTACTGATGCGTGACTTGGTCGCTAGAAGAAATGAGCTGATTTGGTCGATGTGCAGGTCTTCCTTACGTATCTGCGAGACCGGAATCTCCTGGAGTGGAGGCGCTCCATGCTCCCAGCCAAGATGCATCGCCTCATCGCCGTACAACGTAATGTAGATGGCACGATCGACGGGAGTGGAGGTGTGCGCGAGGATGCCGACCACGGTGAAAGGCTTGTCTTTGTGGTTAAGGAAACTGCCTTCGATGCCGTGGGTCAGAACGATCTGTTGGCCGATCTTGTAACCGAGGTGCTTAGCAACTTCGCTACCAAGCACGGCGTCGAAGATGCCCTCCGCGCGCGCTCCGCTGGCGAACTTGATGCTTTGGCCACCACGATATTGGTAGTGCTCGTAGAAATTATCATCCGTGGCAACGACGCGGTAGTCGTGAAAACTGTCGCCGAGCGAGAACGGGATCGTCCACTTAACGGCGGCGTGGTCCTTGAAGTGCTCGTAGGAAGCATAGGAGATGTCGTTGTTGGCGGTGCCAATATGGAAGACCGAATAGAGCAGCAGCGGCAGCGAGCCGCCGCGCGCGCCGACGACCAGATCGACGTGGCTGAGGGTGCCTTCAAAGCCCTTCTGAGTTCCCTGCCGCACGCGATCGACGCCGACCAGAAGCATTACGCTGAGGGCGATGGAAAAAATAGTGAGGCTGGTGGTGACCGCGCGGCTCCTAAGCGACTTGAAGGCAAGAAGGAAAAGGATCATGCATGTACCTGGCTGAGTTGGTTGATGTCGACGATGGAAATCTGCTCATCGAAGCGCGTCATCAAGGAGCGGTCATGACTGACGAAGATGAGAGTCGCCTTGGCTTCGTCACAGACCTCGAAGAGCAGTTCAAGGAAGCGCTCGCGGCGATCAGCATCAAGGGAAGAAGTAGGCTCGTCGGCAATGACCAGACTAGGCCGCCCTATGACGGCGCGGGCGATGGCGACACGCTGTTGTTGACCGGTGCTGAGTTTCTTGACGCCGCGATCGAGGAAACCGCCGAGCTCAAGCCGCCCGGCAATGCGCACCGTCTCCTCCGCGAGCGTAGGAGCGAGTATCCGCTTGCAACGGCGCTCATGCACTAGACATGGGAGATCAATATTCTGGCGAACGGAGAGATACGGAATCAGATTGAAGCTCTGGAAGATATAGCCCATCTCCGAGCCGCGATGCTTATCGCGAGCAGACATGGAGAGCTTGGTCATCTCCTTGCCCAGCACTTCGCAGCTTCCGTGCTGCGGTTGCAATATTCCAGTGATTAGACCAAGCAATGTAGTCTTGCCGCTGCCGCTAGGGCCGTAAAGGAAGACCCGCTTGCCCTCTGCGACTCGCAAATCGTCCACATGTAGCAGCGGTGTCCTGGGTTCATATCCAAAGACAACATCCTTCATGCGGACGGCATCCGTCATCGTTGCGTACTCCTTTATTGCTGATATGGCCTGACCGTTTGGCCGACGAGATCGTAGGACACGTCTCCATAGGGGCTTACTACTGTGGAGATTTTCAACTGCCCGGTAACGATGATCGGGTCGGTAAAGGTAACTTTCACCTTGGAGTTTGAATTCATCTTCACATAGACAATCTGGTTCGGCGGCGGCGGCGGCACATGAATACAAGCTCCAGCGTAGGGAACAAGGAGGAACTCCGTTACCTGATCAGCGTCATCCTCTAATGGCACCATGAAACCAGGGATGCTGACGACTTTTCCGTCTAATTGTTGGGCCGCAGACTTCTGCTTGGCAAGCGGTATGCTGGAATCGAGAGTTTGCAGTGTTTGCCAGTTGACCGTCACTGAGGAATTTGCCGCATAGATCGCCAATGTGCCAAAGGCAAGCCCGCATAAGATTATCAGCAGGGGAACATTTTTTTTGAACAGACGCTTGAACTGAGAGATCATTTTTTCCTCCCTCGCAGAGAGTTGATGCCTGACGGGCTTACTTGCTGCTGTAACGCCAAAACCGGCTCGCCTTGCAGCTCGTGAAAGGTAGATTGTCCAATAAACCCTGGCACAAAGAACTCACCCTCTTTAACGATACACGCTTACAAAGCTAAAGTTGTCATACCTTGAACATCACGTAGTCAAAAGAATTGCATTCAGCAGATTGAAGAAGAGAAAAACTTGCATAGTCAATCCCCCTCTTACGGCTGTGTCATGTAATTGTTGAAAAGGCTGAGATCAGTTTCTTGTACTACGGGAAATTACCTGATCCAGTTCGGCACACGATGCTCTGTGTGCCGAACCGCAGGGCCGCTCACTACTTCTGCGTTGGAGTCAACTCCTCCGGCAGTGCTGGTCGCGGACGATAGATCGTCCAGTGACTCGCCATCTGCGGATTGCTTGATGCCGGCTGGTTCCACAGGTCCATGGAGATGCCGTTTAAATCATAGACAATTCTTCCGGCACGCACTGTTAGTTGGCAGATGAGTCGGCTGTCGCCCATCATCTTGGTATTATCCATGTCGAGGTAGCCGAATTTGCCGTGTTCTTCGCTGAGAACGGCCACATCGGCTGGGGCACCGACAGAAAGATTGCCGAGTTGCTCCTGCTTGATCTCCCGCGCTGGATGCCACGTGGTATCCGCGACCACCTGCTGTAGGGTTAAACCCATCGCCATAAACTTGCCCATCACATTCAGCATGTCCTTAGTGCTCGAGTTCATGCTGCCGATGTGCAGGTCAGTCGAGAGCGAATCTGGCAGAAACCCATCCTTGATGAGCGGATATGCCACACGGAATCGGAAGCTGCCGCCGCCAGTTCCAGCATCGAACCAAATGCCTCGCTTGCGTCCAATAAGCAACGCCTGGCTGGGCCCCAGAGTTTGTGTATTTTGCTCGCCGCGCAGTCCGGAATAGGTATGTGTATAGATGTCGCCGGGGCGAAGGTATGTCGAGAGCAATTGGAGGAGGGGACGCTCGATCCGGTTAGCACCGTAGTCAATCATGACTGGAATGTTGGCAATGTTGCCTGCCTTGACTGCCTCGATGTAAGGCGTCCACTCGGGCCCGGTGAAGTGGGCGCTCTTAATGCCGACGATGACTCCGGGGTAGCGCTTGGCCATCCAGCCCGTCGGCTCTCCCTGCATGTCTGCGAGGTTGTCTTCAAACCGCCCGCCGCGCATGCCGGCACCGACGATGTTCAGATCGGCCAGAACGCGGGTCTGCGAGCGGTCGATGATGTGGTCCTTGAAATCTTCAAAGTTGCGCCAGCCTGAGCTGCCGGCATCGACCACCGTGGTAACGCCATTGCGGAGGGTGAAGCCATCCGGCCAGATAGCCTCGTCTCCGGCATAGGAACCGCGCTCGCCCGTGCTGGCATAGACATGCACGTGGATGTCAATCAGGCCGGGTGTCACGATGTATCCCTTCACGTCGACGGCTTTAGCTGCATCCTTCGCGTTCAGGTGATCGCCCACTGTAGCGATCTTGCCATCCTTAATACCGACGTCTGTAACGCGATCAACATTGTTCTTCACGTCGATGACATGGCCATTCTGGAGCAGAAGATCATATGGCAGAGGATTGGGCAGTGTCGGTGGCGGCCCTACCCGCCGTGGCCGTCCCTGGACCTCTGCTCTACTGTGTTCAGCTTGACCGTCCGGGGTACAGCCCGCGCAACCAGTAGGCGCAGAAGTCTGGTATCCCTGGCGCGATTCCATGTATGGTCCTGTTTGCGCCTGTCTTCCTGACTGCTGCGGCGATTGGGACCGGTCTTGTGCGTGAGCAGCACCTGTGGCAAAAAGAGCCGCTCCAAGCACCGAACCGCAGATCAATGAACCATACTTAAGCTTCATCTTCTAACTCCTCTGATAACGATTTATTGAATCTTTACTTTGCAACAGCCGTACCATCATAAAGAACATCATGATTTTCGGAACGACTGATTTTCAGGGTGTATGTCCCATCCATGCTAAAGCCATCTGGCCACTGGGAGTGTAGGCAATTTACCCTATACCCAGCGTAATTCGCGCATGACTCAAGGTAAGCCCTTTCGCTATCTCGTTGCCGCATTCTTGACTGAAGTTACCAATGCCAGTGATTCCAGCCTGAACTCTTTATCAAATATCAACATTTTTGACATGTTGTGCAGTTAAAATGTCATAGCCCTTGCTTGCCGCAAGTCCTGTTCCTGCAACGCATAGAACGTCCTATGCAGAACCTGCGGACAGCACATTCCACAATTGGAATAACCCATCAGCACAGGCTACTCATGGAAATCTGTTATATTCTTTTTGTATACCTATAGGGGGTATAGGCATCTAAAGAATAAGGAGAGAGGCACAACCATGGAAAGCATACTCAAGCTGACGATCGATGGCATGCACTGCGGGTCCTGCGTACGGAGAGTCACGAATGCACTCGAAAACATTCCTGGGATTAGGCTCGAATCGGTCGAGGTGGGATCTGCGAGAGTGGCTATCGACCCCGCAAAGACCAACTCCTCAGAGGTCACAGAAACTTTGGATCGTATCGGCTTTCCAGTGCATATTCAACAGTAATCAGGGAGGAAGATGCTATGTCGGGCACCTTGCCAGATAGAGTTGCAGCAAAAGATGTTGTTATGTCCACTCCCATGTTGGAACGGGTCACAATCCCAATCAGCGGAATGACCTGCGCCGCGTGCCAGTCCTTCGTTCAGCGGACACTTGCCAGTGAGGCAGGGGTAAAGGAGGCCACGGTCAATCTCATGTTGCACAATGCCACTGTGAACTTTGATCCAAGCGTTATTTCAACCGCAAAGTTAGTGCAGAAGATCCGCAGCACAGGGTACGGAGCAGACGCGCCCATCCTGGGCCGGTCCATTCTGGAAGAGCAGGAAAAACACGACCATGAGCAACTGCGCGAATACGAACAATTGCGCCTGAGGGCGGGTATTAGTCTCGCGGCTGGGCTTGTCGCAATGATTCTGTCCGTGCCACTGATGAGCATGACCAGCGTAGGAGGCATGGAGCGCATGAAGGACCCGTTGATGAGCTGGTCCATGCGCGTGCTCGATCCAACTTTGCGCAGAACTCTTCCGTGGATGTATTCGATCAGCGATAATGCGATGCGCTGGTTTCTATTTGCTCTCACAGCTTTCATCATCGTTTGGGCGGGGCGGCGCTTCTACGTCAAAGCGTGGTCTGCGTTGCTGCACAAGACGGCTGATATGAACACGCTGATTGCGCTTGGCACGGGAACGGCGTTTCTTTATTCTGCAGCAACTACTATAGCGCCAGGCTTCTTTCTGGCGCATAGAATTGCACCCGATGTTTACTTCGAAGCCTGCATTTTAATTATCGGGCTCATTCTAACGGGGAACACGCTGGAAAGCCGCGCCAAAGGCCAAACCGCTTCCGCATTACGCAAGCTCGCCCAATTGCAGCCAAAGACAGCACGTATGATCCGGGGAGGTGTGGAATATGATGTGCCTCTGGATTCGATCCAACACGGCGATATGATTCTGGTGCGTCCGGGTGAGCGCATTCCAACGGATGGTGAGGTTGTATCAGGCAAGAGTAGTGTCGACGAATCCATGCTTACCGGCGAATCTCTGCCGGTTGAAAAGACACTACACGATCGCGTCATAGGAGGCACTCTCAATCAGAAGGGCGCTCTTCAGTATCAGGCAACGACACTCGGATCAGAGAGCACCCTGGCCCAAATCGTGCGGCTGCTACGCGAAGCGCAGGGATCGCGAGCGCCCATCCAACGACTCGCAGACCGTATCAGCGCGATCTTTGTGCCCACCGTACTCGGAATCGCCATCGTCACGTTCTTTGCATGGCGCTTCTTCGCTCCAGGTGCTGGAACGATGCAAGGCTTCGCCGCTGCAGTCACGGTATTGGTGATTGCATGCCCTTGTGCCATGGGGTTAGCGGTTCCTACCGCTGTCATGGTGGCGACGGGCCGAGGAGCGACCTTCGGTCTGCTCATTAAAAGCGGGGAGGCACTGCAGAAGCTCGAGAAGATTGACACGATTGTGCTCGACAAGACAGGCACAATTACGACAGGCCGTCCCGATGTCACCGACTTCCTGCTCGTACCTGACAATAGCACTTACGGCATCGGGGATGCTTCGCAGGCTACTGAAGATCGCGTTCTCCGCATTGCCGCTGCACTCGAACGCGTCAGCGAACATCCCCTGGCCGAAGCGGTAGTTCGTTATGCAGAACAGCGCAGTTTGAGCTTACCGCGGGTGGATCAGTTTGAATCCCAGACCGGTCAAGGTGTCGTCGGCATAGTCGAAGGAAATCTAACCGTGATTGGCAATAACGCGCTGATGGAGAACAACAGTGTCTCCCTCGAGACAATGACGGCCATCGCAGAACGTTTGGCAGAGGAAGGCAAGACACCGCTCTGGATTGCGATCAACGGTTCGCTTACCGGAATCATTGCTGTTGCCGATACAGTGAAGCCGACTTCTGTTGAAGCGATCCGGCAATTCCATCGCGAAGGCTTACGCGTCGTCATGCTCACCGGTGACAACGAACGTACGGCCCGCGCTATCGCCCGTCAGGTCGGAGTAGACGATGTCATCGCGGGTGTACTTCCTGCCGGCAAGGTAGATGCAATCAAGCACCTGCAAGCGGAGGGCCGCGTTGTCGCTATGGTCGGTGACGGCGTCAATGATGCTCCGGCATTGGCGCAGGCTGAAGTTGGCATCACCATGGCCAGCGGCGCCGATGTAGCCATGGAAGCCGGCGACGTCACTCTTATGCGCAGCGAACTGACCGGCGTTGCCACCGCCATTGCACTCTCGCGCGGAACAATGAGGGTCATCCGGCAGAACCTGTTTTGGGCCTTCATCTATAACGTCATTGGTATTCCCCTCGCTGCTGGCGTGCTATATCCGGTCTTCGGCCTGCTGCTCAGTCCCGTGCTTGCAAGTGCGGCCATGGCCCTCAGTTCGTTCAGTGTTGTGATGAACAGCCTCCGCTTGCACCGCTTAAAACTTATATAAGGAAAGAATATGGCCCCCAGAAAAAATAGAACTTCCCAAAACTCCGTCACTGAAAACTCCTGCGCTTGTGAGCCGGGTTTGATCGAACGGAAAGCTGTCGGCGTCGATCCCGAGATCAAGGCTTCCAATCTCCGCCGTTTACGCCGCATTGAAGGCCAAGTGCGCGGGATCCAGCGCATGATCGAAGAGGACCGCTATTGCGCGGACATCCTCACGCAGGTTTCTTCCGCACAGGAAGCGCTCCGCGCTGTCGCTCGCGCACTTATGCGGAATCACCTCGATCACTGCGCCACTCACGCCATCCGTATGGGGTCGACGGAGGAGAGGCAGGCCATGTATGACGAGTTGTTGGAGATAATCTACAAAAATGCCCGCTAACATCCAAAGATAGAACTTTTGCGAAAAGCGTATTCAGAAGACGAACATCTGCAACATTATTGCTGATGGTGAGCTATATGGGGGATTATCATGTTCGCGCCACAAGTCGCAAATCTGACGGGCGACTATCGGTAACGACGGCGACAGCGAGCGGGATCGCGGAAGACCGCGCAATTTATTAAAGAGCGTAGCTGTGTCGCGTGAACCTCCATACAACGGCAGGTGGAATGTTCCTCCAGATGCGACCGAGGCGCTCGGCATGTAATCCGAGCCGAGCCGTTGGAAAAGGACAATTTGCTGCATAAGTAAACTGGATGAGTTGACCATCTACAGCCAACGCCTTCATCATTCCCCGCACAATCGCGATTCGGTCGTCATTATTCAAATTGCAAATGGGGAGACTTGAAATGAGAGTCTGTACCTGAGATATCCCTTCCTCGCAAAGGATGGCCCCAGCATGTTCTGCGTCCCCGCAACGAACTCGTATGTGAGGAAACCGCTTGCGCAGGTAAGCAACAAGCGCTGGATCACGCTCTATCACCAATAACCGTTCGGCTGGAAGGCCGCGACTGAGCAGCGCTTCCGTAATTGCTCCCGTGCCTGCCCCTACCTCGAGCACATGGGAATTCTCCCAACCGGCATGGGACGCAATCAACTTCGAAAGATAGGGAGAACTGGGAACAAGAGCTCCCACTGCCAAAGGACTCTTGAGCAGAGACTTAATAAACAGAAAAGCACCCCTGGAGCCGATTATTAATTTCATGCGATTGAGAGCCAGCCATGCGGCTGCAGCCTCAGAATTGTGAATGCTGGCATCATCGACTCCGTTCTGGATTTTGAAACTTGAGCACACCGTTGAGGAACATACATTTGGCACCTTTCCCGAGATAGCGCGCAACTGCCCGCTTCTCCTTTGATGTCGTAGTTTGCTTTTAAGGCCATTCACAATTCCTCAACACCTCGATCTACAACTTCTTAGGTGATACCTCCCTCTCATTTGGCACTGTAGTTTATACCGCTCTTGAGGTCAACGACAGCAGCGGTGCTCCGCAAACGAAATCACGAGCGTTTCTGCTTCTTAAAGAATGCACCGTTCAAGTGACACGAATAGGCATTGCCTGAACGCTTACGCCGGTCGCGCGAAAAACCGCGTTGGCAATGGCTGGAGCAATAGCAATGATCGGCGTTTCGCCCGCGCCGGCGGACGCCAGATCCGGGCGATTGATCAGATGAATATCCAGTTCGGGGACATCCTCAAATCGAGGCACACGGTATTTTCCAAAGGAAGCATTAAGGACCTTCCCATCTTCAAACTGCATCTCTTCGCGCAGGGCCGCACCCAATCCCATGATGATTGCGCCCTGAACCTGGGAGAGCAAATTAGCGGGGTTCACAATCGCGCCACACTCGAATGCTTCACAGATATGACGGACCCTAAACTTCTTCTGAATTCGGTCCAACTCGACTTCAACACATGCCGCCACGAAGGAGCCTTTTTCTGTCCCACACGCCATGCCGATACCAACGTCGGTGGCTTTTGTCTTCGCGCGTTCCTGCCAACGGAACTCGGTGGCAGCTTTTTCAAGCACGTCGCGCAGACGAGGATTTTCCAGATGAGCAAGCCGGAATTCGAGCGGGTCGACGCCGGCAACCACGGCGAGTTCATCCATGAAGACTTCGCGAGCGAAATTATTGGCCGTGGCAGCCAGCCCGCGATACGAACCATGCCGCAGCGGCGGTTTAGATGGCACAAACCGGCAATCTTTTTTCCCGACAGAGTAAGGCGAATCCACCGCATTAGGACCGGAATTGATATTAATGAAATGCCACGTGGCGATTTTGCCCTGCGCGTTCAGACTGGCTTCTGCTTCAATGACCGCCGCAGGACGAAAATAAGCCCAGGTGAATTCTTCTTCCCGAGTCCATCGCAACGAAACGGGTTTGTCTGCAGCCCGGGCCAGACGCGCTGCCTCCACCGCATATTCTCCGGTATGCTTGCCACCGAATGCGCCGCCAAAATCGGGAATCACAACACGGACCTGATCGTCAGACAGATGAAACGCACGTGCCAGTTCGCTGCGAACTCCGAATGGATTTTGCGAGCCGGTCCATACGGTCAGCTTGCCCTCGCTCCACTCTGCCACCGCTGCCCTCGGCTCCAGTGGCGCGTGCTGGATGTACGGGACGTTATACGTTCGGCGCAGCGCCTTTCCCTGAGCAAGTTCGCCCGCAAAAGGATTACCCAGCACACCGCCCTCGGCATTTTGCCTGAGGTAATCAAAGAGTTCTTTGCTCGATGGCTGGGGCGGCGCGGTGTCCCACTTTGCTGAACCGGAAATAGTCGCCAGCGCGGCCTTCGCGCGGAAACTATTCGGCGCAGCTACGCCAACGAAGCTACCGTCCTGAACAACAGTCACATCCTTCATCGACTTTGCCGTAGCAAGATCAACGGAAACCAGCTTCGCACCATAGGCTGGCGCGCGCAGAATTTTTCCATAAAGCATTCCGGGACGGGCAATGTCCGATGGATATTGGTGCGCGCCGATGACGATGCTTCCCGCGTTTGGCCGGAGAACCGGTGTCCCGAGCATCTTCCAGTTGTTCACCGGAATCAGTTCGATGCCTGATGGAATGGCTTGCTGAAATTGTTTTGCGATCTCTGGATTTTTGGCGAGATCAGCATAAGTGAACGAACGCCTGCTGACAGCATCGACAACTTTGCCGTCTCGCATCTCGACAGATGTTCGTGCAATTTTCCATTGCATGCAGGCAACGTCGATCAATAGGCTCCTCGCCGCGGCTGCGCCCTGACGTACTGCCGGAACCGTGCGTGGCGTAGTGCCGCTACCAGCCGTCATGCCATCGTCGGGAACCAGACTTGTGTCGGCCAATATCATCTGCACCTGATTGATCGGCACGCCAAGCTCTTCCGCTGCAGCTTGCGACAGTTCCGCGCGCGCGCCCTGGCCGCCCTCAACCTTTCCCGCCAGCACCGTAATGGTTCCGTCGTTGCTGAGATGGATGCGCGCCGCCACAGTTCGCGCTCCGCTGCCGAGAAACCCTCCCTGGCTACGCCTTCCGCTTTCCTGAGTCAACGCGGGAGAAGAAACGGCAAGCAACAGTCCCGCCCCCAACCCTTTTACAAACAAACGGCGACTCAGTTCAAAGTCATAATTTATGCACTCCACTCGTTCGTCGTTATAAAGTGATTCATGCTCCGATAGAGAAATTCTGACTGATGGTTTCATACATGCGTCTTTTCTGTTTGCGCCTCGGCCAGCACCCGGTGAACTGCCCTCCGGTATCCGGCATAGCTGCAGCAACGGCAGATATGTCTTTCAAGTTCTGAAAAGACCTCCGCTTCAGTGGCCCTGGGATTGTTCCTCATTACTCCCGCCACCCCCATAATCATGCCTGCCGTGCAATAACCACACTGAAAGGCGCCCTCCTCCAGGAATGCCTGCTGCACGGGATGCAGTTTGCCATCGGTGGCCAGTCCTTCAATAGTCAGCACGCTCTGCTTGTTTACGTTACCCACAGAGGTAATACAGGACGGCATGCACTGACCATTGACCATTACAGTGCAGGCACGGCATTGGCCTTCGCCGCAACCAAATTTCGTTCCGGTCAATTGGAAATCCTCGCGCAGCACTTCAAGCAATGGCCGGTCGGGGACGGTGGTGATGGTTCGCGATTTACCGTTCAAGATGAAGCTGATTTCCGCATTCATAAGCAGCTCACAAAAAAGGCTGGCGACACATAATAACAATGAACTCTCCGCGCAATCCGGTCAACGGGGCAGGGAAAAACTACCCGATTTCTACCCTCTAGGTGGTCACCGGCACCCTTCAGTCCTGCCAGACAGGAGGTTGCGTTCTTGCGGATTGATTAAACGCATTTCGTCGCCGTTTTCGATCCGAAGTCCGTAATCTTATCGCACTACGCTGCATCCTGAATTGCAAACAGTCAACTATTATGCTCGAAAATTATTTGAGGCGTGGAACTCCTTTGCCCCAGGTTTGTGGCGGGGCAAAATCGCGACGGATTGGCGGCGGCATCATGTCTCGATCGTTCGAGGTGAACACGCGGTCCGCCTGGGCGATGAGGTAGTCGGCGGTACGGGCCGCCAGCGCCTGAATGGCGAGGCCCGGGTTTGCCGAACCTTGTGTGGGCATAATGCTGCCATCGCAAAGGAAGAGGTTCGGGATGTCGTGAGAGCGGCCAAATTTATCGACGACGGAAGTCCGCGGGTCGGACCCCATGCGCCGTTTGTGCAGACAATCAGGAAATGCGCCTCGTGAATCCAGGCAACCTGGGTGCAGCCACCAACAATCACATGGATTTCGAGAGCTACGAGCTTCTATGCGCCTTTGACTCTCCACACTCCGAATAGCGACTATCTCGCCGTACCGCGATAGTGGTCTCAATTCTTCGTATCTTATAATCTGTTTCATCCGTAATCATTGGCGGTGGCACAAGTGAAGCTATATAGAGATCGCGGTGGATGAACGCACTTTCATTTAGGCTTCAGCCATTTCTCATACGGAAAACCTAGTCTGGAGTAAATTGTGAGAACAGCCAACTATTGAACGAGATGGATGTCTCCTGTAGTTAGCCAGGGGTTCGGGAGATCTTATAGATGACGGGAAAGATTGCACCGCATCGAACTCGGGACGGATCGCATATAATAATCGTTTAATCCGAACTCTTTCGAGAATGGCACTCCTATCTGAAGGGCCTCTGTAGGGTGTCTGAATGGCCTTTACTGAATGTTCCGAATTCGCTATCCGGATGGCAGTTGAAGAGGTGATCAATACAATGCGAATTCTGATTATCGAAGATGAACCAAAGGTTTCAGATCTTGTGAAGCGTGGCCTGATAGCGGAGCGCTATGCTGTAGATACCGTAGCGGACGGACGGGAGGGACTTGAGTTTACCGAGGCTTATTCATATGACCTTATTATTCTCGATCTCATGCTGCCTGGGCTTACAGGTCCCGAAGTGCTCCAGCGAATTCGTCGCACCAACACTTTTATTCCTGTGCTAGCGCTTACTGCGCGCGATTCGATCGACGACAAAGTACATCTCTTCGAACTTGGCGTTGACGATTATGTAACAAAGCCCTTTGCTTTCGCGGAATTGCTGGTTCGAGTTAAAGCACTACTGCGCCGCGGTCCAGTTAATCGCTCCAGCACTTTGCGCATCGGCGATCTCGAATTAGATCGCCTGACACAACAAGTGAAGCGGGCGGGACGGCGAGTGGATCTTACCGCGAAGGAATATTCTCTGCTCGAATACCTGATGCAGAATGCCGAGCGGGTGCTCTCTCGCAACATGATCATCGAACATGTCTGGGATCAGAGCTTCGACGGCATCACCAATATCGTGGATGTTTATGTGCGCCACCTGCGAAGTAAAGTGGATGACGGCTACAATTCCAAAATGATCCACACTGTGAGGGGCACAGGCTATGTGATCCGCGCAGCCGGAATTGAGCCATGAACCGGAAATCGCTCCGGTACCGTATTACGAGTTTTTTTGTAGGATTCCTTGCCCTTGCCTTGGTGGTCTTTAGTATGGCTGTTTACCTCGGCGTAAGAGCCTTCTTGACGAGGTCCCTAGAGCAAACGTTAGCTAACAACACCCGAAACATCGCCACCGATTATCTTGCGCAAAGGAAAAGTAAAGGAGATGCGTGGTTCCTTGGCGAGCTCACAGAAGCCTATCCGCCGGACACCGGGGATCAATTTGTGCGCATCTCGCAGGGGAGTAAGGTGCTTTTTGACTCGGGTGATATGCGCGACCCGTATGTCAGTGCATCCATGCTCCCGATGCCCTCGAACCCGGCTTGGGTAAATGCAATCCACCGCGAGACTGCAGCAAGTGGGCAACGTCTGATGATCTATACCCTTGCTTACCGTACATCAGACGGCTCTCGGGTCCTCGTGGAAAATGGGGCAACAATCGACTCGATCCGACATGTGCTGCGCAGCCTTTTCGTGATTTTGCTACTGACTACACCTGTAATTCTGATTGTTGCATCCATTGGCGGCTATGCTTTGATGTCGCATTCATTGTTGCCCGTCGTAGTGCTGACCGATCAGGCGGAGAGGATAGGGCGAAAGGACATGGGCGAAAGGCTGCCCGTGATTCGAAGTGGCGACGAATTGGAGCGACTTTCCCTTTCGCTGAATCGGATGATTGAGCGACTGGAAGATACGCTCGCCCATAATCATCGATTCTCCGCAGATGCGTCCCATGAACTGCGAACCCCACTGACCATCATCCGTGGCCAGCTTGAGGAATTAACCCAAAGATCCGATCTCTCCGCCGCGGCAAAGGATGGCATCGGCAGTGCGCTGGAGGAAACAGATCGTATGTCACGCATCGTTGAGAGTCTAATGACAATCACCCGGTTGGACTGCGGAGGCGAGCGAATCCAAATGATTCCCGTAGATCTTATGTCGATGGCATCCATAACCGTGGAGCACATGCATCTACTTGCGGAGGAGAAGAACATCTCGCTCGTCTGCAAGCCTGGTTTACCGGTCTATGTGACTGGAGATCCGATGCGCTTGAAGCAGGTTATGGTGAATCTTCTGGATAATGCCATCAAATATACCGGCGCTGGTGGCGCTGTTGCCGTGAATGTTGCGACCGAGGGAGAACGGGCCGTAGTGAGTGTTTCAGATACTGGCATTGGCATACCAGAGGAGGCTATACCATTTGTCTTTGACCGATTTTACAGAGCAGATAAGGCACGCTCTCGCGAATCCGGGGGAGCCGGTCTTGGACTTGCAATTGTAAAGTCGATCTGCAGTGCCCATGATGCTGTGATTTCGGTAAAGAACGGCGATGGTCGAGGGACGACGATGCAAATGGACCTACCATTGTTGCGTCCGTTTCCTTCTCAGATCAAAGATACAGGTCAGGTTATTGAACGACCCTCGCGAGGGTATCTGCTCTTATCGGATGATGGTCCTGAAGTGAAGACGACTCAACCAACTGAAGTTTCCTAAAGGCAAACAGCATTGCGCATCGGCAGCGGTACGATTCCATCGAATTCCTCACCGCCTGCAGTTGCCGAGTGCTTCATTCATCCAAGTAGTCCACCGGGTAGCCAATCGGATGAATATGGCGACCACCATTTGTCGATATCGAGTGGATCGTTGAGAAGGTCATGGAAGCTAAAAAAAACTATTACTTTCCGCTAAAGCCATATTCATCACCCTAAAACTTGCAGATCTTGCTTGAATGATTTTTCATGTGTGCTTCATGTTGGTTCTATTGCGCGAGTATTAAAAAGTATGGATATCAAAGCAGGCCATATGTTGCGGCCAAAGAATGAATCGAGGATACCTGCGGTACACCTAAACATCTCAAAACATTGATCCAGCCGCGCCACTCATCTAATCAACTCTTAATAGGCAAAGTTTCCCTGAGCCGAACACAAGTCACCAAAACTTTTGCATGAGGAATAAATCTATGAAATCGGTCCCTTCCCCGGCACCGCCCGCGACGACGAACAGGCATCTGGTGCGCTGGGTGGAAAAGATGGCGGAGCTGACGCAGCCGGAGCAGATTCATTGGATCGACGGCTCCGAGGCGGAGTACGAGCGGCTGTGCGATGTGCTGGTCGAAGCGGGGACGTTCTTTCCGCTCAACGAGAAGCTGTGGCCGGGCTGTTTCTACGCGCGCTCGGCGCCGAACGATGTGGCCCGCGTCGAAGACCGCACCTTCATCTGCTCGCTCTCCCGAGACAACGCCGGGCCCACCAACAACTGGGAAGACCCCTTCACCATGCGCCGCAAGCTGAAGCAGATCTTCCGCGGCTCGATGCGCGGACGGACGATGTACGTCATGCCCTTCTCGATGGGCCCGGTGGGCTCGCCCATGTCGCAGATCGGCGTGCAGCTTACCGACTCCGCCTACGCTGTGGTCAACATGCGCCTCATGGCGCGCATCGGCGCTCCCGTCTTCGCCGAGATCGACAAGGACATCAAGCGCGTCGTCCCCTGCCTGCACTCGGTCGGCGCGCCGCTGGCGCCGGGAGAAAAGGACGTTCCCTGGCCCTGCAACGACACCAAATACATCGTCCACTTCCCCGAGACCCGCGAGATCTGGTCTTATGGCTCGGGCTACGGCGGCAACGCGCTGCTGGGCAAGAAGTGCTTCGCCCTGCGCATCGCCTCCAACATCGCCCGCGACGAGGGATGGATGGCCGAGCACATGCTGATCCTCGGCGTCGAATCGCCTACTCACGAAAAGACCTACATCGCGGCGGCCTTCCCCTCGGCCTGCGGCAAGACCAACTTCGCCATGATGATCCCGCCCGCGGGCTTCGACGGCTGGAAGGTCTGGACCGTAGGCGACGACATCGCCTGGATCAAGCCTGATGCCACCGGCCAGCTTCGCGCCATCAATCCCGAGGCCGGCTTCTTCGGCGTAGCTCCCGGCACATCCGCCAGGACCAACCCCAACGCCATGGCCACGCTGGCCCGCAACACCATCTTCACCAACGTCGCGCTCACTCCCGATGGCGGCGTCTGGTGGGAGGGCATGACCGACAAGCCTCCCGCCGAGTGTCTCGACTGGCAGGGCAACAAATGGACCCCCGCCATCGGCAAGAAGACCGGCCTCCCTGCCGCCCATCCCAACGGCCGCTTCACCGCTCCCGCCAGCCAGTGCCCCACCATCGACCCGGCCTGGGAAGCCCCCGACGGCGTGCCCATCTCCGCCTTCGTCTTCGGCGGCCGCCGCGCCTCCACCATGCCGCTCGTCTACCAGGCCTTCAACTGGTCGGCCGGGGTCTACGTCGGAGCCACCATGGGCAGCGAAACCACCGCAGCCGCCGGTGGAGTTGTAGGCAAAGTCCGCCGCGACCCCATGGCCATGCTGCCCTTCTGCGGCTACCACATGGGCGACTACTTCCGCCACTGGCTGCGCATGCAGCGCAACCTCTCCGTCACCCCGCGCATCTTCCACGT
>NFUO01000261.1 GCA_002197545.1 Acidobacteria subdivision 2 bacterium RH1 MAG20 | reverse complement strand
GGAGCTGCTTTGTGATCGAAAGCATGCACGCGACAAACTGGGTACCAGTCCAGCACCTATCCGTTGCCAACCTACTGAATCTCGCGTAATAGGGTGACACGATGGATCAAAAAAAGAGCCCCGCGTGGTGCAGGAAAGAAAACGGCAGCATGGATTGGCGCACTCGAGCCATGCCGCTCGACACGCCGTCTTCGGCCTCGCCAAGTCCGGCAACACAGCGGTTGGCCAATTCCCGACCTTTGATGTTGGCCCATAAGTCCTCTACCGGATTCAGGTCGGGAGAATAGCCCGGCAGCGTCTCTACCTGCAGCCAACCACGCTGGCTCTCCAGATACTGCTTCATCTTCCGGCTTTTGTGCGCAGGCAATCCATCCCAGATCGGAATCGCCTCCTGCCCGCGCAAGCGCTTCTTCAGATCGCGCAAAAAGGCAACCAGCCGTTCGTCGTTGTAGCTGCCTGGCCGGGTCTGAAACCAAAGCCGGCATCGCTTGCCGTCCCAGCGATAGCCGAGTGCCGCGCTGATCGACAGCTTCTTCCAGTTGAAGGCATACACCAACACCGGAGTCTCCCCCTTCGGCGCCCAGGTCCGTCTTACCGGCGGCCGCTCCGAGACTCCACTTTCGTCTTGGAAGAGAATCCAGGCTCTTCGCCGACGGGCGTTTTTTTTATTGCCGGCCATCGCTTCGCCATCCACAGCCGCCGCCCTTCGTCATTGCGTTCCCGCGCCCGCTTGGCTGGCCGTTGCAGGCTCCACTCCAGAGCGGCAAGAATCTTCCATACGTGGCCGGGATGATAGTGAACGCCCGTGGCCCGCTCGATTACCGCCGCCACGCGGGACAATGTCCAAAGATCGGTTCCGAAACCGTGGGCCTGCGCGCCTTGACGCAAAGCCTTGTCCACCTGCTTGCACTGCGCTCCGTCCAGTTTCGGCCGCCGGCCTGCCCGCCCCGCCCCACGAATCCAATCCGGCTGATCCTGCCGCCATGCCTCGAACCATCGGCTCACGCTTTGACGGCTGATGTGGAGTTCACGGCCGATCTCGGCCTGTGACCGCTTGCCGCCGGCAAACAGCCGCGCGGCGCGACGGCGGCGTTCTTGCATGGCTGCGAAGTCCCGGCGCGGCGCACTCGATCGTGTCATGCCTTATAGCTTACTGCTACTTGACTGATGTTGTCACTATATTATGCTAGATTCAGTAAGTACAGGGTTTACCGTTGAGGCATGGACAGCTTGACCGTAAGT
>NFUO01000260.1 GCA_002197545.1 Acidobacteria subdivision 2 bacterium RH1 MAG20 | reverse complement strand
GAACTGAGGAGGGAGGGATCCAGGGCAGGCCGGTTCAGCTCTCACGGACCTTGAATGTCTGATAACAGATATTCTGTATAGTGCAAACCTGACACAAACCCTTTGATCGCGTAAGCGGCTCGCCCGGAAGCTCTTCCCTTTCTTGCGGTTTCAGCCAAAAGGCTACATCTTGTAGCGGCCCATGTCCTCGTCGTTCAACCCCTCAAGCCAGCCGCGCAGTTGCTCGGCGGTTGGCCCGTCTGCCGGGCCCGAGGTGTTGAACTTGGCGGTCTGCAGCACCTGGTCTGAGACAAAGATCGGACAATCGGCACGCAACGCGAGGGCGATGGCGTCCGAAGGACGCGCATCGAGCACTACGGGCTCGTTCTCCTGCCGGAGCCAGAGCTGCGCGTAGAATGTGTCATCCTTAAGTTCAGTGATCACCACACGATCAAGCTCGGCATTCATGTGATGGATGAGGTTTCGAATAAGATCGTGCGTCATCGGGCGCGGCGCGGCCATCTTTTCAATCTCAATGGCGATGGCGTTGGCCTCAAAGATGCCGACCCAGATGGGCATGACGGTCTCTGAAGCTACATCCTTGAGTACGACGATGGGCATGTTGGTTGCCGGGTCCATCATCAGTCCACGGATTCTGACTTCGATATCCATTGCCCCTCCTGTGCCGCTTAAGGCGCGACAGCCTCTCCCACCAGGCTGTTGGGAAATGTGCCGGTAATCCGGACTTGCAGGTAGCTTCCCGGGGCCGGCGCGATGGCCTGGGCTAAAGTGAAGTTGACGGGCTTGTTCTGGGAGCTGCGGCCGTTGATCTGTCCGCGGGCTGGGTTCGTTCCTTCAACCATTACTTCCATAACCTCGCCCAAATGCTTGTTGTAATTAGCCCTTTGAATCTCGCGCTGACGATCCAGGAGCACCTGCAGCCGCTGGGACTTCTCTGCTTCCGGAATCGAATCGATCATGACCAACGCCGGAGTGTTTGGGCGCGGCGAATACTTGAAGCCGAAGACGCAATCGTACTGGACTTCGGCCAGGAGGTCCATCGTTTGGATAAAGTCATCGGCAGTTTCGCCGGGAAAGCCGACGATGATGTCGGTCGAGATCGAGATGCGGCGTTTGGCGGCCTTAATCCATTGGATGCGTTCGAGGTACCAGTCGCGGGTGTACTCGCGGGCCATTTGCTTGAGCACGCGCGACGAGCCGGACTGGATGGGCAGATGTATGTGGTCACAGAGCGCGGGGACTGCGTCAATTGCCTCGACGATGTCGCGGGTGAAGTCGCGCGGGTGGCTGGTGGTGAAGCGGACGCGGCGGATGCCGGGAACCTGGGCGACGGCGGCGAGCAGCTCGGCGAAGCTCGACTTCCCTTCCGGGTCGCGATAGCTGTTCACGTTCTGGCCGAGGAGCTGAATCTCGGTGTAGCCAAGGTCGGCGATGCCGCGGGCTTCGGCGAGTACGGAGGAAGAGCCGCGGCTGCGCTCTTTGCCGCGCGTGTACGGCACCACGCAGTAGGCACAGAATTTGTCGCAGCCTTCGATGATGGTGATGTAGCCGCGATACGGGTTCTGGCGCGCGGTGAATTCGGTTTCGAAGGTCTCGTCGGTCTGCCGGTCGTCGAGCCCGGTGATGCGGGCTTCGCCGGCTTCGAGGCGCAAGAGCATCTCAGGCAATTTGCGATAGGAGGCCGAACCGGAGACGAGCGAGACGTAGGGCGCGCGGTCGAAGATCTTTTCGCCCTCCTGCTGCGCCACGCAGCCCAGGACGCCGAAGCGCTTGCCTTCCTTGTAAAGCCTCTTGTAGTCGTTGAGGCGGTTAAAGACCTTCTGCTCGGCTTTGTCGCGGATGGAGCAGGTGTTGTAGAGGATGAGGCCGGCCTCGGCTTCGGTCTCCACCCGGCGGTAGCCATGCTGCTGGAGCGTGCCGATGACCTTCTCCGAGTCGTGGGCATTCATCTGGCATCCGAAGGTTTCCAGATAAAAGGTTTTTTCGGTCGACGTCACAGCTTCAAGTATAGCGCGACCCGGAATTCGGCGAGGAGCACGGGCCTGCCGTCGGAATTGCGCGGGCCCGCGCGGCTCTAACGCAGTCCGGTGTGCAGATAAGCGAGCAATGCGGCCATCTGCTCCTGCGTGAACCTGCCGGCAAAGGACGGCATCATGCCCTTGCCGGAAAGGATGGTGCGCTCAATCTGGAGATCGGTGGCCGGAGCGCCGCTGGGCAGCCTTCCCTTGACAAAGATGTGGTGGAGATTGGGCGGGACCTTCTTGAGCTGCAGGTCGTTGTCCTCGTGGCAGTGGGCGCAGCGGGTTTCGTAAAGATGCTTCCCTGCCAGTTGCTGGTCAGTGAGCGGAGGTGTGCGATGGCAGCCGGGGAGAAGGAAGAGGGTGGCGGTAAGAACGGCAGGGGTGAGCGCAGCCACGGCCGCGCCGGCGGTCCGGCGGACGGGAGAAGTCATTCTCTCCATTCTATGCACACGCGCGCGGAGGCTCGGCCGGTGCGCTATGCTGAGAGACCGGAATGGGCGAGAGAAGGCGCGGGAAAACACGCCTGCCCTTCGACGGGGTTGTGCCTGCGCGTACCACGCGCCGGGCGGAAAACGGAGAACAAGCCAACGCATGAATCAGGCATCGAGCGAAAATCTGAAGCCCTTTGTGCATGCCGCGCAGAATCGCTGCTTTGGCTGCGGGCAGGCCAATGAGACCGGGCTGCATCTGGAGTTTCAGTTGACGCCGGAGGATG
>NFUO01000026.1 GCA_002197545.1 Acidobacteria subdivision 2 bacterium RH1 MAG20 | reverse complement strand
GCGCCCTACAACGACGACGCAGTCTACCTGGAAGGCCACGCCCTGCGTCCCGGCCGCTATTCGTATCATCCCGGAATGCGGGTCACCGATCTGATTTCTTCCTATCAAGATCTTTTGCCCGAGCCGGCGAACCAGTACGCTGAAATTATCCGGCTGAACCCGCCAGACTACAGGCCCACGGTCGAGAGCTTCAACTTGGCCGAAGCCCTCAGTCATCCGGCCAGCGCGCCGCTCCTCAATCCCTTGGACACGGTGCAAATTTTCGGGCGCTATGATTTTGAGAATCCACCGACGGTCTCGGTGTGGGGAGACGTTCGCGATCCGGGAACCTATCGCTCGGCAGGCCAAATTCACTTGAGCGACGCCATACATATGGCTGGAGGCCTGGGAGCGGATGCGGAACGAGAAGATGCGCAAGTGTTTCGTTATCAGCCCGACGGCGAACTGAAAATCTTCAGCGTGAAGTTGAGCGCAGCGCTCAATGGCAATCCTCGCGACAACATCGTGCTGAACTCCCGCGATCGAATTCTGGTTCACAGCAATCCCGCGGAAGTTGACCCGGCGACTGTCTACATCAAGGGAGAAGTCGCGCGGCCGGGCCGGTATCCGCTGACGACAAACATGACCATCGCGGATTTGATTCGCTCCGCCGGCGGACTGCAGCAGAGTGCGGACACCAAGAGCGCCGACCTGACGCGCTATCAATGGACGAGTCAAGGACAAATGACCGGCCGTCACGCGCAAATCGAGCTTGCCTCAGCGATGGCCGGTCACACGAAAACAGACGCCGCACTGCACAACGGAGATGTTCTCACCATCCGGCAATTGCCGGGATGGAACGACCTCGGAGCGACGATTCAAGTGCGCGGCGAGGTCAGGCACGCTGGCAGCTACGGAATTCAGCCGGGCGAAAAACTTAGCTCAGTTCTCGAGCGCGCGGGCGGCTTTATGCCGGATGCGTATCCTTACGGCGCTGTCTTGGTCCGCCCGGAAGTTCGCGAGCTGGAAGATCGGTCGCATTCCGAGCTCGTCGAACGCGTGCGTGAAGAGCAAGTGACCTTGAAGCTGGCCTCGACGACGGCAACCGACCCGGATATGAAGCTCTCGGATGAAGCCGCCTATCAACAGTGGCAAAACACGCTCGACAGCCTAATC
>NFUO01000259.1 GCA_002197545.1 Acidobacteria subdivision 2 bacterium RH1 MAG20 | reverse complement strand
TAATTTGCGCGGGACCATTCTCAATGCGAATCTCAGGCTCGCGCAGATGTGGCGTGTCCCTCCCGACGTCCTGTCGTCCGGGCGCGCCTCGCTTCCGCTCGAGGACGCCAAAGATCAATTGATAGACCCCGAAGTCTACCTTGAAAAAATCCAGGAGCTATATTCAAATCCCGGCGCAAAAAGCGACGACATACTCGAATTTCAGGACGGCCGGGTCTTTGGGCGTCATTCCGAACCCCATCTGGTGAATGGGACGTGTGTCGGACGGGTGTGGGCATTCCGCGATGTCACAGATCGCAAGCGGGCCGAAATAGAACTTCAACATGCAAAGGAAGCCGCCGAAGCCGCGAGCGTGGCGAAGAGCGAGTTCCTGGCCATCATGAGCCATGAGATCCGGACACCGATGAATGGCGTTCTGGGGATGAACGGCCTGCTGCTGGACACGACGCTTTCGCCCGAACAACGCGACTACGCCGAGACGGTGCGCGATTGCGGCGATGCGCTGTTGACGATCATCAACGAGATCCTGGATTTCTCCAAAGCCGAGGCTGGCAAGATGGTCCTCGAACCTATACCATTCGATCTAGGATCGGCCGTAGAGGACGTGGCGGAACTGTTCGGGCCACGCGCGGCGAGAAATGGCCTGGAGATAGTGTTGCGGCACGCACCGGATACGCCCCGTCATGTCATTGGCGACGCCGGCCGTATCCGGCAGATCCTGGTCAACCTGGTGGGAAACGCTATCAAGTTCACTCAGCGGGGACATGTGCTGATCGAAGTCACTTGTCCGGAACAAACGGTGGATGGAGCGCTCCTGGCATTCTCGATCCAGGACACCGGCATCGGCATCTCTCCCGGCCAGCTTGAGCGGCTATTTGACCGGTTCACCCAGGCCGACGCATCGACCACGCGCAAATTCGGAGGAACTGGCCTGGGTTTAGCGATCTCCAGGCAACTGGTGGAGTTAATGGGAGGCACGATTCGCGCGTCCAGCGTACCGGGCAAGGGATCCACGTTCTCCTTCACGCTGCGCCTTCCGCTGAGCGCACCGGCGACGCAGTACGATCGGCCGGACTTCAATGGTATTCGAATACTGATCGTAGACGACAACGAAGTCAACC
>NFUO01000258.1 GCA_002197545.1 Acidobacteria subdivision 2 bacterium RH1 MAG20 | reverse complement strand
GTCGAACGCCAAGAGGGCCAGACCGTCCTGCGCGTTGTTTCGGGCGAAGAGCTTTCCTACTGGCTCAAACAATACACGCTCGGCGAGCTGTATCGCTCCAAGGAGCTGGAGGCCATGAGATGAGATTCATCCTCTTGGTAGAGGGTAAGACAGAGCGGGATGCTGCGGCCGGGTTCTTGAAACGCTGGTTGGACCCTCAATTGCGTCACCCTGTGGGGATTCAGCCCGTGCCATTTGATGGCTACGCTGACTTGGTGCGCAAGATGGCAACCAAAGCACGAATGCACCTTGAGGGTCCGAAGCGGAGCGAGGTTGTCGGTGTCATCGGACTGCTCGATTTGTACGGCCCGGCGTTTTATCCGCCGGATAAAACGTCTGCGGACGAACGATTCGCGTGGGGAAAGGAACACTTCGAGAACGAGGTGAACCTCGAAAAGTTCCGCTTGTTCTTCGCCGTCCACGAATTTGAGGCCTGGCTGCTCAGCCAACCAGGCATCTTTTCGCGGGAGATCAAGGACGCCTTGCCCAACAAGGTCGCACAGCCTGAACGGGTCAATTTTGTCGAGCCGCCACACGACGGCCCGCGAAGTGGCGGATCCAACGCTCACGGTCCCCTTCGACCTTGACTTGCACGACAACCGAAACACTCTCCCCAGCTTCGGGCAATCCCAGCGAAGATGCCAACGTATTCGAGAGCCATCCGCCCGCCCGCTCGACCCGGAGCGATCCGTGCGCCCGGCCTCCGCCTGGCGTGTCATGAAACCGTCGAAGCACGTCGGGCAACGAGTCGAATCGCTCGCCGAGGATGCGCCGATACAGCGATTGAGCGTGACGCACGATGGTGAAGATCCAAACGACTACCGACACGGCTAACGGCCCGCCAACCACTTCTTGAATGAAGCCTGGCTTTCCGCCGAGGGCTGACCCGCGAGCAGGTTGGCACCGCTTCACGGGCTGTGGGCATCCTCCGAATTTACCTTTGCTGACAAGGACGGACAACGCCTAACGTCAGAGCTGCTTGCT
>NFUO01000257.1 GCA_002197545.1 Acidobacteria subdivision 2 bacterium RH1 MAG20 | reverse complement strand
TGAATGAATACCGATCGTATGCTCTTGCCTATACCTACGGAGTCGACATGCTTGCGGAACGTTTCGCGGAGGATGCTGACGCCAGAGAGCCTGAAACGACGAAATGGCGGGAGTACCAACGATGGATGACCGCCGGACGCCTGTAGATCTACATAGGTGCCACCGGGAACGTTCCTTCTCAACCTGAGCAATCACCAGCAAGCACGCGCCACCGGCAGAAACCAATCGGAGTTCTTCCCGAAAGACCTCTGCCGGAAACCTATAACCATAGATTCAGCCCAAGGAGGAGAAGTCCGTTATGCGTTCATGGCTCGCGATGACGTGCCTGGCAGGAATTGCCATCGGTCTTGCAGGCTGCTCAAGACAGCAGGAGCACCAGGAAGCGACTACCGCGGTGAAGCCGAAGCTGGGAATCCGGCCATACGGCGACGAGACAACCAAGATCGATATGAGCAAGGTCCCTGCCGAGGAGGCAAAGGTCTTTTCCTATATCGACCAGAACATCGACGATCATGTGGAGAATCTGCAGCGGTGGATTCAGCAGCCCAGCATCTCCAATAGCGGCGAAGGAATTCCCGAGAGCGCCGAAATGGTGAAAGGTTTCTTTGACCAGTTGGGGTGCCAGCAGACGCGGGTCTACGACGTCGGCATGACGCAATGGGGACAGAGGGGAGATCCTGTTGTCTACGCCAACTGCGACGAGGGCGCCTCAAAGACGCTGCTCATCTACTGGATGTACGACACGATGCCGATCACGCAGCCCGATGTGTGGGTATCGCCGCCGTTCGAAGCCAGGCTCGTCGATGGCAAGACCGCGGGAATCGATCCTGCGTTCAAAAAGGTACTGATCGGGCGCGGCGCGATCAACTCCAAGGGCCCGGAGATGACGGAGTTGAATGCCTTTAGCTCCATCAAGGCGGTCGCCGGCAAGCTGCCGGTGAATCTGATTTTTGTCGCGGAGGGCGACGAAGAGCGCATGTCCATGGGACTGCGCAAGTTCGTGACGACGCACCGGGATCTCCTGAAGCGGGCCGATGCGCTCATGATGTTCGGCGGACAGAGCGGCAGCGGCTCTGCAGGTTCAGCTCTCCGCGGCGGATCGGAAGGCCTGATGTATATCGAGCTGACCACGAGCGGCAAGAGCTGGGGACGCGGGCCCGTGCAGTCCGATATCCATGGAATTTTCAAGCGATCGGTGGATAGTCCGGCTTGGCGCCATATCGAGATGCTGGCCTCCCTGATGGGGAAAGACGGCAATACACCACTGATCCAGGGTTTCAACGATAACATCAAGCCCCTTACCCCCGAAGAGACT
>NFUO01000256.1 GCA_002197545.1 Acidobacteria subdivision 2 bacterium RH1 MAG20 | reverse complement strand
TTCCGATTCTGGTCCCAGATTTCTTCAATGGCTTTCCACGGGTCGTACTTCTTCAACGCCTTCCGCGCAAGGATCGCCTCCAAACAAAGCTGGTTGATGGAACGGCCGCTCTCAAACGCCTCACGGGCCAACTCACCGTGAATTTCGGGAGGGACCCGGATGAGAATCCTGCCGGCGTAATTACGCATGGGAATCACCTCTCAATCTCCAATGATAGCAAACTATCATGCTAGCGGTCTACGGCGGCGAAACTATAAGTCGATTCCAGCGCGCCCGTTGTTTTCGACGAAGCCCACATTGCGAGCGTCGAGTCCTCGCCAGAGGAGCAATCCAAATGATTCGGTTAATGGATGAGTTTGTCTCGCAGTTTCGTGCCGCCCGTCAGGTCTCAACCCCGCTGGTGGCCGTGCGCACCGCTGACCCGGCCAGCGCCGCGCATCTGGTGACGGAAGCAGTCCACCACGGCAAGCAGCGCCCCCCGATGCTTGGGTGGGACGTCATGCGAGGCCTTTATGCGGTTGGCCGCGATAGTGCTGAAGAACTCAGCCGCGTTCTGGACGGCCGTGAGGCGGCAACGGTAGGTCCGGCTGATGCGCTTCTCATCGGGCAACAGTTCCCGGAGGACGCCCTCTTGCTCTACGCCAACGCCCATCGCTTCTGGAACGAGCCGGCCGTCGTGCAAGGCATCTGGAACCTTCGCGATCCCTTCAAAGCCACCGGTCGCATGCTGGTGCTGATCACGGCGCCGGGAGCGGTGCTGCCGCCAGAACTCGCGCAGGATGTTCTGGTGCTGGATGAACCTCTGCCTTCGGCAGGCGAGCTCGAGTGGACGCCAGGCTGCGTGAATTCCAGGCGGACCGTCAAGAGCTCGTCGCCGCGTTTCTGGACGCCTACCCGAGGTTATGCCAGGAGGCGGCTGGGCGATTGCGGACGCTCTACAACCCGCTCGACTACCCGCCGGTGGAAGAGGTTCGCGCTGAGTTTACCTCCTCGTGGCAATACATCAGCTACGGGGTGCCAGACCAACTGCGCGAAGTCTCGGAGCGGATGTTCCAGGAGGAGCGCGAAAAGGCCGCCGAGCGAATGTCTGAAGCCTACACAGAGGTCCAACAAGTGTTGCGTGAGGCGATGGCCGAGATGGTGTCGCACCTGCGTGACCGGCTGACCGATCAGCCGGACGGCACGCCCCAGCGGCTGCGGGAGTCGACGGTGCAGAAGCTCCGCGAGTTCTTGGACACGTTTGATTTCAGGAACGTCACCGATGACCAGGAACTGAAGACGCAAGTCGAACGGGCAAGGGCGCTGCTCACGGGAACCACGACGGATGCGATCCGGA
>NFUO01000255.1 GCA_002197545.1 Acidobacteria subdivision 2 bacterium RH1 MAG20 | reverse complement strand
TACCACCAACAACCAAAGTCAATGCAGATGGCCAGAGCTTCGCCGACAGGGTTGGGCAAAAGAAATTTGTATCCGCCCCTGATCCCTTCGGCATCGCCAAAGACAACCTCGCCGGCGTCCGCCTCTTCGAGAGCAAGCAGGACCGCCAGATGGCGATCATGTTTGGCGAAGGCCGTCCCGAGGACAAGCCGAGCCAGGCAGTCATCGACACGATGAAGGAGGCAGGATTCAGGTGGAACCCGTCAGACAGGATATGGGCATACCCGGTCAGGTCTGAATCCGCCATGAGCACGCGGATCGAAGCTGAAAGGCTTTATCAGGAAGTGCGCCAGATGATCCGCCATGAGAAGGGGATCGATGCCGGACAAGACGTTCCGTTCTAACCAGAAGCCCGTCTGTGAGGCGCTTTCTAATGACCGCAACCCCAACTTATTATCTTCATGGGCTTGGCCCGCAAGCCCAGATGATGTCGAAGCAGAGCAAAGCAGAAGGCAGGGAACCAGGTTTCCCTGATGGTTGCTGACGATGGCACGCAAACCCCCAGACTGGCAACAACCTTCATTATTCCCGTCCGACCCAGCCGATTCGCCTGAGCCTGAATATAATTCACCCTCTACACAAGAAGGAGAGCAACATGCAGTACAAGACGATCATTCTTCAACTCCTGGAGCAGAACCCGCAGGTACGCGACCAGCTCAAGAGAGACCGGCAGATGCTTCCGACGATGGAGCGCTACGCCCTCGAACTGAAAACCCGCCACGAAGCCTGGAAGGAAACGCTCTCCCGGACGATGCCGGGCAGCGACGAGATCCAGATAGCGAGCGAGGCGCTGGAACTGGCACTCAAGGAAGTGGAGGATCGTTTGCCGACCGCGTCTCGTCGGGACGACAAGGAAGCCCTGTCCCTGGACGCAGCAATGGCGTTCATCCGCCGTCCTTCGCCGCGCGGATAAAGGCGTCCCGGCGGCAGCGGCAGCCGACCCTGTTTGACGCCCTGCCGATCAACCCGGCCTCCCGCGAGCCAGAGCCACCGGCTCCGCCAGAACTACCGGAACCAAAGGAAACACCGCAGCCGGCGGCCACAACAACGCCGGCTCCGACCGAAGCCGCCAATCCTTCCGATCCGCCCGCTTCCTCTTTAGAACACACATCGCCGCCGACACCTGTTTCCATCGCCAGTGGCGAAAAAGGAAAAGCCCGCGACATCATCGCCGCCATCCGCGCCTTGAAGCGCATCGAGGAAGAGAAGCGGGCCGCCACGCCGGAAGAAAAACAGACACTCTCCCGCTTCGCCGGCTTCGGGCCGGTCGCCCTCTCGATATTCCCCGATCCGATCACGGGCAAGTACAAGGATGCCAGCTGGCAGGAAGTGGGCGAGGAGCTGAAGACGCTGCTTTCCCCCCAGGAGTATGACAGCGCCAAGCGCACCACCTTCAACGCCTTCTATACGTCACCTACCGTCATCGCCTCTATCCACGAGGCGATTTCGCGTCTCGGCGTTCCCGCTTCCGCCACGATTCTCGAACCCGGCTGCGGCACCGGCAATTTCATGAG
>NFUO01000254.1 GCA_002197545.1 Acidobacteria subdivision 2 bacterium RH1 MAG20 | reverse complement strand
GCAACTTCGCCGCGAGTAAGGTCGAAATCGCCGTCAAGAAGTCCTTCGTAGCCTATGCGGGCAACGCCAGTCTCGATGAACGATTCGACCCGAGGCATACAAGAGGGCGCAAATCTGTAGCCCAACCTGTCAACTTCCCTCCGAGCAAGCTGTTGGAGCTTGTTATTAACGTCTTGCGGGCTGGGCATATTTTTCGTGGCCTCACATGAATATCCGGTTATTTGACAGATCGTGACAACCGAGGTGTTTGAAGGAAGTTGCAGTGGACCACATAGTCATCAGCGCTTTCGGCGTGATCTGCTTCTAACGCTGTTAAATTCTGATTCGTTCCACTTCATCGAGCGAAATCTCGTCCTGGGTGCGGTCGTACAGCTTGGTCGTGCGTGGCGACTCGTGCGCGGCGATCTGCTGCGCATGTTCAAGCGTACCGCCATTCTGCATGTACGTCGTGATACCGGTCGCACGAAATGTGTGGCAGCAGGTCGAGTAGGGCAGGGCGGCTGCCTTCGCGCGCCGTTTGATCATGGCTAAAACGTCCTCCCGCGCCATCGGATTCGCGGTAAGCTTGTTTCCCTTCCGAACCGCCCGGAACAGCGGCCCTTTCTTTTCGGCGGCAATGCCGGACGCATGGATCCAGGCGTCCAGGTAGGTCGCAAGATTGTGATGGCACGGCACTTCGTGACGCTTGCCGCCTTTCTCATGGAGCCGCAGCCACGCGCGCTTGCCATTCTCGAAATAGTCCTCGACTCGCAGCGTCGCCGCGGCGCTCACGCGGGCGAAGCTGTAAACCATGACGCCGATAAGGGCGCGATCGCGGAGTCCGCTGAGTTCGGTCACGTCGATGGAATCCAACAGTTGCCGGGCCTGGTCGGCCGACAGAACCGGAGTCTTGCCGCGCTTTACCACGTACTTGGGACCGCGTACCGCGCCGGCTGGGTTTGACGGCACGACGCCACCGGTAACCAAGTAGTCGAACAGTTGCCGGACGGCGGCCAGATGCTGTTTGACCGACGGCTTGGCCATCTCGGCGCCGAGCTGCTCAATGTAGGCGGCCACGGTCGTTGGCCTGATAGCGTCCAGCCGCAGGCCGCGT
>NFUO01000253.1 GCA_002197545.1 Acidobacteria subdivision 2 bacterium RH1 MAG20 | reverse complement strand
GTGGACGTCCGCAGCACGTCGTCGCGAATAAAGCGCTCAAGGTGCTCAAAAGGCGCGTACGAGCCAACAAGCGACGGCTCTCCCGGCGGTGAAAGCCTTTTGAACATGATCAACCCGGAGGAACGTCATGGATGAAAATCGCGTCGAAGGAACGGTACGCAATGTAGGCGGCAAAGTGCAGGAGGGCGTGGGCCGCGTTACCGGCGATGCACGCACGCGAGCTGAAGGGTTGGCGAACCAAGCGGCCGGGACGGCGCAGAATTTATATGGACAGGCTGCGGATACCGCGCGCGAGCAGGCGACCACCCTGGATCGCTGGCTTCGCCATAATATTGAGACCCAGCCGTACACCAGCGCCCTGATCGCGCTCGGCATCGGCTGGCTGCTTGGCCGCCTGCATAGGCCGCTTTAATGCGACGCACGCGTCACTAAGATGTGGATTGCGAACTTACTCGCGCCGAAATCCTTCTCCACCCTCCGTGCGAAGGCTATGCAGGCAAGGCTGGCGACCGGTGCAACGCGGGAAAAAGGTGAAGAAGCATAACTGGCGCGGCGTACCGGTAAGATTGATGTTGCCGGGAGAGGAAAGGACAATCATGTACCGCACCTGGTTTTTTTTGATAGCTCTGGCGCTCCCGGCAGGATCGGCGGCCATTGCCGATCCACTGAGTAACGGCACGAAGGAAGAGCGGCAGGCTTGCGCGCCGGAGGCGGTAAAATTTTGCAAGCACGAGCTGGATGTCAATGCGTCGGACAACGCCGCAATCTTAAAATGCCTGCAGAGAAACAGACAGAAGATCAGCGTCCAATGCCAGACTGTGCTCAAGAACCATGGGCAGTAACCGGAATCTCAAAGACCACCCCTGTCCGCTGATGGGCTTGTTGGCGCCGCTTCCAGGAACGGGCGCTCACGGCTAAGATCGTTCGAAGCAACACTTGCCGGCAAGCGTGGCACGGCGTGGAGAATGGTCATGTACCTTTCCAACCAGAGTCTCCTGGTCATTGTCGTCGTCGGCATTATTGCCGGTTGGCTCGCCGGCAGAGTAATGGAGGGTGGCGGCTTTGGTCTGATCGGCGATCTGATCGTTGGACTTGTCGGTGCATTCATCGGCGATTGGTTGTTGCCG
>NFUO01000252.1 GCA_002197545.1 Acidobacteria subdivision 2 bacterium RH1 MAG20 | reverse complement strand
CTGGGTCTCGGTGGCGAGTGGGGAGGCGCGGTGCTGCTGGCGATTGAGAATGCGCCTCCAGGGAAACGCGCCTGGTATGGCATGTTCCCGCAGCTGGGCGCGCCGATCGGGTTCTTTCTCTCCGGTGGCGTCTTCCTGGCTCTCTCCCGGTGGCTCACCGACAAACAGTTCTTCGATTTCGGCTGGTGCCTTCCGTTCCTGGCGAGTGCCGTGCTGGTGTTCCTGGGCCTGTATGTGCGGCTGACGATTACGGAAACTCCCGTGTTCCAGGAGGCCCTCAATCGGGGGCAGCAGGTGAAGATGCCGATGCTGGCGGTTTTTCGTAAGCACACCCGGGCGCTCATCGCGGGCATCCTGGTATGCCTCGCAACATTCGTTCTCTTCTACCTGCTGACGGTCTTCGCGTTGTCGTGGGGCACCACCGCGCTCGGCTATAGCCGCGGAAAATTTCTGCTGATGCAGTTGTTCGACATCTTTTTCTTCGCGCTGACTATTCCGCTCTCCGCGATTCTGGTGGAGCGAGGCCGCCGACGCGCGCTGCTTTGGATAACCGCATCGATCGGCGTCTTCGGCCTGGTGATGGCGCCGATGTTCGTTGCCGGCACCACGGGAGCGGTGCTGATGATGGCGGTGGGGCTATCGTTGATGGGCCTCACCTATGGACCGCTCGGCACGGTGATTTCCGAACTCTTTCCGACGCCGGTGCGTTACACGGGCAGTTCGCTTGCCTTCAGCCTCGCTGGGATCCTGGGCGCCTCGCTGGCCCCGTACATCGCCACCTGGCTGGCCAAAAATTACGGACTTCAATATGTCGGCTACTACCTATCTTCAGCGGCCGTTTTGACGTTTCTAGGGTTGCTTTCAATCCGGGAAACGAAAGACGACGACCTCGCGGCTTCAAAGATTTGATTTCGTCGTGCCGTCGGTACGGACAGCATCCTTACAATGCTCGTTTCAGTCTCTGCGCAGCTTGAACGATCCCTGGGCCGAAACCTTGCTTCAGGGCGCG
>NFUO01000251.1 GCA_002197545.1 Acidobacteria subdivision 2 bacterium RH1 MAG20 | reverse complement strand
GCCTGATCCTCGAGCTGCGTCTCGCTGTAGCCCTTGCCTTCGGCCGTGACCAGGACCACAGGCAGCGATGACGCGTCATACTGCAGAACCAATGGCGGCAGCGTTCCCGGCGGCATGATCCCCAGGTCCGCCATCGCCAGCGTTCCCATCTGCGCCGCCGCCGCCTCGATATCCGTCCCCGGCTGGAAGAACACCTTGATGATGCTCACCCCCGACAGCGAACGCGACTCCACGTGCTCGATATTGCTGCCCAGCGTAAAGAACCGCTCGTAGCGGAACGTGATGTTGTCTTCCATGTCCAGCGGCGGCATCCCCTGATAGAACGTCGCCACCACCACCGCCGGTATCTTGATATTCGGGAACACGTCCACCGGCATCCGCATGAACGCCGTCACGCCCAGGATCACCACCATCAGCGCGCCCACGATTATCGTGTACGGATTACGTAGCGAAAAACTCGGCACTTCCTAATCCTTCATGGACGCGGCATCTGCCGCGCACGTTTCCGAAATCCCATCTGCTACAACCATCAGTCAGACAGTCCGTTCACTACGTTTGATTTCACCTTTTCCTCTGCGCCATCGGATCGGATGCAATCGCTTCGATCTGCCGCTCCCGGCTTCCCCGCTCTCTTCCTGCGCCTCCGGGCGAGCGGGCAACTCGTCCTGCGCGGAACGCGCGTGCATGGAGGATGTGCTGCGCCTGGCAAACTCGGCCTTGGACTGACAATCCACGCAGCAGACGGCAGTCGGGATAGCGCGCAGCCGCTCGAGCGAGATTTCATCGCCGCACTCCTCGCAGATGCCGTATCGGCCGGTCTCCATCCGTTCGAAAGTATCGAAGATAGCCGCGAGCCTTCTCTCTGACATCTCGATCAGACTTGCCTGTAGTTCCGTGTCTTCGTGCTGCCGAGCATCATCCAAGGGATCGCCCGGAACCGGCTGTTTGTGTTCGACCTCGCTGCGCACCAGTTCGCGGAGGCGGCGCACCTCCTGGTCGCGCAACTTCTGCAGATTGCTGCGCAAGAAACCGGTCAGGGCGTTCCGGGGCATCTCGTTATGCTTCAGCGGCGGCAGCTCCAAACGAGCTTTCCGCACCGTCTTTCTAAGCATTTCTCGTCTCCTTCACCTGTGCAGCCGCTGCTTGAGCGGCTAAAAGGCATCCCAACTCACAAAGAGGAAGCATCGCACCCGCAAATCTGCGCGGCGCTCCGCTGGCCGAGTTTAGGGAGACGGTTAGTGGGCGTCTTCTGATGCGAGAGGAAGAATGCGACGGTGGATAGGACCACTTCGGACAAGCGCTACGAACACAATGAGGCGCTCGGGCCGG
>NFUO01000250.1 GCA_002197545.1 Acidobacteria subdivision 2 bacterium RH1 MAG20 | reverse complement strand
TACAAAGAGGGTGATTCTGAAATTCGCACCTGCATTGTGCAGGTGACGCTAGAACATCTGTTTGAACAGAAAAATATACGCGAGTTCTTCTCTGATTGGCAGAAAGACGAAGTATTTGCCGTGGCGCACCAAGAAGCTTCCGAGTGGTACAAAGGCGGTGGGACAAGCCCACTGGGAAAACCGCCACTCGTTCCAGAATGATTTCAAGGTTCCCACAATAACTCCAGTGAAGCCAGGTGATCTCAAGGGGTCGACGCAACACTGGCTTGCAGTCTATCCGCTGGGGTTCGAAATCCCAAGGTTTGTCGTGGTCGGGTGTTGAGGCGCAGAGCGATCTCATCCAGCTCTGATTGCGAGAAGCGGGACAGGTCTGCCTTCTTCGGCAGATATTGGCGCAAAAGCCCGTTGGTGTTTTCGTTCGAGCCGCGCTGCCAGGGACTTTGCGGATCGCAGAAGTAGACCTGTACATCGGTCGCCATCGTGAAGCTCTTGTGCTCGGCCATCTCCAGCCCGCGATCCCAAGTCAGTGAGCGCCGCAAGGCCGCTGGGAGTTGCCGCACGTACTGAATCAGGGCGGTCACTACCGTAGCTGTGTCCTTGCCGGACACCTTCACCAGCACGCAAAAGCGCGATTGGCGCTCGACCAGCGTGATCACGTGGGTGTTGCCTCCCCCACGCAATAGGTCTCCCTCCCAATGACCGGGGACGGCACGATCTTCGACTTCCGCAGGGCGTTCGCGGATGGAAATGGCATCGACGATCTTGCCTTGGGAGTGCCCATGAACACTGGCGTGCCGCGAGCGGCGGATCCGCCGTTTCGAGCGAAGGTGCCGAATCAGCTCCTGTTTCAGCGCTCCCCGCGCTTGAATGAACAGGCTGCGATAAATCGTTTCGTGAGACACACGCAGGCTCTCGTCGTCCGGATAGGACTGTTTCAGCCACCCGCAAATTTGCTCGGGCGACCAGTCCTGCACCAGTTTACTCGCAACCATCTGTTGCAGCTGACGGTGGGTGGCCAGCCGGCACGGCTTGGGCCGCCGGGCCGACTCCCAGGCCTGGGAGTCGGCTTCACTGGCGCGATACTGCGGACGACCGCCATGTCGGGCCACCTCCCGACTCACCGTTGACACAGCGCGCTGCAAACATTTGGCAATAGCCCGAAGCGACTGGCCGGAAGCAATCCCGCGCGAGATGTCTTCGCGTTCCGCCAGCGTAAGCACTCGCGGCGAACGGCGACGAGCCGCTGGAGCGATCCCTCCGTGGCGCGCCAACAGGAAATGGATGACCTGTTTATCCTTGCCAAGTACTCGACCAATCGCATTTAACGACTCTCCAGCCTTCCAACGGTTCCACATATCGGCCCGTTGAGCCAAAGACAACTTCCATCGTCTCTGCATCTGAACACCACCTTTTAGGAAAAGAT
>NFUO01000025.1 GCA_002197545.1 Acidobacteria subdivision 2 bacterium RH1 MAG20 | reverse complement strand
CGTTCCCGCCGAGATACAGATTCTCGATATTCCAGACGCGCGCGCGCGAGTCGACCACGCTAGTGCCGTCGTCGGTCTTTCCCATGCGGATTGTTCCGTGAATGTGGAGGGCAAGACCGGGAGCCATGAACTGCGGTTCGGAACCCGGAAGAAACCCCCCGAGCGCAGACGCAGTCCTGAGCATGTCCTTCATCATCGCATGTTGAAGACTTCTGTCAGCTTCGTCGAGTTGGTAGACGAACGTGGGTTGCGGCATCCCGAAGGAATCGCGGTTTGTTTCACTGAATGTCACACGATTCGCGGCGCGCTGTTTCACGATACCGAACCAACGGAGGTCTACGATTAGTCGGTCGTCCACGTTGGGCGGAATAGCACCATAATGAAATGCGTCGCGATGAATCTGACAGTGCCAGGGCCGCCCCTCGGAGACCGGAATCCATTGTTGTGGATCGGGATCGTTTATTGGGATCGGTATCGGGTCATTTGGAGCCTTCAACCTGTATTCCTCAATCTGTTTCTTGAAGCGGAGATCTTGCGGTAGTTGGTCAAAGATATCCTGCTTCAGGACGATCTGGCAGAAAGCCATGGGCTGCTCTGTGAGATATAGACCTAGAGCGGCAGGACGAATCTCGGAATTAAACAGAATCTGTGGTGTTAGGACGGCGCCTGCGCAGACCACGTACGTCTTGGCTACGACCTTGATCTTCTCCCAGTGAAGGAGGTTTTCCACTTCAGCGAATTCGACGCTCCTACCGTCTGCTCCCAGTACCAGTCTGGTGCAGCGGTGTTGTTCCAGAAGCATGAACTGAGGATTCGCCGAATTGGGCTCGGCCAGTCGACCCAGGATCGTGTCTGCTCCGCTCCACGTGACCAACTCATTGTTGTCGTTGCGGCGCTCCGCGGCCAGCCGAAGGTTTCGTGGCCGGTAGGGGTCACGCAGTTCTGGATACGTCTCGCGAAGTATCTCGCGGACTATCGTGTTTCTGATGGATCGGTCAAAGGTGTCCTCGTGAACGTTAAGCAAACGTTCCGCGCGGCAGTAAATTTCGTCCCACTCCTCAGGAGAGAGGATTTCGCTGCGCTCCACAGTAGGGTGCAGACGAGGCGTGGAACAGGTCCAATGAGTGGCCATTCCGCCCACGCCGTATGCCACTGCTGAGGCCGGGAGGTTTTTGGTTGGGTCCTGGTCCGGGTTTTCGTTGTTGCTGATGAAGCCTTTGTAAGCCGGATTTGAGCGGTCTACGGAAAACGCGGCTGGATCCAAGGTGGGCGTCGGCGCATTGTTGGTGGGCACTGACAGCGCGTGGAGGTGCCCTTGGATGACGTATGAAAACAGGTTTACGTTTCGCTGGTATAAGAATGCGTTCTTGAGATGTGTCCCAAAACGATTCGACAGGCTGGCACCGGCGTCGATCATCAACACGGAACACCCGCCGTCTACAAGAGTTCGAGCGAAAGCACAACCCACGGGGCCACTGCCCACTATAAGTACGTCGGCATCGGTTTGCCTGAAGGTCTCTCCCATGATTTCTTCCCTTTTTACGAGACTGTCGATTTTCGCTCTTCGCACCTAACAGCCCGTGGTGAAAGTCGGTGAGGTTGAAGGGATCGCCAGAGTCGATTGGCTGCAGTAGACTGTGGTGCATGGCGATGGGAACTGGGCGGGGTGGGCAAGGGTCGATGTGGGTGGCGAGCGCGGAGCTGCCAAGGTCGCCGGGGCATCCTTTTTACATGCGGCTGAATGCGCTGCTGGAGGCCGCCGGCTTCGATCGGTTTGTCGAAGGCGAGTGCGCCAAGTTCTACGCGCCGGTGATGGGCCGGCCGAGCCTCGCGCCGGGCCGGTACTTCCGGTTGCTGCTGGTCGGCTACTTTGAAGGGATCGGCTCGGAACGCGGGATTGCCTGGCGCGCGAGCGACTCGTTGGCGGTGCGCAGTTTTCTGCGGCTGCCGGTAGCGGAGCCGTCGCCGGATCATTCGACGCTTTCTCGGACCCGGCGCGCCATCGACCTCGAGACCCATCGCGCGGTCTTCACCTGGGTGCAGCAACGGCTGGTGGAGTCGGGATTGCTCAAGGGGAAGACGGTGGCCATTGACGCCACCACGCTGGAGGCGAACGCGGCGATGCGCAGCATCGTGCGACGCGACACCGAGCAGAGCTATCAAGAGTTCTTGACCGGTCTGGCGAAGGCGTCGGGGATCGAGACTCCCACGCGCGAGGACTTGGCGCGCCTGGACCGCAAGCGCAAGAAGAAAACCTCGAACCAGGACTGGAAACATCCGTGGGATCCGGATGCCAAGGTCGCCAAGATGAAAGATGGCCGGACGCACCTGGCCCACAAAGCCGAGCATGCGGT
>NFUO01000249.1 GCA_002197545.1 Acidobacteria subdivision 2 bacterium RH1 MAG20 | reverse complement strand
TGGCGGCGTTGGTGCAGGAAGTCATGCAGCAGGACCCTTTTTCCAGCGCGTTGTATATATTCACTCACTGCTGTCCAAATTAGCGGAAATCTGCTGTCCTGCCCCCGGTTTTCCGCGGGTAATTGGACGGGTTGTTGCGCGGCGCGAATCCAAGCCCCCCGTCTGCTGTCCAGATTAGAACGTCATGGCGAGCTGCTGCGGCCCCAGCGGATCCGGAGGCACGGCGAAGGGATTGTCGAGCCACGCCCACAGGTCGCGATGCGTAAACAGGTTCATTCGCAGCAGCGCCACCAGGTTCGACAGCGACCATCCCCATTTCGACTTCAGTTGCATGAACCGCAACATCAGCATCGCAATCAATGCCGTCCACACCTGAGTCTTCACTGCCGTGGACGTGGTTCCCACGAAGGTCTTGATCTTCAAGTTCTGCTTCAACGCCTTGAAGAAGAGCTCCACCGCCCAGCGGTCCTTGTAGATCGCAGCGATGGTGGATGCGGCGAGGGCAAAGTTGTTGGTGAGGAACTGAAACTCCCGCTCCTGCTCTGCATCGTAGAAGCTCACCAGGCGCAGCTCGTGGGGGCAATTCTTCTTCGCCTGTGGACCGGTGAAGCGGATGATCTGGTCTTTTCGGACAGCCCCGTCATTTTTCTGCGAGACCGGCCGGTTCTTGACCACCCGATACACGGCGTTGTCCTTCAGCCGCGTGACGAAATACACCCCCTCATCCGTCCAGCCTCCAAAGAGCTCGTAGTCGTTGTAGCCGCGGTCGTCCACAATGATCGTCCCAGGCTGCAATTTAAGCGTTCTGGCGACCGTCACGTCGCCCACCTTGCCGGTGGTGATCACGCAAAAGCACGGCAGATAGCCATCATGATCGAGCAGCAGGTGCAGCTTGATCGCCCCCTTGGTCGTGCGAAACTTCGCCCAATCGTACATGCTCAGGCACAGGTCGATCACTGAGGAGTCCAGGCTCACCAGCTTGTTCTTGAAGCGGAATTTCTTCATCCTCTTTGTCCCAAGCACGGCCAGTTGCGCCTGACAGCGTGCGAACAACGCGTGAAACACGTTCTCATACAGCTGCCAGGGTCGGTGCTCGTTCACGTACGAGAGGGAAGATCTGGACAACACCTCGATCCCCAGATGCGACAACTTGCCTTCGCAGCTGCGCAGACCCTGCTCGATCTCCCTCAGGCTGTGGGCACGTCCCAGTTGGCAGAAAAGCATCGACACGAGCTGCTGCCAGCAGCTCACTCCGCGCGAGTGCCGCTCGGCGTTGAGCTTGCGCACCTCGACCTCGAAGTCCGTGCGCGGAATGAGCTTGAGTATTTGACTGAACAAGCTGCAAAATCGGTTCACGTTGAGTCCTCTTCGGCGTGGGCCGAAACGATCGCAAGTCGCTCCAGCTTACACGACGGGGGCTCGACGTCTCCCCGCTAATTTGGACGACAGTGAAATTTTTGAGTATCTGAACGACGGCTCCATCAAATAGATGTCCAGTCCGTACTGTAAGAAAGCCGGCCTTCGCGACCTTGCCGTTCTCAATATCGCCGCATCGAAACAGCACCCCACCCATTCGAATATTGGCCGATTATGGTGGGCCTGAGATTCTGATCTGATCGAGGCGCTGTCTGGGGGATGCTCGTTCCAGGACGGCAGTCTCTCGCGCTGGTGTCGTATTTGGAGCGATCAGCCTGATGCTGGCGGCAGCTGTTCCGGCTCATGCCCAATCCCAGACCGCCGCCTCGGGCGACGGCGGCGGCACCCACCTTCAGCCTCGGTGGCACCGATTGCCGTGACACTCAAATCGGCGGCTGGCCG
>NFUO01000248.1 GCA_002197545.1 Acidobacteria subdivision 2 bacterium RH1 MAG20 | reverse complement strand
TCTTAGTGCTGTATCTGAAGCGCCCCCTAGCGAAGAGCTGGGAGTTGAGACGCTGTGTAGGGGCGCTTCAGATACAGCGACTTGAAGGAAGCCGCCCCGCGGGACTATGGGATTTGTATCTGGATGAGCTTGTCTTGATCCTTTGCGAGTATGCCATTGCGGTCAGAGCGCTTGGGTTTCAGTTGCGGATCGCAGAGAGCATGGTCATGGGGAGGTGCATCGGAGAGTCTGGAGCGCACCACCATACTGCATTCTGACAAATGCGAGACACAGAACCAGTGTGCGCGCCGAAGCACGAGCAAGATTCGAGGCTGGAGATGTGGATTCATGGGATACAGCGGCTGAGATAAGGCGGAGATCGGAGGAGAAGTTGCGCGGCGGAGAGGCGCTCGACAACCTGCATGGTTCCGCCGCAGAGCGGACAGTTCCATGTTGAGTGAGCGGGGAGCGTGGTCGGCGAGGTGGCGTCTGCTGCTGGCTGATCGGATGGCTGGAGCAGTCGGAAACAGAGTGGAAGAAACTCCGCTCTCCGTCGGTTAGCGAGAAATCCGAAGTTGCGGATGCGCACGAAGCCGCGTGGGAGCAGGTGGAGCAGGAAGCGGCGCAAGAACTCTTCGACGGGTAGAGTCATGAGCCGCTTCTTGTTGCCGTGAGTGGAATCGCGCCAGCGAAAGGTAATGTGGCCGTTGGCAAGAGCAACCAACCTGCTGTTGGAAATGGCGACGCGATGGGTGTAGGCACCAAGATATCGCAGTACATGTTCCGGTCCTCCGAAAGGCCGCTTGGAGTAGACGACCCAATCGTGACGGAACAGTAGCCGCAGCCACGAGGCGAAGGCACGCGGTTCCGCGAGCGGTATGAGATGTCCATGGAACTGGAGTGTGCCTGTCTGAAAGGCGGTCTTGAGTCCGGAGACAAACTTGCCGCGGAAGACACGGCTGAGCACTCTGACGGGAAGAAAGAAGGAGCAGCGCGAGGAGATCCAGCGGGAGCGGTCAGGAGCAAGACCGCCGGCGGCCACCACGCAGTGGACATGGGGATGATGTTGCAGTCGCTGGTCCCAAGTATGGAGCACGCTGAAGAAACCGATCTGTGCACCGAGGTGACGGGGATCGCGAGCGATCTCCAGCAAGGTCTGAGCGCTGGCGTGAAACAGGAGGTTGTAGATCAGCCGTTTATTCTGCAAGGCGAGCGGAGCCAGTTCGCGCGGCAGCGTGAAGACGACATGCACGTACCTGGTGGACAGCAACTCGCGTTCCCGCGCCTGGAGCCAGCGCAGGCGGGCGTTGCCCTGACACTTGGGGCAGTGCCGGTTGCGGCACGAGTTGTAAGAGATGACGGAATGTCCGCAGTCCGAGCACTGATCGCGATGTCCGCCCAGCGCGGCGGTTCGGCAGCGTGTGATGGCGAGCAACACCTTTTCGTGTTGGCCGTTGATCCACTTGCGACTGCGTTCAATGAAGGACTGTCCTGCACAGCGAACGATGTCGGCCACCTCCAGAGGTGGCCGGTTCATGCGTTCTGCGTCTGTTCTCCTTCTCCGCGAATCGGGAGTGCATCCAGCGGACTGCCGGTAGCGCTGAGATGCCGCCGTGAGAGATGCAGATAGATCGTGGTTTCCTCCAGGTCGCGATGCCCCAACAGCATCTGGATGGTTCGCAAGTCGGCACCGGCTTCGAGCAGATGAGTGGCAAAGCAGTGGCGCAGAGTGTGGGGATGGATGCGCTTGTGCTCAAGACCGGCGCGTTCGGCGGCCTGCTGACAGGCGGTCCAGAGGACCTTGGTGGTAACAGGATAGTTTGCCGTATGCCATCGGTTGCCGGGGAACAGCCAGTCGGTGGGCTTGCGTTTCAGCCCGCGCCAGTAGACGCGCAGCGCATCGAGCAGCTTGGGGCTGAGCATGACATCACGGTCCTTGCGTCCCTTACCGCCCCGGATATGAATGACCATCCGTTGGCTGTCAATATCGCTGATC
>NFUO01000247.1 GCA_002197545.1 Acidobacteria subdivision 2 bacterium RH1 MAG20 | reverse complement strand
GCAGGTGGAGGACAACTGAATGGCAATTTTATGTTGTTGATGGTGAATGGGTTATGCGATTTGGGGCTTGACAGGGTTTTCCACAGGGGGTGGTATCCGGTTCGTTGGCGGGGGTGAGGGTTACATCCCACCCATCGCGGTGAGACTGCGATGGATGGGGCACCCGAGCGGTGTGCCGGAGGAAGAACAGGCAACAGCAACGGCAAATACAGGGGTTCTTCGCTGCGCTCAGAATGACAACTCAAAACACGGCCGAAGAGACACTATCGTCAGGAGGAGACGGTGTGAGTGACGCGCGGTTTGGTGGAGAGGCGGGTGAGAATCATTTTGCGGGCTGGATTTTCGACAAACCGGAAGGCGGCGAGCGAAAAGAGGACCACGAACACGTAGGAAAACCAGGGGTCAAATGCGGCCAGATGCAGGTGTTGCGAGAGGTGGAATTTACGAACGAGCATCAGTACGTTGAAGTGCAGCAGATAGAGGCAATAACTGCTTTCGCCAACGATCAGCAGAGGGCGACTGGCGAAGACGGCTGAGACCGGATTGACTCCGCTGAGACCGAGCACCAGCGCGGCGAAGAGCGGGACCAGCAGGCCGCCGTGCATCAGCAGATAGGGAAGGTGGGAGATGAAGCCGTAGAAGACCGCAAGCAGGAGGCCGACACTGCCGAGCGCGATGAGGAAGCGCTGGCGATCTGTAATAGAAAGCATGTGCTGGAGCTTGCCGAGGATAACGCCTACCAGAAACGTGCAGATGTAGGGTAGCGGAGTGAACTTGAGGAAGCGGAGCAGATAGGTGGAGCTGTAACGGGTGACCGGGCCGTCGAGGTGGTCCGGATTGATAAGGATATACAGGCTGTGAGGGATAAGGCCGATGGCCCAGATGGCGAGCAGCAAGGCGATCATACGGCTGGCGGATTTGGGCCATGGAATGCGAATGAGCCAGGGGAAGGCGGCGTAGAGCATGACCTCGCAGGAGAGCGTCCAGGCGACGGTGTTCCAGAAGGTGGCGAGGTCGGGACTCCAGCCCTGCAGGAGGAAGGGTGTAAGGAAAATCCCTTTCCAGAATTCAATGTGGCTGCGGACGGCCCACTCGTCCTCCAGCATCTTGATGGAGATGATGAGGGCAAAGAGGTAGATGGGATAGAGCCGGGCGAAGCGGGCGACCCAGAAGTTGCGCTTATTGAACGCGGCGCCGCGGTCGGCGTAGTTGTAGGTGAGGATGTAGCCGGAGATGAGGAAGAAGACGCCGACGAAGACGTATCCGTTGTCGACGAAGGGGTAGAGCAGACCCAGATGCGACGGCGTGAAGTGGAAGAGCACGATGCTGAGGGCAAGCAGAGTGCGGATGCCGGTCAGGGCCGGGAGCGGCGGCTTGCGGGTGACGGCAACGGCGGTGGCGGTGGCTACTGGCAAAGTGCGGATTTCCTGTTCCGGGTATATAGATGCTCGGTTGGCAGACAGGGGCGATCAGTGATGCAGATATGGGGCTTTTTTATGGCAGACGGTATGCCAGGAACAGGAGTTTCAGGCGGTGACGAGCGAGCCGAGTTTTTCGCCGCGGACGACGCGGACGATGTTTCCCTGCTCCTTCATGCTGAACACCATCATGGGCATATTGTTGTCTTTGCAGAGGGAGACGGCGGTGGTATCCATGACGCGGAGGTTGAGGCGGAGGATGTCGTTGTAGGTGATCTGCTCGAATTTGGTGACGTCGGGGTTGGTCTTGGGGTCGGCGGTGTAGATGCCGTCGACGGAGGTGGCCTTGAGGAGGATGTCCGCTTTAATTTCCATTGCCCGGAGGCTGGCGGCGGTGTCTGTCGAGAAGAAGGGGTTGCCGGTTCCCGCGGCGAAGATGACGATGCGGCCCTTTTCGAGGTGGCGCATAGCGCGGCGGCGGATGTAAGGCTCGGCGACCTGGTGCATCTCGATGGCGGACATGACGCGACAGGTGAGACCGCGTTTTTCGATGGCGTCCTGCAGGGCGATGGAGTTGATGACGGTGGAGAGCATGCCCATGTGGTCGGCGGCGACGCGGTCCATGTCGATGGCCTGCTGGGCAACGCCACGGAAGAAGTTGCCTCCGCCGACGACGATGCCGATCTGGCAGCCGAGAGCGTGAACGGCTGCGATCTCTTCGGCTACTTTGTGAATGAAGATGGCGTCGATGCCGAAGCCGCTGCCCGCGGCGAGGGCTTCTCCGGAGAGCTTAAGGAGGACTCGCTTGTACATGTCAGGTTCAAGTATCGCATGTTAGCGGCTCCGGTTATCGGCGAGCTTTGCGGTCAGTAGCCGATGGTGAAGCGCTGGCGCTCGTGCTGCGGCTTCTATAGCTCGTCAAGGGGGGCGATGGCGTAGTCCTCCATGGAGATGCGGCTGTTGTGCTGGTCGTCGGCAGCGGAAGGAGCTGGCTGGGGGACGGATTACATTCCCACCCATCGCGATGAGACTGCGATGGATGGGCACCCGAGCTTTTGTGGCTACGAAGCGGAAATACAGGGGTCTCTCCGCTGCGGCGGCAAAGGCGCCGCCTTCGGTCGAGATGACGTATTTTCGGGAGGGAGTTGACATGCAAAAGCCCGGACTGATGTCCGGGCTCTCTTTGTTGCCTTGAAGCTGAGGTCTAGGCTTCTTCGGCTGCTGCGACTTGAGCGGTGGTGGCTACGGTCCAGTTGGGGTCGCCTACCTTGAAGCGGGCGAAGCGGCGGACGCTGATGTTTTCACCGAGCTTGGCTACCTTGCTGGCGATGAGCTGTCCGATGGTCTGGGTCTGCTCCTTGATGAAGGGCTGGTCGAGCAGGCAGACCTCTTCGTAGAACTTGCTCATCTTGCCTTCGAGCATCTTCTCGACGATGTTCGCGGGCTTGCCGCTGGCAGCGGCCTGGGCGCGGTAGACGTCCTTCTCGCGGGCGATGTCTTCCTCGGTGACGTCTTCGCGGCGGACATAGCGCGGGTCGGTCGCGGCGATGTGCATGGCTACGTCGCGGAGCAGCTCCTGGAAGTCGGTGGTGCGGGCGACGAAGTCGGACTCGCAGTTCAGCTCAAGCAGGACGCCGATCTTGCCGCCGGCGTGGATGTAGGTTCCGACGGCGCCCTCGTTGGTAGAGCGGGAGGCCTTCTTGGCGGCGGAGGCCATGCCACGTTTGCGCAGGACGACGAAGGCGGCATCCATATCACCGCTGGCTTCCTGCAGCGCTTTCAGGCAATCGCCCATGGGGGCGCCGGACTTTTCGCGGAGTTCTTTGACGAGTTTTGCGTCGATCTTTACTGGGGTTTCCGTGGACATTTACAGTTTCCTTCGAGTAGTTTCTTGCGAAGGGGGCGCGGACTGAAGCCCGCGCCCCTATAAGAATAATAAGAGGCATTTACAGCACGGCTAAAGCCGTGCCCTTAAGCAAAACGGAGTTTTCCGCAAGCTCGTAAGCCGTGCCGTAACGCAGGGGTTGCTTAGGCGCCAGTCTCGGCAGCGATGGACTCGGGTTCGTCGATGGTAGCGGCTGCGGGTGCTTTGCGGATACCACCGCCGAGGACAGCTTCGAGATCGACGTTCTCGTCCTCATCGGCTGGATCGACGATGACGGAGGACTGAGCCTCGAGAACTTCGCCCTCTTCGCCTACATGCTCAGCGGCAACTTCGGACTGCTGAACGTCGGCGACTTCGGTGGCGAAGGCGCGCTCGGAGACCATCTGGACGCCTTCGTAGGCCGAGTCCGCGATCTTCGTGGTGAAGAGGCGGATGGCGCGGAGGGCATCGTCGTTGCCGGGGATGACGTAATCGACAACGGTAGGGTCGCAGTTGGTATCGACGACGGCGACGACCGGGATGCCGAGCTTGCGGGCTTCGGCGACGGCGATGGCTTCGTTGTTGGAGTCAACGACGAAGATGGCGTCGGGGAGGCGCTTCATGCTCTTGATACCGGAGAGGTTGGTCGAGAGGTGCTTGCGCTCGCGCTCGAGCTTGATGACTTCCTTCTTGGTGAGCAACTCGTACCTTCCATCCGTCGACATATCGTCGAGCTCCTGCAGCCGCTTAACCGATTTCTGCACGGTGACCCAGTTGGTGAGCAGACCTCCGAGCCAGCGGCTGTTGATGTAGGGCATACCGGCGCGGGTGGCCTCTTCGGCGATGGCGTCCTGCGCCTGGCGCTTGGTGCCGACGAAGAGCACGAGCTTGCCGGTGGAGGTGAGATCGGTGACGAACTTCGACGCTTCCTTGAACATCTTCAGCGTCTTTTGCAGGTCGATGATGTAAATGCCGTTGCGCTCGCCGAAGATGTACTCCTTCATCTTGGGGTTCCAGCGCTTGGTCTGATGCCCGAAGTGAACTCCTGCTTCGAGCAGTTCCTTCATAGTGATACTGGCCATAGAGGCTCCTTGGTTGAGACAGCCGGACCGAATTGCTCCGGTGCCTGGATTGATCCCGCGTACGGGAGATTTGACTCCTAACCTTCCGGTGAACTGGAAGGGTGGTGCTGACGGCGATACATTTTCGCCGGATGCTTCTTTGATCCGGCTCGTAAAAGCAGCATCGAGGACGAATCGAAAACCGTACCTCGGCGGCTAAAGCCGCACCACCGAGGAGAAGTAGCGGCACGGCTGAAGCCGTGCCCTTAACACTGCAAGAACAAAAGCAACTGCAAAAGACTTTGCTGAAGGGCTTTTTCTTTATCGCTTCGAGAACTGGAAGCGAGCGCGAGCACCCTTCTGGCCGTACTTCTTGCGCTCCTTACCGCGCGAGTCGCGGGTAACGAGGCCTTCTGCCTTGAGCGCCTTACGCAGCTCAGGGTTGAACTCCATGAGGGCGCGGGCGATGCCGAGCTTGACGGCGTCCGCCTGTCCCATGACACCGCCACCCTTGACGGTGGTGATGACGTCGAAGGTCTCGCCGATGTCGGCGATGCCGAGCGAGCGGCGGACTGCGGCACGCTGCTGGGCGGTGACGAAGTAGACATCGACATCCTTCTTGTTGACGGTGAAGTTGCCGCTGCCGGGACGTAGGAAGACGCGCGCAATCGAAGATTTGCGACGGCCGGTTCCGTAGTATTGAATCAGATCTGCCATGGTGCTCCTTGAACTTGCCTCAGGGGCTAAAGCCCCGAAAATCTCTTGCTCTGTGCGGCACGGCTGAAGCCGTGCCCTTAACAAAACGCTTGTTCAGCGGGCAAATGCCCGCTGCGCATAAAAACTAGGCCTTGGGAGCGTTGGAGGCGTGGAACTCCATCGCTACGGGCTGCTGGGCGAGATGCGGATGCTGGCTGCCCTTGTAAACCTTGAGCTTGGTGGCCATCTGCCGGCCCATCTTGGATTTGGGAAGCATGCCCTTGACTGCCTGCTCGACGATGGCTTCTGGACGGCGGGCGAGCAGCTTGACGAAGGACTCTTCACGCAGACCACCGGGGAAGCCGGTGTAGCGGCGATAGAGCTTAGTGTCCGACTTGAGGCCCGTGAGGACGATCTTTTCGGCATTGATGATGATGACGTGATCGCCCATATCGATATAGGGGGTGTACAGCGGGTTGAGTTTTCCCGCGAGGATGCTGGCGGCATGGGTAGAAAGTCGGCCTAGCGTCTTGCCGCTGGCGTCGATGACAAACCACTTGCGCTTGATATCTTTGCCGCTGGGGATGGTGGTGGACATTGCTCTGTTTACTCCCTGGTTCTGCCGTCTTCAGTGTTCGGCGTGGTGCATGAAGAAAGGTGGATCGAATGTATTGCTTACAACTGTATGGCTCACGACAGTAAAAACATACTGCTTACAACGTTAGAACTTGTTGCCGCACGAAAGGCCGGACGGACGAGAGAACTTCCTCGAACACAGAAGAAGCCATTCCGCATGGAGCATCGGGTATCGCACAAAGCCTTGAAAAATCAGCCTGGGAAGTGGGTGCTTCGAGGGCGGCCTTAATGCTTCCTGCTGCCCCAGGTGAGTCCACCACAGTTGTCTCTTTGGCCTGATTCGTCTGTGAATGCAGCCACACAGATGCACAGACGCGAGACTGCGCGAGATTCAAGTCTACTGAGTCCTGCCGGGCCCCGTCAAGCCTGCTTTTGTGCCGGTTGGAAGGCTTATGGCTGGGGTTCCCTTGTCTGGAAACCTCAAGGCAAATTAGATGATTGCAATGAGATACAAGGAGGATCTCGCTAAAACATTGAATTAAAATGGCTTATAGCTGCTTTTAGAGTGGTGTAGGGGACTAAAGAACAGGCAATCGCAAAAGAACTTTCACAGTAGCTGCGACAGGCATTGCAAAAAGCATAGAGAGCCAGTCATCTTTTTTGTCGCATTGCGGGCTGCGTGAATAGCTGCTCAAGCGGATAAGGAGATGAGCCTCTGATTGCTTGACACGTCTCAGCAGCCGAGGCCGCAGGCAAGATCAGGTAGTGAGTATCATGAGTACGCACATTGCCGAAGTCATAATGGCTGCAGACCTGCCAGCCGTCCAGCGACATGAACTCGGAGACCACTCTCAATTGGGTGATGTTGCCGAAGATGAAGTCGGGATGACTGGCGACGCAGGCTTGCATGCGTTGGTCCCGGCTTAGATGAGCAAATGCCCTTCCGTCAACCAGGCCCGCCATGTCACAGATGTTTGCCTTCGAAAAGTAGCTGATGTAGCCGACGTCGTAGGCAACACCCTGCTTGCCCTGAAAGATGTCGAGGTGCTGGCCCTCGAAGACCTTCAGCGTCGCTACCCGGGTACTCAGAACGCGATATATGGTTTTGCACTCAAACGGCAACACAAGGAGAAGGACGACAAGAAAGCTATAGATGAGAGAGTAGAACTGCTTCACGGGCGCGCGTTCTGAATCGATGGAGCCGAGCTCAAGAAGATTCCAGAGGGTAGAGAAGAAGTAGGTCCACACAAGGTAGCGGGCCCCCTGAATCTGCTGGCCGCGCAGCGCAGCAAGGACAAGGACGGCGGGAAAGACTGCATTCGCAAAGAGCGTTGGCACGGAGAAGCGTCCCGCGCGGATCAGGAAAAAGAGCGTGAGGAGCCATAGCAGCAGAAGCCCGAAGCCGAAGGTAAACGATCCGGCGATGACCGTTGCCGCGGACATAAAGGCCCACCATGTGGCCGGTCCGGATTTGGCGACGGCGGTGTCCGGCAGAAGAGAGTGCATCGTCAAAACAATGAACGCCAGAGCAAGGAGAGTGCCGAGCAGAACATGGCTGGAACGGAGAACCGCACCCACCCACCGCGATGAGGAGTTGCCGTTGTGGAAGACACTCTTCCAGGCGAGCATTGCGAAGACGACACCGCAGAGAAAGGACAGTTCGGTGCGCAGAAGCACGGTGAAGAAGGCCAATGCCGTGAGTGCAAGGTACTGGAGAGGCGTCGTGGTCTGGCGGCGGGATTGCTGAAAGGCAAGGATGCAGAGAAGGGCCACGAAACAGAGCGCAAAGCCGGTCTCCATGCCATCGTCGAGCCAGCGAACGGCTGACGGCGTAACCAGAATAAAGAGCAGAATGAGGCTCAGAAGGCGGGTACGGAGGGACTCGCGAGGGATGAACCTGACGAGAATAACGCTGGTACCCAGGAAGAGCAGGATGTGCATGAAGCTGGAGGCGCCGCGAGGAAGATTCGGCGACGAAATGAAGGCGCGAAGAAAGGCGAGCAGATGGACGTAAAGGAGGCTGGAGGCTCCGTAACTGGCATGGACGCCGTCGTAGGTAATGAAGTGGGTGCGGAAGAGATTGTCGGCATAGCGCAGATGGATGAGAGCGTCATCCTGAATGGCCGCCCACGAGAGAACGATCCAGGCAACGAGCCAAAGCCCCAGAAGCGGCAGAACAAATTTATAAGCCTTATCAATCAAAGCAATCATCCTCTCTCAATCCGACATGGACCAAGATTTTAAGCGGAGGCAGTGAAGTCTTTACTCATAGGAGAGCGCATCGATGGGATCTTTTCGTGCGGCTTTGATGGCCGGGTAGAAGGCACCCAGCATCGCTCCACTGAAGGCGATGAGAGTGGCCGCGGCGACCCAGCCAGGAGTGACTGCAAAGGCCTGAGTGGGGAATTTGAAGTGGATGACGGAACGCAGAAGATAGGTAAGGGCGACGCCAAGAATGATGCCGGTGATGGCCAGCAGCGAGGTCTCGCGGAGGACTACGCTGATGATGTAATGCCGGGAGGCCCCGAGAGATTTGAGGATGCCGATCTCACGAGTCCGCTCCATGACAGCGGTGTACATGGACTGAAAGATGACGAGGAAACCGATTAACACCGCGATGCCGATGACAATGTGGAGCCCGATGTTAAAGCCGGGGAACTTCTCCGGGGTAAGGTTGGCGAGCAGTTCATCGAGGGTTTCGATGTTGTACTGCTGCATGCCGGGGGTGGCAAGGATCTCTTTGCGAACGGCATCCTGATACTGCGGAGGATTATCGGTGCGCAGGTAGAACATGCTGGCCTTGCCGGGAGTTCCACCGATCTCGTTCATGGTATCGATGGGGATGAATTTACGGCCGCCTTTGCCGTGCTCAACGATGCCGGAGATGTGGAAGGGATGGTGCAGGATCTGCATGGTGTCGCCGACTTTGAGGCCCTTAGCGGCTTCAAGGTCGTCGACGATCATATCGTCGGGGTGCTGGAAGGGGCCTCCGGTGACGAAGATGAATGGACGAAGGGCGTTATAGCTGGCGTAGTCGATGCCGTAGATGTTTTCGAGATTTTTCCCAGCGGTGAGCTGAATGTTGACTGGCGCGGCGACTTCGACGTGGGGGAGCGCGCGGAGAACATCCGCGACCTGAATGGAAGCAGCGGCGCCGGACATGCCGATAAGGTTGGTGGCAACACCGGGATGCACAACCATGTCCATGCCGATGCCGCTCTGGCTGGTGCGCTGGCCATTGAGGATACCCAGCATGATGGCAGCGATGGAGAGAATCATGATGACTTCCATCGCTACGGCAAAGGCGCTGATGATCGAGCGCAGCGGGCGATGGACGAGATTACCGACGACCAGTTTGTTCATACAGTACCAGTGTATGGGAGAGGCCTTCCCTCGTGCCGCGACTTCGGGTGGACTCGATGGCTACTGGCCGGACTACTGGCCTGAGATTCGGGGCAACGGAAGGGGAGGCAGACGACGGGGAATACTACGAACGGGAGCCGTAGGCCGGAGGCGAGAACCTCCGCGACCGACAAAGATTGAGCCGAGGATGGGCATAACATAGGCCGCGGCAAATGCCGCGAAGACAATACCAATCGCGCCCAACCCCATCATGGCAATAGGGCCACCCAGGCCGCCTTCCGGGGCCTCATGGGCAAAGAGCACGATGGCAAGCAGTCCCCAGGGATACTTGCGCGCGTCGCCGCAGAGCGAATCGAAGAGAGTGAAGAGCATGATCCACAAGAGGGGCGCGACGACCAGGATGCCGATCCAACGTCCAAGGTGGAACGCTTCACCCATAGGGCTAAAGGAGACACCGGTTGTATTATCGTCCGGGCCGAGCACGCCCAGTTCGTGGGCATAAACATTGCCAAAGTTCACGGCGGGCTTTCCCGGCCAGAGGAAATGGGGAACAATATTCTCAAAGTCAATGATGATAGGGAAAAAGCCGAACGGTCCATTTTGCTCCGTCTCATTGATGATCGCGTCATCGATGGAGATCATCTGGAGACGGTCAAAAAAACCCTGGGGAGTATCAAAGTAGCCCATGGCATTGCCGCTGGCCTCACTGTTTTTCGTCATCTGTTCGTACTTTTGGCGCACATCTCCCAGATCAGAGAGCATGGCAATGGAGGTGTCTATGTTTTGAATTGCGGCTTCTTGTTTACTCTGTGTGTCGGACGTGCTCACCGTAAACGACCTGCCATACTGCGAGTAGGGAACAAGAAAATAGACCATGAATGCCATCAAAAGAATGAAGCCGATGGTCTGAACACGAGAGACTTTGTACCGCTGGGAAGCCGCAGCGATGAGCCAGCACAATACAGGGGTGAACAACGCCTGCTTTGAATATGACAGGCAGCCACCGGCGAAAAGAGCTCCACCGGAGACTAAAACGATCCAGTTCACGCTACTGGTCCCGCCACTTTTACGAATCTGATAGATGACCGCAATGATCATGGCCAGGGGGAGGAACCGGTCGAGTTGAGCAAGCGCGCTGAGAGGTGAGCCGCTTCCGAAAGGCACTACTGTATAGATCACCGTAAGGGTGAGACCGACGATCATGCATCCCAGGGCAGCACTCAGCGTGTTTGCGTCGGTGAGCATATCAGCCAGGAACGCTCGCCTGGCAGTCAGCTTGCGGCTTACAAAAACAGCAGCGAGCATCGCTGTGATGCCACCAAGAGTAGCCCCCATGGTCAGAAGAGGCTGGGTGAGGTTGCTGTCGGCCGACTCGCCAAGAAAGGCCTTCCAGAAGAGGCCGAGGATCACCGCAAGAACGGCGTAGAAGAAAACATAGCCTCCCGAGGGACGGGTGAAGCCGCCAGCGAGATTGAAGGCAAAGGTGGCAATAACGATGAAGAGGAAACAATAAAGAGAGAAGAGCGCAGACGTCCCCTGAAGCTGTTGCGCGCCGCCAAGCAGCAGAGCAAACAAGAGAGCGTACTTGAGAGGAATATGTTCTGGAAATGGGAGGCGCACTCTTCCTCTTTCTAAGAGATGACTGATTAATGGGCAGAGCCAACAGCAAATGCCCGGCTGGCGGGCGAAGTCTACACACGCTCAACCCCTGAAATGATTCCACTGAGTGATCTAAAGCGATGATACCAGTGGCAGGAAATGAATCAAAGAAGACAAAAGAGAGAACGTCCCGTTTGCGACCTGTGCATCATCGTTCGTTAAACGCTACCGTCTAGGTGCTTAGAGTTTTTGCTTCGATCTCGGCTGGTGTACCGACCGCAGAGTCCACTCTTCGCGGGAAGAGCTTATCGCGCAGTTTGAGCGCGGGGAACTCAACAAGTTTTGTGAAGACGATACCAAGCAGCGCGCCAAGCAGTGTTGGGGCAAGGGCCAGCCAGACCAGTCCGAGCCACCGCGGCAGATGAGGGGCCACGCGGATGAGGGGGGCAATTACGGATACATGCCACAGATAGATTCCATACGAGTAAAGCCCCAGCCAGGCAACAAAACGATATGCCGCCGGCCGTTGCCGTCCGCCTTCACGATGCCGGTACAGCAGCATCAGCAACGCAATGCCCATCATATTCGCGCAGTCGATGCGGAAGGAGGCAGCTAGCGGCGTGGGAGAATTCACGCGAAAGACCATGAGGACCAGAGCCAGGATCGCCAGCCATACCCATTGGCGCTGCTGCAATCGCCGGAATGTCCCGGGCGCGTAGTGATAAAGAATGGCCAGCAAGACGCCTTCGAGGATTCCATCGATCCGCGTATGCGTAGCGGTGAAGACGTCGAAGCCGTTCACGACCAGCACCATGCGCAGTATGACGACGCTGCCGGTGACTGCCGCAAGGAAGAGGGACAGGTTCCTCATCCGTGTTGCGCGTCGAGCCGCGATGGCAAGACACAAGACCAGCAGAAGATACGCGTGCTCTTCGACGCCGAGGCTCCATGTATGGGCCACGCCTCCGACATAGTTCTGAATGTTGAGCAGATTGCCCCATAGCTGCTTCAGCGTGCGATGGCCGGTCGTCAACATAAAGAGGATGAATAAGTAATACTGCGGCCAGATCTTGAAGCCCCGGCGAATGAGGAAGCGTTTGCTGTCAATGCGGCCACGAACTTTCCATTCCTTTACCAGGAGGCCGCCCACCAGGAAGCCGCTCAGCACAAAGAACACATCTACGCCGGCCCATCCAAAATGCTGGAATCCCATCAATTTAAAGGGATAAAAAAACACCCCCATTGGGGAGTGGAAATCGATCACCATCAAGATAGCAAGACCGCGCACAAAATCGAGTTCGATCTCGCGCTTCAATGGTTTCTGATGATTAATCTGTCTCTGCACTTCCCAAATATAAATGACACGCTTCGCCGTCGAGGCTGGGGAAACCAGTCAAATCCGGATCGAACAGATAAATTAATCTACCGTTCCACAAAACCGGCGTCCTTCGGCGGTCTGTATCGGTCAGAGGCGGCTGAAGACTCTAAAATAACCACAGGATGACGACACTCGCGATTTATTCTGTAGTGGGGGGCTTTTTATAAATCATATGAGTGGAGATGCGCAATCCCTGGCAGAGATGAAGCGCAACCCCGAGCTTTCAGCGAGCGTGCTGCAATCTCACATGCCGGGAATCGATGTTCTGCGCGGCATCGCAATTCTGATGGTTATCACCTTTCACGGCTTTTACTACAGCGAAGCTCTATTTCCATGGCATAACGGCGTTGCAAAAGCTCTGTTTCAATTGACCAGCGGCGGTTGGGCCGGAGTCAATCTCTTCTTTGCTCTCTCAGGTTTTTTGATCACGGGAAACCTGATTGATTCCGAGAAGAAGAAGAACTACTACACACGTTTCTATGTGCGGCGGGCGCTACGCATTCTCCCCATCTATTTCGTTGTCCTGCTGGTCCTGGGCCTCTCGCACTTCGCAAGCCCGGTTTACCTGGTTTTGTGCGTTTTCTTTCTGGCGAACATGCCAGGAATCTTCCTGCACGAAGCCTACGCTCCATATTCGGTGTTATGGTCGCTGGCAGTAGAGGAACAGTTTTATCTGGTATGGCCGTGGCTATACCGGCGCCTGAAGATGAAGGGGCTGCTCTGCTTTTGCATGGTGATGATTGTGGTATGCCCGTTGTTGCGAGCGGCGGCACTAGGACACTTGATCCATACAGGAGAAATCTTCAGCAAGACCTGGATGATCGCAGATAATCTCGGCATGGGAGCGGTCATTGCCATCGTATTGCGGATGACTGAGATGAAGCTGCAGACGTTTTTTCGGTCCGGGATTGCAATGGTTGGATTGAGTTCTGTCTGCCTGGTGGCGCTCGCTGTGACGAACCATCTCGAAAAGCAGGACCTGATCGGCGGCAGCATTGGATACTCGATGATTGAGCTGCTTGGTGCGGGCTGGGTCGTTGTGATGTTGTATGCGTACCGGCGAAGACCATTGCAAAGAGGCATGAAGATCTTCACCTTCTTTGGAGATATCAGCTATGGCCTTTACCTGATCCATATGTTTTGCCTGGAGGTCTATGACCACTGGGTTGGAGTGGGTTACCGGACCCATGCGGAAGAGTTGTGGGCACGTTTTCTCATTTGCAATGGAATAGCCATCCTGTTGGCCTTCGGGTCAAAGCGCTTCTTTGAGAACCCCATTTTACGGCTGAAGAACCGCATTCCTGCAGCGATGTAATGGGTGGGCTGACGAGTAACAACGAATACAGGGGGCTCTCCACTGCGCCCCGCAGCTTCGATCGAGATGACGTGCCTTTGGGGAACGGCAAAGCTATCTTCCCTTACCGTTCTACGGCAGAGGCAACCTTCGAATGATTTGCAGAGACATAGCGCATGAGGCGGCCTCGGAGGCGAAGCGAGGGCTGCTCGACCAGATAGTAGGAGATCTCTGCGACAACAAGGATTGCGAGCCAGTTGCCGGGGAAGGTGCTGATGAACCGCAGGGAGGGGCCGAAGACGGTCGCGTTGTTATGGTGCAGGAACAGCGTCTGCCACACATAAATGCTGTAAGAGAGAACGCCGATATGCACGATGGGACGGGCGTTGAGCACGCGGCCCACAGCGGAGTGAGGATTGCGCACGCACCAGAGCAGGAAGAAGGCGATGGCGATTCCAGTGACGGTGATGCCTAGCGGCAATTCCCAGTAGTTTTGAAAGCGGGCCCCCAGGCAATCGGACAGAAAGATGACAACGGGAGGGAGCCACCATATTTTTGTGGCGATGGAGTAGATGTGCTCGAAGAGCGGCGTGCCCTGCATGAGCGCAACGACGCAGCCAAACATGAGAGAGTCCGCCCGCATATGGAACATGCCGCTGTGATGCAGGTATGCAATGGGGAGGCGAAAGGAGACGACGCGGATCACAGGCGAGACCACGATGACGGCAATGGCCACTTTGGCAGCGGTCATGCGGCCTGCAATGCCGGGGCGGTGGCGCAGACAGTAGTAGAGGATGCAGGGCCAGATGAAGTAGAACTGCTCCTCGACGCTAAGCGTCCAGAAATGCTCGAGCGACCACGTGGGGGAACTAGTCAGGTAGTTATGGAAGAAGAAGAGGGCGCTGAGGACATCGATTTTGGTAACAACCAGGCGTCCCGCCCAGGCGAGAAGCAGAAGAACGGCGACATAGAGATAGATCGGAGGCAGGATGCGCATGGCCCGCCGAAAGTAGAAGCTGCCCATGCTGATGGAACCGCGCTTCTGCTGCTCATGGAGGAGAAGGCTGGTAATGAGATAGCCGCTGATGACGAAGAAGATAAAAACGCCGGTGTCGCCATCAAAGATCGCATACCAGAGGCGCGGGACGTGATGGCTGAGATTAAACCGCTGGATCGTATGGAGGCCCATGACGAGAAAGATCGACAGCGCGCGGAGTCCATCGAGGCTGGGGATACGGGACATCGATGCAGCTCGTGTGGGGAGGGGCTGGGACATAAGGGAGAGGCCTCTATCAGGGCTATCGATCAGGCTAATTATATAGTTACCAGTTGATGGAACTGCTTTGACTTGAAAGGGATACGAGTCTATGCTTCGAGCAAACAGGGCATATGCAGCGTACTTTTGGAGTGCCCGTAGGTAGAGAATAACGGTCGAGCGGAGCGAATGGAAAGATTCTGCGACGAACTGCGATGGGAACGGGAGCAGCGCAAGGTCTCGATTGAGGCCATCTGCGAGGAGACGAAGATCTCGGCGCGGCACCTGCTTGCGCTGGAAGCAGGGGAATACAGCGAATTACCGGGTGGAGTCTTTCGCAAGGGCATCCTTCGCAGCTATCTGAATGCGCTGGGGCTGGAAGAATCGTCGTGGATTGAGCGGTTTGAGTCCAGTTTGCGCGAGAGCGGCGCGGAAGACGCCGATGTCGAGGGATGGGCCGAGTTTGCTGAGAATGTGCGGCGAAACCGGGGCCGGAACGAGTCTGAAACAGGGCTGCGGTGGATGGGCGTGGCCGCGATGGTGGCTTTGCTGCTGGCGCTGGGCTGGTGTGTTTGGAAGTATGCCCTGCATGGGCGATTGCTTTAGAACGACATGGATTTCCCGTTTGATGCAGGATATCGCCATTGAATACGAAATGGCGCGGGTCAGTGCGCGGCTTTGCCGGGGACACATGCGACAGGTAAAATAAGGGGGCTGCAAACTGTTCAGGCTAAGTGTCTGTTCGGTGTACCTATAAGGAGTTGTTTTGGCGACACGCGATAAGTTTTTGTTTACCAGTGAGTCCGTAACCGAAGGGCATCCCGACAAGATTGCCGACCAGATCTCCGATGCGATTCTGGATGCCTGCCTGGAGCAGGATCCGTACAGTCGCGTGGCCTGCGAGACGCTGACCTGCACCGGGCTGGTGGTCGTTGCCGGTGAGATCACGACCAAGGCCTATGTGGATTTTCAGAGCATTGTGCGTGGAACGGTTGGGGCGATTGGATATGACAACGCCCTTTATGGGTTCGACTCCAATACCTGCTCGGTGATTTCGACGATCAACAAGCAGTCCGGCGATATTGCCATGGGCGTCGATACAGGTGGGGCAGGCGACCAGGGAATGATGTTCGGGTATGCGACGAACGAGACGCCGGAGCTGATGCCGACGCCGATCTCGCTGGCGCACAAGCTGGCGCACAAGCTGAGCGAAGTCCGCAAGTCGGGGCTGATGGCCTATCTACGTCCCGATGGCAAGAGCCAGGTGACGGTGGAGTATGACTCCAACAGCAAGCCGGTGCGCGTGGATGCAGTGGTGATTTCAACGCAGCACGCGGAGACTATCGGGAACGATGAGTTGCGCGCCGATATTTTGAAGCACGTGATTCAAGCGGTGATTCCCGCTGCGTTGCTCGATCAGGACACGAAGTACCACATCAATCCGACTGGCCGGTTTGTGGTCGGCGGACCGATGGGAGACACGGGGTTGACGGGCAGAAAGATCATCGTCGACACGTATGGCGGCATGGGACGACATGGCGGCGGAGCCTTCAGCGGCAAGGATGCCACGAAGGTTGACCGTTCGGCGGCTTACATGGCTCGCTACGTGGCGAAGAATATTGTCGCCGCCGGACTGGCCGATCGCTGCGAGGTGCAGCTTGCCTATGCGATTGGCGTTCCCGAGCCGGTGAGCGTGCTGGTGGATACCTTCGGCACGGGCAAGGTCGATGAGACCAGGCTCGAAGCTCTGGTGCGGAAGAACTTCTCGTTGACTCCGAAGGGGATCATCGAGAGCCTGAACCTGCGGCGGCCGATCTACAAGGCGACCGCGGCTTATGGACACTTCGGACGCAAGGGCGAGGGCTTTACGTGGGAGGCAACCGACAAGGCTGCCGCTCTGAAGGAACAGGCTGCACCGGCCTTGGCTGCCCAATAAGCCTTTTGTATGGATTGGAGAAGGGGCTGGCCTGAGGGCTGGCCTCTTCTTTTTGTGTCGATGCGAGTTTGCGTGAACGAAACGGAGTGTGGCGCGGGGCACGGGTGGAGGAAGATACTGGAATGACGATGGCTAAAGTAAGTTCCAGAGTGAGCGCGGTTCCGAGTTTGTTTGCCGGCAAGCAGTGGCAACAGGTGCTGGAGCGGGATGCCAGCGCGGATGGACAGTTTTTCTATGCGGTGAAGTCGACGCGGATTTACTGCAAGCCGAGTTGCCCCAGCCGCAGGCCTACACGGAAGCAGGTGGCTTTCTTCCCTACTCCGGCTGCGGCAGAGGCTGCCGGGTACAGGGCTTGCAAGCGTTGTGAGCCGGAGCGGACGACTCCGAAGGATGATCCTCAGGCGGGGGCCATCGTTGCCGTGACCGAGTATCTGAAGGAACATGCGGAGGAGCGCACCAGACTGGCCGACGTGGCAAAGGCTACGGGCGTGGGGCGGCTGACGATTTTGCGAGGGTTCAAGCGGGTGCTTGGAGTGAGTCCGGGACAGTATGCGAAGGAGCAGCGGCTGGCCAAGTTCAAGGACAAGGTTCGGCAGCCCCGGAAAGGAGAACCAACGATGCGGATTACGGATGCGATCTATGAGGCGGGCTTTGGATCGAGCAGCAGGCTTTATGAAAAGAGTGAGGCTTCGCTGGGGATGACTCCGCGAACGATGCGGGCGGGTGGCGCTGGACTGGTGATTCGGTATTGTACGGCGGCGAGTCCGCTGGGGCGGATGCTGGTGGCGGCTACCGATGTCGGGGTTTGCTCGATTGCGTTTGGCAAAGACGATGCTGAGCTCGTGGCGGATCTGCGGGAGAGATTCAATCGGGCGCAACTGGTGCAGGCGAAGGGAAATACGGGATGGCTGGCTGAGGGCGTGGCGTTTGTGGTGAGCCAGATGGGGGAGCATCCGCTGGCAGCTACGTTTCCGCTGGACGTGAGGGCGACAGCGTTTCAACAGCGAGTCTGGAAGGCGTTGCAGGCGATTCCGCGTGGCGAGACACGGAGCTATGGGAGCATTGCGCGGGAGCTTGGCAGGCCCACGGCGGCGCGTGCGGTGGGGATGGCTATCGGGTCAAATCCGGTGGCGGTTGTGGTGCCTTGCCATCGGGCGGTACGGAGCGATGGAAGCCTGTCGGGATACCGGTGGGGTGTGGAACGGAAGAAAAAGTTACTGCAGGCAGAAGGTGTGAATCCTTAACACCGATCTTCACCGATTACCACCGACAAAAATGAGCCGAGGATGACTTTTTATTCAATTTTTGCCTGTTTTCGGCGCCCGTTGGGTTTAAATCGGTGTCTATCGATGCAGATCAGTGTTAAGCCCTTGGGTTAGGGCAACAGCTCAGAATGGTATCCTTAAAGGGTTTGCAACGAATTTAAGTCTGGATGAGGAGTAGCGATGGCGACAGCAATGATTGATAAGGCAGGGGTGGCTTCTGAATATAAAGTAGCGGACCTTTCGCTGGCGGATTTTGGACGTAAAGAGATTGATATTGCCGAGCAGGAGATGCCGGGATTGATGTCGATCCGCAATAAGTATGCTGCGGCCAAGCCGCTGGCGGGCGTTCGCGTGACCGGGTCGCTGCATATGACCATCCAGACGGCTGTGCTGATTGAGACGATGGTGGCTCTCGGCGCGGATGTCCGCTGGGCAAGCTGCAACATCTTCTCGACGCAGGACCATGCGGCGGCTGCCATTGCGGCGGCGGGGGTGCCGGTGTTTGCGTGGAAGGGCGAGAGCCTGGAGGAATACTGGTGGTGTACCGATCAGGCGCTGCGCCATAAGGGTGGGCTTGGGCCGCAGATCGTGATCGACGATGGCGGCGACGTGACTCTGCTCATCCACAAGGGCGTGGAGATGGAGAAGGGCGATGGCTGGATCAACACTCCTTCCGGAAATCAGGAAGAGGGCGTCATTAAGGACCTGCTGAAGAAGACTCATGCTGCCGACGCGACCTACTTCCAGAAGCTGGCGAAGGAGTGGCGCGGCGTTGCCGAGGAGACGACGACCGGCGTTCACCGGCTCTACAAGATGATGGAGCAGGGCAAGCTGCTGGTGCCTGCCATCAACGTGAACGATTCCGTCACGAAGAGCAAGTTCGACAATCTCTATGGCTGCCGCGAGTCGCTGGTGGACGGCATCAAGCGCGCGACGGACGTGATGGTTGCGGGCAAGACGGCTGTAATCTGCGGCTATGGCGATGTGGGCAAGGGCTCTGCCGCTTCGTTGCGCGGGCTTGGCGCGCGGGTGATCGTGACCGAGATCGATCCGATCAATGCGCTGCAGGCTGCGATGGAAGGTTACGAGGTCACGACGCTGGAGGAGACGCTTGGCCGTGGCGATATCTATGTGACCTGCACGGGCAATCTCGACATCATCACGTTCGAGCATATGCAGCAGATGAAGGACCAGGCGATTGTCTGCAACATCGGGCACTTCGACAACGAGATCCAGATGGACCAGTTGAACAGCGCGAAGGGCGTGACCAGGTTGAACATCAAGCCTCAGGTGGACAAGTACACGTTCCCCGGCGGCAACAGCATCTTTGTGCTGGCTGAGGGAAGGTTGGTGAACCTGGGTTGTGCGACCGGCCATCCGAGCTTCGTGATGAGCAACAGTTTCTCGAATCAGACGCTGGCCGCGCTCGATCTTTGGAAGAACAAGGACACCTACAAGCCGGGCGTCTACATCTTGCCGAAGAAGCTGGATGAGGAAGTGGCACGGCTGCATCTCGAGAAGATCGGCGTGAAGCTGACGACGCTTTCGCCGAAGCAGGCCGAGTATCTTGGGGTGTCTCCGGATGGTCCTTATAAGGCGGAGCAGTACCGGTACTAAGAAGTTGCAAGAATAGGAAAGGCTGCGGAGAAAATTCTCCGCGGCCTTTTTGTTTTGCCGGGTGGATGACTATGTTGCGCTGGGTGGATCGTAATCGTTGGCGGTGATGACCTGCAGATGATAGCCACTGATGAGTAGCTGATCGATGAGGACAATGGTGCGCGCAGAGCCATCGGAGTAGGCGACCTGGGTGCCGGTGTAGGCGGGGACAGTCGTTTCGGTGGGGGTGGTTCCGGCGGGCAGCATGACGATGGTGTAGGTGCCGGCAGGGACGTTCAGGTATCCGGTGTTGGCGCCTAAGGTGAAGTTGGTAACGACGGGTCTAACATCGATGAGCGTTTGACCTGGGGGGACGAGATAGACATCGACCGCTCCGATGCGCGTGGACTGGTTGATAAAGCGAAGGGCAATCTGGCCGGAGGGCGCGGGCTGGTTCTGGTCCTTGAGAGTCAGTTGCTTCGGATTCGAGGCGATATCGCCGCCTATGAGCACGGTGTATTGGGTTGAGGGAAGGAAGGTGCCTTTTGCGGCAGAGAGGACGTGCTCGGTTCCGGTGGAGTTGGCAGCGATGGTGTAGGTGCCTGGTTCAACGGGCACGTATGAAGTGATCGTGCCGAAACCGAGACTATAAGCGAGCGCGTTATGGCTCTGGTAGATGTCCAGATTGGGCGCGCTGGATGAGACGTCGATGATGCGGACCTGCGAACTCGATGGATTGCTGATCATGCCCTGGCAGCCGATGAGTAAGCCGAGAAGCGCGGCGACGGCAGTAAGGCAGACAGCCTGATGGATGGGTTGGCGGGTTTTGAAGGGCATCGGCTGTCAGTTCGGGAAGAGCATCTTAATATTAGGGCATTGGATATGAATCACACTAACCGACTTTTGGGTCATATGCGGCGATAGAGAGAATGCCCGGGGCTAAAGCCCTTTGTATTTTCAGACACTTGTCGTGGGGCTGAAGCCCCGCGCTAATCCGAAAAGCACCAATAAAGGAGTTTTTCAGCAGCCTGTAAAGCCGCATTGATTTGATTACACTTTCGGCGGGACTTAAGCTCTGCTCTTCAAAGCATGGAGTTTTCCGCACCCATCTAAAAGGCCCTGCCGAAGCGCCCGGCGAACCAACAATAACTTACTCTCCGGCGACCCGCATTCGAGCGTGGTACCGCCGGGAGCGCGAACGTGACCGACCAAACGACCATTCCCGCACCGGCCCCACATCCACATGCACAAACTGCGACACCGGATAGTAGCCCACTCCCCCGTCGTGCAGGCTCAGCGCCGCATTCCGCAGTCTCAGCGTGGAGACACCGGGCACGCGAATATCAATGGCCTTTGCCTCCACATGCTGACTCTGCTCTGCCACACCGGTGTTGGCCGAACGCGTTCTTAGAAAGTGATTGCTCCAGGGAGTGCGGTAGCCGCAGACGATGTCGATGACGCCATTGGGCCGATCCAGCTTCGACATCAGTGCATGGAGCAGGTCGAACTCCTTCGGGTCATAGGCCTTTTCAGCCTCGGTACGATGGTCGCGCAGAAAATAGTTCAGCTTATCGAGCGCCGCCGGAATATAAGTGTCGCCTACTCGGTAGACCACATCGAGGCTTTCGCCGGTATGCAGATGATGGAGATGCAACGTGTAGCGCGGACCACTTTCCAGGCTGGAGACAGATGCGTCGGTCGTCTCCCCGGCCTTTGCCGAGCCACCCACCATGAACACCATTGTTGCCACAACCGCAGCGATCGCCCATCCGCTAAAACGAAGCTTCATCCATATACTCCAAGGGTCTGATTCCACGAATGGGCCCACGCCAATGCAGTTCACTAAACACCATTCGTAAATCCCATTTTACCCGCCGGAAAACAGCTTATGCACCGGGAGGTCCACCGCAGAGGCAACTTTTGTGTAAGAGTTTCCCTTTATGGTTCGTCGCATGGCCTCATGAAGCCGGAGAACAAGCCACCCTCCTGGGCTGTATCCGGTATGTCACCATAGAGTTATGACGCTTGACCCTATCCAGCTTCGCGTACTTGGCGCGCTCATTGAAAAAGAGATCACCACGCCGGAAAATTATCCGCTTTCACTGAACGCTCTGGTCAACGCGTGCAATCAGCGGTCGAGCCGCGACCCCGTGCTCACGCTGACCGAGGACGAAGTTCGTCAGACGCTGCATTCTCTCGAAGACCTCATGCTGACGGCGCCCGTCCATGACAGCCGCGTGCCCAAATACGAGCACCGCATCCGCACGGTGCTGAATCTTCGCCGCGACGAGACCGCCGTCCTCTGCCTGCTGATGCTGCGGGGGCCTCAGACACCGGGCGAACTGCGCAGCCGCGCCGACCGGCTGTATAGCTTCGACGATATCGCCGCCGTCAGCAGCACGCTCGAGCGTCTCGCCTCACGCCCTCAACCCAGCGAAGATACGAGTGCTGCGACGGCGGACGCAACCGGCCCGCTCGTCGTCATGCTCGCCCGGCAGCCCGGCGCGCGCGAGTCCCGTTACAGCCATCTGCTGGGCGGCGCGATTGCCGTATCTGCTCCCCCGTCCTCATGGTCGCAGCCTCTTCCCGATCTCAGTCCAGGCACAAGCTCCTCACGAGAGCTGCTCGCCACTTTGCAGGAAGAACTCATCGCCATGCGAGCCACTATCGCAGCATTGGAGTTGCGGGTTGCGCATCTGGAATCCCTCCATCAAGCCCTCCACCCCGGCGAGGCTCTTTCCGCGCCCGAACCCGTAGAGTAGTCTCAGTACACTGAGAATGCAGCTATGCCACGCACGCCTTCCTTGAAAACGGCGTTCCCCACGAAGTCTGCGACCGCAGTCTCATCCAACACCTTTGGTCCAAATATCGCTGCCCTGCTCGACGCTTCGCCGGATGCGATCCTTGAATTCGACCGTAATTTCCGCATTATTTACGCGAACCAGCAGGCCATTCGCGTCAGCCAGCTTGGCCTCGATGGTTCCATCGGAAAGATCTACTGGGATATACGCCCGGAGATGCGCGGCACTCTCGTCGAAGAAAATTTCCTGACCACCATGCGCGAGCGCTTCCCCCGCAGGTTCGAGTTCTTCCACAAGACGCTCAAAATCTGGATGGATGTCCTGGTTACACCGTGCAAGGACGGGATCGCCGTCTTCTACAAAGACATCTCCGCGGCCAAGATGGTCGAGCAAACACGGGACATCGCCGCCAGGCGTCTCCAGCAGGCTTTCGATGCCACGCCCGAAGCGATCCTCTGCGTCGATAAAAACTGGACCTTCACCTTCGCTAACTGGCGCGCTGTCGATATGCTGGCCTCGGGCCCGCTGATCGGCGAAAACGTCTGGCATCTTTTTCCTCATGTGACATTGGAACCCTTCAACTCCAGCTATCGCATGACGATGGAGCAACGGATTCCCACGGAGTTTGAAGCCTTCTATCCCGAACCGCTTCACTCCTGGTTCCGCGTCTACGCCCGGCCTTACGAAGATGGCATCATCCTGTTCTTCAACGACATCACCTCCCGTAAGCTGGCCGAACAACGGCGCGACGAGGTCACCCGGCAGCTCGACCAGGTCTTTGAAGTCACGACCGACGCCATCATCGGAATTGACCGTAACTGGCGCTTCACCTTCGCCAATAACCGGGCTACCCAGATTCTCTCTCCAGAGGAAGGTCTCCTGGGCAAGAACATCTGGGAAGAGTTTCCCGCCGCGCTCGACACCGACTTCCACTTCAACTACGAGCGCACCATGCGCGACCGTGTTCCCACGACCTTCGAGGCCTTCTATCCCGAGCCTCTCAATCTCTGGTTCAACATCCTTTCTCTTCCCTCCGATGACGGCATCATCGTCTTCTTCCGCGACGTCACGCAACAACGCCGCGACGAAGCCGCCCTGCGCGAGAGCGAATCCCGTTACCGCCTGCTCACCGAACTTGGCCCGCAGCTCATCTACACCGCGAACGCCGCAGGCAAACTCGACTTCGCCAATCAGCGGCTTCTTGACTATCTCGATCTCACTCTTGAGCAGCTCATAGAGGATGGAGGTCTAACCTCTGTCCATCCCGATGATCTGCAGAATGTTCAAGAAGTCTGGGCACACTCGCTTGCTACCGGCGAGGAATATTCCGTGGAATTGCGCCTGCTCAACGCGAAGACCCAGGAATACCGCTGGCTGCTCGCCCGCAGTATTCCTATTCGCGATCGCGCCGGTAACATCGAGTCATGGCTTGGCGTCTCCACTGACATCCACGAGCAGAAGCTCGCCGCCGTCGCGCTCGCCACCAGCGAGGCCCGTTACAGGGCCCTGGCCGATCTCAATCCCCAGGCCATCTGGATGGCCGACCACGCCGGCAACATCACTTACGCCAACCGTGGTTTCCTCGACTATCTCGGCTTCACTGTGGCCGACATCGACCAGTGGATTACAGCCTTCCATCCCGACGACCGCAAGCACGTCGTCGATACCTGGACCCACTGCATCTCTGCCGGCTCGGAGTTCGATATCGAAGCTCGCATGATTCGTGCCCACGATGGCTCTGCCCGCTGGTGGTCGGTGAGAGCCAAACCCATCAGAGACGCATCGGGCACTATTCTCCACTGGTTTGGCGTCGCCATGGACATCGACGACCGCAAGGCCTCTGCTGAAACACTGCTCCAAAAACAGGTTGAGACAGAGCGCCAGCGTGCCGAGCTCGAAACCATCTACGATACCGCTCCCGTCGGCCTCGCGCTCTTTGATCCCGTGGAATTCCGCTACCTGCGCGTGAACGATCACCAGGCTGCCATTATCGGTCTTCCCAAAGACAAGATCCTCGGCCGTCCCATCACCGAAATCGCCCCGCTCGCGGGCCTGAAAGAGCTGTTTCAACAGGTTGCCGCAGGCGGTGTTGTCAGAAATCACATTCTCGAAGGCGAGCTTCCAAGCCGGCCCGGCCAACACCGCTTCTGGAATGTCAACTATTCCCCGGTCTATAACGCCGAGGGAAAAATCGAAGCAATCGCCGCAGTCATCCTCGAGGTCACCCATCAGAAGAAGGCAGAAAATGCCCTTATCCAGAGCGAAAAACTAGCAGCCGTGGGCCGCCTCGCCAGCTCCATCTCGCACGAGATCAATAATCCGCTCGAAGCCATCACCAACCTTCTCTATCTGATCTCCCTCTCCAACGATCTGTCGGAGGGTGTGCGGAATTATGTCAAAACAGCGCAGAGCGAGCTCTCCCGCGTCTGCCAGATCGCCACTCAGACGCTTCGCTTCCATCGTCAGGCTGTCCGCGCCACCAACGTCACCGCAGCCGACCTCGTCAATGCTGTCCTCAATCTCTACCAGGGCCGCCTCGCCAACTCAAACATCAAAGTCGAGGCCACGTATGCCACTGCCACGCGCATCCTCTGCTTCGAAAACGATATTCGGCAAGTCCTCAATAACCTCATCGCCAACGCCATCGACGCCATGCGCCAGGGTGGCCGCCTCGTTGTCCGCGCCCACGACACAACCGACGACTCCGCTGGTTACTCAAAGGGCCGCAAAGGCATCCGCATCACCATTGCCGACACCGGACACGGCATGTCGCCCGAGGTGCGAGCCCGCCTCTTCGAGCCTTTCTACACCACCAAAGACCTCAACGGCACCGGCCTCGGCCTCTGGATCTCAGCCGAAATCGTCACCCGGCACCAGGGCCGCCTCACCTTCCGCAGCACCCAACATCCTGTCCACCACGGCACCGTCTTCTCTCTCTTTCTGCCATGGGCGGAGGAGCTGTCCCCGCCACCTCTGCGCTAACTCGTATCATGGTCATCATGTTCATCGATGCCCTCTGCCATCGCCTCCGCAAAAATCTCCTCACGACTCTGAGCACCACGCTGATCTTTACCGCCGCCATCATTGCCCACGCCCAATCCTCCGCCAACACCACTCTGCTTGTAGACATCGACCATCGTCCCGCCACCTCGCTCGATGGCGACTGGCATACCATCGTCGATCCTTACGCCACTGGACTCTACTCCTCTCACCACGAGCTCAAGGCCAACGGCTACTTCATGAACGCGAAGCAGTAACCCGAGGGTGGCCCCGTCGAATACAACTTCGCCATCTCGCCCACGCTCACGGTTCCCGGCAACTGGAATACCCAGCGACCTGACCTCTTCTATTACGAAGGCGTCATGTGGTACGAGAAGGACTTCAAATATTCTCCGAAGCCAAATACCCGCACCTTCATCCACTTCGGAGCCGCCAACTACCGCAGCTTCGTCTGGGTCAATACTAAAAAGGCCTGCGAGCATGAGGGCGGCTTCACCCCCTTCGACTGCGACATCACCGGCATCGTCAAAGATGGCGACAACTTCGTCATCGTCGCCGTCGACAATACCCGCATCGCCGACGGAGTCCCCACGCTCCAAACCGACTGGTGGAACTACGGCGGACTCACCCGCGATGTCTCTCTTGTAGACGTGCCTGAGCAGTTCATCGACGACTACGACCTCCATCTCAGCCGCGCCAACCACGACCTCGGTTCTGAACGGACAATCGAAGGCTACGTCCATGTTGGAAACGCGGCACCTGGCGCCACCGTCACCGTTGCCATCCCGGAACTCAACGCCACAACGCAGGCCTCCGTCGGCGCAGACGACCGCGCCGCCATCAAGCTGCCCGTCAAATCCCTCAGTCTCTGGTCGCCGGGCAATCCAAAGCTCTACAAAATCAACCTCACCGCCGGCGCCGACCATCTCGAAGATGACATGGGCTTCCGCACCATCGAAACCCGCAGCACCGAGATCTTGCTCAACGGCAAACCCATCTTCCTTCGTGGCGTCGCCATACATGCCGAAGCACCCTACCGCACCGGTCGTGCCTACAGCGAGAAGGATGTGGACACGCTCCTCGGTTGGGCCAAAGAGATGGGCTGCAACTTCGTCCGCCTCGCCCATTATCCGCACGATCAGCGCATGACCCGCGCCAGCGACCGGCTCGGCATCCTCGTCTGGTCCGAGATCCCCGACTACTGGGCGCTCGAATTCGACAACCCCGCCGTCCTCGTCAAATCCAAGCAGCAGCTCGGCGAGATGATTCGCCGCGACCGCGATAAGGCCTCCGTCATTCTCTGGTCCGTCGCCAACGAGACGCCCAACAATCCAACCCGCACCAAGTACCTCACCACCATGGCCAACGAGGCCCGTACCCTCGATCCTACCCGTCTCGTCACCGCAGCGCTGCTGGTCCGAACGCAGAAGACCGCAACCGGCTCCACCAAGATCGTCGACGATCCGCTAGGGCAGGCCCTCGACGTCATCGGCACCAACGAATACATCGGCTGGTACGAACAGAAGCCCGCGGGAGCCGACACCACTTCCTGGGACATCCGCTATCAGAAGCCTGTCATCATGTCGGAGTTCGGCGCCGGTGCCAAAGCCGGTCTTCACGGCCCTGCCACCCAGCGCTGGACTGAGGAGTATCAGGCCGACGTCTTCAAGCATCAGATCCCCATGCTTAACCGCATCCCGCAGCTCCGCGGCACCAGCGCCTGGGTGCTCATGGACTTTCGCTCTCCCATGCGCACCCTGCCTGGCCTTCAGGACAACTTCAACCGCAAAGGCCTCATCTCCGACCAAGGGGAAAAGAAGCAGGCCTTCTACGTCCTCCAAAAGGCCTACAAGGATAAGACCTTCGGCAAAGCCGAGTAACAATGATTCAGGGCTGTGCTACACAAGCACTTTGCGAGGAACGCAGCCTCTCATCACGCCACAGGCCGCAAGGTTCCCGCCTCACACTCCACCACTACCGAGGTCTCCTCCAACCCTTCCGCGCTGACCGTCACCGTCACCTTCCCCGGCTCGCCGCGCTTGCCCTGCACAATCCCCATGCAAAGTCCATTGAACGCGCTCCGCTGCGTGCCCTTGTCCGACTCATGGCAGCTCGGATCGCCATTGCCCACGCCAATCAGCTTGCCCGGCCCGCTCACACGGAACGTCATCAGGTTCGATGCCGTCGGCACCGGCCGCCCCTGTGCATCCACAATCGTCAGGTTCACCACCGAAATGTCCTCGCCATCCGCAGCGATTTTCGCGCGGTCCGGAGCAGCGACAATCTTCGCGGCAGGCCCGGCAGTCTCTCTCTTCTCCGTCAGTACAACACGCCCGCTCTTGCTGGCCCGCGCCTCTATAACGCCCGGGGCATACTTCACTTTCCAGACCAGATGGCCGTTCTTCTTCACCGGCTGCGAGTCCAGGCTTGTGCCGTTCAAAAATAATTCGACACTGTCCTGGTTACAATATGCCCAGACCTCGATCTCCTGTCCTTCTTTACCCGCCCAGTTCCAGTGCGGCAACAGATGCAGCACCGGCTCAACACCCCACCAGGCCTTGTAATAGAAATAGGTGTCCTTCGGAAAGCCGCAAGTATCCATCACGCCAAAATGCGAGCTGATGCACGGCCACTTATACGGCGTCGTCTCTCCGCGGTAGTCAAACCCTGTCCAGCAGAACCCTCCCGACAGAAAATCGCGCGAATCATAGAGCGACCACCACTGCTCAGCCGTAGCTCCCCACGGAACAGGGTTCACATCATACGCACTCATATAACCCCGCACCGGATCGGTTGTGTAGATTCCACGAGTCGCTATCGTGCTCGCGGTCTCAGTTCCAATGGAAGGCTTCTGCGGATATTGTTTATGAAATGCATCGATCTTACCGTCGTTGTAATTAAATCCCTGCACGTCCACGACGGTTGAAATGCCCACTCCGCCCCAGTTGCCGTTCATCGCGACCGTACACACCCGCGAAGGATCGAGCTTCTGCTGCAGCTTCTTCATCGACCCCACAATGCGCGCACCGCGACGCGACGCCTGCTGCGGCTCCTCATTGCCCAGCGACCAGATGATGACGCTGGGATGGTTCCTGTCACGCTTCACCAGTCGTTCCAGCTCACTCATCCCCTCCTCGTTCGAGGACATGGTTCGCGTCTCATCCATCACCAGCATTCCCATCCGGTCGCATGCATCCAGGAACTCCGGCGTCGGCGCATTGTGCGATGTCCTGCAGCCATTCGTGCCCATCCCCTTCAGCCGCTCGATCCGGTAAGCCTGTAACCGGTCGGGAATCGCCTCTCCCACTCCTGCATGGTCCTGGTGATTGCACATTCCCTTGATCTTCACCGGCTTTCCATTGAGGAAGAAGCCCTTCTCGGCATCGAACCGCAGCGTCCGAATTCCGAACGTCGTCTCATCCTGATCGACCGACTTTCCATCGGCCTCTACCACTGTCACTGCGCGATAGAGATTCGGTTCCTCCAGCGACCAGAGCCTCGGCTTCGTCACCATAGCTTCCGCTTCAAAAGTGGACGTGGACCCAGCGGCGATGGCAACCATCCTCGAAACAGCAGCGCCAACGGTCTTGCCATCACGATCCATCAATACCGTCCGAACGCGTGCCTGTACGGCAACTTCAGCGGCATTTGTAACCTCTGTGCTTACATGTACAACAGCTGATGAATTTGTAACTGAAGAGTGAATGTAATTTCCCCACAGCGCCACATGCACCGGCGCAGTCTTCCTCAGCCACACATGCCGATAGATCCCCGCGCCCTCATAGAACCATCCCTCATCGAGCGACGCATCTACCCGCACCGCCAGCACATTCACCCCTGGGGCGGCCACATCAAAGTTCCCAGCCTGTGGCTCGGGATAGTTGAGAAAGTCCGTAACGTCCACTACCAGCGGCGCATATCCACTCATGTTCTGCGCAAGGTAGTATCCGTTCAAAAACACCATGGCATTGCGGAAGATGCCATCAAACTCAAGGCTGATGCGTTTGCCAAGATCGTTTGCCGCAATTTTGAACTCGCGCCGGTACCATCCCACGCTCGTCTCTGGATACTCCCGCCCCAATGGTCTCGCCCCATGCTCTACCAGAATCGGATCGTTCACAAAGGGCAGCTCCACCGCCCAGTCATGCGGCAGGTCCACCGTCCGCCACGCCGAATCGTCAAACTTCATCTGCGCCGGGCCATCCACCCTTCCGGCCTTCGCAAACGTCCCCTCGCGCCGCAGCTTGCCGAATCCGAAATCCTTCTCCGTATCACACGCATTCCCCAGCGCAAACCGCCAGCCGAAGTCCATCAACAGCCGCTCACGCAGACCATTCTTCATCTCCGGTGGAGCAGCCCCTGCGCTCGTCTGCATCGAAGCCGCGCCATCCGCAGCAATCGGCTGCGCAAACATCTCTCCACTCGTCATCGCGCCAGCGGATGCCGCCAGCCCCACCTTCACTAAATCGCGTCGCGTCCACTTGCCCATGCTGTTTGATACCTCGTCATGCTGAAATCGCTTTCAGCAGCCTTTGTATCATGCCAGCCGCAACCTTACATCTCCGCCCAGCGCCGCAGCAGGTTGTGATAAACCCCGGTCAACTGGACTCCCGAAGCGTGGCCGGGAGCATCCTTCGCCAGCCGCTGGATCGCCGTGTCCAGATCGAACAGCATCGACCGGTCGCCATCGCCGCGAATCATGCTCTGAATCCAGAAGAAGCTCGACACCCGCGCCCCTCGCGTCACCGGCTCTACCCGATGCAGACTCGTCGCCGGATACAGCACCATATGTCCCGCAGGCAGCTTCACCGAATGCGTCCCATAGGTGTCCTCCACCAGCAGCTCACCACCGTCATACTCATCGGGATTCGTCAGAAACAGCGTTGCAGAAATATCCGTGCGAATTCGCTGCCCGGTGGATACCATCTGCCGGATCGCCGTATCCACATGCGTCCCAAAGTGGCCCCCGCCGGTATAGCGGTTGAACATTGGCGGAAATACCCGTAGCGGCAATGCCGCCGACATAAACAGCGGCGACCGCGCCAACCCACCCAACACCATCTCGCCCAGTTCCACCGCCAGCGGATGCCCCTCCGGCAACTGACGATTGTCCTTCACCTTCTGCGCCTGATACCCGGCAGTCACCTTGCCATCGATCCAATCGGCGGCATCCAGCTTCGCCCGCGCCTGCTGTACCTGCGCAGCCGTCAACACATCAGGAACCGTAATCAACATCGTCGTCTCTCCCTGTCGCAAAACTTTTATTTTTCTCAATCGCGGACCGGCGAAGTCGCAGGACTTCGCCGCTCCATACAGCGCCCGCCACGCAAATCAGAACTTGAAGTTCACGCCAATCAATGCGCTCAACCCAGCTCCCGGAATCAAATGGCTTGGATGCGGCTGATCGATATAGAACCGATTCAGCAGGTTATAGACATTCGCCTGCAACTCCAATCTGTCCGTCACCGGTCGGCTCACCATCGCGTTGAAAACCCAGTACCCCGGTACCTGTCTCATACCGGTCGAGAGCACCTGATATCCCTGCTTCTGCGCGCCCGTTACCGGATCTGTATACGCCGTCAACGGCCCGAAGGTCAGCGGCGTGTACGGAACCGTCGAACTTGCCGTCCTGCTCGCCACATAGTTGCCTCCAACGCCACCTTTGATTCGCGCAAACAGGTTCCGGGTCAGAAAGGCATTGAACGTCTGCTTCGGCACGTTCGCCAGTGGATACCCCACCGACACCGGGAAGAACTTCGAGCTCAGCACCTCGCTGTTCAGGTACGCATAGCCCAACACCAGGTCCATTCCGTTCGACAGCCTGCCGACTGCGCTCGCCTGAACCCCCCGCACCAGTTGATTACCCGCAAGCACAATGTTGCTCGAGTTAGTCGGGTCTGTCTCTCTCGCATTCAGCTTCGTCGTCCTGAACCATGCCCCGTCCAGCATCAACCGCTCATCCAGCAAGCTGTACTTCGCGCCAACCTCATAGGTCTCGTTCTCTTCCGGCGGCAGCACGCTTGTCGAAACGCTCAGGCTCAACGACTCCGCCGACGGATTGAAGCTCGTGCCATAGTCGAAGTACACGCTGCCATGCGTATTCGGCTTGAACACGAACGCCGCCCTGTAGCTCGGCTGATGCACCACCTGTTCCAGCGGCCCGATATTTCCCGTCGAGCTGTTCGGCACATACAGGTTGTAGTTTGTGTCGAAGTAATCCCAACGCGCACCGCCGCTCAAGTCGAACAGCCGCCCGAGGTGCGCCGTGTCGACGAAGTACACCCCGGCGCTGTCGGACTTCGTATGAGTCACCGAAGAAACAGTTCCCGTTCCCGAGAAGGGGTCGGCCGGATTCGGGTTCGCCAGATTCGTCGGCGTCACATTCTTGTACGACGTTCGCACCGGGTTCGAGATCTCCTGACCACCCTCCGCTCCGCCAACAAATTCGTTCTTTATGCCCAGAACTTTAAATCGCGCCGTAAGCTCAGTCTGGTCCCACAGATCGCCTTCGACGCTTCTTACCTGAAGCTGATTACGATTCACCGCAATCTGATTGACCGGTGTCACCGGCGTATAGGCGCATGTCGCTCCGGTTACGGAGCTGGTCGGCAGTGAGCTCACATACCCGCCCACCGGCACCGACTGCGAAGCATTCGAGCAAATCTGCGGCTCCGTGATCTGCGCGTTGCGTCCATAGTTCGCCCAGCGCGCAATGCTGTGAAGCTGCAGATGCTCATTGAAGTTATGTTCCAGCTTGCCCGTCATGATATCGACATCGGCACGTAGATGATTCGAATCAGGAAATCCAAAATAAGCATGGCGGTTGGCTGGAGCCAGCTTGTTGAATAGCCATGGCAAACCATAATCCGGTGTATCACTCTCCGTCATATGGAAGTAGCTGATCGTATAATGCGTCGGCGAATTCAACCCGAAACTGACCGAAGGCGCGATGCCATAATGATTATTTTCCGCATACGGCCGTCCCGCCACGCCTCCCGCAGTCCCTACCGCGTTCACACGGACAGCCGTGCCCTGCAGCAGATCGTTCAGCGGCTCATTCACGTCTGCACTCACGCGCCGCGTTGCGTCGGTGCCGAACTGCGTCTGCACCGTAACAAACTCATCGGCTGCCGGAACCTTGCTCTCCTGGTTGATAATTCCGCCTGTCGATCCGCGCCCAAACTGTACACCTGCCGGCCCCTCCAACACCTCAACCTGGTCATAGTTGAAGCTGTCGCGGTAGTAGCTGCCGAAGTCGCGAATACCATCGAGAAAGATATCGTTCCTCGCCGTAAAGCCGCGGATCGTCAGGTTGTCCCCCTGCGCGCCAAACTCACCCGCAGCCATGCTGATGCCCGGAACGTTCCTCAACGCATCGCGCAGCGTCGTATTCTGCTCATCGTGCAGCGCAAACTGCGGAACCACCGCCACCGTCTGCGGTGTGTCCAGCAGTGGCTGCGAAAACTTGTTCATCGAGACTGAATCCGAAAGCGACGCCGTCACCTCCACCGACTCCGACCGCTTCAGCCCCACCACCATCGTCGTCGAATCCTGCGCCGCATAGCTCAGCCCCGTCCCGTCGAGCAGCAGCCGCAACCCTTCTTCCACTGTATGTAGCCCGTTTACGCCATGCGTCTGAAAGCCCGTCAGCGTCCCCGAAGGCAGCGTCACCCTCACGGCGAGCCCAGTCACCTGTTCATAGTCTTTGATCGCCTCCTCCAAAGGCCCCGCGCCAATATGAAACCGCTTCACCGGAAGATTCGCCGCCGGAGCACCCACACCTGCAGCGCCAGCACCGCCATCCCTGGTCACCGCCGCCATCGCGCCTCGGCTCGAACCCATCACCGCATACGCAGCCAACGTTCCCATCGCCAACCACCCACGCCTGCCACCCATCATCGTCTTCAAGCAGGCCTTCTTACCAATCGTCCTCAATGTCGTCCGCTTCACGTGCTCTCCTGAAATCAAACCCTGGCCCGGGCAAAGACCGCATCTGCTGAGCCGTCAAAGACCGGAAACAGCGTGCGTCCCCTGCAGTTCACATCCATGCAGCCAGTCGTCCGGCATGAAAAAAGCGCATACCTCGTCCTTGACCGCTTATCCTTGAAGTACCCAGCAATGACCGAAGCCACTGCAAGCACCTCAAAGCTTGAAACCTGTCTACTTCTTGTTAAGGGAGTTGAACCAAAGCCAAACGCCGCAGTTGCCCAGGCCGGGAGCCGGCCCTATAATTCAGACAAACTGCATCCGTTAAAACGGCTTGTAGCTCCCAGATCCTCGCGGTCTCCGCCAAGAGATTACCCCGCGAGGGTCTGTTCTTTCCGCTCATTTTTATTCTGCCGAAACCTCAAATCTCATTGAATTTCGCAATAAATTGAATATACGACATAAATAGTCGTATATCAAGAAAAATATACGACATATTCAGTCCTATTTGGTTGCCCAAACTCGTTTACTTTGTGAGCTTCGTAGCCTGACGCTTGTAGTCTTCTGCTTTAGATGAATTTCCTTGCTTCTCATAGACGTTTGCCAAAGCGAGATACAATTCCGCACTTGGCGGTTGGAACTGAAGTTCTTGCTCAAGGATATGAGTTGCCACCGGAAAGTCTCCGATCTGGGCATTCGCCTGTGACATGAGGACCGCCGTTTGCTGGCTTACTTCCTGGGTAACAGGATGCTTTATAGAGAGCTGCGCGACTTTCTTGTACTGATTGCTTTGTGAAAGCAAGTCCACGAGCTTGCTCAGTGCAGGCACATAAGTTGGGTCATCGGCAAGGGAACTCTGAAGCCATGCGATGGCATTGTCGTTCTGTGCCTGCATCGCGGCGCTCAAGCCTCGCTTGTAGTCGTCGATCGCCTTGCCACGTGGACCGTTCTCACTGGCGTCGTAGGCAGTCCACATGCCGGTGACTTCGGCATCATTGGATATGCGGAAATTCAGGGACGCATATGCCTTCTGTTGGGTTGTTTCATCCGTAGCGGTGATCACGACACGATAGGGTCCGATGGAGAGTCCTTCCGTAGAAAGCGTACGGCCGGTGAGTAATGTGCCGGAAGCGTCGAAATTGGCGGCGTCTATCTCTTCGTCTTCCTGGTGTGGCGTCTGACTCGCCTGCATGGTGCCATACACGTAATGGACCTTGACCTTATGTCCTTCGCGGGAAACGGGATCTGAAGGTTTGCTCCAAAGTTGAAAGAGCAGGCGCAATGGCTCACCCGGATGCAACGAGACCTGCTGCACCCCTTCGGGAACAAAGCGCAGTCCTGTGATGCTGAAAGGAAGTAGGCCATTGGGATCGTGGGTCGGAGGCTGGGACGAAAAGATCAGAACTTTGCTGATACTCCAGACCGTCTGCGCAGGATCGGGTACCGTAACCTGAGCTTCTCGGCGTACTGCGGAATGGTTGAAGTCATTGGTGAGCGTGGTAATGAGCTGATACTGACCTGGAGCAAGCGGCACTCGGCTCTCTGCGCCAAATCGTTTACTGCGCGCGGCAGTAGCCTGGCTATCGTTGACTACGCCACTGAGCTTCTCATTTTGTTCATAAACCGATTTGCCTTCAAGTGTGAGCACGGAAGTCTGAAGCGTCACCGAGTAGCCCAGGCGCTTGTCGGGTAGAGGCCCGATCAGTCCCTGCTCCGGCCGGTCGTATGAAAGTAGATAGTGAACGGTCATACGGCCAGCCGCATCCCGAAAGACGGCTGTCTGCAAAGCTGCGGAGTTCGCCCCCAGGAAAACGCTCGACGTTACATGCTCATTCGCCCTTCGTTGATTGAGCAGCTCTTTGGTCAGGGGATTGTCCGGCAGGCCTTTGATGGTGCTTAGCAACACATCAGATTCCATGCTGGGGGTGTAGTTGTCGAGGTCCACCGGCTCTGAAGGAATTAATGAGATCGTCGTTCGAGCGACCTCATCGCCAAGAGACTTCTTGATGATGTCGAGGTCGTTCTTCTGAACGTTCTTGCCTTCAAGTCCGGTGACAAGCCGCGAAGGCCCATCCTCGTATGGCGAGTAGAGAGTGTAGTCTTCGCCGATACTCCGCTTGTAGAAGATGATGTAGAAGTGCGAAGGAAGTGCCGGGGTCTGGGCCTCGTAAAACCAGATCACCATCGGCCGGACATTTCTGGCGGCCGGATAATTGGCCCGCTGCTCCGGCGCGCCCAATACGATGTAGATGTGGCCCTGGTCCGTTCGCCATCCATCCTGGGCTTTGATGTTTCCGAAGAACTGATTGGCGTAAGCGAGCCGGCGATAATGCTCTTCCTTGTAATCGTTTATCTCCGATCCCGGGTTAGGATTCCGCGCATCCCAAAATGACTTGATAAAATTGTCGCGCTCCGTGTCGCTCGTCAAGGCGAGAAATTCCTTCCGCTCTTCTGTCTGGATAATGTATGGCACCTCTTCGTTGATCCAGTGCCGGTAATGCGGAGACAGCTTTTTCGTGGGATCCGACGCCCGAAGCATAGAGGATGCAAAAAAGATCAGAAAGATGAGGGGAAGCAGCAGATAGGTACGTAGACGACGCGAAGACAAGGAAGGAACTCCTGAAAGAAAAACGGGAGAGAGCGGTAAACACTCTCTCCCGTTAGTTTAAGTCACCTGAAGTTAGAACTCAAACCGGACAGAACCGCGAGCATAAAACGGCGTCTGGAATGAAGTTGGCCGGCCGTAGTCCAGGTTCAACGGCGGAGGGGCACCGACCAGATCGCCGGCAGTTTGCGTATACTGAACACTTCCGGTCTGGAACTGGCTGTTGGTCACGTTGAACATATCCATGGCCAGCTTCAAATGGTAGCGCTCGCCGAGGGACACAGGATAGTCGGCGTGCATGTCCAGCTGGAGCGCGGACGGTGTGCGTCCGGCAGCGCCGCGGCCGCCGATCGGCACTTCGCCCTGGTTGAGATAGATCGGGTGGTCGCCCAGCAAGCTGAGAGGAACGCCGGACTGGCCACGCAGGCCCGTGCCAATCGTCAAGCCCCTCGCCTTATGCAGGAACGGCGTATCCGAGCCAACGTTATAGCTTAAGAACAGGTTGCCAACCGTGCGACGGTCGCTGCTAAGCATTCCGTTCGCAAACTGGTCGCCCAGCAGGTTGAGTTTGCCCGGTGTGAAATCGAACAACGAGCTGATTCCAGGGTCGGACTGGCCATTGTCATTGCGGTATGCGCCCTCGTAGTTTCCATAGAGTGTGCCCCAGCGGAAGTTGACCATGGCCAGCCAGTGATTGCTGAACCTCTTGTCAACCTCGATCTCGGCCGCCTGATAGCGGCGGACCGGCTTGACAAAACCGTCGGGAATACCGTCCCCGGGTCCGGCATCCGCAGTCTGGTAGTTCAGGATGCAACCGCCACCGACCGGCTGGTTCTTGCCATCAATGAAGGTGCCTGTGTCGTTCTTCGAGGTGCAGCCGGGAACTGGCGGATGATAGGTCGTGCTGCCTGGAGGGTTGGCTGCAAGGTACTGGGCGTGCGTGTAGGTAATTTCATTTTCATTCACTGCAATATCGGTGGATGGGCCAGGATTCGTAATGCCGCCATTGAAGTTCGGAACAATCTGCGACCCCTCTGGAGACTGTGAACCGACGTCCTCAATGATTCTGCCGAGACGCCGGTCGGTATAGCGTATCTTGAATACGATCGACGGAGTAAGCTCGCGCTCGACGCCTATGACATACTCGTCCTCGTACTCTCCCTTGGTCCCAGGAATAATACCTTCGCCGGTTGAAGAGGCGAAGCTGGGAGCGCCAAACTTCGACACCGTCCCATCGGCGTTCGTCGCGCGATTCAGGCCGTTCAGAGTATGCGCCGAATCGGGAATAACGGTAATGGAACCGTCGGAGTTGATGACTGGCGCAAATGCATAGCTGGTGTCGTCCTGCTCGTTGCCAAGCTGACGGATCGCGGCATCCAGAGGCATTGCCCAGTAGTTGCGCCCATAGTTGAAGAACAATTTGGTCTTGTGGTCACCCAACGGATCGATATTGATACCCAACCGGGGAGACCAGCTTCCGGTGAAGGGGTAGCTCAGTACCGTTCCCGCAACCCGTTGCTCCTCCCATCGAACTCCCAGATTGAGAGTGACAAAACGGTTCATCTGGTAGGTATCGTTGCCATACGCCGTGTGATAACGGCCAAGCGCATTCACCGATAGACCTTTGTAGGTGCCGCGGCTGATGGATGCATAAATCTTCTGGCCGTTTTTGTTGATCGGGCACTGGGCGCAGGTCCGGTCCGTCGTGGTCAGTGTCGGATCCGTGTTCGCTGCCGCAACCGTGAATGTGGCGTTCGTCATTGCGCCGGCGCTTCCCGCGGGGATGTTGGTAAAGATCGTATTCAATGGGGTGCCGGCAGCATTCGCGGACGGGATAACAAAAAGCGGTCCGGACCTCGAAGGCTGGTCAAGGAAGTTCGTGTGGTCGTAGGAATATCCCACGGATACGGTGTGCTGACCGAGGAAACCGAACGTCTTGGAGGTATTCGCAGCGATGCTGTATGTGTCATTCTTCGACGGCTCATAAGCACCAAGCCCCGTATTAACCGCGGCGCCCGCTACAGGCAATGCATTGGCGCTTTTATCGTTGATGCCGTAATCGGCCGTAGCTGGATATTCATTGAAGTGATTGTAGTTATACGTGTAGGACGCATCGACCAGCCAGGACGACGTGAGAGCGGTCGTGACACGCGCCACGGAGTCCCTCGAACCATATTGCCAGGAGCTTGCGGTCGTCTCCGGGAAAAGTGAGGAAAGCCCAGTGCTGCCGAGCGCGAAGGGTTGCGAGTTATGCTTCGATGGATCGCCGAAGCTGGACGCTTCAAACGTGGTCGCACTGCCCAATTTATAGGTCAGCTTGCCTGCCCAACTGAGAGTGGTCGTGTTGTATTGCGGGGCGCCAAGCGCGACAGATGGTGCCGGAGCGTTTGGATTGGGCTGCAAAATACTCTGGGTAAGCGAAGGGTCGAATGCGCCGAAGAAGAACAGCTTGTCCCTGAGACCAGGGAAGTAGCCGCCAAACTCCGCCGCGACATCGTACTGGGGGGTAGAGAGGGTCGAAAACGGAGTGATCTGCTGATAGCCAAACTGATAGAACTGGTAACGGCCTCCATAAAAGGCGCCTGGTCCGAAGTAGGCCGCGATTGCGCCATGATACTGATTGCTGCCGGACTTGGTGACGATCTGGACGATACCGCCGGTCGCCTTGCCATACTCCGGCTGGAAGGCCGTCGTCTTGACGTCGACTTCCTTGATGAACGCAAGGTTGATTCCGGTACCGAGTGAACCATGATACCGGTTATAAGTGCCAATGCTGCCGAAAGCCTGATCGGTGATCGTCACACCGTCCACGACATAGAGGTTCTCGAGACCCGATGCGCCACCGATGGAAGGATTCGATGCGCCCGGTCCCATCTGATTTGCCGAACCTGCAACCTGGCCTGCCGCAACCCCCGGGGCCGCATAGAAGATGGCCGACACGTTCCGCGGCATCGGAACGCTGTTGTAAAAGGTATCGGTCAGGTTCGTCGTGACGGCAGTCTCTTGCGTATCGATCGACACTGCGGTTGCATTGACTTCGACGGTCGTGCCTACATTGCCCACCGGCATACTTAAGTTCAGGGTAGAGGAAGAGTTGACCACAACCTCATTGTGTTTGGACTGTACCTTCGCAAAGCCTGATTTCTCGACGGTCACATCATAATAGCCAGGCGTAAGGCCGCTTGCAGCGAAACGTCCTCCGGAATCCGTCGTCAGAGTACGCGTCCCTTGAGGCCCAACTAAAGTTACCGTAGCATCCGGCAAGACTGCGCCCGTTGAATCGGTAACGGCTCCGCTGAGACCGCCAGTGATTGCGCCCTGTTGCTGCGCAGAGACAAAAACTGACAATAGCATTACCAGTACAAATAGCTGCGGCAGACAATTCAAAATACGCTTCATCATTCCCCCTGAAGTTGCTACTCCGTTGCTCAACTCTCTGTTGAAGCATCATCAAATCTCGCTGACTGCAATCGCCATTCAAATGTAGGGTTGCTTCAGAAAGATCCAATTTTCCCGTCCATATGAACTGCATTTGCCATGCCATTTGAAAATAAGTGTCCACTTAGCCGCTTTATCTCTGATTTAAATGGGTTTATGTGACTACTTCTAGGCGCGTTTGCCAATAGGGGCACACAGAACGTCTATGGCTTTTGAATGAGGATTCATCGGAAATTATTATTAATAATAGATATACGTAACTTTGAATCTGGCAGCACTTAGATATAGAGCCTTCCTATAAGTTGCCTGGAATCGTCAAATAATTTTGATGAGATTTCAAATTTATTCGCCAAACATTCTCCTCGCCTTTTTCTCACCCGAAAAGAGTGTCTGGCTCGCAATAAAAGCCACACAAACTCTCAGCCCGTCCACTTTCAGGCACTCCACACCCACCCGCCAAACCCTCTATAATAGATAGATAAACCCATGGCAGATGATCAGAATCCCCAGCTCCCGCTAGGCCCAAACTCCGACTCCCCCAATAATCCCGACGGCCCCCCCAGTACCGTTCAGGGCCGCGGCGCAGCGTTCATGCTGTCTATCAATATTGAAGACGAGATGCGCCGGTCGTATCTCGACTACTCCATGTCGGTCATCATCGGCCGCGCCCTGCCCGACGTCCGCGACGGCCTCAAGCCCGTCCACCGCCGCGTCCTCTACGGCATGGCCGAGATGGGCCTTCAGTTCAACAAGAAGTACACCAAGTCGGCCAAGGTCGTCGGTCACGTCATGGGTAACTACCACCCTCACGGCGACGCCTCCATCTACGACACCATGGTACGCATGGCGCAGCCCTTCGCCCTGCGCTACCCACTGGTCGATGGCCAGGGCAACTTCGGCTCGGTCGACGGCGACCCACCCGCCGCCATGCGTTACACCGAATCCCGCATGACCCGCATCGCCGGCGAAATGCTCGCCGACATCGACTCCGACACCGTAGACTTCGCGCCCAACTACGACGAGTCCACCCTCGAGCCGACCGTCCTCCCCGCGCGCATCCCCAACCTCATCGTCAACGGCAGCGGCGGAATCGCCGTCGGCATGGCGACCAACATCCCGCCGCACAACCTTACCGAAGTCGTCAGCGCCTGCATCACCCTGCTCAACGACCCCCACGCAGGCATCGATGCCGTGCTCGAGCACGTCAAAGGCCCCGACTTTCCCACCGGCGGCTATCTCTATGGCCGCACCGGCATCGCGCAGACCTACAAGACCGGCCGTGGCCGCTTCATCATGCGCGCCAAGTGCAGCATCGAGAACATCTCCGGCGGCCGTCAGGCCATCATCGTCACCGAGATCCCCTACCAGGTCAACAAGGCCAAGCTCATCGAGCGCATCGCCGAACTTGTCAACGATGGCGTCATCACCGACATCGCCCGGGACGAGTTCCGCGACGAGTCCGACCGTGACGGCATGAGGATCCACATCGGCCTCAAGCGCGGCGCCGAATCGCAGATTGTCCTCAATCAGCTTTATAAGCACACCCAGATGCAGGAGAGCTTCTCCATGATCTTCCTCGCCGTCAGCAACGGTCAGCCGAAGGTCCTCCCGCTCGACCAGGCCATCCGCGCCTTCCTCGACCATCGCGTCGAAGTCGTCCGCCGCCGCACCGCATTCCTGTTGGGGAAGGCCCGCGACCGCGAGCACATCCTGCTCGGCTACCAGATCGCGCTGGACCACCTCGACAACGTCATCAAGATCATCCGCCAGTCCGGCAGCCGCCCCGAAGCCCGCGAGCGCCTCTTCCAATACTTCAGCGGCAAGTCGATCAACCTACGCGGCACAGAGCTCAAGGGCGTCACCCTCGACCCCAAGAAGTACAACGTCGACATGACGTTCTCCACCACCGGCACACTCATCCTCAGCTACCGCCAGGTCGACGCCATCCTCGAGCTGCAACTCTACAGACTCACCCAGCTATCGATCGATGAGCTCCTGAAGGAACTGGCCGAGGTCCGCGACAACATCGCCGAGTTCGAGTCCATCCTCGCCAGCGAGAAGAAGCTCCGCAAAGTCATCGTCAAAGAGCTCGAAGACATCCGCGACCGCTACGGCGATCCGCGCCGCACCCAGATCGTCGACGAGACCACCGAGCTTCAGCTCGAAGACCTCATCGCCGACGAGCAGGTCGCCGTCACCGTCTCCAACACCGGCTACCTCAAGCGCACACCCATCTCTATCTATAGACAGCAGCGTCGCGGAGGCACCGGACGGCTCGGCATGAAGACCCGCGAAGAGGACTTCGTCGCCCAGCTCATCATCGACTCCACCCACGCCTATCTGCTCTGCTTCACCAACACCGGCCGCGTCTACTGGCTCAAGGTCTACGAGGTCCCCGACATCGGCGCCGCTGGCAAGGGCAAGGCCATGGCCTCGCTCGTCGCCCTCCAGCCCGGCGAAAAGGTCGTCACTATCCTCCCCGTCCGCGACCTCAACGAAGAGGGCAAGTACATCCTCTTCGCCACGCGCAACGGAACGGTGAAGAAGACCGCACTCAAAGACTTCTCCAACGTGATGTCCCGCGGCATCATCGCCATCAATATCGAGAAGGACGACGAGCTCATCGTCGCCCGCATCACCGACGGCCAGCAGATCATCTTCCTCGCAACCCACGACGGCATGGCCATCCGCTTCAACGAGACCGACCTCCGCTCCATGGGCCGCCCCGCCACCGGAAACAAGGGCATCGCCCTTCGCAAAGGCGACTATGTCATCGGAGCAGCCGTCACCCCCTCCAACGAAGCCCGTCACGCCAAACGCCGCGAGCTCGCCGAGAAGAAGGGCCTCGCCGACGCTCTCGAAGCCGCCATCGGCGACGCCGAGTCCACCCCGCTCGACCTCTCCGGCAACCCCGAAGACGTAGTCGAGACAGCCCGCACCGAAAAACTCGACAAGCTCGACAAGCAGCTCGGCCTCACCCCCTGCCTCATCCTCTCCGTCACCGAGAACGGCTACGGCAAGCGTACCGACGTCGACCAATACCGCCTCCAGACCCGCGGCGGCAAGGGCGTCATCAACGTCAAAACCACGGCGAAGAACGGCAAGGTCACCGAGATCAACCTCGTCGACGAGACCAGCGAGCTCATGGTCATCAGCCAGTTCGGCAAGATCATCCGCATCGACACCAAATCAATCCGAGCCGCAGGCCGCAGCACCCAGGGCGTCAAGCTACTCGACCTCGACTCCCAGGACAAAGTAGCCGCCGCCGTAGTCATCCCCCCGGAAGAAGCCAAAATCCTGCCGGAAGAAGGCACGCTACTCCAGTAGGGTGTTCGCATCATCAAAGAACCGTAGCCGAAGCCAGAAGGGCATGACTTCAGCCGTGCCGCAAAGTCGCAATAGATAAACCGAGGCGCGGGCTTTAGCCCGCGCCTCAGTTTATTAACCTCTACACAAAACGCCACTGGTCTATGCGAACCGCTGAAAAAGAGGGAGTACACTGCTATCGCGAAGCTCCGCATCTTCAAGTGCTGTTTTCAGCGCTAGAGTGGTTGATTGAATGACGAGAATCTCATTGCCATACGTATTCTGTTGGAAAAGAGGATCTGTTGCAATGATGACCAGTAGGGGCCTCCCTTTTCCAGTCCCGGCTTTTCGCAGCGATCTGACTGCAGTATCCAGAGGTTCGCCCTCACGCTGAATTCTGACAAGAACTGACCTTCCTCGATACTCTTCCTTCAAAATGACGTCCACGCCCTTGTTGCGTTGAACTGCATGAAACTCAATTCCCTTTAGAAGCTCTAGCAGTTGAATATCCTCTCGCATATAGTCTTCGCGGCCCCGTTCTAAAAGCCTTGAGCGGGTTGCAATAGGTTCGGCAAGTCGTTTTGTCGTCAACTCTATAGCATCCTCCGAGCAGTCAATACCTATGCCATGTCTGTCTTTCATTTTTGCCGCAACTAGCGTTGTCCCGCTACCGCAGAATGGGTCTAGGACAGTATCTTGCGGATTGCTGCAGATGCTCAAAATACGATCTAAGAGCAGGACAGGCTTTTGAGTCGGATACCCGACTCGCTCGTTAGCTTTTGGGTTTAGATAAGGAATTTCCCAAACATCGCTTAGCGGAACACCCTTCTTGGGACCGCTTGAGATCACAGATCCTTTGTGGTCTTTGGCATAGACAGATTTCCCTCGATGATCTCTTTTTCTTTTTTGAAGAATTTGATCGATATTTGTCGAAGCTGAATAATCTGTATTTAGCTGATTGAACGTGAAGGCCATCGTCTTGCTGTAAAAAAAAATTGTTTGATGGGCAGGGAGTAGACCCTTGTGAGAGTTAGACCATCTGCGATATGTCCAGATAATCTCTGACCTAAACATCTTCTCTCCAAAAATCTCATCAAGAACAAACCTCGCGAGATGGGATGATTGATCATTGCAATGAAAGAAGAGGCTGCCTGTGTCTTTGAGAACTCGGTGCATCTCTCGAATACGCTCCATGAGAAATCCCACGTATTCAGAGTGTGACGCCCACAGATCATCGAACGAATAGCACTTTTCTCCATTTCGAGTTGAAAGGTGGTGAGCTTTTTGAGTGAGAAAGGGAGGATCGAGATATACCAGATCAACACTTTTTTCACTCAAGGTCTTCATGACCTCAAGACAATCGCCGATATGGAGTGTCATCGAGTTCATTGCGTTGCTTCTTCTGCCAGTTTTGCTTTCTCCGCTTGCTTTGTTTCTTCTGCTATTTGTTCCAGGATGCCCTTCAAATCGACCCCTGTGTATGTCTTTACAAACTCCCAAGCGCCGTCGCCGTAGTGATACTCGCCCTGGACACCTTGATAGAGGGTTTCGAGCGTCTGTTGTATACGGATGGCTTGCGTCCTATTCGGGTAGTAGAACATTATACGAATGGGCCTGTAGCCTGCTGCAGCTACCGCCTGCAACCGCGAATGCTCTTTTGTTATGTGATCGCCGTCGGTCGTAGCATCTCTCCATTTGATTTCAAACGCGTCTTTACTATCAACGAGACAGTCGATCTCAAAGGTCTTTGGTTTCTGCAAAACTGAATTCTGAATCCTCACAGAGCCCGAGTCCGGAAATCGTTCCAAGAAGCATAACTTTGCTGCTTGCTCAAGAAACGAACCAGCGTACTTGTAAAGAAATCGCCCCTTGTTCTGATAGACGTCAATCAATCGTCCTTCCTCGTCAGAAATGCCAAGCACCTGATAAATCAGGTAATGGGAGGTTGCATCCTCCTCCATTTCGGTCACTCTTCCGCTGATTTTGGAGTTCAAAGCATCTGCAAATAGCTTAGCAAGAGCCCGAATCTCGTCAGCGATAGCCTTCTTCGAAGCGATGGGATGCGTCATTCGTATGTATTGACCTTTGATAAGAATATCTCTAGACCATAATGCATGGGGCGGGAGGGCGGGTGGCATCAAATGGGTACCCATTCATCGCACCTTCGCCTTACGCGATGAGTGGGGATTCGTGCCACGCGCGAACCCTGGGATTCACCCCGCTAACTAGCCTTATCCGCCAGCATCCGCTCCCGCAGCAATCGGTTCGCCCGCGTCTGATAGCCCTCGTCATCCTTCTTCAGCCACGCAATCACATCCGCATCCAATCGCAGGCTCACCGCCTTCTTCACCGGACGATAGAACTTCCCCCGTACCGCATCCTTCCACGCGCTCGCAGGCAACTCTGGAATGTCCGATGTATCAATCTCATGGTCTGGCATCTGCGCCAACTCTTCGATATTGGCTCTCTGCTTTGCTGTCAGCGGGCTTCCCGGGACGCGCCGATAGACCACCATCTTCGGCTCCTTATGCTTGACTGTCTTCATAGCGTCTCCTTTCATGTGCCGTTACCTCTCTGGCCGAAATGATCCGGGCGATCTCTTCGTCACCCTCGCCTCCCAGGGTGCGCGCGACCAGCAGCAACAGAACATCTTCAACCAGCCCTATCGTCTGCCATCGTTCTTCGCCATCGACAATCCGGTCTCGCATCATCACAAAATCGGGATCATCGAAGACCAGTGTAGCCGTCTCAAAGAACACTCCGTGCTTTCTGTAATTGCTGCGGTTCTTGTTTTCGTCCTATTCAAATCGCAAGCGACCGCCTATACAGATATGTATATACAAAAATGTCAAGACAAACAAGCGTAAGGCTGAATCGAGAAACAGCACTAACTCACAGGCGGCAGCAAAATGTCATTCGCCACATAGGCATGCAGCGGATCACCCGCTTTGATCTCCACATTCTTGCCATGTTTGATCCGGCCAATCGGTGCCAACAGCGCCCCTTTGATCCTGCCCTCACCCTCTTTGCTCCTGGTGCCGCGCAGCTTGATCTTTCCGTCGCTCGCCTGCAGGTAGTCGAGCCGGATCTCCAACTGCCCGGGCTTGCCCATCATCCCCGACTTCTGCGCCTTGGTCACCTCGCCATAGGCTTTGCTACCTGCCTTCGCCACCACAACGTCCCCAACCTTTAAGTCATTCACCAGCGTCAGCATCACCGGGTCTCCCTCGAACGATGTCGAGGAACTCAGGTCCTGCGCGAACTGCAGTGCGACATCCGTCCCCTCAGCCAGCCTATACTTCTCCGAAGCCGCTGCTGCGGAAGCAGGAGCAGTCGCCGGAGTAGCAGCCGAGGCAGTCGGAGCCGCCGCCGGAGTCTCCTGGCCCGAAGCGGCCTGAGCAAGCACAAGAATTAATACCAGCGAACCAGCAAGCATCGGCTTCATGGAAACCTCCCAAGGGGCTAAATCAGAAACGCCCAACCGTACCCCAACCTCCTCACCGAGGCAAGGTAAATTTGCAGCCGGGTTGGAGACTTTGCAATAAAAAAGTGTCCTCGGGGGAGGAGGTGCCTAGACCGTTCGCGAAAAAATCCAGGCGCGGCCATCCAATCCGCATCTAACCCGAAATGATGAAGATACGCAAGGCTATACTCATCGCCCCTCTTCTGCTGGCCACTAGTCTCCTCCCCGTCAGTGCCAGCGCCCAGAACTACGGGAATAGAAATCCCAACTTTTATAACGGAGTCCGCAACGGCGGTCGCGGCGGCCAGTATTACGACAACAATCGCCACTACAACGATCGCCGCCGCGATCAGGGCGGCATCGGTCCCGGCAAGGGAGCACTCATTGGCGCAGGCGGCGGAGCCGTCCTCGGCGCCCTCTTCGGCGGCGGCCTCAAAGGAACCCTCATTGGTGGAGCCGCAGGCGCAGGCATCGGCGCAGTAGTTGGCAAGGTCCACCAGAACAATCAGCGCAGCAACTACTACGACCACCACCGCCGCTAGCCCCCACCTTCTGAAAGAAAGGGAACTCGACCCATGAAGACCGTGAGAAATATGACTACGATGATCTCCAAGCCGCTCCCCACCTGTCTCGTCCTCACCGCCGCCCTTCTGATCGCGCTCGGCTGCAACAAGACTCCGGCCCCAGCCAACGAAACCGCAGCAACGACTCCGTCCTCCACCACCCCCACCCCATCCCCCGTCACCATCAAGCCCGATGCCGACACATCCG
>NFUO01000246.1 GCA_002197545.1 Acidobacteria subdivision 2 bacterium RH1 MAG20 | reverse complement strand
GGCATCCCACAAAGGCTCACCGGGAAGGTGCATGGTGGGTGCTGGATCAAGATGTAAGGGGCAGAACCTCGATGGAGGTACGCTGAGGCGGCAAGATCAGGCGACCTGGAAAGACCGGTGATTCAATGGGTCGTGAAATGCACTCTTCGTGCATGCGTTTTTTGACGCCAGATGAATCCGTTCTCCCAGGGCACCCGGCACCTTGAGGTCGCTAATCTGCTCTCCTGAATGAAGAATAAGAGTGAATTCTGCGCCGTGTTGCCCTGACAACTCCGCTGCTGGTGCGAATGGGCCAATTGCGGGGTAAGCGTGTCTTTCTGGCCGTCTGGCAAGTGATCCTCTGTTGTGGTGGAATGACTGGTTGTGTCCACGAATTTTGCAGATGGACACGACCGGTTGTTTGGATGAGGTGGTTCAGGAACTGGGGTTGATCTCGTCGGTGTAGATGTCCTCGTCGAGCGCTTTGGCGATGGCTTGGTCGAGGCGGGTAAGCAGTTGGGCCAGCGTTTCTCCATCGCGGCGCACGAGCATGGCCAGGGCGTTATGCTCATCGCTGGCTATAGCGACTCCGCCGATGGGGTACTTGTTGCCGATGTTAATCTCCCCGAACTCAATCGGCTCTTCGATATGCGGCAGGGCAGGCGAACAGTATCTGGCTGGGGAGCGGGCCGTGGTTCTACGCGGCGGCCTGGGCGATGGGAGACAGGTTTGCGGCGACGTTCCACGGCAGCAACTCCTCGATACGGTTGATGGGATGCGTGGCGATGCGGCTGAGCACATGGCGCAGGTAGGCTTCCGGATCCAGGCCATTCATCTTCGCCGTCTGGATGAGGCTATACAGGACGGCCGCCCGTTGGCCTCCGTGATCAGAACCGGCGAAGAGCCAGTTGCGGCGGCCCAGGGCAACAAGGCGCAGGGCACGCTCGGCGATCAGGTTATCGATCTCGATGCGGCCATCGTCGAGATAGCGCACGAGCGCATCCCACAGCCCCAGCGCATAGCGGATGGCCGCGGCAGTCTCGGACTTCGGCGGGAGCAAGGACAAGGAGGTTTTCAGCCACTCGTGCATCTCTTCCATCAGAGGCTTGGCGCGCGCCTGCCGCATCTGGCGGCGTTCTTCGGCGGGACGGCCGCGAATCTCGGCTTCGATTTGGTAGAGCGCCGCGATGCGCTCGACGGCTTCGGTGGCAACGGGCGATTGGTGAGCCTCCATCAGGTCGTAAAACTTGCGTCTGATGTGCGCCATGCACGGCGCCTCTTGGATCGCGCCACTTTCGTAGAGCTTGTTGAATCCGGCGAAGGCGTCTGCCTGCAGGATGCCGCGGAACTTCGCCAGGTGGCGCTGCGGATGTTCGCCTTTGCGATCACGCGAGTAAGTGAACCACACCGCCGCCGGCGACTTATCGCCGGCCGGGCGGTTGTCGCGCACATAGGTCCAGAAGCGGGCCTTCTTGGTCTTACCGTTGCCGGGCGCCAGCATCGGCAGTGGCGTGTCGTCGCCATGCAGCTTGGCGGTGTTCATCACATAG
>NFUO01000245.1 GCA_002197545.1 Acidobacteria subdivision 2 bacterium RH1 MAG20 | reverse complement strand
TCTCCGCGCCCGCTTCGGCAAGGGCCACATAACCCATTTCGTCGATCACCAGGACTTCATACCTGGTCCAGCGCGCGGTCACGCGGCTCAGTTCAATTTTGTGCCGCGCTTCCACCAGTTCATTGACCATTTCCGCTGCGGTCGTGAACCGCACCCGTTTCCGCTGCCGGCACGCCGCGACCCCCAGAGCAGTCGCCAGATGAGTCTTTCCCGTTCCCGTGTCGCCCAGAAACAGGACCGGCTCAGTCCTGTCGATATAACCGCCCTCGGCCAACTGGCGGATCAGCGTGGCGGGCAGGTGCTGTGCTTCCTGAAAGTTGAATTCCTCAAAGGTCTTCACCTTTGGAAAATGCGCTTCTTTGATGCGCCGCGCCACCGCGTTTTGCTCGCGTTCTTCCACTTCGGCGGACAACACCGTCTCGAGAAACAAAAGCGGGCTCTGTTTCTCTTTGGCCGCCTGCTCGGCCAGTCGCGGCGACTGCATGGCTACCGTGGGCAGGCGCAGCGGCTTGCATAACTCGCGAATCGCCGCGGCCTGCAGTTTGCTCGTATCGGCGCTCATTGAATCACCTCCACGGGCGTGGTTCGCAGGAGCCGGTCGTAAGCAGTCATCGTTGGCTGCGGTCTTTCGTATGCCAGCAACGCACCCACTTCAATCGCTTCCGGTTTCTTCTTCTCCAGCTTTTCCTCTGTGAGCAGATATTCGACCGCCGCTTTATCCGAACAGCCGAGTTCCAGCGCTCGCTCGATGGCCTGCCGCAGACGCTCCGCGCCGTGTTTCTGTCCTGCCAGCAGGATCTCGATCATGGCCCTCGTTCCCGCCTGCTTGCCCTGGCGCTGTCTGAGCACTTCCCAATAGCGGTCGAAACTGGCGGGCCATTTCCCCTGCGCCCGCCACTGCTCCAGCGCTGTCGATCCCGCCAATGCTCCCGGTTTTCGTTCCAGTGCCTCGAGGTAGTGATTCAGATCCAGCACTTTCTACTGCCGCCCGAAGCAACGCTCATGCCGGGCCACG
>NFUO01000244.1 GCA_002197545.1 Acidobacteria subdivision 2 bacterium RH1 MAG20 | reverse complement strand
GTCGTAAATTACCGCGTTCCAATTGAGGGGCCGGCCGCTGACCTTTGCCATCTCCAGCAGGAAGTCCATGCCAAGGCCTTGCAACGAATGGCCCATGGTCCATTCGATCGAACCCCGATTGAAGCCGCGCAACACTTGCGCCGCCTCCAGGAATTCCTCTCGCGAGGCCACGTGAGTCGGCAGATAACCGCCGTCGTAGTCGCGGTTGGCCATGCTGAAGCTGCCGGAGAAGCCGAAGCCGCCCGCTTCCAGACCCTCGCGCAGGAGATGCTTTATCTGCGCAATCTCCTCCGTCGTGGCTTTGTACTTTGGATCACGAGCGGCATCATTGCCCATCGCATACGCGCGCAGCGGAGAATAGGGCATGAGCGAGGCGGCATTCACGCCGAGCTTGCCACGCTCGAGGCTGTCGAGGTATTCCGGGAAGCTTTCCCAATCCCAGCGCATCCCGGCCTTCATGCAGGACAGCGGTATTGACTCGGTGCGCTCCATACGCAGCATCGCGCGCTCGCGATCCGCGGGTCGGACAGGTGCGAAACCGAAACCACAATTGCCGATTGCGACGGTCGTCACACCATGCCATCCCGACAGTGAGGCGTAGGGGTCCCACTTGGCTCCACCGCTTAAAGCGGCGTCGTAGTGGGTGTGGATGTCGATGAAGCCGGGGGCGACGATGTGACCAGTGGCGTCAAGGGTACGCTTGGCGCCCTCCCGGAGATTGCCGATCGCGACAATCCTGCCACCGCGGATTCCAATATCGCCGCGGTACGCGGGAAGTCGCGTGCCATCTACGACCGTGCCGTTTCGAATGACAAGATCATATTCCGCCATAGCCAGGTCCTCCTTTCGCTCCGTCTGGAAAAGGCGGCTAACTGCCGGCCCTGCCTTCTCTTTAGCACACCCGCCGGAAAAACTGCTTACGGTAACGTCGCGCGAACCACGGTTGGTTGGTCAAAACCCAAACATCCAACAGGGGCGCGCCTAGTCGGATTCCGAGGCCAAGTCACTGCGGCGGGTCATAACTCCTCACACGCCGCGCATACCACGTCACTGGGGCAAATATGTCGCGGCGATCGCCTCGGGCCACCGG
>NFUO01000243.1 GCA_002197545.1 Acidobacteria subdivision 2 bacterium RH1 MAG20 | reverse complement strand
GTGGTCCATCCGCAAACTCGGCGGCAAAAACTGGAACCGCCTCCACTGGCTCACCTATACCGCCGCCATCAGCGGCGTCGTCCATTACTGGTGGGGTGTCAAAAGCGGCGTCAAGACTCCGCTCGCAATCACCATCGTCCTTGCCGTGCTCCTGATCGCCAGGCCCATCCTGCGTTGGCGCCAGCAGCGTTCGGCGCCACACGTGCAGCGGTCTGAAGCAGCGGCGGCTAAAAGCTAGAAGCTAAAAGCTGCGTCACCCATTGCCCAGCGCCTTCGTCATCCTGATGAAGTGGCAAGGCTGGGTCACGCGCTCGACCATCTCCGGACGGATCGGGGCAGTGCCCGTTTCGGTGTAGCCCAGCTTCCGATAGAACGGCGGCAGTTCCGTGCGCAGGTTCACCACCGTCAGATCCATGTGGTGCGAGCCCATCTCGCGAGCGAACTCCTCGGCCGCAGCCATCAGACGCCGCCCCAACCCGCTCTTCTGCAGTTCGGGATTCACAGAGAGCAGGCCCAGGTAACTCCGGTCGCCGCGCAGTTCAACGTACACAACACCCGCAAGCGCGCCATTCTCTTCCGCCAGGAGAAAGCGCCCCGTTACGAACAGAGCCTGCGCCTCCTCCAGCGTCAGCCGGTCCCGCGCAATGAAGAACGCCTCCACCTTGAAGGCCTTGTTGATCAGCGCCGTCAGCGCGGGCAGGTCGGGTTCTTCTGCAAATCGAATATCCATAGAAGGGGTAAGAATTCGAAGTCCGGGTCGGAACAACAGAAAGGGCCGGGAGCTTTTGGCTGCCGGCCCTCGAAGTGCTCGCGCTGAGACTACTGCGTGACCGGACCCTTCGTCAGAGCCGCATCCTTCTGGGCCAGCACCTGTTGCACATGCTGTTCCAGTTGCGCCGCCTGCGGCATCAGGTTCACCGCCTGCTGGATCTCCGGATCCCATTCCGCCCTCACCTTCAGTTCCGAAGTCAGCCCAAACTGCGTGCCGAAGATGACCGACTTCACGTTCATCTTCACCCAGTCCAGGTTCGCGTCGAATTCCTGCGGCGTGTAGTCGTAATTCTGCGAGGAGAGGTACTGCTTGAAATCGCCCATCACTGCATCGTCGACGGCAAAGTCCTTGTTGACGGGCTTGTGCGATACATACTCCTCCGTAAAGC
>NFUO01000242.1 GCA_002197545.1 Acidobacteria subdivision 2 bacterium RH1 MAG20 | reverse complement strand
TTGCTCCCGCACAATCTGGATCTGCTCCACCACCGTCGTCGGATCGCTCCGGTTCCCCTCAAACCCCCGCACCGCCAGCGGCTCGCCCTCCTCATCCGCCAGCAGCCCGATGACGATTTGCAGCTTGCCTCGCTTGCCGTCGCGGTTGTAACCATACGCCCCCAACTCATTCTGCTCGCCTTCCCAGTCGCGGCTCGTCACGTCGTAGAGAAACAATCGTGGCGGTTGGCCGCGCCGCTGGAGATAGCGGCGATACAGGCGGCTTTCGATCTTCTCCTGGCGGGCGGCGAGATCATCCAGGGCGGCATACAGATCGTCCTCATCGAACTTGCGCAACCCCAACACTTCGGCCACCGTCTGATCCTCAGCCCAGCGCACGGCCGACAACCGCGAGCCTTGACGGGCGACGCGCGCCAGAACCAGAAACAAACCGAGCTTCGCGAGCCGGCTATGACCGAGCGCCACGCCCAGGCCCAGAGCGTCCGCAACCTGTTTGAGCACGAACAAGAGGCCGAAACAGGGTCCGAGTTGAGGAGCCGAAAGCTCTTCCCCGGTCCTCCGATCGAACTCGCCGCGCAGCAGGCGGCGGAGGGCTTCGAGGCGCGCCTTGGGCCCGTGGGAGAGATTGGCCAGGGTGCGGTTCTTGACCTTGCCGTTTTCGCGAAAGGACTCCCGCAGGAGGAGGGCAGGCGGAGAGTTGCGGTTAGGGACGGTGGCCACGTACATGCGCTATGAATATCACTCAATTCCAGGCATGTCAAGACAAATAATAATAATACATGACTACATAAACACCCTCAAATTGCCACTAACCCTCTGAATCACAACGACTTCAGATCATTGCCCCGGGGGAAGATCCGTCAGATTGAGTCAAGAGTCCAAGTTGGGCGGCCTTGTACCAAATCGACCGTGGCTTCCAGCCCGGGTGGCGAGCCAGCAGTTCCTTGACCGCCCGGCGCGCCCCCGCCCGTCCCTGGGCATATTGGGCACGGAGAAACTCGATGTCTTCCTCGGTCCAGACGGTGTGCCTCCACGGAGCTTCGCGGTTGCCGTTGCGCAGCCAGCGAAGGCGATCCCAAATCTCGCTGCGCTTTCGCCCTGGCCAGCCTTTCAGGATCGCTTCAATGGTCG
>NFUO01000241.1 GCA_002197545.1 Acidobacteria subdivision 2 bacterium RH1 MAG20 | reverse complement strand
CGTCCGCGTCTGTGCCTCGCTCGCCGCTCCAGGCCAAAATTACGAGGACAGCCAGATGAGAATTACACGCCATCGATACAGCGTGAAGCCGGAGTACGTTGCGCAGAACAGGAAAAACCTTGATGAGTTCATCGCAGCGCTGACGGCGGCTTCGGTGCCTGGCCTTTCCTACCGGGTATTCCTTGAAGAGGACGGGCAAACCTTTCTCCACCTGGTGACCTCTCAAGACGATCCGTCCGCAGTCATCACCGGCCTTCCATCGTTCAAGAAGTTCCAATCGGAACTGCTGGCGAGCGAACCCCTCCAAAAACCCGATCAGGTAGGCATGTCGCTCGTGGCGACGAGCGGAGATTCGCATAGGTAGGCGCCCGGCCGGTCACCGTCCTCAGTCTTCTGACCGGAGATCTCCTGCGGTGTCCCGACACGCTTTCCTTAATACATTCAAGAAGGGATGAAATCCATGTCCAATGAAAACGTGGTGCTCGTTACCGGTGGAACCGGCAGTCAGGGCGGTGCGACTGTCACTCATCTGCTGGCGGCGAAAAAGGTTCGCGTGAGGGTCCTGACGCGGAACCTGGAATCACCGAAGGCCAAGAGCCTGGCCGCGCGCGGCGCGGAGCTAGTCAAGGGCGACTTCGAAGACATGGCTTCGCTCAGGACGGCGCTGGAAGGCGTCTCCGCTGCGTTCTCGGTGCAGCAATGGACGGAAAAGGGCGGAACCGAGGCGGAGGAGCTAAACGGGAAGCGGTTTGCCGATGCGGTAAAGGCATCGGGCAGCCCTTATCTTGTCTACTCATCGGCGGAGGGGGCCGAGCGGAAAAGCGGCCTCGGCCACTACGAGAGCAAATGGGCGATTGAGCAACACATTCGTGATCTAAAACTCCCGGCGACGATTCTGCGTCCGGTCGGCTTCATGGATGCGCTGGGCGTCCCCGCGGTGCAGCGCGGAATGTACCTCGGAATGTTCAGAGCGAACTGGGGAGTCTCACACCGCGTCCAATTCGTGGCCACCTACGACATCGGCTGGGTTGCCGCGCGCGCGCTCGAAGATCCAGAGCGCTACGCCGGACGCGTTATCCCGCTCGCCGGG
>NFUO01000240.1 GCA_002197545.1 Acidobacteria subdivision 2 bacterium RH1 MAG20 | reverse complement strand
GGCCGTGAGCGGCAGCAGCATTGAGGCTGCAAGAACCGCGGCCCGCTTCATGCGCTCACCTCCGCATACTCTTCGCGGTATGGGGTAAAGACATCCAGGACTTCCGACTCCTCGCATGCGCGTGCCTGGTGCTCCACTCCGCCCGGGACCACGAAGCTGTCACCCGCGTGCGCGTCCAGCGTTCTGCCGTTCAATTCGACACGAATATGCCCACGAATCACATAGACGAGTTGCTCGTGCGGATGGCTGTGCCGGGTTCCAACCCAGCCCGTCTCCATCACATGCCGCACCAGCATGAGCCTGGCGTTGTAGGCAAGCACCTGACGGGACAGTCCGGCTTCAGGGGAGTGCGCTGGCCGATCGGCCAGCCTGACGAGCTCAAGGTCCCTGCTGGTCATCGTGCTCCGTTTCTGCTTTTGGCGTGGATGCGGCGCGGATTGTGGAGTGCGGGGCCGGAGAGTCGCACACGTGCACCGCGGCCGATTGCTCCGGACGCAAAACATTCTTTTTGTTCGCGGATTGGTTTCTCAATCATTCCCGCTCATTCCCGCCGAATATGCGGTGCGCCGTCCCGGGGAGCGGTACGCGGTAAGAAGCGGAGCGGAGATGATGCCCGCCATTGGGAGCCGCATGGGTCTGACCTCTCTTTTTCGTATCGGCGTCCCGCATTGGGAGAAGCACACGCAGGAACTTCGCCGCTGAACGTTGCGTGAGGATGTATAACGAGCGAGACGCGGCAGACCAATGTGGGCGCTTCGGCCAAGCCGCGCGTGATCAGACTCTACTGGAGAACCATGGTGCAACAGCCCCTTTCCCGTCGCGCGTTTTTTGCTCTTGCCAGTTCTGCGGCGCTGGGTTTGCGCCTTGATTCGCAAGATGGAATGGGGCCATGGCTGCACCCTTATGCCGAAGTAAGAAGGCTCGAGCGCACGCGCGTGCTGGCCGCCGCCAACCGGTATATGCACGAACCTCCAAAGACCATCACCTCTGCGCCGGCTCCGCGCAGCGCGGGCGGGCTGCACGACTACTACTCGGAGGGAGACTACTGGTGGCCGAATCCGAAGGACCCTCCGGGGCCGTATATTCGGCGTGACGGAGAGTCGAATCCGGATAACTTCACGAAGCATCGAGAGCTGCTCATCCGCCTGAGCATCCAGATGCCTGCGCTCACGGCAGCATGGCTGCTGACGGGGAAGCGCGATTATGCCGCGCATGCCATCGCGCATCTTCGCTCGTGGTTTGTTGATCCGGCCACGCGCATGAATCCCAATCTCGAATACGCACAGGCGATTCACGGCATCGACGCCGGTCGCAGCATCGGCATCATCGACACCGTGCATCTGGCGGAGGTGGCACGCGCGGCGCTGATTCTGCAGCGCGCCTCGATTCTGCACGCTGCTGACCAGCGTGGCACTGAGGACTGGTTTTCAGCGTATCTCCGCTGGCTCACCACCGCGCAGCACGGCCTTGAGGAACGTGACAAGAGGAATAACCATGGCTCGTGCTGGCTGCTCCAGGCCGCATGTTTCGCCGGATACACCGGAGACAGAATGGAGCTCGATACATGCCGAACACGCATGGAAGATGTAATCTTTCCCAACCAGATCGCGGCCAACGGCAGCTTCCCACTGGAGCTCGCGCGGACGAAACCCTACAGCTATTCGCTC
>NFUO01000024.1 GCA_002197545.1 Acidobacteria subdivision 2 bacterium RH1 MAG20 | reverse complement strand
TAGTTCGGACAGTTTTTGCTTTTTCCTTAAGTGGAAGTTCTTGTTTTTGCTTTTAGGCTGCCATGGATTCTGGCAGGCGGTTGAAGTATACCTGATCGGGCGTTTGGGCTTTCAGGCTGGAGTGTGGTCTGGCCGCGTTGTAGAAGTCGATGTAGCGGCTGAGCGATGTTCTTGCCTCGCTGACCGATGGGTAGGCGTGCAAGTAGACCTCCTCGTACTTGATCGAACGCCAGACCCGCTCGACGAAGACGTTGTCGCGCCAGCGTCCCTTGCCATCCATGCTGATGTTGATCCCGTTTTCCTTTAGCCGCCGGGTGAAGGCCTCGCTGGTGAACTGGCTGCCCTGATCGGTGTTGAAGATCTCCGGTTTTTCATTCTTGGAAAGAGCTTCTTCAAGCGCCTCGATGCAGATGGAAGTTTCCATGGTGATGGATAGCTTCCAAGCCAAAACTCGACGGCTGAACCAGTCCACCACCGCGGCCAGATAGACGAAGCCCCGTGCCATGGGGATGTAAGTCAGGTCCATGGCCCAGACCTGGTTGGGCCGCGTGACGGCCAACCCGCGCAGCAGGTAGGGGTAAATCCTGTGCCCTGGCGCAGGCTTGGAGGTATTGGGCCGGCGATAGATGGCCTCGATCCCCATCCGTCTCATCAGCGTGCGGATGTGGCGGCGACCTACCTCCAAGCCTTGATGACCGAGCAGATCGCGCAGCATCCGGCTGCCGGCAAACGGATAGTTCAGATGCAGCTCGTCGATCTGCCGCATCAGCCACAGATCAGACTCCAAGACCGGCCGCGGCTGGTAGTAGACGCTGCTGCGGCTGATCTCCAGGACCTCAGCCTGCTTTTGGATGGAAAGCTCGTGCTCCGGGTCGATCATCGCTTTACGCTCAGCAATCCCGCCTTGGTGAGCGCCCCTTCTAAAAAATCGTTCTCCAGTGTCAACTCGCCGATCTTGGCGTGCAACGCCTTCAGGTCAATCGGCGCGGCCTGCTCCGCTCGGGCCTCGCCGAAGACGCCCGCGGCGCCCTCCTGCAACTGGCTCTTCCACTGCGTGATCTGGTTGGGATGAATGTCGAACTGCTCGGCCAACTCCGCCAGTGTCTTCTCACCCTTCACTGCGGCCAGGGCCACCTTCGCCTTGAATGCCGCTGTGTGGTTCCTGCGTGGACGCCTGCTCATCTGCTCTCCTCTTCTCAGCCATCTTAGGCTGCCGAAGAACAGAACTCCCACTTATACCCCTGTCCGAATTTGCGGAACCGGCTCT
>NFUO01000239.1 GCA_002197545.1 Acidobacteria subdivision 2 bacterium RH1 MAG20 | reverse complement strand
GCCGCGATGGGCTTCTGTGTCGGATGCAGCTTGTTGCCGCTGTACGGCATATCCATCACGTCTGCCAGCGGCTGCTTCGGAAGCGGCGGCCTGCCTTTGGCCAGCAGGAACGCCTGCTCGTGCTGATAGCTGAGGAACCGGCTCTTTGAGCTGTACGCTTTGCGGAAGACGATGTGCCCGACAGGCTGGAAGCCTGCGTCTTTCCATGCCTCGAAGAAGGCATCCACCTTCGTCCAACCGTAGAACATAACCGCTACGCGATTCTGTTTCAGCACGCGGTACGCTTCCTGCATCGCTGGCTTGAGCCAGTCTGCTTTCACATCGTTCTGAATGCTGCGCCCATCGCGGTCGCGATAGTTCACCAGATACGGCGGATCGGTAAGGATGAAATCGACGCTGTTCGCAGGCATCTTGCGCATGACCTGGATGCAGTCGCCTTGCGTGATGCTATTGATGAACTGATTCTGAACTGTAGTTTGTGCTTGCATGGTCTTGATCTCCTTGTGGTCCCGGAGTGATCTCTCAGGACACACTCCCGGAGGGCGCGGGAGATGGCCGCTCCCAAGACCCAGCGGCGCTTTTTCGGAAGGTTCGGACAATCTTTTCCTCGCTCTTTGCGGGTTCTTGCAGGAAAGATTTTCTGAAAGCCGAAAAAGCAGAGCCGTGCAGTGTCGCCGGGCGTGGCCTGCCTTTCTCTCGCGGTGCCTGAGAGAACATGCAGGACAAAAGGTGATCGATGCAGCACTGCCAGCACACATCAAACTGTAATATCCGCGTGCTTACATTTTGGAAGAGATTGAGCCATCACACGAGCAGCGGGGTAGTGCAGTTGCGGGCATCAACACTGCATAATGGTAGCATTATGAATTCGGGAGTTCAGTGGCTGCATGTTCGGGCGCTTACTTGCCGGCAATGATCCTTTGCGCCCGGTCGAGCGCGGCGAGGGCGACAAAACTGCTGAGGCTGCGGCGTTCCAGCTTCGCCGCCTTCTCCAGCAGTCGACGTTCTTCCTGGGTGTAGTAGGAAAACACTTTCGCTCCAAGCGAGGTCTTGCCGGTGCGCCGGGAAGGAATGTGTTCCTCTTTGGCCACCGGCTCTTATGGTACTACCGCACCACATAATAGAGGTATTATGCGACACATTGTTTTGTACGCCTCGGTGGTTCCAGGGGTAGAGCCGCCTTGTAGCGGTGCCTGATTCGCCATTGTCGGGAGCCGGACGCCGCAATTTTGCACCCCCAGGAGTTTGTTATGGCAAAGAGCAAAGATAAGGATGTTTCCCCATTGTCGGATCAACCGCACAGAGCGCTTCTGTTTGAACTCAAGGGCGAGCAGACCGCGGAGGATGGCGGCGCAACGACGGTCACGACTGAGATGTTCGCTGCACTCAGCCTGGAGGAAGTGATCGCCTACGTGCGAAATCGTCAGCCGGTGATCGAAATCATGGAGCTGAAGATTCTCGGCAAGGTGCAGGTGCTGTCCAGCTCAGAGCACTTGGCGTAGCGTCCAGTCCGTGGATCAGATCAGGTGAGGGTGCGTGCTCCTAATCCACGTCTCGACGAGAGTGCTGAACTCCTCAGCACGTTGGAGAAGTTCAGCCGCTTCGGTGGCTGTGGCAATTTGTACCCCGGTGTAGTCGATCACGTTCCGTTTGCGTCTGCATCCATCGAAGAACAGCACCAGCTTGTCGGCTTGTTTCCCAAGGGCGAGCCCGGCGCACTCAAAGCTGAGAGCATGATGCCCAGGAACAGCGGCCACACGGTAGCCCGTGCAGGCCGTTGCCATTCTCGCCACTTGCAAGGCCGCGTTATACGCAGTTGCGAATCGGCGATCCTCTGAAAGCGCCGGAAGAGCTGCGTCAGCCAGATCCCGCTTGACGACAGCACGGAGTTCATCGAGTTC
>NFUO01000238.1 GCA_002197545.1 Acidobacteria subdivision 2 bacterium RH1 MAG20 | reverse complement strand
GTGGGTTACAGATGCTGGCGCGACACTGTTCACGGACCCGCGTTACACCGCCCAGAGCAAACAGGAAGTCACGGCGGCGCGAGTCAACATAGTCCGTGGCTCGGTATTGGCGGCTGTGGGAGCGCACCTGTCGTCCCGTCACGGCCAGCGCATCGGATTCGAAGCGACGCACGTCACGGTCGCGCAAAAGGGCGCTCTAGAGAAAGCCGCAAAGAGCCGCATTCGCTGGCTGCCTTGGGACGGTAAAGTCGAGAACTTGCGCATGGTGAAGGATGAGTCTGAGCTGTCCACTATGCGCGAGGCGGCGGCGATTGCCTGCTCGTCGTGGCAGGAAATTCTGCCACTCGTGAAGGCTGGCGTGGCCGAAGCCGACCTCGCTGCCGAGATCGAGTTCTGCATGCGCCGCAAGGGAGCCGCCGGCCTTGCCTTCGATACCATCGTGGCTTCCGGTGAGCGCGGTGCCTGGCCGCATGCCCGTGCGAGCCGGAAGCTGGTGAAGAAAAACGAGTTGGTCGTCTTTGACCTGGGTGCTATACTTCGCGGCTATTCGAGCGATCTCACGCGCACGGTTTTCGTGGGACGCGCGCCAGCGGAAGTCCGGCGCTGGTACGGAGCGGTTTTGGAGGCTCAGACAGCCGCGCGGGACGCTTTGCACCCCGGCGTGACAGCCGAAAAAGTGGACGCTGCGGCGAGGCGCGTTCTCGATCGCGCTGGCCTCGGCGCTAAGTTTATACACAGTACGGGCCACGGCCTCGGTCTGGAAGTTCACGAAATGCCTCGCCTCGGTCGCGGCGACCACTCGGTACTTCGTGCCGGAACCGTCGTGACTCTTGAGCCGGGCGTTTATATCGAAGGCAAAGGCGGCATTCGTATCGAGGATGACGCGCTCGTCACGGAGTCCGGCGCTGTATATCTGACGCAAGCCAGTCGGGAGCTGATCGAACTCGGATGAAGGCAAAAGGCAAAAAGAGCGGGTCGGCACACTCGCGGCGTTTCGGTCCGGATCTCCGCGAAGTCTCCGAAATCCTCGATTTCATGGAAAAGCACGGCCTCGAGGAATTCGAGTACGAAAACGGAAATTTTCACGTCCGCC
>NFUO01000237.1 GCA_002197545.1 Acidobacteria subdivision 2 bacterium RH1 MAG20 | reverse complement strand
GCCCCAGTCGAAGAATCTGTACAACATTGCCCGCAAACCGCAAGGCTGGGATACGCAATCGTATCCGGATTATCTGGATTACCGCGATCGCAATTCCGCCTTTAGCGGGATTGCCGCCTACGGATTTACAGAGGCTGGCATCGCCAAGGGAACGCTGGTCGCCAAAAGTTTTGGATACGAAGTCTCCGGCAACTACTTTGACCTGTTGGGCATTCAACCCGCGCTGGGACGCTTTTTCCATGCCTCCGATGAACATGGCCCGAACTCGGCGCCTTATATAGTGCTGAGCGAAGATTTCTGGCGCAACCACTTCAACTCAAATCCTCATATTGTCGGCGAGACAGTCGAGGTGAACAAACATCCATTCACCGTGGTGGGGATTGCACCCAGGGAGTTTCACGGGACTGAGATGTTCATGTGGCCGGAGTTCTGGATTCCCATGGTCAACGAGCAGCAGGTGGAAGGCTATAGCTATCTGGACCAGAAGGAGCGAGGGAACCATGTGGTCTGGACATTGACGCGGCTGAAGCCCGGCGTCACGGTGCGGCAGGGCATAGAGAACCTGAACGCCATCGCCAGTCAACTTACGAAGGAACACCCTGTCTCCGATGATGGGTTGCGTGCGCGCCTGGTGAAACCGGGGCTTATGGGCGATGGTCTGGGTGATCCTGTTCGCGCTTTCCTTACGGGGATTATGCTGCTCGCGTTATTGGTGCTGCTGGCTGCGTGCGCCAACCTCGGTAGCATCTTTGCCGCCCGCGCGGCGGACCGCAGCCGGGAACTGGCCATCCGGCTGGCCATCGGCTCCGGACGCTGGCATATCCTGCGGCAATTATTGACGGAATCCATCGTCGTTTCCCTGCTCGGCGGAGCTGCGGGAACTTTGTTTGCCACCGGTTTGCTGCATGCATTGAGCTGCTGGCAGCCCTTCGCGCAATTTCCGATTCATGTACTGGTCTCGCCGGATTGGCTGGTATATGCAGTGGGGTTGCTGCTATCTCTAGGCAGCGGCGTTTTGTTCGGCCTGCTTCCAGCGCGGCAGATATGGCGCACCGATGCCGCGCTGGTGATAAAGAGTGGCGCATCCACGGTGGCGACCTTCCGGGGATTCACTTTGCGGGATGTGCTGCTGGCTGTACAGATCGCGCTCTGCACGCTTCTGGTGACGGCATCCCTGGTGGCCGTGCGCGGCATGGAGCGTTCCCTGAACGCT
>NFUO01000236.1 GCA_002197545.1 Acidobacteria subdivision 2 bacterium RH1 MAG20 | reverse complement strand
GCACATTAATGCCGAGTGCTGCGACGGTCTCGAGGTCGAGCGTTCCGGCCCGGATACGCACGCCGAGACGGGTGTAGCGGAGAAGCAGAAAGAGAAGCGTAACGGCCACCACCACCACGGCCACCATGAAAAGACGATAACCCGTGATGAAAAACAGGTCGTTGCTGAGCGGCTGCGCCAAAAACGGCGGAATCGTAACTGGCTTGCCCTGCGGGCCCCAGATGAAGCGCGTGCCGTCCTCAATCATGAAGGCGAGGCCAAAGGTGAGCAACAGACTGTAGAGCGGATCGCGCCCATAGAGTGGACGGATCAGCAAACGTTCGACGACGAGCCCGATGACGGCGGTGAGAGGCGGCGCCACCAGTAGCGCGCCCCAGAAGCCGATATATGGGGTTACTGCATAGGCGATGTATCCGCCGATGACGAGAAAGCCGCCATGGGCGAAATTAATGACGTTGCTCAGATTTAGAATGAGCGAGAGGCCGAGCGCCATCAGTACGTAGAAGGCACCGATGATGAGTCCGTTGGTGACGTTGAATAGAAGGAGTTGCGACATGACTCACCGAAAGTAACACACGCATTTGATCCGAGAGACGTCGCCTCCCGGATCGCTTGAGAATAATGAACTCCGAATTATGTCGGCCACTGCACCGCACAGCCGGTTTCGCCTACCGCCGGTGCGGTCTTATCCCCCGCAACAACCTCGTCGACACGGAACAAGTCTTCCGGGTCATCCTTGCCCTTGGACTGCGCCTCGCCAACGAAAGCCGACGTCATCAGCTGATGGTCTCCCTTGCGGTAGTAGCATTTGTTCGGCTGCAGTTTGACGTCATCAGGGAGTTCGAAATTTTCAAGCGCGGTTGCCAGTTTGACTGCGTCGAGGGATTTCTGCGCATTTGCCACCAGCGCAAAGGTCATCGCCGACGTGTAGCCAAACCAGTGCCGCGCGGTCGGCACATGGCCGCCATTGACCTTTCGAATGTCGGCAACGAATTTTTCGACACCGGGGACGCCTGGTTGTTTCCAATACCACTCAAACATCCAGATGCCGATGCGGGCCTCTGGTGGCAACCCCGCAAGCGACTCCAGTTCCTGCTGGGTGCCCGCCACATGGATCTGCTTGTCAAGACCGAACTGCACGACCTGCTTCAAGCAGTTGAT
>NFUO01000235.1 GCA_002197545.1 Acidobacteria subdivision 2 bacterium RH1 MAG20 | reverse complement strand
GCGATGGGTGCGCTCTACAGGATGGTCGGACAGCAGGCCTCGCTGCTGGCCTACAGCGACAATTTCGCAGTGATGGGGTACCTGGCGCTGTTCTCCGTTCCGCTGGTGATGCTGTTCCAGCGGGTCGAGAAGCACTGAGCGGCAAAGCCTGGAAATGGGAAATGGTGCACACTCCGGGCGTCGCAAAATACAAAACGCGGAGACTCCATTCGGAATCCCCGCGTTGTCAAAACTCGAATTACCAAACGCTGAGCTCTGCCGTTACTGAACCATTCCCATCCTGTCGATTTCTTCGCGGACGTATTTGAGGCCATTCATGCAGCGCTCGAACTCATCGGAGAGGCGTGCAAAGAGCGGAGCTTCGTCGCGGTACTCGAACAGGTCGAATGAAGCGACGATGGAGTAGCTCTCCTTTCCCGTCTTCACCATCTCCATAAAGCTGGCATCGCCGCTGTGCTTCCACAGTCCCATCGATTCCGGATACATGCCGGTGGCGAACAGGGCGTAGTCGCCGATGTGGCGGCGGACCTTGCGCTCGACGTCGAAGGAAGGCGCGTCACCGAACACCGGATCCGAGGCGGCAACCATCGCGTGCAGATCCTTCAGAGTGTGCCCCGCTGCATCGCGCAGGTAGAGGTTGTCCGCCGAGGTGAACTCGGTGAGGAGATCGCCTACGTAGGAGGTCATCTCGGGATCGTCGATCCCGCTGTGCCGGTGATAACAGCCCGCAACCACTTCGTGGAACAACTGGCGCAACGGATGGCGTTCGGAAATCATACGTTCCTCCACGCTTCTTCGCCTTGCGCCGGTTTTGGAGAAAGGGACTTTCGCCCGCTTCTCCGGCTCCCACCCGGCTGAAGAAGCTTGTTGTGTATATGAATCGGCATTGTGAGGCATTTGTTGCGCCAAACAAGAGACAAAGGTGGTACATCGGGCAAACTTTCTGGCAGTCCGGGGTGACGATTGCGAATCCGTATGAATCATCTGCGGTTTACACCAACGGGTCATGGGTGTCCTATTCTCTTCCAGAGGAGCACCCCATGCCGAAGCGCACTCCCCCCTCGAAGAAACCCACAAAGCACCCACAGAAGCCAGGGCCGAAACCTCAATCCGGGCCTTCTCCCTCGGCCGCCGGCGACCCGGTTTTTGCGCAGCCCCAGCCCACTCCAGACCCCACCAGCTTCAAGGAACCCGTCACCGATCAGAGCGACAAGGAAGTCGCCGCAGTGGAACCGGTTCCCCAGCCTGTGGGCAACGCGG
>NFUO01000234.1 GCA_002197545.1 Acidobacteria subdivision 2 bacterium RH1 MAG20 | reverse complement strand
GCGTTCGAACCGCGGGAACTCAGATTATGCACGGCGCGCGCGATCTGCTCTTTCCCGGTCCCGGTTTCGCCATAGATCAACACTGTGGAATCGGTGGGCGCCACCGTCTCTACTTGTGTCAGGACACGGCGCAGCGCCCCGCTCTTCCCCACGATCTCCTCAAAATTCAGCTCGCTGCGGATTTCATCCTCGAGGTAAAGTTTCTCTTGCGCGAGCTGATCTTTCAAGTCGGAGATGTGAGCGTATGCAACCGCATTGTCCACCGCGATCGCCACCTGCCTGGCAAACTGGGTGAGGAACGTGACGTCGTCCTGGGAAAATGCGTTCTCCCGCAAGCTGCCCACACCCAAGACGCCGAGTACCCGGTTCCGGCTGGTGAGCGGCAGATGGCAAACAGTTTTGATTCCCAGCTCTCCGGCAACTGGATTGTTCGCCAGTTCCGGAGCGCCGACGAGGATGGGCTCTCCCGTGCGAAACACCTGCGCCAACGTCGGGTCGGCGGTTGGCTCAAACCCTTCGCGAATCACCTCGTTGCTTCCCGGAAAGTCGAGCGCGTAGATCCGCAGCCTGCCGTCCTCCGCATCCGCCAACTGAATGGCAACGCCGTCGCTCTGCATCACGCGGCGGAGACTCGCCGCGATCACCCGAAGCAGGTCCCGAAGATCTAAAGTCGAGACTACACGATTCGTCAGGTCCAGCAGTAGTTCCAAGCGTTCCTGGACGCGCCGCGAGGCCTGAAAATTGATGGCATCGTCCATCGCCAGTGCGATCTGGCCCGCGACTAGCGACAGGAACTGTACCTCTTCTTCTGAATAGGCGTCGATCCCTCGACTGGCGATGACGAGACTACCCAGCCGGCGATGTGCCGTGGTGAGGGGAAGCGCACACGCCGATCGAAGCCCAGCCTTCTTGAACTGTCCCACGGTATGAGAAAAACGTGTCTCCCGCCATACATCGGAAATGACCGCCGCCTGCTGGTTTTCGGACACCCACCACGCTAGCGTCTCCTCGATCCGACCGTCGGAAGGATGAGGACTGGATTGTCCGCAACTGTCGCAAAAGTGCCAATTCACCTTCTTC
>NFUO01000233.1 GCA_002197545.1 Acidobacteria subdivision 2 bacterium RH1 MAG20 | reverse complement strand
CCAGCCATACCGTCGGTCATCTGCGGAATCAACGGGCCAATATCCAGTTTGCGCTTGATGCGCGGCGTAAAGCTGTTCACTTCGTCTGCCGTCTGCGGATGCTGCAGATAATACAGCGTGCCGCCATTCGCAATGGCCGAGACAAGCGCGCCGAGTTGCAGCGGCGTCATAGAGACGCTCTCGCCAAAGGAACACATACGGCCCACGCCGCCCATATTTTGGGGCAGTACGTGATCGGGATAGACGCCGAGCTGCTCGCCGGGAATATCATAGCCCGCCAACTCGCCCAGTCCAAATTGATTGGCGTAATGCTTGACGCGCTCAAAACCAAGACGACGCCCGACGGTTTCAAAATACAGATTGTTGGAGTGCGCCAGCGCCTCCGTCAGCGTCACATGATAGTGACCGCCCAGATCGACCGGCGTATCTCTGGTGATCACTCCCTCTTCCAGCGCGGCCAGTCCGACCGAAAGCTTGATGGTGGAGCAAGGCTCCGCACCGCTCGATAAAGCCAGCTTTTGATTCACCATCGCCAGCACGCGCCCGTTGTTCGGGTTGATCACTACAACTGTGCCGTTCATATTGCCCAGCGCATCGATGGCGGCCTGGCGCACCAGCGGATCTTCTCCAGCCGTAATATCTCCGGTGCTTTGGTTATCCGCGAAGGAACTGGCGGTAAACCGCTCATAGTAGCGATGATGGCTGCGCGAATACACGCGACGATAATGGACCCGTGTGACCGAGCGGTGATGCCGCCGCGCCACAATGTGACGATGCACGCGCGCATTCTCATGGATGGCGGAAGGGCGCGTGTGGGACTTGGTCGTGGACGTGGTCGTAGTAGTCGTCGATGCATTGGCCGCAGCGAAACTCCGCGGTAGTGTGGCCAAAATGAGAACAGCGAACACCAGAAAAAGCAACGCCGTTCTGGGCGAAATCGCGGGACATGCAGCCGCCAGGGAACCGGTATGAGGGGAAATAAGCTTCATAATAAAAGTTGCGGTTAGCGCACGAGCAATCGCCTATATCTCACTCTATCGGCCAGCGAACCTCCAGCACAATACTGGATGACAAGTTTATTTACCTTTCGACTACGGTTTATTCCCCACCATCGTCCATTCAGTGGTTGTTCTGGCGCAGAAATGCTGGCACATCCAGTTGTGCGGCTGCGTAGGCGTCCGCGTCCGAGGACTCGCCAAAGATACCTCGCTGGCGTTCAGCGCCCCTGTCCGATGGGCCTTCTTGTGTAGGTGCATGCACCGGCACAAAGGTTGGCTCCGCATGGGCGATTGAGACCGGAATACCGGTGCGTTCTCCCGTGTGGAATGCTGCCGATTCGGCATGATGCGCATGTTCCATATGCGCGGCCCTATCTGCCGATGCAGCGCCCACTACCGACGCCGCAACAAAATCCGGCCCCAGCGCT
>NFUO01000232.1 GCA_002197545.1 Acidobacteria subdivision 2 bacterium RH1 MAG20 | reverse complement strand
ATCTACACCCCAAGGACTAACGGAAAGGCCGAACGCTTCATCCAGACCGCCATCCGCGAATGGGCCTACGCACGTCTCTACCAAAACTCCGAGGAGAGAAACAGCTGGCTCAATCCCTGGATCAACCACTACAACTGCCACAGGCCGCATGCTAGCCTGAACCAGTTGCCTCCTATCACCAGACTCCCGATCGATGACAACAACCTCTTGAGACACGACAGCTAAAGCCCCGCCGTTTATGTGCCTTCTGCGGCACGGCTAAAGCCGCATTTCTCACAGCCTCGGAACCTTCAGTGGGAAATCACCATGTAGCGCCGTGTATGACAGCGTCGGCTCCTGTCAAGTGTTTTGCGCGACAAAGCCCCTGTGGTGGCGGGAGGGGTGTCAAGGGCGCCGTTCTTTGGCGTTCATCTTGACCCTTGACAGCCCTCCGGCCACCTCCACAATTAGCTTGGGAACGAATCTCAGATGTTCTTTCTGAGATTCGTTCCATCATTGGAAAAAACCGTCTTCAATCGCCAAACGACCCAAGCTCGCACGTTGAAATTCAATCACTTTCGATGGTCACCTCAAGGGTTCCATCAGCCATGTATTCGGTCCGGTGGTGCACCATGATTTCCTGTTCAAACTCCCTCAGCGAGCGAGAGAGGCGGGGTGTCCAATCAGTCTCTCGGCGTTTTACGCCACGGCGCTACTCGGACTGCCCCGCATGCGAACCGCGCTCCACCACCTGCTGGTAGTTCTCGCCGGAGCGCAACATCCAATACAACCTCACGGCCAGCTTGTGCGCGATGGCCACCTTGGCCACCCCGTGATGCTTGGTCATCGACAAACGCACATACTGCCGATGCCAGCTCGCATCGTAGCGCTGCGCGGTGGTCGCCGCCTCCACCAACAGCCAGCGCAGCAGCGTGTTGCCCTGCTTGCTGACCTTGCCCAGCCGCCGCTTGCCCCCGCTCGATTCTTCGGCTGGAATCAGGCCCAGGTAACTACCCACCTGCTTGCCCCGCGGGAAGCGCCGCCAGTCCCCGATCACCAGCACGTAGGCCAGCGATACCACCGGACCCACTCCAGGATGCGTCATCAGCAATCGCGCTTCGCCGCTGGCCTCTGCTGCCCTGCGCACCGCCTCGTCCAGCGGAGCAAGGCGCCGGTTTAGATCCTCCAGCAGTGCCAGCAGATCGCGCCGCCGCTGCGCTCGCCAACCCGTCAACGGCAACTGCTCGATCGGTTCCCGCCGCCCGGCCGACCACACCCGCCGAGCCAGCCAGCCTTCGTTCTTGGCCATCGCGTCCAGCTGGTTCTTCACCCGCGTCCGCATCTGCACCAGCCGGCAGCGATGCAGCAGCAACTGTCGCTGCTCCTCGTTCTCCAGCGGCGGCTGCCACACGGCCGGAAAACGATCTTCCACCAGCAGCGTCAAGATGTGCCTGGCGTCCCGCTTGTCCGTCTTCTGCTTGCGCGGATTCGATGCCCGGATCGCCGTCGCATCCCCCAGCAGAACTTCGTGGCCCAATTCCTGCATCAGCCGCAGGAACCAACGGAAGTTCCCCGTGGCCTCCACGCCGATGCGCACCCCTTCGCCTGCAAACGACCGGTAATACTGCTCTGCCTCATCCGGATGGCTTAAACGACGCTCGCCAAACTCTCCCGTCTCCTGATTCACAAATGCAATCTGCTGAAAGCGGGGATGGAAATCACATCCTATAATCTTCGTCATGCCCGGCTCCTTCTCCCGAGCTCCTGGTCGTCTAGCAGCAACCAGTCTACTCGGCCCTGAAGGAGCCGGCGCTGTCATGTAATCAGTCTCCTGACCGGGGTCCCCAGGAAACGGTCTTTGTTTCTTGGGGTGGTAGACCGACTGTAGAGCGGGCCTCCAGGCCCACACCGATTACTGACT
>NFUO01000231.1 GCA_002197545.1 Acidobacteria subdivision 2 bacterium RH1 MAG20 | reverse complement strand
GTGGGGAAATCCCGGCCAGCTCGGATTGCATAACTTCTCCACCGAATTTGGTGTAGGGGTGGGTGCGGGCGCTGATATTTCCGGGTCATACAGTTATTCCTGGGAGCTTCCAGGCCACTTGTGGGGCTGGTGAAGGGTCAAAGAGCGTAAATGCCTGCTGCATTATCGACGACAGGTATCGAAAGGTGGCGGAATCCGCTGAACGTGGCAAGCCGAGGTCATTCCGCTGCGAGTATGGACTGGGGGATCGGTCTAACGCTCGCGGGTGTCGCCATGGGGCTAATCGGGGTGGGAATGACCCTAGATTACCGAGGCATGACATCCAGGGCGCAGGAAGCCATCATCTCCTCAAGAAGGACGCTAGGCCTTTCACCAGAAAAGGAAATGAAACTAAGAAGTGGGCGGTATAAGACTTTTCTCAGCATGCCATATTTCCTTGGAGCCTTCGTGATGATTTCTCTCGGCATCTGGCAGTTCGCTTCAATATAGCCAAGGACTCGGGAAGAATCGCGCCAAAGACGGCGCTCCGGAGCAATGGAGCTGGGTGTCTGCTCAGCGTGCCGCCCCGGCACCGCCCGCGATCCCCGCAGGAACTGCAGCTCCTGGTCATTTTCGCCGCCCTGCACGCTGCAATGGCGTCATGCCCGACCTTTACCTAGCGGCTCAGGGCTCAGCACCGGCTTTAACTGGGCCGAGCAAGCCACCGGGTAAACAGCACTCGGCACCTGCATCGACAGCACCACCCTCAACGGCTGCTTTCAAGGCGCCACCCAGTACGTGCTCAGCATCGCCGCCATCGCGATCTGCGGCCTTCAGTCTTGCAGCCCGAGGAGCCGAGGGCGGTATTGCTGTCCGCGTGGCTAGCGGCAGCGGCCGAGCGAGCCGGGGCGGCTTGCGTTAAGCGCAGCGCTGTGCGTTTGCGAGCCTTCGCGGCGTTGAGCTGGGCGGAAAGACGCCTAGCCGCAGCGCGGACGAGCTTGGCGCGAGTGTGCGTGTCGAGTTGCCCGTCGGGGTCGACTTGCTTCTCGAGGCGCGTGATGATCGCCGATCTGGAGGCGTCGGCTT
>NFUO01000230.1 GCA_002197545.1 Acidobacteria subdivision 2 bacterium RH1 MAG20 | reverse complement strand
TGAGAAAATGCGCGTTGGTGATCCCTTCGCGCGGGGGCATCTCATAGCTCTTCTGTTCGACTTGTACGCTGTTCATTGATGACTCCTTTCAATATAGTGTTCATTACGAATGCGGCGTCCAGAAGCGCGACGACGAATCTTTTGTACCAAAGGATCGATCCACACCAAAGCATCGGGTGGACATTGCGGTCAGGAGGCGCATCCCCATCGCGCACTCCAGAATGCTGCGCGTTCTTCTGATGGTTGTTCTTCTTGAGCAGCCTCCTACGAGTGGTTGTTTTGCGGATCGTCTTTCGCGCGGAGGTATTCGAGTCCAAGCGGCCCCATCGCGGTTACTTGCGTGATGTACTCGCCGGATTTGGCCCAGTGGAAATGGGGCGTGTTGCCAGGGAGAATGACCACGGCGCCGGGCGGGTAGGCTTGCAACTTACTCGCGTCGAATTCATCACCCAGTCCGATATAAAAAACGCCGGAAATCACAGTATAGACGCGATCCTCCGGGTGCTTGTGAGGCATCAGCTTCTCGCCGTGGGGCATTTTGACACGGATTGTGTATGGGCCGGGCTCCGAGGGCTGACCCACGACGACGGCCAGCCGGACGGAAGGTGGAAACGCCGGGAACGGTTTCCAATCGACATCTTCGGACAAGATGGCCTTGAACACTTCCTGTCCGGGTTGGTGAGCACGGATTCCGCTTTGCTGAGCAGGCTTTGCGCCGCTGGCTTCCTGAGACATACAGACCTCCTTGCTGCGGGAACTCTAAAAGATCACTTCAGACCTTTGAAACAGGTCCGCCAAGATTCGCTGCGAACGGCTGCCATCCTCCAAGTTCTGGAGTTGAGAATCACACCGGGCGCCGGCCTAGCGGGCGATTTGGCCCAGGTAGTATCCGAGCCGATTCTCGACATCCCCCGACTTGTGGAATCCGCGCGCGATCAGCGCCTTGATCCCTTCCTGGGCGGCAGGTCGCCCGAGCGAAGCGATGCACGCATCCCACCCGGCGCCAAGCTCGACGTCCGGCGGCAGGCTGGTGTTGACGAGTCGTTTGGTCTGAGCAATCGCCCATTTGTCGAATTTGGCGACCCGGGTCGCGAGCGCCTCCACGAACGCTTCTAGGTCGGCGTCGGGCAGGGCGCGATTAATGTAGCCGTAGGCCTCGGCCCGCTCTGCTCTGATGTCCTCCGAGCTCAAGAGCACCTCGAGCGCGCGGTTTCGGCCGATCAACTGGGGTAATCGTGCCATGGGGCCACCGCCCGCGACCATTCCCACGCCCACCTCCCATTGCGAGATGACGGCCTTTTCGCGGCTGGCAAAACTCATGTCGCAGGCCAGTGTGATCTCGCTGCCGTTGCCGGTCGCGC
>NFUO01000023.1 GCA_002197545.1 Acidobacteria subdivision 2 bacterium RH1 MAG20 | reverse complement strand
CTGGTGGTGGAGGGCACCAAGGACATCAATGTCAATTCCGAGAAACAGTCGATCGTCGTGCGCGGGCTGGTACGGCCGGTCGATCTAACCGTGGCGAATACAGTCTCGTCCAACCAAGTGGCCAACCTACAGGTTCACGTGACTGGGAAGGGAGTGGTGGGTGACGCCATCAAGCGGCCGTTCATTCTGTATCGGCTGCTGTTGGGTCTCCTGCCATTTTGAGTCCGGCTATGAAGACTCTGGTGTTAGTTCTGGTGCTAGCGATCACTGCTTCGGCTGCGGGAACGCGCCTCAAGAACATCGCCACGCTCGAAGGAGCGCGCGACAACCAGCTAATGGGGTACGGCCTGGTGGTTGGGCTGAACGGCAAGGGCGACTCACAATTGACGATATTCTCCAATCAAACGCTCGCCAACCTGTTGAAGCGCATGGGCGTGACCGTCGATCCAACGCTGATGCTGGTGCGGGATATGGCGGCCGTAATGGTGACGGCGAACCTGCCTCCGTACGCGCAGCCCGGCACACGGATCGACATTATTGCGGCGGCGATTGGCGACGCCAGGACGCTCCAAGGGGGCCTGCTGCTGATGACGCCTCTCAAGGGCGCCGATGGACAGGTATACGCAGTGGCGCAAGGACCGGTGATCACGGGCGCATTTGTGGTGGGGCCCCGAGGAAATACGGATACGGTGAACCATCCCACCACGGGACGCACGCCGGACGGGGCCATCGTGGAGCGAGCTCCGCCGTCCATCGCGCCGTCGTCAAAAATCAAGCTCCAACTGCGGGAGGCGGACTTCACAACCGCCGCACGCGTGGCCGCCGCGGTGAACGACCATTTTTCCAAGGAAGGGCAGCCGATGGCGCGGGCCGAAAGCGCCGCATTGGTAAGCATCGACGTGCCGCCGGCCTACTCCACGCGGCCAGTGGAATTCGTAGCCGAGATGGAGAATCTGACGGTGGAGGTGGACATCCCAGCCAAAGTCGTCATCAACGAGCGCACCGGGACCATCGTGATGGGCAAGGAAGTGAGGATTTCTCCGGTGGCGATTATGCACGGCACGCTGAGTGTAGAGGTGCGCACCGACTTCAATGTCTCGCAGCCGGGACCCATGGCCTCCGGCCAAACCATAGTTACGCCGGAGGTGAACGTCAATGCAAAGGAAGAAAAGGCCAAGAATATCGTCTTGCAAAAAGGCGCTACCGTCGAGGAACTGGTGCGCGCCTTGCAAGCCATTGGATCGACGCCGCGCGATGTGATCGCCATTCTGGATAACCTTCATTCGGCGGGCGCGCTGGACGCTGAGATCGACGTGATCTGACGACTATGGACCCACTCACACTAGACCCGGCGCTGTATCTCGCCGCGCCAAACCCTCAGGACAGCCCGAAGAAGATCGAGGGAGCCGCGCAGCAATTCGAGGCATTGCTGATCGGGCAGATGCTGAAATCGGCGCACGAATCCGACGACGACAGCGATAATTCGAGCGAAACGATGCTCGACGTCGCCAACCAGCAATTTTCACAGTTGCTCGCCAACAACGGCGGGCTCGGTCTAGCCCAAATGATCGTAAAGGGACTCAAACAAGGAGCGCATCATGCAAGTCGATAATAATCCCGGGGACCTGACCCAAGCTCTGGGACAAGCCTCGCAGGCCAACCAAGTGCAACTCTTGGGGACGCCCCGCTACCAGGGCCGGCATTCGGGCGGCGAGGGCGATCAGGTTCAGCTTTCAAACCTCGCCTCGGCGCTTACCGCGAGCGATCCCTCGAAACTCAGCCAGTTACACGCCGCCGTAGGCGCCGGGACTTATAACGTGCCGCCGGGCCAGATTGCCAACAGCATCATTGCGGACATCTTGAAGAACTGACGTTGCTATT
>NFUO01000229.1 GCA_002197545.1 Acidobacteria subdivision 2 bacterium RH1 MAG20 | reverse complement strand
GCTGCTTGTCTTGTTGGGCCAAGGCGATGAGCCGATCAGCGCCGCGGGGATCGAGGCCATGCTGGTCACCGAGCAGAACACAAGCGTCCGCGATGTCGAGGTGGCGGTTGTGGATCTGAGAATCTTCGATCAGTTGTTCAGTGCGCAGGAGGTGCTGCAATGAGCGGGGCCCCTCAGATCAGAACGGCGTTGACGGAGAACCTGAAAGCACTGCATCTGCCTGCGATGCGCGACTGCTTCGAGCAGGCCGCGCAACAGGCGGAGAAAGAAACACTGAGCTATGAGCAATACCTTCTTGGGTTATCGGAGCGAGAGTGCGAGTTGCGGCGCTGTAATCGCATCGCGGTGCTGTTACGCGAGTCGGCGTTGCCGCGAGAGAAGACGATGGCGAACTTCGACTTGAAGCGATTACCCGTCAAAGCAGGACGACAACTGAAGGCGCTGGTGGACGGCAGCTTCCTCGATCGCCGGGAGAACTTGCTGCTGTTCGGCAATCCTGGCGCGGGTAAGAGCCACTTGTTGTGCGCCCTGGCCCATGAACTGATCGCACAAGGACGCCGGATGAAGTACACCAGCTGCGCCATGCTGGTGCAGGATCTGCTGGTGGCCAAGCGCGACCTACGGCTGAGCAAAGAAATCAAGAAGCTGTCCCGCCATGACGGTCTGATCATCGACGAGATGGGCTATGTCCAACAAAGCCGCGAGGAGATGGAGGTGCTGTTCACCCTGCTGTCGGAGCGATACGAACGCGGCAGCGTACTACTGACCAGCAATCTCCCCTTCTCGAAATGGGAGGGGATCTTCAAGGACCCGATGACCACGGCGGCAGCCATCGACCGGCTGGTGCACCACTCGGTCATCGTGGAGCTGAACATCCCCAGCTACCGAATGGAAGAGGCTAAGAAGCATCGCGACCCGGTGCAGGAAAACAACGCGCCCAACTGAGCGCGGGGAAGCTGGCCGTGGAAATGACGGTCTGCTGGAAAGCGTGGAAAAAACGATGAAACTGTTTTTTCCACCCTTCCCACAGACCTTGGAAATCGATGTTGCCGATTTCCACATTACCACCGCCACGACGACGGGGATAAGCAACAACGACAAAAGAAAGAAGAAAACACGTTCCAACAACTATCGGGAATTATGGTTGTCGTTGACCGGAAAGATTAGTTGACGCCAGACAGCGTCGGCCGCCACCAAATGCGGCGTACATCCCAACTTCTCCTGGT
>NFUO01000228.1 GCA_002197545.1 Acidobacteria subdivision 2 bacterium RH1 MAG20 | reverse complement strand
TCTTATTCCGATATCCGAAAAGCAGTTCTTGTTTCTCGTCAGCGAAACGCCGTTTTTCGCCCTTATGGTGATGCGCGTGTTGGCGCGGCGTTTGCGTGCCGCCAATAGTGCCATATGACATGAACGGCTAATTGCAGGTTGCCAGCATTGGGCGTTGCTAAGACAATCGGTGAACGGCCTTTGTTCTCCTGCTGCGAATAGCGGCCTCACGTCGCCAAGCCTCAGACTCAGCAATAGCATCAGAATATGGATTTTTTGACTGCATTGGCCTGTGCAGGATTCTGTGCTTTGATTGAAGCTATAAGACGGGGGACTGGCCTACATGGCCGTCGAGGCGTCGGAATTTCCTACCTTGACGGTAGCGCACTGGCAGCGGGATATCGTTGCCGGTCTCGTCGTCGGCCTCCTTGCGCTACCAATCTGTCTGGCCGCTGGCGTTCTTGTTTTCGGTCCGTTGGGTCCGGCCTACGTTGCCGAAGGCGCGGCCGCCGGCCTCTACGGCGCCATCGCAGCCGGTGCCGTCGCCGCGTTGGTGGCAACGTCGTCGTTTGCCATTACCTGTCCCCGCGGCAGCCCGGCGTTGGTTCTCGCCAGCCTGATCGCGGCGTTGATCGCAAATCCGGCTTTTGCGGGAAATCCGCGATTGGTCATCGGCGCGGCAGCACTATGCGTGTTCCTGGCCGGTCTTTGGCAGATTCTGTTCGGGTTCTTCCGGGTCGCCGCCATCATCAAGTTCACGCCGCATCCGGTGTTTGCCGGCTTCGTTAACGGCGCCGCGCTACTGATCATCAAGGCACAGATTACGCCGTTCTTCTTCGATAGCGCCACTTCCTCGCTGGCGCTGCCGAGCCACCCGCTCGTTCTCATCTTCGTGTTAGCCTTGGCGCTGTTAGCGATCTTCCACAGCGCCCTGGTGAAGAAGCTTGCGCTGCCGTCGATGCTGACCAAAGCACCGGGGACGATCGTCGCATTTGCGCTTGGCATTCTGGTCTACCATCTTGCCAAATGGATACAGCCGACGCTCGACCTCGGGC
>NFUO01000227.1 GCA_002197545.1 Acidobacteria subdivision 2 bacterium RH1 MAG20 | reverse complement strand
GAACTTCTTTCTGCGTCTTTGCGTATTCCTTGCAATGCTTCTCCGCCGCCTGATGTTGCGTGGCCTTATATTTGCCGCTGCCTGCGGGATAGCCCGCGCCCAGCAACCGGCTGCGTCTGCTGCGCCGTTTCCGAGTGCCGATACGATCATGGCGCGCGTGGCAGCTAACCAGGATCGCGCAGAGGCTGAACGGGAACACTATGTGTACGTGCAGCACGCGGATGTCGTCTCGCGCAAGGGTAAGAAACTGATGTGTGAAGAGACCACGGACTCTCGCGTGACGCCTTCTGCCACTGGCTCCGAGCAGCAGCTATTAAAGTTGAATGGCCGGGTGCTGCAGAAGCACAAATATGTCACCTACACGAGGTTGCCGGTGATCAAGGACGATGGGAAGGCTCCGGCGGCTGCCGATGACGATTCCATTTCCATCGACATTGGCGATGACGACCGCGAACTGGTGGAGAGCATGCGCGCCGGCCTTACCAACACCAAATCCAAGGATGGCATTGGCTCGGACCTGTTTCCTCTGACTTCAAAAATCCAGAGCGATTATCTTTTCCATCTGGTGGGTCGCGAGCATATGAATGGTCGCGACGTTTTTCATATCGAGTTTCATCCCAAAGTGAAAGGCGACTACGGCTGGGAGGGGGATGCTTACATTGATGCCAGTGCTTATCAGCCAGTGGTTGTGACTACCAACATGTCGCGCAAGATTCCCTTTCCAGTGCGCACGCTGCTGGGGACCAATCTGCCGGGTCTGGGATTCACCGTGGTCTATGCGCCACTGCCCGATGGAGTCTGGTTTCCAGTTAACTTCGGGACTGAGTTCAAGATTCATGTGCTGTTCTTTTTTAGCCGGGAGATTATCATCAACGCCAAGAACTGTGACTTCGAGAAGACCCACGTCAGCTCGAAGATCGTAGAGAGCGGAGATTCCGTCCAGCCGCAGTAGCCTTGAACGCAGATTGACAGCTAGAAAATCAATGAGCCTTCGGCCCGAGAACCAGATCGGCGGGCAGGTCGTTCCTGCCGACCGAAAGCGTGCGAGCCGGAGAGGGTTCCGGGCCATCATCGCTTGACAGTGCGGAGTCTGCCTCTGCGCCATCGGAACCGTTGCTGATTCTGCCGAGGTCGATGAGGATGTACGAGGGTCCCGGCGAGTTGATGGTGATCGGGCGGTTACCGGTAAGCTCGGCGTGCAGAGATGCGCCCGATCCTGAGCCGAGGGAGAAGTTCTTGTTCTGGAACTTTGCCTGAACGTCTGCTGAGAGATCGTGGTCGAACTCAAAGGTCGTTTTCATTCCTTTGACGCGAACACCGGACTTGGCGAGATATCTGCCGGACAGTTTTTGCATCAAGCTGTTGCTGTTGGGCAGAGTGCTGAGCGTATATGACCAGATGCCAAGCGCCACGGTGTCGATGGCGTAGCTGTCGATGGAAACGCTGACGTTCTTCGCATGGCTGAGCGCTACTTGCAGGTCGCCGGAGATGGGAACGATATTGCTGGAAAATGGGAGGCCGAGCTTGATGTTCCAGCCGGATTTTCCGGAGCTGGAGCAGTTGACGTCGGCACCCTGCGTTACGATCTGCGATCGTTCATCCGGATCGTGTACGACAAACGTAAATGGAAAATACAGGTCGAGGCCCTTGGCGGAGTTGCGCTGCCAGATGCTGCCCGGGCCGATCTGGTTCGACGCGCCGATGTAATAGACCTGCCGGTTGGCCAGCATCTGGCTGGAGGCGCACTGCAGAATGATCTTCTTCCACTCATTCGCCTGGCTGTCGAAGGCGAACGTGACGCGGGTGGCGCAGCACAGCAGAATGGCAAAGGTGAAAAAACGGCGCATGTGGAGTTCCTCTTGCGGTGGAATGCAGCCAATCTAGCCGAACTGCAACAGGCTGTAAAGGAAAAGTTCGCGTGGCCGCGCGATTCGCGTGCGGCCCGTTCCGGACGCTGCATGGCTGGAGGTGCTGGAACAGATCATGGCGCAAATTTTTTCAGAAACGGCAGATGCTCAACCGCGATGATAACTACTGCATAAGGTATATGGGAGGCCAAAAACTTTATCCATAAATCTCCGCGGAGCGGATTATTCAGCATCGAACAAGATGGTTCGGCATGACCGGTTGCTATTGCTCCCGGAGCACCTGCAGCGGGTCCAGGAACGCGGCGCGGCGGGCGGGCAGAAGAGCGGCGAGCATGGCCACCCCTGCGAGGATAAGCAAAGTGCTTATTGCGACACCGATCTGAATGGCTGAGGTGTCATAGAGGAAGCGGCGGGTAAAGGTGGTAGTGAAGGCAATCAGCAGAATGCCCGCGACCGTTCCGATCGCCACCATGGAAAGCGCATCGCCGAGAATGAGAGCAAGGATGCG
>NFUO01000226.1 GCA_002197545.1 Acidobacteria subdivision 2 bacterium RH1 MAG20 | reverse complement strand
TGGAAGAAGGCAGTTTGCTGGCGCAACGCGCGGTCTTGCGGCAATGGGCTTCGGCGAGACCGCATCCGTGGCCGGGTGCGCTGGAAGCGACCCTGTTCAGCGGTTGGATCTACGACACGCTGAAGCCCTACGGCGAGCAGTTGGAGATGGCGCATCCCGCCAAGATGAAAGCCATCAGTGCAGGCAAGAAGAAGAGCGACACCATCGATGCCCGCACCATTGCCGACCTGGTACGCTGCAATCTTTTGCCCGCCTGCTATGTGGCCCCGCCGCGGATCCGCGAACTGCGCCGCCTGCTGCGCTATCGCAGCCTGATGGTGAGCGAAGCGGTGCGCATGAAGAACAAGATGGCCGGACTGCTGATGGAAACCGGCGCCCTCTATGTGAAAGAGAAGTTGCACCGCAAGAAATACTTCGCCAGTCTGCTCGAAGAACTCGAGGAGGTGCCGGAGTCGGTAATCGATCTGCTGCGCTTGAGTCGTGGCGCGCTGGAAATGTTCGAGAGCACGCAGAAGCGGCTGGTCCGCGAGTTGCTCGCCGATCTCGAACTGGCGCAACGCGTGGAACGATTGATGACGATTCCAGCCGTCGGAGAAATTACTGCTCTGACCTGGGCCTTAGAGGTTGGCGATCCGCAACGCTTCCGCTCTGGCTCCGATGCCATGAGCTACTGCGGACTGACCTCCGCGTTGAAGTCCTCCGCCGGCAAGCAGCAGCGAGGCCCTATCTCGAAACAGCGCAATCCCTGGCTGCAAACCACGCTGATCGAAGCCGCCAAGTTAGCGCCGCGGTGGAATGCGCAACTGGCCGCGCTGCATGCCCGCGAGTTGGAAGGCGGACATCGCAACCGCGCCACCCTGGCCGTGGCCCGCAAACTCGTCGCCTATCTGCTGGCCGTCGACAAAAGTGGTCAGCCCTTCCAAGTGCGCGCGCCAGTGGAAGCGCCAACACAAAAAGCTGCCTAACAAAGAGAAACTTTGAACGAAGCGGCGATCCACCGGCCGTTCCTCGCCATCTCGGGGACTGGGCAGAGGAGTCACGACTCCCGATGCTTCTTACCGTCTGTATCGAGGCCGGCCGGTCAACCCTAACTCATACTTCGTGGACCGGGCTCGCGCCCGTTTCCCGCAAATGGATGTCTGGCCAAGCTGCCGCTTTGGCCGCCTCGCAGGACCGCACGCCGTTCGCCAACTTATCCGCAAGATGCCCGCTTCGAAACTCGTCTCTTCCAAGCGTCAGGAGACCTCCGTCTCCCCTTGACTTTTACTTATCATGGATGTC
>NFUO01000225.1 GCA_002197545.1 Acidobacteria subdivision 2 bacterium RH1 MAG20 | reverse complement strand
GGCGGCGTCTCGCGGAAATGCACGAAAGCAATCGAGCCGAAGGCCAGCGCGAACACCACCGCGACGGCCCACGCCACCCAAGCCGCGCTACCGAACCGCGACCGTAAGGGAGCGGCCTCCGCGGCCTCCACCTCCGGCGCATCCTCCATCAACTCCCAGACATCGCCGATATCGCGCAGCCGCTGCCTCGGATCTTTTTCGAGGCATTTTCTCAGCAGCCGGTGTACCGCGGGTGGAGTCTTGCTGAAGTCCGGCTGCTCCTTTACCACCGATTCCAGAATGTCGCCAATCTCCGCGCCTTTGAACGGCCTCTCGCCCGAGAGCATTTCGTACAGCACCACTCCGAAGGCCCAGATGTCGCTGCGCTTGTCGACCTTTTTGCCGACCGCCTGCTCGGGTGACATATAAGCGGGCGTGCCGAGGATCGTCCCCGCTTCGGTCAGCCCCATGGTCGCTGTGGCGCCGTCTTCAGGCGGCGGCTTATGCGCTTTCGCCAACCCGAAGTCCAGCACCTTCACCAGGCCGTCGGGTTTGATCTTGATATTGGCCGGCTTCAGATCGCGATGCGTAATGGGGATGGGCTTCTCGTGCGCCGCTTCGAGCGCATCCGCGATCTGCCGCGCGATCTTCAGCGCCCCTTCGAGCGGCATCGGCCCCTTGGGCGATTCGCCCTCGATGTACTCCATCACCAGATAATCGGGGCCGACGTCGTAGAGCGTGCAGATGTTGGGATGATTGAGCGACGCGATCAGCCGCGCCTCGCGCTCAAACCGCTCGCTGAACCGCTCCGCCGAAACTTTGATCGCCACATCGCGGCCCAGCCGAGGATCGTGAGCGCGATACACCTCGCCCATCCCGCCCTTGCCAATCAGCGCACGGATCTCGTAGGGTCCCAGATGAGTCCCAGGGGAAAGAGGCATAACGTATGAAACAATTCTACGCCCCGACGCTCGACAAAGGATCGCCGCCGCTTGAGCGCTCCCCGATATGGCCTAACTGAAATTGGTAAGCCACTGGTTCGACCAGTGAGACTTGGACAGGTTTGACCGTTCCGGGAGTAGAATCCTCCTCAAGTGGCTTGATGACCAACGATGAGGAGGATTCAATGTCAGAGCTTTACCAG
>NFUO01000224.1 GCA_002197545.1 Acidobacteria subdivision 2 bacterium RH1 MAG20 | reverse complement strand
GTGAAGCTGAGGGCCTGCTGGCTCGCGACTCCGGTATTAAATGCGAGGTTGTCGCGCAGGAACGAGTTGGATACGCCCTCGAGAAACGCGACCTGCTGGCCGTCCGCGTTGTAAAGAATGTTGGATTCGAAGTAACAGCCCGTGCAGCGGCCATTGAACTGAAGGTTCGGGTACCCGCCCGTATGCACGTTGTAAAGGATATTGCGCCGGACGATCACGCCGGAAGAGGCGACCGTATTCGATCCGATATAGACGTTGTGCTGACCGCCGTTCGGGTAGGGATCGTGGATGACGTTTTCTTCTACCGTAAAGTTCGTGACATTGTCGGCATCCACATTTGAATCGGTGCCGCCGCCCGAGATTTCGCAGTGCCGCAGAATATCGCCAACGAAAGCGATGGTTTGGCTTCCAGTGCCATACCGGATGTAGGTGCCGCCGCTGTAGCCCGCTCCGCTCGCGTTCGACAAAATCTTGAACCCGTCCATGGTCACATAGCCGGTAGCCGCCATATTGACCGCGTTGCCGACCGCCGCCGAATAGTCGATGGTGGCTTGCTCACCGGGATACGACATGATTACATTGTTCCGCGAGGACGTGCCGGACGGCGCATTGCCGATCTGCTGCGTATAAGTGCCCTGGCGGAAAATCACGATGTATGGCGCGATGAGATGAGTCGCGACCCCGGTCCAGTCCCGGTACGGATTCGTGCAAGCCCCATCCGCGTTGGTCGAACCTGCGCCGGTCGAATCGTTCCCGGTCGCCGAGATGCACCACACAGTCGCGGGCGAGCTAGCGGACTGATACCCGAGATGGATCAAGAAAGCGTTGATCGAGCCGTAGGCGGAAATCGTTTGCGCGGCGGTATAAACGGCGGGGTCGGTGTCGTCGGCATCCGGACCCGAGCAGCCCGGGCCGACTCCGTAGCCGTCGCCATCTTTGTCGAGGCAGGTCAAAGTGCTTTTGCCGAGCCCTGTTTGGGCATAGGCGGATGCAGTGAAAAGTATAAGGAAGAGAGCCGTTTTCATGGATTTGCTACCGGATCGGGAGGGGAGGAGATTGGAGATCCACCTCCTAAAAGAAAGCAAACCACAGTATCCAACGAATCCGCGAAACGCGTCAAGTTTACCGGGGTAGACCGCTGGTGGCAATTCAGGTTCCATCGTATTCAATACACGTTCGGCAGAATGGTTAAAAACTTCAGGGAGAAGGCTCCGGCTTTATTGTTCGCCGGAGCGAAAGCCGGTCGGGACGGGTTCGAGGCACTGATCGAGCAGGTAGTCTGAAAATTGTCCGCGCCGGCGAATCAAACGCTGGCTGCCCCGGTCCACCCACACTTCCGGCGGAGTTGGATGGCTGAGGAAACCAAGCGGACTGGCCGAACGCGCATACGCTCCGGATTGGAACACGCCGATCAGGTCGCCCACATCCGCCCGGGGCAGGTTGACGCCGCGCGCCAGAACGTCCAACGGTGTGCACAGAGGACCGGCGACGTCAACCGTCTCGTCGGGAGCTTGCTGGAGCTTATTGAGCACAGCCACCGGATAATTGCGCTTGATCGTCTGTCCCAGGTTTCCCGACGCAGCGAGGTGGTGATTCATCCCGCCATCGACGATGAGGAACTTCTTGCCCCGCGAAGTCTTGACATCGGTCACGCGGACCACGTAGACGCCGGCTTCGCCCGCCAGATAGCGGCCTGGCTCGACCAGGAAACGCGTATTCGAAAGAAGCGAATCGCCGCCCACTTCTTCCATGAGAGCTTCGAGCGCTTGCCG
>NFUO01000223.1 GCA_002197545.1 Acidobacteria subdivision 2 bacterium RH1 MAG20 | reverse complement strand
GAAGAAATCAGGTGGTCCTGAACTCAGGAAATCCGGTGGTCCCCAACCCAGGAAATCGCCTGGTCCTCAACCGAGGAAATCCTGCACCACAATATCCCCGCGTTTACGTCTTCATGTTTCCGGTCTCGGTCGACGTTATTGGCGTTCCGTCGGCAGACCAGCCAAACGACTTACTCTGCTAGTAGATAGTGTTCTCAACCATATTCCGCCACATATCCTTGCGATCGAGGGGTCTCCCTCTGTAAAAGACGGTACCGAAGGTGTCATCTACGACTCTTCTTCCGCCGTCGTAGACATGAACGTGGATACCCCTCTCTTGCGGTCGAGTAGCCGTCCATAGGACGGCTGGAGTCGACGACCATAGTTCAAATCGTAACCCCGCATATTCATCCAAGTTGAGCTCTCTGCCCGGCGTTACGTATGTGTTGCTGTTGCTGAACTGCGCGTGAAGGGGTTTAAGGGGAGTAGAAACAATCGGATCCGCGCTCCAGATGCTGTCGTTACCGCAGTTCCCGCAAAAATGCTTTTTGTGCCGCTCCAGCGCGAAAGAACCAAGGTCAAGATGTGGGTGTCCGCAGCTCTTGCACATCACACACGAAACCTCGAAGCCTTCCTCAATCGCTCTAACAAACTCGAATGCAGCGGGTGGAGTTACCTGGATCTTCGTGATCTCCGTATTGAGGAATAGACCCAAATCTTGATTGTACGAGCAGACAATTGCGGCAAAATCCTGGTCCAACAGCTTTCGCTCTTTGCCAGCGAAGCGCTTGTGCACGTGAATGCGGGGCGACCTGGGCTCAATAGATTCGCTTGCCATCGCAGGAGGCAGGGAACACCAGATTCCAATCTCTTCGTAGTCGTTGAATTCTATCTCCAGCGGATCGACGACATAACTCATCTTCATCAGATGATTCCCGCAGCGAATCTCGCCATCCTCAGAAACGGCCGCGTAGTCCGCCTTTACGCCCCAATGCAGCTGGTGCGTCTTGCAGTACCAACGCTTTGCCCCGTTCCGAAATTTTCCACATGGGATGATTTGGCAAGGCAGTAACGCGTCGTTACCCGACTTGCCATCAAACATACCAAGGACCTCATCAGACTTGACGGCGATATTGCCTATCGTTCGACCAGGCGCCCAGCAGATTGCGTCGGCCGCGGAATATGAGTGGTGCGTGAATTCAAGGTCCTCCTCATCTCCAACTTTCCGCACGAATTCCTTTTTGGCCATTCCTGATCCTGGGTTCCTCCATTCACATTCCCAAACCTCGACTTTTTGCGTTTCCTGATTGATGCGACGCGAGAAAAACATTTCGGTGTCTCTTCTAAATTGCGGAGTAAACATCTAACGAGGCTTCGCCTCAGACCGACGAGTTTTATGGTGCCTTCGCCAATGCATTCTGCAGGACTCAGCCGAGTCGCTCTGGGACGGTCGGTCTGAGGCGAAGCACGTGAGCTGGCCGGCGCGGTGAGGGTGAGGTCTTGGCAATGAGTGGGCTCCGGTCGAGCACGGGTGGCGATAAGATCGCTCCCAAAGTATTGCCCGCCGAAGCGGTAGGTGGTCCGTGAGGACCGATGACGACCGGAGCCCAAAATGACTGTAGCGCATTCGGTAGCCGAAGTCCTCGGGTCGCATGTGGAGCTTGAGCTGGAGTGCATCGATAGGATGTACCTGAACGTCTACATGCCGCAGCTGCAGCATGACAAGGGGGTGGTAGGGTTTTTCCGCTATCACCGGGGTCATACGTTCGCTTCCTCGGCGCTGATGAAGCCGATCAGTGATCGGTTTGTGGCGGAGCTGGAGTCCTATGCGGCGGAGCAAAAAGTCCCCGTGATCCGCTTCGAGAAAGGGCAACGCAAGGACGATGTGGCGAAGGAGCATCTGGCGCGTTTCACAGGTACGGAAGGGGTGCTGTTCATCGGCAAGGCGCAGGAGAAGAGCCGAGTGTTTCGCACCGAAGGACGCCGTCATCCGAAGACCGGGCAGCGCTTTGCCTGGATCGTGTCCTCGACGGCGATGATCAACCACTATTACTGCTACGCGGTGGATGAGGACTTCGGTCCGTTCTTTCTGAAGTTCGGTTCCTACTTCCCCTACAACGCGAAGCTCTGCATCAACGGGCATGAGTACCTGAAGCGTCAGTTGGCCAAGAAAGGGATTGCGTTCCAAGCGCTGGATAACGGCATTCTCTCCTGCGAGGACCCGAAGCGCCTCCCCGCTCTGTGCGAGACGCTCACCCCGCAGAAGATCGATGCGCTGCTGCGCAAATGGCTCAAGCGCCTGCCGCACCCCTTTACGCCCAAGGACCTTCGGGCCGGCTACCGCTATCAGGTCTCGATCCTGCAGGCCGAGTTCTCCCTCACCCAGGTGCTCGAACGCCCGGTGCACGGGCGCGTCTTCTTCGAGGAAGTGATCCGCGAGAACCTCGATCTGGGGCGCCCCGATCAAGTGCAACTGATCTTCGAGCGCCGTCTCACCCGGCGTACCCCGGGACGCTGGCGCACCCGCGTGATCACCGACGGGGTGATCCCCTCGCTGCACGTGGACTACAAAAAGACCCGCATCAAGCAATACCACAAGGAAGGCCGGGCGCTGCGCACCGAGACCACGATCAACGATACCTACGACTTCGGCGTCGGACGGGCGCTGAAGAACCTGCCGGCGCTTGAGGCCATCGGCTTCGCCGCCAACCGCCGCCTGCTCAAAGTGCAGACCATCACCCACGACTGCTCGCTCGGCGAAAACGCTTTCCAACAATTGCAAGCCCCCGTGGCTCGCGATACTCAAAGAGCTGCCGCATTGCGCTTCGGGGATCCGCGCGTGCTGGCGCTTCTGCAAGTCCTGATCCTGTTCTCTCTGCAGCCCGAAGGCTTCCGTCACCAGCAT
>NFUO01000222.1 GCA_002197545.1 Acidobacteria subdivision 2 bacterium RH1 MAG20 | reverse complement strand
GCAGGTTGCTCTCGCTTTGCCCCACGAGGGAACCCATGAGCGAGCCGATGTCGAGCAACAAGGTCGGCCTTCCTGTTTCGTTGCCGAGTCCCTTGGCGAAAGCACTTTTCCCGGTCCCGGCCACACCCAGCAGCAGGATGCCACGCGGCTTGACCTTGCTGCCAGAGCGGAGGGCACGTCGGCAGAAATCCTTGAGGTTGTTCAGACCGCCGAGGGAAGTGAAACTCTCCTGGCCACGGAGCAGTGTGAGCAAGTTGTTCTTCTTGAGCGTCTGGGCTTTCAGTTCCCAAATCGTCTGGGGCCGGATGGCGCTGTGCCGGGTCAGCGACAGGGCGAACGCTCCCTCGGCTTCGTAGCGGGTCAGACCGGCGGCGGCATCCAGGACTCGTTGCAACTCTTCGCCCTTGGGGAAATCCTCGGGCTGATCGCTGGTCAACTCGCGGGCGATCCGTTCCAACTCCTCGCGATCCGGGAAGGCATGTTCGAGGACGACGAAGAGTTTCTCCAACTCCACCGGGATTTGCACCAGCGGCGACAGCACGACGAGGAAAGTCCGCTGCTGTTTGCCGGCGATCAGTTGAGCGAACACATGCTGGATGACTTCTGGGTTGTTGAGGAAGCGGTGAAATTGGTGCAGGACGAGGATGGCGGTGCCATCGGGATCGGCAAGTGCGGGGAGGGCACGCAGGGCGGCTAGCGGATCGCCGGCTCCTACCTCCTGGGTGGAACGGTTGGCGTTGCCGGGAATGCGAAGCCCTGCCGCCATGTCCCACACGGCAATTTTCCAGTTCTTTTGCTGGGCGTGCTGGACGATCTCGCGTTCGGCTTCGTCGGGTTCGTGGGTCTGGACCCAGAATCCGGTGAAGGCAGCGTGGATGTAGTCCGTAAGCTGTTCGGTCAATTTCATGCGGAACTCCTGGGTAGGAAAAGAAGAAGCCCCAGGAAAGAGCTTGATACTCTCTCCTGGGGCTTTCGTTGGTGGCGAGCTTACTTTTGCTGGACGTGCTGTTCGTTGTTAGCCGCCGTGTAGAACTCGGCGGTCTTCGTCTCAGCGGTGATAACGCCGAGAGCTTGCTCCAGGAACTTGCTGGCTTGCAGGCATTCGCTGCCGGCATAGCCTTTGGTCTGGAGCCGGGTTTCGCCCTTGGGCGAAACAATCACTTCGATGATGCGGGGCATCACGGTTCCTCCTTGGGGTCAGTTGTCGTTCGATGTGGGCGATGCTTTTCTGGAGCCTGCTGACGGCATTGAAGGCTCGTTTCAGCCTTTTCTGCCAACGGACCAGGGCTTTCTGCTCCTGTTCCAGCCGGAGCCGCAGCTTCTGGATGGCACGCTCGCGGTTG
>NFUO01000221.1 GCA_002197545.1 Acidobacteria subdivision 2 bacterium RH1 MAG20 | reverse complement strand
GAAAGTTTGTCCATACAGCCCTAGGCAAGCATCCCCTGCTGGGTATATCGTGGTAGGTCGCCCGGATGCCGACAGGCTGTCCGGCTGCGCAGATCGCAACTTTTTTGACGTGAGGAACACCATGGCAACCGTAACCGAACATCCCATCAAGCCCGCAGGCAAAGACTTTCTCCCTCTCAACGGAACGGATTACGTTGAGTTTTACGTAGGCAATGCGCGCCAGTCGGCCTATTACTATCGCGCCGCCTTTGGCATGCGCCTGGTGGCCTACGCCGGACCGGAGACAGGGCTGCGCGATCGCGCCTCGTATGTATTGCAGCAGGGGAAGATGCGCCTTGTGCTGACCACGCCGCTGCGCTCCGGCAACGCGATTGCCGATCACATTGCCAAGCATGGCGATGGCGTGAAGGACATCGCGCTGTGGGTAGATGATGCCGTGCTGGCATGGCGCGAAACAACGCGCCGCGGCGCGCGCAGCGTCAGCGAACCCTCCGCACTGAAAGACGAGCATGGCAGCGTGCGCATGGCGTCAATCGCCACGTACGGCGAAACGGTGCATACGTTTGTCGAGCGCAAGGATTACAACGGAATCTTTCTGCCGGGCTTCAAGCATGTGGAACATGACCCGATTGCGCGCCCGGTGGGGCTGAAGTACATCGACCACATTGTTGGGAACGTGGGCTGGAATGAGATGAACCAGTTTGTCGATTTCTATCGTGACGTGATGGGCTTCAACCTCTACCAGCATTTTGACGATAAAGACATTTCGACGGAATACTCTGCGCTTATGTCGAAGGTGATGGCGAATGGCAATGGCCGCGTGAAGTTTCCCATCAACGAACCAGCCGAGGGGCGCCGCAAATCGCAGATTGAAGAGTACCTGGAGTTCTACAACGGTCCCGGCGTGCAGCACATGGCGCTGGCCACGGACGATATCCAATCGACCGTTGCCAAACTGCGCGAACAGGGCGTGGAGTTCCTGAGCGTGCCGCACTCGTATTACGCGGACCTGCAGCAGCGCATTGGCAAGATTGACGAGCCGATTGAAGCGCTCGAAAAGCTGCACATTCTTGTCGACCGCGACGATGAAGGATACATGCTGCAGATCTTCACGCGCCCTGTGGAGGACCGGCCCACGCTGTTCTTTGAGATTATTCAGCGCAAGGGCAGCCGCAGCTTCGGCAAAGGCAACTTCAAGGCGCTGTTTGAGGCCATTGAGCGCGAGCAGGCGCTGCGTGGGAACCTGTAGGCATGAAGCTTTGTACGTTTGAGGTTCGCACGCACCTGGGCTGGCAGCGGCGGCTCGGCGCGGTGGATGGCGATGGCGTGGTCGATCTGCACTTTGCCGTCGCACACCACTTGAACAGCGACCGGCTGGCACAGGCGCTGGTTCCACCGTCGATGCT
>NFUO01000220.1 GCA_002197545.1 Acidobacteria subdivision 2 bacterium RH1 MAG20 | reverse complement strand
CTTGTCGGCCGAGTGCCCTATGAACCATTTGTTCTCTCGATCGGCGCTGGCAGGTGCCATTTTGATTTTCCTGCTGGGCGCCAAATCGGATCAAAAAGGGGCTCTATAGCACAATTTGTGGGTAAATCTCCGCCTACGATAAGGAATTAGAGGACGACGACGATCAAAAGACGCACAGGGGGGCGCCGCAAAAAGCGCGGCTGAGAAAAAACTGGTCTCCGTGGCTCGGGTTAATCTGTAGTTGGCACAGCAGAGAAACCTTGGGCGAGGAGACCAGCCATTCAACTGAACGTTAAAACAATTCTGAATCAGATTCAACCCCATGCCGGGTTCGTCTTCCACGACATTCGGCTCTGTGGCCGACGAGGTCGTCCGGAGCGGATCGAGATCACCGTGAGAGCTCACGCGGGGATGGCGAGGCGCTGTTCGCAATGCCAACGGGCGGCGCCCGGCTATGACGAACTGGCAGAGCGGGAGTGGCGGCATATCCCGCTGTGGGGCATTGAGACCTGGTTTCGCTATGCACCGCACCGGGTGGCATGCCCCGAGCACGGGGTGGTAGTGGAGCACCTGCCGTGGAATGAGGGCAAGCGGCGGCTGACGACGGCCATGATGGGCTTCCTGGCTCGCTGGGCGCGACGGCTGAGCTGGCGGGAGACGGCGGAAGTTTTCCAGGTCAGTTGGGAAGCGGTCTATCGGTCGGTCGAATGGTTCGTCGAATGGGGCCTGGCTCGTCGCGAGTTGAAGGGAGTGGAGTCGATCGGCGTGGACGAGATTCACTGGGGCCATGGGCTGCGAGCGAGCAACTTTCTGACCGTGCTCTACCAGATCGACGCGCACTGCCGACGGCTGCTGTTCGTGGGCAAGGGGCGGCCGAAGCGGGCGCTGCGGCAGGGGCTGAAGGTGCTGGGGCCGGAAGTGTTCCGGGGCCTACGCTTTGTGTGTAGCGACATGTGGAAACCCTATCTGGAGGTCATCGCGGCGCAGGCTGGACAGGCGTTGCACGTGCTGGATCGCTTCCACATCACGATGCACTTGAACCAGGCGGTGGATGAGGTGCGGCGAGCGGAGAGCG
>NFUO01000022.1 GCA_002197545.1 Acidobacteria subdivision 2 bacterium RH1 MAG20 | reverse complement strand
GCGTCAGCCAGCAGGTACAATTTTGCCCAATACTCATTGGCGATCTTTCGGCCGCGTTCATCGAACCAGTAATAGACCAGTTGCTTGCTGTTGCCGCGCTCGATGATGGCCCGATTGTAGGGAAAGCTTACGCCACCGCCATGGTACTCTTGCTGCTCGAGATGCGTGATTAGCCAGCCATCCCCGGGAATGCAGACGGCGGGAGAATGCGGCGCATAGCCATTGCGCTGGCTGCTGTAATAGGCGACGTAGAAGTTGACCGGTCTGCCGCTTGGCGTGCTGTAATCCGATAAAATATAGTCGTCGAGGCCAAGCGCGCGCTCCGTCGCCGGATCGAGCAGCGAACTACGCCCCTTCCATTGGCCCAGCACCGGCGGAAAATCCGCAAACCGGGTTCGCTCCGGAATGAATTCCGGCCGGTGAGAAATGGTGTGAACGGCAAGTCCGGTCGCAGCGACAACCAACAGCGAGCTCCACAGTGCAAGCTGCCTATTGGTCACCCAGGAGGATTTTATTGGCGCCGCGTTGCCCGACGGTTTCGGAAGATGGAAGACCTGGAAGAACCGTCGGCCTGACAGCCGAGCCAATATGGCGATTTCCGCAATGAGCAGGGCCGCGCAGGCGATGAAAATAACCCAGCCCTCGAACAGGTGGAGCACGCCGTCGGCCATCTGGGTGCCCCACCGATCGACGGTGACGCCCACCATTCCGATTCGAAAGCCATTCATGCCGATCGTGATCGGGATGCCCGACAAAAACACCAGAAGGCGCTGCCAGAAGGGCGCTTGAAACAGATACGCAGCCAGAAAGCTGAGGCTGAGCAGGGGATAGAGATAGCGCAATCCGCTGCAAGCCTCGACGACCTGCAGCTTGTAATAGCCGAGGTCGATGACATTGCCCGAAAGGTAGACGGGTATCTGGAACAAGTCGATGACATCGACACCGAGCTGCGACGATATCAATTGCAGTTGCAACGTGAGTTTCGATTCGATGAAATAGGGAAGGGGGATGGCAAAGATCAGGAATGCGATGGCGACAAAGGTTGTCTTGAGAAGCGGATAGCCGCCGGCCGCCAGTGCAATTCCGATGAGTACCAGTATGAAAGCGATATGCGAAAGGATAAATAGCGAACTATATTCGCCAACCACATGTATTGCCGCCGCGAGCAAAATGACCGCAAAGCCAAGCCACGACGGTTGGCCGAAGCTCGCAACCAACGCCTCGCGTCGGTTCCACAGCGACCACACTGAAACTGCAGGAATGAGGAAACCGTGGCTATATTCCTCTTCCGACGCCCACCGATGGACTAGCTCGGCAAGTGCGCCGCTGAAAGCCAGGATCGCGACGCCAACTGCAAATAATGCCACGAGGCCGGGCCGAAGGACCGGAGCGCGCGGCAACGCGAGAGCCTGTGTCGCCATACTTACTCACTCCGATCCAGCAGAAATCCGGCCCCATTCAGACGAAAGATCGTCCGCAGCCAGTACGAAGCACCAATCAAGGAAAGCTTCGCGTTCCGCTTTTTGGCCCGCTTATGAAGCATAAGGAGCAACCCAAGAAAGCGGGCGTCCATAGCCGAAGTATTAGCAAGGTTAATTCGAATTGTCTTATTGGCACCGCCGACATCACGAAAACTTGCACGGGCAACAGGAACGTTGCGCCTGGTTGCGGCACCCGAAAGACTGAGCGTGACGACCTGTCGATCAACGCTCCGCGCAATCAGCAACTGCGGAGAGACACGCT
>NFUO01000219.1 GCA_002197545.1 Acidobacteria subdivision 2 bacterium RH1 MAG20 | reverse complement strand
TTCATGGAGTTCGATTCCTCTCTATCGTTGCTCTTGCAAAAATGCCATTCCGTTTGAAAAAAGATATCGAGCGCGAAGCTAGTGAGATGCCTGCCTTGCAATACAGGGATGCCCATATTTGCCGCTGCAGGGCTCTCCTGATAACCAAGACGCCCGAGTCATCCATTGGTTAGACGGCGACCCTGTAAATTTGTTGCGGACGCTGTTGATGCGATGAAGACAGGGTACCGTGAGACTGCATTTGCCGGAACTTCCGCAACGGAGGAGCCGCTGCGGAAGTCCCGGAACGGTACGTTCTAGTGAATGTCGAACTGCTCCGGATGCAGGCTCGGATCGCTCTTGACGATGATGGTTTTGCCTGAGAGCTCCTCCATCTCGCCCAGCCAGCGCGAGGTGTTCGACTTGAGGTGCTTGACTACCTCAGGGTGGACGCGGAGCATGATGTCGCCCTTATCCAGATGGCGGTGCATCTTGCGCAGTTCAATATAAATCTCATTGCAGACGGTGACCGGGCTTTTGACCATGCCGGTGCCGGTGCAGATATTGCATTGCGTGGACAGGGTCCGTTCGAGCGACTGCTTGACGCGTTTGCGGGTGATGGCAACCAGGCCAAAGTCATTGAACTGAAGCACTTTAGACGGCGCGCGGTCGGAGTGCAATTCGTCTTCCAGCGCCTGCATGACGCGGTACCGGTTCTTGCGCTCGTCCATGTCGATAAAGTCGATGACGATGATGCCGCCCAGATCGCGCAGGCGAATCTGGCGGACGATCTCCGGGATGGCGTCGAGGTTGGTCTTGAGGATGGTGTCCTCCAGCCGCGCCGTCTTGCCGACGTATTTGCCGGTGTTGATGTCGATGGCGACCAGGGCTTCCGTCTGGTTGATGACGATGGAGCCGCCGGATTTGAGCCAGACCTTGGAGTGCAGCGCCTTGTTGATCTGCTCCTGAATGCCGAACTGCTCAAAGAGTGGGGTTTCCTTGGTGTATAGCTTGACGCGGCGAATCAGCGAGGGCTGGAAGCGCTGCAGAAAGCGAAGGACGCGCTCGTAATCGGCTTCCGTGTCGACCCAGATGGTGGAGAAGTTCTCGCTGACCTGATCGCGCAGAACGCGCTCCACCAGGCTGAGATCGTGATAGATCAAGGCCGGCGGTTTCGAGGCTTCCGAACGGGAACGGATATCCGCCCAGAGGTTGAGCAGGAAACGGATATCGGCGCGAAGGTCTTCTTCGCTGGCGGTAGCAGCCGCGGTGCGGACGATGAAGCCGCCACCGGCGTCGCCCTTTTCGCTGATCAGAATGCGCTTGAGGCGCTGGCGCTCTTCATCCGAAGAGATTTTGCGCGAGACGCCGACGTGATTGACGGTGGGCATGAAGACCAGGAAGCGGCCCGGCAGCGCGATGTGGCTGGTGATGCGCGCTCCCTTGCGGGCGATGGGCTCTTTGGCGATCTGGACCAGAATCTCCTGCCCGGACTTCAACAGGTCATTGATGGCGGGCATGTTGGTCATCTGTGCAGTAGCGCGACGGCCTTGGCCTCCGCCATTTCCACCACTGCGGCGGCGATTGTTCTGGCGTCCGCGACTGCGGCCACCGGAACGCTGCTGTGTGCGGCGGGGTGTACCTTCCTGTCCGGCTGCGCCTTCAGAGGGCTCTTCGGCTACGGCGTCGGAGTCTTCGTCCGATTCCTCGGGGGCGAAATCCTCTTCTTCGTCCAGACCTTCTTCTTCCAGATCGTCCTCTTCGTCCAGGTCACCGGTTTCCTCGCCGGACTCTTCGACGGTATGGCCGTTCTGCTCTTCGTTGAAGCGGGTGCGCTCCTCGATGTGGGCATCGCGCACCATGTCACTGATCAGGCCGCTGTCCATCTGGACATCTAGGGTCTCTTCGACCAGTTCGTCCATTTCGTTTTCATCGAGCAGGGCGTAGGAAGGCGAGAAGTCGTCTTCTTCCTCGTCGATCAGCTCTTCTTCAAGGACGCCGGTCCCGGGCGCGAAGGCATGGATGGTGGCATCGTCTTCCGATTCTTCTGCGGATTCGTCTGTAGATTCTTCCGGGGATTCTTCATTCGCGTCCGCGGTGGACGTTCCGCTGACAGGCGCCTCTTCGTGAGTGTTGTCCGGGTTGAAGTTGTCTTCGACAAACTCGACTTCCTCGACAGGATGCACCGCTTCCGTCGAGGTTGGGATTTCTACGTGCGCCACTAGGGTTTCTGTATGTGCGACTGCTTCCGGCTCGGGGGCTGGCTCTGGCTCGACGACACTGCCCTGGCGGTAGGCGCTGGGTGCGGTGGGGTC
>NFUO01000218.1 GCA_002197545.1 Acidobacteria subdivision 2 bacterium RH1 MAG20 | reverse complement strand
GGTGAACACATCCGCACCTTTTCCAATCGCATATTCATTGAGGAAGACGCCTTGCTCTCCCACCTCGAGCGAGACGTTCCCGTCGCGCTGACCACTGTGACGGGTGCCGGCATCAGGTTCCACGATGGACGTTCGGATATGGTGGATTACGGCATAGCCCTTGGTGGGAATAATCTGGACACCCTGAACATAGCGATCCTCGGTGAGACCAGGATCCACCAGAATGTCCGGCCACCAGTCGGGCCCGTGGGCCTTTACGATCACGTCCTTCGGCAGAGTGATAATGAGATCCGGCTTGCCGATCTGCCAGGCCTGATCATCCGCGAATTGGCGTGTTCGCGGCATGTCGGCAGGATTGCCCTGAAGAGCACCGCCGTCCACCCACTTGACGATCGTCGCGATCTCCTCATCGGTCAACGACTCGTCGTTATTGAAATGCTGAACTCCCACGTTCCTGTCGATGAACCAGGGCGGCATTTCGCGAGCCGAGACTCTCTGCTTGATTGCCCTCGCCCACGGACGCGCCTCTTCGTAAGTTACCAAAGACATCGGCGCGACCGTGCCCACATGGTGACAGGTCTGGCAGTGCTCCTGGAAGATCGGCGCCACGTTCTTCGCAAAAGTGACCTCTCCCTGCGCGCCCGCTGCCGCAGACATCACCGTGAATGCAGCCATCGCCATCAACAAGGTCAGGATGCTCTTCATGTCAGTCTCCTCGCTCGAAATTCGACCCGCGTTTCAGGTAGTGGCCCTAGGCTTTTGAAATTTCTGGCGCTTCAATCGCAGCGTTCTTGCCGGCGATGCGACCCTGCACGAGGCAGCGCGCCAGGCCATGCAGGCCAAATCCGCCGGCGCTCTCGCCCGCGCAATACAGACCAGGAATCACGTTGCCGGAAAAATCCATGACTTGACACTTGGCATTGATACGCAGGCCCGCACGTGTGTCGTGAACGACGGGCATGGCCCAAGCCGCGTAGAACGGCGGCGTCTGGATTTTGTACTTCGGAGTGGGCTTCGCGAAATCCGTATCGTTCCCTGTGTCCACAAAAGAGTTGTAACGCGCGACCGTGCTTTCGATGGCAGCGCCAGAGATGGGCTTGCGCTGATATTTGTTTACAATGGCGGCCGCTAATGCGGCCGGAGTGTTTGCCGAGAAGAAGTACCCTTGGGGATCCACGTAGGGAGGCGCAACCGTCCACTGCTCGCGCTTCACGGCGTCGGCATCGAAGATGGCCCAGATCGGGCCGCCGCCGTTGACCGCTTCTCCGGTGCCCGCGAGCGCGGCATCGAGAAAATTAGCGGGGTTGTACTTGATATTCGCGGCATTGAGGTAACTGCCCGGTTTATAGGAAGAGACCGCACGGTAATTGTTGGCCGTGTACTGACCC
>NFUO01000217.1 GCA_002197545.1 Acidobacteria subdivision 2 bacterium RH1 MAG20 | reverse complement strand
GGCGAGTATAAGTCGGCCAGATAGAATCGTACGTGGTGTCGTCAGCCGACGTGTGTCTCCAGTCCTGTGTTCCACCCATCCGTGCGGTTCGGATGCCGCCGGCCGGGAAATGCGCGAGTCTCGATCAAACCAGCAACCTACTTGCAGCGGTGATGTGATGGCGACCGAACTCTCTGCTCCGGCCGTGGAAGCCGACTTCCAGCTCTCGCGCGGCATGGTTTTTCCGCTCGTCGGCGGCCGCCGCACCTGGTCGCAAGAACATCTGCTTCCGATAATCGCGACAATCCTCGTTTCGCTTGGAATGATGGTGGTGCTGCACCCTGGCGCCCAGCCCACCGGCTCCGATCAAATCCAGCAAGCCTGGGTGATCTACTGGATCATCGCCCTCTATATCGCGCTGATGATCAACGTCTACATCTACAACATGTGCGAGCGCGCAGCGCCGTGGTGGCTGTTCGTCGGCGTCACGGCTTGCACGTTTCTGCTGCTGGAAAGCCCGGTCTGGCATTATTGGTACGCCCTGTTCAACCACGTCATCCCATCGCTGCAATGGCACAAGTCTCCCTACTACGGGGTGCAGCTTGCGGGCTGGTATTTTGTCGGCCTGTGCGAAGAAGGCTTCAAGGCGCTGCCGTTGTTTGCGTTGATTCTGCTCGGTGCCGGATTGGCCTTCCTCGCCCGCCATGCGCCGGGCAGGCTGGGCGCAGTGCTGGCGGGTCTGGCAAAGCGCTTTCGGGTTTCCGGACCTCTCAATGGCATCATCCTGGGCGTAGCCTCGGGTACCGGTTTCTTTCTCGATGAGACGCTGGAGCAATACGTGCCGGAGGCTATGAACACGGCGAAGGATACCGGAAGCCAGGCGTTCACTGGACTTGTGGATCTGCTCGCGCGCGGGCTGCCGACACTGACCGGCCATTGCGCCTATAGCGGCCTGTTCGGCTACTTTATCGGGCTTTCGGTGCTGCGCCCCAAAATGGCGATCTATCTGCTGCCGATCGGCTATCTGAGCGCCGCCGCGCTTCACGGCGCCTGGGATGCTGCCGACACCGTCAGCCAAAATGGCTTCGTGGTCTTAGGCCTTTATCTCTTCCTGGCCCTGCTGAGCTATGCCTTGTT
>NFUO01000216.1 GCA_002197545.1 Acidobacteria subdivision 2 bacterium RH1 MAG20 | reverse complement strand
GCGAAGCTGAAGACAGTCTCCGAGTAGCTGTCGTTGTACTGGAGGGCAATCTCGATTTCGACGCCGTCGCGCGGGGCCTCCATCACGATCGGCTTTTCATGCAGTACGGATTTGCCGCGGTTGAGATGCTTGACGAACTCGGCAATGCCGCCCGCGTAACGAAACTCGGCGCGCTTGGAGTCGCCGGTCTTGGGGTCTGCAATGCGCTCGTCGGTGAGTGTGATTTCGAGGCCCTTGTTCAGGAAGGCCATTTCGCGCAGCCGTTGAGCCAGGATGTCGTAGCTGTACTCGGTGACCTTGAATATGGACCTGTCGGGCAGGAAGTGGACACGGGTGCCGCGGCGCTTCGAGGTTCCCGTCTTTTGCAGCGTGGAAGTTGGAATGCCCTTCGAGTAGCTCTGTTCGTAGGTATGGCTCGGCTCACCGGGCTTTTCCGGGCGCCAGATCTCAACCTCGAACTCTTCACTAAGCGCATTCACGCAGCTGACGCCGACACCGTGGAGGCCGCCGGAGACTTTGTACGTGGAGGCATCGAACTTGCCGCCGGCGTGGAGCTTGGTGAGAACGACCTGTACGGCGGGCATCATTTTGCCCTCGCCCACCGGCATCATGTCGACGGGAATGCCGCGGCCATCGTCGGTTACGGTGATGGAGTTGTCGACGTGGATGATGACGTCAATCTTTTTTGCGTAGCCGGCCAGGGCTTCGTCAACGGAGTTGTCGACAACCTCATAGACGAGGTGATGAAGACCCATCTCGCCGGTGGAGCCGATGTACATTGCTGGGCGCAGGCGGACGGCTTCAAGGCCCTCGAGGATCTTGATATTTTCGCCTGTGTAGCTGCCGCTGTCGCCGTTGCTGTCCGAAGGGAGGTCATCATTTGTTGCCAAAGTCGCCATAGAGATCCGATCGCGGGAATTTCGCGCTCCGCCCGGCTGTGCAGCGGTTTGTGGAGGGCCTGAGCCCGGGCGGGCCAAAGGGGATAACCGCTTGAAAGACGAGGGCTTTGAGCGAAACTTCCTGACATGATTTTAGCATGCCGGGCGGCCCGCGCGGAGGGAGTGCGGTGATGCCGGAAACGATTACCGGCGGGTAGATTACGAAGGCGTTATATGACGATAGTAATTCGGTCGGTGACTACCAATTAAACCCCATGAAAACGATAGACTTACTTTTGAAGTTGGGATACCCTGAAAGTGTTAGGGGAGTGACCTTCCCTCACCACCGATATCCAAGAGGGGTTACCAATTATGAAACTCGCTGTTCGCATCTTTGCAATGTCTGTGGTCTTCGCTGGTGTCGCCGCCGCTGCCGTGACGTCGGCTCCTAAGCCGATGATTGCGAGCCACCAGGCGGCGTCGTCTGCTGTTCCGGTTCCCTGCTGCGGACCGAAGTTCGAATGCCCTTCCGGCCAGGTCAAGTAGAGCTCAGGCGGGAAAAGGCCAGAAAAGCGGCAGGTACGCCATAGCACGAAAGTGCTAGGCGCGGAGTGCAGTTTCCTTTTGAATCCAAGTGGCCATGGGGGCTATTCTGGGAAAACCTCAGGATGGAGAGGCCTCGTATGCCACTGGATTCTGCAATGTCGGTGATGAGCGGTCTGGAGTTTTTGCTCTGGGCTACGGTCGGCTTTTTCTTCTGGTCGAAAGGTCTGCACCGGCGCTTCCCGGCGATGAGCGCCTATCTGGCGCTCCGCGTGGGTTCCATGCCCGTTCTGCTCATCCTTCTTTACGGACAATCGAAGCACTGGTTCAACGACTACTGCTTCATGATGTACTTCTTCGCCTACTGGGCTGTCTATATCGCCAGCGCTCTCTCTCTCTACTTCATCTGCCTGGAGATCTTCCACGCGGTTCTTGCGCCGTTCAAGGGACTGACGCGGCTGGGAACGATTGTCTTTCGCTGGGCGGCCCTGGTTTCGACCATTGTGAGCCTGTTGCCCGTGTTTTATATGCACAAGAGCTTCATGATGGTGCAGGGCGTGGCCTTCAGCCTGATGCGCTCGGTGAGCATTCTCGAACTCTGCCTGCTTGCTTTCCTCTGCCTGTGCATGAACGAGCTTCGTCTTTCGGCGCGCGATCTTCCGTTCGGTCTGGCACTTGGCTTCGGCATCATGTCCTCGAGCGACTTCATCGCCGGCGCGCTGCTTTCCGGCAATCGCTCGCTGATTTCGCCCATCCAGTTTGTATATGAAGGCATGGTGCTGATCGTTCTGGGCGTGTGGGTAGGTTATGTAGCGCTGCCTGAACCAGTGCGGAAGCTGATCGTGATGCCGGCCAACTCGACGATCTACCGCTGGAACGAGATCGCGGCGGCCCTTGGCCACGGAACGCAGGTGGCCATGCAGCAGCCCGCCAACAGCTTCTTCCTGAGCGATGTGGAGAAGGTGGTGGACAAGGTGCTGATGCGCAGCAATCTGCAGAGCGGGGAATCGAAACTTTAACCGAGTTTCCGCGGGGGTGGGAACGGGCCGGACTCGAAAGGGTCCGGCCTGCGACGTTTTGGGG
>NFUO01000215.1 GCA_002197545.1 Acidobacteria subdivision 2 bacterium RH1 MAG20 | reverse complement strand
AGTAACGCACTTCGTCTTTCAGCGCGCCGATCTCGGCGGCGGTATAGCCTGCTTCTTCCAACTCGTTGGCAATGTTGGCAAACGCGCGGACCAGAGCCGCGACTAGTTTGTACAGCGCCAGGCGCTTGGGCTCGTTCTCCTTGAGTTGTTCGACGTTGCCGGAATCCTTCGCGCAGAAATATCGCTGGTAAGCTGCCGTGTCCTTTGGCGCTTCCACCGGCTCACAGAGCGCTTTGACGGCTTCCCGCGTTTCCTCCAAGTGCTCGCGCGCCTTCTCGACACGGTCTTTCAGCAATCCGGCGACGTCTTGTTTCTCGTAGCCGTCGAGAGCGCCAGAGGTGTAATCCTGAACCGCGCCCTCCAAGCTCTTGAAAAGGTCCTTGTAGTCGATGATGTAGCCATATTCCTTGTCGTCGCCGTCGAGCCTGTTCACGCGGCAGATCGCTTGAAACAACCCGTGGTCGCGCATCTGCTTGTCGATGTAGAGGAAGGTAGCGGGAGGCGCGTCGAATCCGGTGAGCAATTTGTCCACCACGATGAGCAGCTTCATCTGACCGGGCTCTTCGACGAATTTCTTCTTGACCGCTTTTTCGAATTCCTCGACGCGGTTAATGGCCTTCTCGGGGGCTTGGTTGAACCAGTCGGCCAGCATCTTCTGGTAGATTTCGTACTTCCGCAGCTTCTCGGTTGGCCCCTCTCCGGTTTCTTCGCCCTTGATATCGGCCACCCCAGGTTTATATGAGGTCACAATGGCGCGCTTACCGGCCAGAGCCGTCTTTTCGAACAGCTCATAAAGCTTGCACGCCTGGTAGATACTGCCCGAGACGAGGATGGCGTTGCCGTGGCCGCTTTTGAGCCGGTCGCGGGTTTCCATGTCCATCAGGATGTCGGCTACGATTTTCCCCAGCCGGTCCTGCGAACTGAGCACCTTCTGCATCGTGCCCCAGCGCTGCTTGAGCTGCGCCTTGGCCAGATTGGTTAGGCCCTTGGTCTTCGCCTCGAACCACTGATCGATTTTCTCGGGTGACGTGAGCTTCTGCTCGATGTCACGCGCCTCATATCGCAGATCGACTACAACTCCGTCCTTCACCGCTT
>NFUO01000214.1 GCA_002197545.1 Acidobacteria subdivision 2 bacterium RH1 MAG20 | reverse complement strand
GGGCCTCGCGTCAAGGACCTGAAGGCCTGGGACCGCGTGATCCCCCAGTGGATTGCCGTCTACGACGAACTCTTATCGAGCAATTGAAAGGTGAAATCCATGCAGGCTGTCATTCTCGCGGGTGGTCTGGGGAGCCGGTTGCGCCCCTTTACCGAGGTCATCCCCAAGCCGTTGCTGCCCCTGGGCGAGAAGTCGATTCTCGAGATTCAGGCGCACGCTCTGCGCGCCGCGGGCGTCACTGACGTGTACCTGGCGACCAATTACATGGCCGATTTCATCGAGGCCTACGTCGGGAACGGCTCGCGATTCGGCGTCAACGTGCACATCAGCCGCGAAGATCGGCCGCTGGGCACGGCCGGTCCCCTGGCGCTCCTGGCCGACCGACTGCAAGAGCCCTTTCTCGTGATGAACGGCGATATCATCACGCAACTCGACTTTCGCAAATTCCACGACTGGTCGATCGAATCCGGCCGGGTCCTGACAGTGGCGACCAAGGCCATCGTGACGCCTTTTCGATTCGGAAACGTCACCGCCAACGAGGACGATTGCATCATCGGCGTCGAGGAAAAGCCGAATCTGACCCTCGAGGTCGTGGCCGGCATTTACTGCATGACGCCCGAGATATTCGAGCATATTCCCAAAGGCGAATACTTCGGGATGGACACGCTGATCAAGGACCTCCTGGCCTGCGGCGAGGCGATCGGCAGATATCGGATCCATGAATACTGGCTCGACATCGGACAAGTCGATGACTACAGCACGGCCCGCCGCGAGTACTCGACCCATTTCGAGGCCCAGCCCAGCGCCGCCAGCCCCGTAGGGTAAAGTCAGATGCAAGATGGGGCGCACAGTGCGTCAGAGATTTCTGTTCTCCATTCTCCATTTTTCATTTTCCCAATTACGAATGAAGATTGAAAAATGGAGAATGGAGAATGCAAAATGCCTTCCGCGGCGGATACTTGTCTATCGGAATTGATGCAACGTATGCCCCCCCCAGCCGCTGACGTCTCACCGTTCGATGCCATTCGAACGTATTACAACGACCGCGACCATGATGGCGCCTACGAGCGCGACTGGGGCTACTGCAATCCCGTGGCGGCCGCCTACTGTCGGATGCGCGATGAACTCGTGTT
>NFUO01000213.1 GCA_002197545.1 Acidobacteria subdivision 2 bacterium RH1 MAG20 | reverse complement strand
TAGCCGATCGTGATTGCCTTCGGGAAAAGAAGAGCCGAACGAGCTGCGGCGGCGGCATCGCGTGAAACTCAGCGTGTCCCCGAAGCTCAAGGGCATGAACCGGAGTGGCAAGGGTCAAAACTCGTTCTACAACGAAATCAATCCGTACGTTAGGATTATCGTGGAGTAAGTTTTAGCACTATGAAATACCTTACCGCAATCGTCGCGCTTGCGTTGCTTACGGCAGCCACGCCGAAACCCGCGCTGGTTATCCACTTGAGCGACTTTTCGTTCAAGCCCGCATCGGCCACGGTTAGCGTCGGCGACACGGTGGAGTTCATCAACGACGACTCCTATCCGCACACGGTCACAGCCGCCGGCGGAGCCTTCGATTCGGGCAATCTCGACGAACACGCCTCGTGGAGTTACACCTTCAAAAAAGCCGGAACGTACGCGCTGACGTGCTCGTATCATCCGAACATGAAAGGCATGCTCACCGTTAGGTAATAAGGTCATCCGGCGATGACGAATCATACTTTTGCGACCACGCTTCGCTGGATAGGAAACCTCGGATCCGGGACCAGCTCGTACCGCGCCTACGGGCGAGATTACGAGCTCTCCGCGCCCATGAAAACATCGGCCATTGCCGGATCAAGCGCGAAAACCTATCGCGGCGACGATACGCGCTATAACCCCGAAGAGTTACTGGTCGCAGCATTGTCGTCGTGCCACATGCTGGCGTATTTGCATCTTTGCGCCGATGCCGGCATCGTCGTAACGTCCTACGATGATTCCGCCGAAGGCACGATGCGAACCAATCCCGAGGGCAGCGGCGAATTCGTTGAAGTAACGCTCCACCCCCGCGTGCAGATCGCGGATCGGGGCCGCAGCGCGGACGCGGATGCGCTGCACGAACGCGCGCATCAGATGTGCTTCATTGCCCGTTCCGTAAACTTTCCCGTCAGGTGTCTCCTTGAAAGCTAGGGCTTTCCGCTTCGTCTTCTTGATGAGCGTCGTCAGCTTATTTGCCGACATGACGTACGAAGGCGCGCGCTCGGTAACGGGTCCGTTCTTCGCATTTCTCGGCGCGAGCGGAGCAGTGG
>NFUO01000212.1 GCA_002197545.1 Acidobacteria subdivision 2 bacterium RH1 MAG20 | reverse complement strand
CGGCAATCTTTTGGCTGGATTTGGGGCGTGATTCTTGGGCTGGCGGCAACGGGCGTCTACGCACTGTACACGACCTTCATCGAGCCCGCGCAGTTGCGGTTGGAACAGGCTGGTTTCGGCGGAACGAGCCTCTTGAGCCTGCTGGTTTTTCAGGGCGCCTTCTGGAAAGGATGGCAATCCATGGTGACACTTTTCGAGGTGCTGGCAATGGTTACGGTGGCGGGATTCGGAGCGGTAATATTCCGCCGGCGGCTGCGGCGCGGGTCGGTATTGGCGCTGGTACTCGCGGGATTGTGCGCGGCGCTGGCTCTCCCCGCACCGGCGAGCGCCACGCTTTTTCACAAGGGCGAGATCTACGAACTCGCAAAAGATCAGACCGTAAAAAGCGACATTTTCATCACCGGCGCCCGCGCGCGGATCGATGGCACCGTGGAAGGAGACGTCTTTTTCTTTGGCCAATCCATTGAGATCGATGGTCACATCAAGGGCGACGCCATTCTCTTCGCACAGTCGGCCCGTATCAGCGGCCAGATCGACGGCAACATTCGCTCCTTTGCGAATAATCTGACCATCACGGGAACCGTAGCGAGAAACGTCCTTACCTTCAATGAGACCCTGAACCTGGATTCCGCCGGTAAAGTCGACGGCAGTTTGACGGTTTTCGGACAGACCGTAAGCGTCGACGGACATTTAGGCCGCGATCTCATGGCTATGGCTGGCGAGACCATCATTTCAGGAACTATCGATGGAGAGGTACGCGCCAAGGGGCGAAATATGTCCATCGCATCCTCGGCGCAAGTTTCAGGGCCGATTCGGTATGAGGGGGACAACCCAGCGAATGTCTCGTCCGGTGCGAAACTGGTGTCTCCCGTGGAATTCACCAAGATGCGGCATCGATCGCAGTACACACAGGGGCACTACTATGTGTGGCGGATCATTTGGACTGCGGCCTTCGTGCTCTTCGGCTTGGTGCTCTTCTTGCTGCTTCCCAAATTCGCCGGCGAGGTGGTACGAGCTGGCGAACGCTTCGGAGCGCCGGTCGGGCTGGGTGTGCTGGTGTTCTTCGGAGTACCGATCGCCGCCGTCATTGCGTGTGTGACGGTCGTGGGCATACCGTTGGGAGTCCTTACGTTTGGACTCTGGATCCTCGCGCTGTTTTGCGCGGAGATTGTGGTCGGGACAGTGGTCGGCAACTGGATTCTCGGCAGGCCGGTCGATACCTGGGGCCTGATTGGCAGAATGGCATTGGGCTTCGTGATCGTACGCATCGTCTATACGCCGCTGGCGCAAGTGCACGTCATAGGAGCCCTCGTCGGGCTGGGCATCTGGATCTGGGGAATTGGGGCGATTGCGCTGGCGCTTTATAACCGGCTCCAGCCATCGGCGCCCCAGGCTGCGATGCCGGGACCGACGCCACAGGTGCCGCTCCCGCCGCATACCACGGTCGGCGGAGTGCAACCGGCATAACCTACACGCATGAGGTAGCCGGACATAACGTGGCTGCGGGCCGGCTAAAGGAGCTTATTT
>NFUO01000211.1 GCA_002197545.1 Acidobacteria subdivision 2 bacterium RH1 MAG20 | reverse complement strand
TGTAGTATTTCCATCGGCTTCTGGATATAAGGATGGGGAATTGCGATGGCCAAGCGCAAGAAACGTGCGACGGCTCGAAGGATCAAGTCGAGGAAAATGAAGGCGGCGAATAGAGTCGTCAAACGAAGGGGCCGCACGAAATCACGGCGAATTTCAAAGAAGGTCACGGCGAAAAAGTCCGTCAAACGAACGGTCGGCGGAAAATCACCGGGAACGTCAAAGAGAGTTTCTCCGGGGACTTCGAAGAAACGGGTATCCCCTTGTAAGCAGCCACAGACAGAACGGATGACACCCGTAGTGCAAGGTGAAATTATCGACGTTGTGGATGAGCCGATGCCAGGCGTGGTCCGAGTGACTGAGATAGAGCCGACCCGAGTTACGCTGCCGAATTCGGACGATGATGATGAGGAGGAGTAAAGAAGCGCAACCGCCGGAGTTCACAGCAAGAAGGAACGGACGCCGTAGGGTCAAAAGGGGCCAATCAGCAGATTTGATGAGCAAGCCATGATGTGGACAGATCGAATTGCGCTAGGCCTCTTAGAGCTTCTAGCTGTTGCAATGCTCATTTTCTTGGCGATCAATTACTTCACCTCGGCAAATCCGGTTACTGCAAGTAAAGTCTATGGGTCGCTCGTCGGCGGCGGGCCTCTGGTGATCCTTCCTCTCTGGCTTGTCCTGCGAGTTGCTGAACGCAGGGGAAGTGAGCGCCGACGATGAAGTTGCGCGTGCCGCGAGTTATCGCCAGCAGGATCGAGGCTGGCCTCATCGAGTCGCGCTCCTTGGGTTTTGGCTAGGCTACAAGATGAGCCCGTCAAAACACAGACGTAGGCTGCCGACCCTTGACTCTGGGCGGCGGTCCGCCAGATTCCAACCATGGGTAAGTGTACGCGTGGGTGGGAAGTAATCCGACTTCGGGCTAAGGGTGAGTACCTTGGGAGCGTCTTTGCCGTCGATGAAAAGGCCGCCCTTAAGGCGGCGCTTAAGCTCCTATCGCTCGATAAATCGGAGGCGCGTCGGCTCCTTATACGTCCAGCATGAAGCACGCGTTCCCACGTCCAACAAGCCAACGGTAGCAGCCACCATCATCGTCTTTGGGTCTTTGATCGGGGCGGCGCTGTTCGTCGCGCTTTGCTTCCTGATCTAAAGCTCCCCCATATCACTGCGCCTCAGGACGCGGGCCTTCTGGCAGAGCATCACAAGCTTGCCGGGCCGCCGCGAGACCGTGAGGTCGAAGACGGCGTGTGCTGCGGCTAGCCGCCACCGCGGTCGCGCGACACGACCCTGATCTCCGGATGCGCCGAGAGCCAAACCCGCACTGTAGCAATCTCGCGGTGGGGCAACAGCGCCACGATCCGCCGCCTCGCCAAATCGCAGACGATCGTTCCGTAGCGATGGTTCTTGCGGAAGGCCCAGTCATCAATGCCGGCAACGATCAGAGGCTCTGTCGGTGGACAGGTTCGTCGCCGGACGACCCGCAGCAGGGTATCGTTACTCACGGGCAGCATCAGCCGTTTCGCAAAACTTGCCGCCGGCCGGCCGCCCAGCGCCAGGCCCAGATAATGGACGATGCACTCCAACCGTGCCGTCCGGCGCGCTCGGACCGGCAGTAAGTCGCCAAAGCGCTCGGCGAAGATCTCCCGCCGACAATGCCGGACCTCGCAGGTAAACGGCCAGGAGATCACCACGAGGCGCACCGCTCTGCCGGCGCAGGGCAGATCCGCGACCTGTCTGGTGTACCG
>NFUO01000210.1 GCA_002197545.1 Acidobacteria subdivision 2 bacterium RH1 MAG20 | reverse complement strand
CAATTCGCGACCAAGAAGACCTCGAGATCACCTATCAAGCCATGCGTTACCCCGCTCCGGTGCGTCGGTGGATCGCCCCCCACGCGCTCGCCTCCGACGGATCTCGCTGGCACACCCGCGCCTGGTGTCATGAGAACAGCCATTTCCGGGATTTTGTCCTGGCGCGCATTCAAAGCATCCACGCCGCGCGACGCAGTGACATCGATCCCAACGCCGACGTTCGCTGGCGGACCTCCACAACCGTGGAGTTACGGGCCGCGCGCAACCTTACGCCGGGACAGCGCCGGGCGGTCGAGAGCGAGTTCGGGATGCAGGATGGAACATTGAAACTGACGGTGCGTGAGGCGCTGCTTCCCTATTTCGTACGGCAGTGGCAGTTGGACGATCCCGAACAACGTGTGGCGCGCACCGCCCTCATCGAATGGGCCAACAAAACTGACCAGCAAGACCACATCCAGAAGGACAAGAGGCATGAGATATGAGAGACAGACGGGTCGGATAATTCTCCAAAAGGAAACACGCCATGACTGAACACAAACCTGAAGAGCACGAATTTTTTGTCGATGCGAAGCCTTATAAGGCGGCCGAGGCCGCACTTACCGGCCTCGAGATAAAATCTCGGGCCGGCGTCACCGCAACCTACCAGCTCTATCTCGAAGAGGATGGTGATACCCCGGATCGGGCAATTTCTGATGGAGAGAGCGTGGATCTGCGCGGCAAGGTGAAGCACTTCTTCGCCGTTCCGCCGGCCACCTTCGGGCTGCAATGATCGCACCTCAACTGGCAGCGTTGGCGGCGTTCCGAGCCCGTCAAGGCGCGCCCGCACCGACCTCCACTGCGCTCGCAAATGGAGCGCATCTCATTACCGTGCCCGACGTGGATATTGGGCCGGGATGGACGGTGCCACGGGTGACGGTGCACTTTCTCGCACCCCCTGGATACCCTGCGGCGCAGCCAGATTGCTTTTGGGTTGAGCCCACGGGGCTGAGACTTGCTGGTGGCGGCACGCCGCAAAATACCAACGACTCCAATCCCATTCCTGCTGATGTGAGACCCGATCGACGCACCACTTGGTTTTCTTGGCACATCCAGGGTTGGAATCCTAACAGCGACTCGCTCGTCACTTTCTTTAAGGTGATCATGCGACGGCTGAAGCCTGCACGATGATCGAGATTGTCCTCGGCGCACCGGATTACGCGCGCTTGACATCAACGCTGCTCACGGGAGACGTCGAACACTGCGCCATTCTCT
>NFUO01000021.1 GCA_002197545.1 Acidobacteria subdivision 2 bacterium RH1 MAG20 | reverse complement strand
CTCAAAATCCGCCGAGGGCAACCTCGTGGGGGTTCGACCCCCCCTCCCGGCACCATAGAAACACCTGAGAATAAATAGCTTAGGCAAATCACGGTTGTAGGCGAGACAGGTCGAAAGTCTCAAGTATGACCAAAGTATGACCAAACTCAAAAACCTTGAGTTCTGGAAGTGCCTGAGCTTCGGACCAGCAGGGCCCTTCTTTCCTCGCGCGCCTGCATCTTGTGTCCCTCCCTTTCAGGTGCGCCGACCGCTGATTCTGAGATCCCTTCACAAGAGTTCATCATTCTTCCCCGATCTACGCGGGCCTGCACGGTTTTTGACCGAGTTTCGGCTTCGCGGGATGATCCCTCTCGCCATTGCGGCGAATGAAGGAAAACTCTGATTGACGAGGATTGACATGACCGGACCAGCAATATTGCAACGGCGTCTCTTTCGCACTAAGGAAGCGACCATTCATTTGTACATGAGCGTTATAAAAGTTTGCGGCTGCACAGGCTATGTTTGTATTACTTCTTGGCAAACGAGCGCACTAAGATCACCATGTTCCAAATGCCTTCTGGCTTCATACGGTCGCCTTCACCGGTCATCTGGCCTTTGCCATCCTTGATGATATAGAAGAGTTCTCCGTCAGAGATGTCTTTCAGCGCGGCGGGATCAGTGTAGTCCTTAAGTGGGGGCTTCATATCGGCGGCGAGATCACCTTTGCCGTTGCCGTTCGCTCCGTGGCATACGGCGCAGTCGTATCCGTACATTTTTTTTGCCTGGGCCTGGGATTCGGACGTGGGTTTTACCGGATTGACTAAATGGGCAGCTTCAGCGGGAATACTCGATGGTGCAGGAGTAGCAGCCGGTTGCTGTAGCGAGAGGGCAGAGAGCAGTAACACGGGAAGGGCGAACATAGGCTTCAACATATGAGCCACCTGTGGTATCGAACGGCATCTTATGCTTCAAGCGAACCGATGGGAAGCTTTATCTTTCAGTGCCATACTCTGATCGCCACTTGAAACCATATTGTGAAATCGTTCGTTGTCGGGTCGGGTGTCAAACCCCTTCTCAGGCGCATCCTCCAGCACCTTTCGCCCCTCCACCACGGCGCCCAGCAGAATGTGCGTCGTCGCCTCCAGATGTGCTGCGAGCAGCTGCGTCGCACCTTCAGCATCGCGTACGAGTGTCGCGGTCACGATGGCCTGGTGTTCCTCGTTTACATTGCGCCCGCTGATTGCAAACGGCACTGATAGTCTCCGATAGCGCTCGCTTTGCGCATAGAGGAGAGTATGCAGATGAAGCAGCCAGGGGCTGTCGCAGCCATTCACCAGCGCGAGATGAAAGGCCGCGTGCGCTTCTACCCAATCTTCGTTCGAGCGCGCGGGATCATCCGGTACTCGCTCCGGCGTGCGCGCCAGCCGGTGTGTTGCCGCGACGAGACGCGATTCCCAGTCCACATCGCCGCACGCGATGGCACGCCTAAGACAGAGACTGTCGATCTCGATGCGTACCATCGTCAAATCCACAAGGTCAGATGCTGAGATGGGAGCGGCGCGAAAGCCACGCTGCGGCTCCGCCACCACCAGTCCTTCGGCAGTCAGGCGCGATAACGCCTCGCGAATGGCTCCCAGGCTGACCGAAAACCGAGTGCAGAGTTCTTGTATCTTCAGTTTTCTCCCAGGGAGGATGCGGCAAGCGAGCAGGTCGGCGCGCAAACTCTCATACGCTCCCTGGGTCATGTTCGCAGAAGACTCTTTGCTCATCGTCGCTCATCCATCCAAGGCATTTCAACCTGAGGTATCGTACGACATCTGAATTCTATCTCTAAAAAATATATTATCCATTGACAAATATAAAATACTGCGTCATGTTGAAGTGGATGGGAGCAGTGGGCTCGGCCCGATGATCCTCGGATTACTGCCCAAAACAATGAAAGGCGATGTTCATGCGATTTGCCGCATTCAGTAACGGAGAGCAGGAAGGACTGGCAGTTGCCGGTCCGAAGGAACAGTTTCATGGCTTGCCAAGTGGAGATGTGGGCTATCCCGGCTCACTCGATGTTCTCGTGCGGAAAGGCCGCACCGCGCTCGACGCAGCGGCAGTGGCGCTCAAAAAAGGACCCGTTATCGATCTCGATCAGATCACACTGCTCCCGCCCCTGTCGGCCCCCGGCAAGATCATCTGCGTTGGGCTTAACTATGTCGACCATTCGATTGAGAGCGGTTTCGTTGTGCCAACCTATCCAACAATCTTTGCGCGTTTCAACTCGAGCCTGATCGGTGCTGGCGCACCCATCGTTCGCCCCGCAGTCTCCACTCAACTCGACTACGAAGGTGAGATGGTCGCGATCATCGGCAAAGGCGGACGGCATATTGCAGAGGCTGACGCGCTCGACCACGTGATTGGCTATTCCATCTTCAACGACGCGTCCATTCGTGACTATCAGACGAAATCTCCTCAATGGACTGTCGGAAAGAACTTCGACAATACCGGAGCGTTCGGTCCATATCTGGTGACTACAGACGAGCTTCCGCCCGGCGCAAAAGGGTTGCACATCCAGACTCGTCTCAACGGCATCGTCGTTCAGGATGCTTCGACGGATAGCATGGTGTTCAGTGTGGCGCGGCTGATCTCGATCCTGAGCGAAGCAATGACGCTTTCGCCCGGCGATATCATCGTGACCGGCACGCCGGCCGGTGTTGGCATGGCGCGGAAGCCGCAGTTGTTTATGAAGCACGGAGATGTGTGCGAAGTCGAAATCGAAAAAATCGGCATATTGCGTAACAAGGTCGAAGACGAATGAGAGATACCCTGCGCAGAGAAGCAATTGTCGCGTAAATGCCAGTTCCACAACTAGAGGACACATGTCGGTCAGTAAAACGGTATCCAGCCTACAAAACGGCAGTGAAACCAGATTACAGCGAAATGCGCTCTCTCTCGGCCAAATCGTGGCTTCCACTCTTGCCAACATTGCGCCCGCGATGAGCTTCTTCTTCGGCTTTGCAGTGATCGTGCAAGGTGCAGGACTTGCGGCACCTTTGACCATCCTCACCGCGATGGTCGCGATTCTGTTCCTGACCAACACCATCGCGCAATTTTCCCGTTTCACTCCATCCACAGGTTCGTTCGTCACCTTCACCGGCAAGGCGTTCGGACCCTCTGTCGGCGCTGCCGTCTCTGTATTCATCACGTTCGGCTACATCGTCGCCGCGTCGACGGTAGTCTCGATTGCCGGCGTTTGGGTTGCCGATACGCTGAAGATCTTTCTCGGCCTATCTATCAACTGGGCCATTCTCACCGTGCTGATATCGGTCGGAACCGGCTGGCTGGTCATGCGAGGTGTTGGGCTCTCGACGCTCTGGTCCGGTATCTTCTTTTACTTCGAGGCAGGGCTCTTGGTCCTGGGTGGGATCGTTATGCTGGTCGCGCACCCTCACTTCGTGACCCTTGCGCCATTCAAGTTCTCAAATCTCACCGGAGGTCTCGCGGGTCTGGGTGCAGGTTTTCCGCTCGCCGTCTATCTCTTCATCGGATGGGAAAACTCTGCCTCTCTTGCGGAAGAGACGGAAAATCCACGCCGCAATATTCCCCGCGCTTTGATCACCGGCACGCTGGCGATCGGCATCTTTTATATCTTCCTCGCCTATGCGACAGCGGTCGGGTTCAAGATGGACGTACATGCACTTGGCGCTTCGCAGATCCCTTTTATCGATGGATTGAAATCTTCCGCACCCTCACTGTTGATCGTGGCATACATCGCCGGCGTCACCAGCATCATGGGCTCACTGGTCGGCCTTGTGAACTCGCAGGCGCGCATTCTCTTCAACTCCGGTCGCGAAGGCCTGCTGCCGGCATTCCTTGGCAAGATTCATCCGCGGCACCAGACGCCGCACAGCGCGATGTGGGTATTTCTTATCACCGCGGTCGCGCTTGTTCTTGGATTTGGCTTATTTGGCGGTGTCGCCCCACTGGCCTACTTCGGCTTTGCCGGCACACTCGGCGCTATCCCAATCATCCTCATCTACATGCTCGCGAATCTCGCGCTTCCTGTCTACGTGATCCGGTACCATCGCGGCGAACTCAACATCATTCGCCATATACTGATGCCGATTGTAGGTACGCTGGTCATGCTGTTTCCACTTTGGGGCCTCGTTCAGCCTGGCCAGGCGTGGCCCTTCAATATGTTTCCGTGGATCGCGCTTGGGGTCCTTGCTCTATCCATCATCTATGGCATCGTAATCGCGCGGTTGTCCCCTGGCCTCGCGCATCGCATTGGCGCCTATGTGGCAGATCAGTAAAGTTAATCGTTACAGTCGAAGGAGGTAAATATGATGAATCGAGTTCTTTTCCGTGGTGCTCATGTGTGGGACGGCAGCGGTGCTGCCGCTTTTCCGGCCGACGTGCTTGTCGAAGGCGCCAGAATCAAAACAATCGCCCGCGCACCAGACCGGCTCGCCGCCGATGGTGCCATTGTGGTCGAGGCCCGCGGCCGGACGCTGATGCCGGGCCTTGTGGAAGGGCACGCGCATATTTCGTTTGGCGGCGCGGTGAACGATTCCGACCTTGGCAACATTCCGCCCGAAGAGCATGTCCTGCTGACGGCGCGCAATGCGAAAACCTTGCTCGATCACGGCTTTACCAGCGCCTATAGTGCTGCCACCTCAAAGCTGCGGCTCGATGTCGTCATTCGCAATGCAGTCAATGCCGGAGAGTTTCCCGGACCGCGTATCCGTGCGGCGAGCCCGGAGATCACGGTCACTGGCGGCCTGGGTGATGAGCGCAAAGCGCATATGTATTACGAAAGCTTCGGCATGATCGCCGACGGTACGGAGGAGATAAAAAAGGTCGTCCGCCTGTGTTGTCGTGAAGGGGTAGACAACATCAAGGTCAACATCTCAGGAGACGACCTCAGCCCGGCCGCTCATGGCGGTCTCACCGTGATGCGCGAGGAAGAGGTGCAGATGGCGGTCAACGTGGCACGCGACTTCGGCAAGAAGGTCAATTGCCATGCGCGGGCGGCAGAGTCCGTGAAGCGAGCTGTTCGTTGTGGAGTGGATGTGATCTACCACTGTGAATCAGCGGACGAGGAGGCGATAGACATGCTGGAGTCGGCGAAGGACCGGATCTTCGTGGGACCGGCGATTGGTATTATCTACAGCACTCTTTACGAGGGTGAACGGTTCGGCTTCCGCCGCGATTCCGAAATCGGACGGCAGATGCAGCGCGTGATCGATACGACGGCCGCAGTCTATACGGAGCTCCGACGACGTGGCGTGCGCATTCTCATCGGAGGTGACTACGGATTCGCCCAGACACCCCAGGGCGACAATGCGCGGGACCTCAAGCACTTTGTCGATCTACTGGGCTTTTCGCCAAACGAGGCGCTGCAATGCGGCACGCGCGTTGGTGGACAGGTTATGGGCCTAGGTAAGGAACTTGGGGAAGTGAAGGAAGGCTACCTCGCTGATCTGCTATTGGTCGACGGTGACCCCCTCAAGGATCTCGACCTTGTCGTGCATGAAAAGAATCTGCACGTCATCATGAAAGAAGGATCGCTCTACAAAGACTGTTCTGCCACGGCCCCTTTGGTGTACACAGAGCCTGAGCTGGAGAGAGTCGGGAGCCGCAACTGAAGTGTCGGATGGCGATGGCTCGCCTCGCATGAAGGTATTCATGGTCTCAACAAGCAGCTATCGCCAATCTGTAAATTACTCATCTGTCCCTTGCCGGTTTCTCTGGCGGGATAGGCGGAGTCATCTCCATGGCCCAGATACCCGCCGGACGCATATACATGGACGCCCTGAAGTTTCCGGTGATATCCCATGCCTCGGGCGTCCGGAACCAGTAGCCTTTGCTTTCATAGATCACATGGTAGAGACCCCATACTGTCTTGTAGCTCTCGTCTTTCATCCCTTCGCTTTTGAGGAGCGCAGCGTAGCCTAGTGTTGTGCCCGCCCATACTTCTTTTGCCTGCTCGTTGTCGATGATGGAACCATCGGCGGACATTCCATTGGCCGCTCCCATCTTTCCATCGCCGAACTTCATGACGTTGACCGCAAAGATCTTCTTCAGCGCAGACACCTGCATGTTGCGAGGGACAAGATCTCCCAGTCCAAGCATGTGAGCGTACCATTGTCCAGCGAGCTGATCCGTCTGGATAGCATCCTTATTGCCGCTCTCGTTGTCATAGCGGAAATACTCTCCATTCCAAAGTGTGCTGATGTAGGTCTTCTGAGCCTTTAGGAAGAGTTGATGATATTCATTTTGTGCGCTTGTATCGCCAAGAATACGCGCTGTCTCTTCGCCTGCGCGCAGCGCTCCGAGCCACAAGCCTCCTGAGTACGCGCTGACGCCGCTTACCACCCAGGAGTCGTAGGTCTGGTCGGGGTAGCCGCTGTTTTCGGGGATTGCTCCGCCATGATCGTATTGGCGCAGGTACTCGATGGCGTCCTTGACGGCAGGCCATGTCTCTTTTAAAAATGCCGTGTCCTTTCGGCCGGTAAGCACGTAGTCGCGATAGACCATCAGGACGAACTTGGAGTTGAGGTCCTTCCAGCCGTTTGTGTCTTGCCAGCCAGGCTCATTGACGGCGACGAAAGGATCACCCTCGGGCACACCTAAATCATGGGGAACTGCCCCGATGTTCTTTCGCTTGTGCAGGCTTGGTTCTCCCGTCTGCTCCGTCTTCCAGACCCAGAGACCCTTCTCCGGCCATTCCTTTGGAACCGTGTCTGCAAATTCCCGGAGGACCCGCTTATCTATATCTGGCCAAAACTTCAGCAGAGGCAGCGAGGCATAGAAACGGACATCGAGCGTTCCATAGTACGCATAGTCAAAACATTCCAGCAGCGCAAAAGACGGCGGCAATTTCGGGTCTGCTCCGATCTGCCTCCCCCAGAAAGTTCCCCCATCGGTCAACGTGTAAAGCTCATTGAAGAGCATCCCGCGATACCACAACGGCTTGCTCTCATCGTTGACGTAGCCTGCCTGCCAGGCATCGATGGTATCGCTCCACGAAGCTGCATTCAGCAGTCCATCATGGGCGATCTTCCACGCATTCCTGCCGTCGGAGCCATAAAAATCTGTGTAGCGGCGGTCCCACTTGCGCCCTTCGCCGAACTGCACCACCGGGAAGTCCCATGCAATCGTCATAGGAACAACTTTGCTTTCGCCCGGCTTCAAGGTGAAGCGAACCGCAATCGCTCCTGCCAGCTTTTCACTATCGCTTACCCAGGATGTATCGTCATTGGCGAGCCGTCCGTCCTTGGAAAAGTGCGACCAGACTGCCTTGCCATCTCCTGTGGCTTGAAAGGTAGTTTGATAGCTAACTTCCACACCCGGAGTTTCGAGCGCGGCGATGGCAAACTGCCCATCCCATTCATTCGGTGCAACACCAGATCGCTTTCGATCGAAGACGATTCCTTTCATCTGCCCGGAAGACCCGACCGGTTCACTTACATACCGGTCGTAATTTCCCTGGTTCGGAGCGCCTTTAAAATCATGAGTGAAGGTACGAAACCACCCGGACATATTGGTCCAGGAAAGAAGCACAGACACCGTCACCGTCTTATTGGTTGGGTTGTCCGCGTGCCAGCGATACACGGCGATTGGATAACTTGATTCGCGGTAGTTGTTTGGAAGGACGGGAGAAAACTGCTCCAGCACAACGTGGGCCGGGAACTTGTTCGATTTGTAGTCATACCAGGACTTCGGGTAAAGGGCGGCATAGTCTCCAGCCCCGACAGGATAATCCCAGTTCCAGCTTGCAAGCTCGCCGTGGTGCGGATGGTCCGTCAACAGAACTTGCGCTGTTCCCGCAGATTCGCCCTCCGATTGCTGGAACATGGCGAACTCATTGGCATAGCTGACCTCGTATTTGTGAACGCCAGCCTTGATGTGCCAGCGCGCAAAATCACCACGATAGGTCCGCGAAAACGTACCCGAACCGAAACCTCCGACGGGAGCGCCCTGCCAATAGCCATCGTCGATATCGCTGGCAACTCTCTTGACCCCGGGATTCTCCAGTGGAAGCCCAATCGGCCTGCGCCATGCAGCTTTCGGAATCGTATCTCCCGCCCGGGCTGTGGTGGGCAACAAGACGATGCAGAAAGAAATCATTCCCAGCAAAAACGCTTGCTTCTTCAAACAATGCCTCCAGGCAGCGCAGGGCGGATTGAATCTAAACAGATGGGTGAGCTTTCGCCCATGACCGTCGGAATACAAGTCTGCACGAGAACGCAGCAGCTTCATGATTGCCGGTCACTGAAAGAATAAATTGACCTACCGGGACTTTGTCAATATTAATTACAAACTTTTCCGGTTGACTTGATCAGATCTCCAGCTTCAATACTCGTGCGTTCTTCTGCGCCTTCAGCACGAGTTCCGCCGCCAGCAGGCACTGTGTCTGGTCTTGCCCCGTCTGTGTGCGGTTCACGACATCGGAGACAAACTGTGGCCCGAAGGGAAGCGCCACATTGCTGCAGTCGATGTACCTCGTCTGCTCACGGTCCACGATAAAGAGATGGTTCGTGCCCTTTCGCCCGGCAAGGTCCACATACGGGCGCAGCTCAATATAGCCTTCTGTTCCCAGAATGAAGATTCGGTCATCGCCCCAGGTGCCCAGACCATTCGGTGTAAACCAGTCCATCCGCATATAGCCCACGCCGCGATTCCCGCGCAGCATCGCATCGCCGAAGTCCTGAAACTTCGGATGCTCCTTATGATTCACATTGCCCACCTGCGACGCCACGATTTCGGCCTCGGTCGAACCGGTGTAGTACAGAAACTGGTCCGCCTGATGCGATCCGATATCGGCAAGAATGCCTCCATACCGCGCCGCATCCCAGAACCAGTCTGGCCGCGGCGACCCACCGGCCTGATTGATCTGGTGCGGAGCGATGTTGAGCGTCTGCACGACCCGTCCAATCGCACCTGCATGTACGAGTTCCCCGGCTTTCACCGCTGCTGGAACTTCCAATCGACCGCTGTACATAATTCCAAAGATGCGGCGCGTCTCGGCCTGAACCTTGCGAACTTCCGCCAGTTGCTCCAGCGATGTAATGCCCGGCTTATCGCTTAGAAAGTCCTTGCCATGCCTCATGACGCGCATGCCAAGTGGCGCACGCTGGTCCGGAACCGCCGCACTCAACACCAGTTGAATCGAAGGATCGTTCAGAATCTCATCTTCCGACTTCGCCATCCTGGTCTGTGGAAACCGCTTCGCGAACGCCACCCCATTTTCCGGTTCAGCCGCATACGCCGATGTCGGCACTCCGCCACCGCGTAGTATCGTTTCCACCATGCCGAAGATGTGGTAATGACTCATTCCTACCACTGCAAACTTGATCGAATACTTCGGCTTCGCGTTCACATCGATTCCCGGTGCCGCGATCTCATGCAGCACGCTGCCGCCAGAATCCAGGCCAAAGGCCGTCCCCTGCAACACAGGAAGCACGCCTGCCGAACCCAATATCCCGCTGGCAGCGCTCTTCAGAAACATTCGTCGTCCAGTTTGCTCTTGACTCATTTGGAATCTCCACGACAGCTTTACGGAAACAGCCGCTGTTTCGCCCATCCACCATCGGTACGCACAAATAAAAACCTATCGTGCAGACGCGCTTCCCGATTCATCCAGAACTCAATCCGCTCCGGCCAAAGCACATAGCCGCGCCAGAAATCGGGCCGGGGAATCCTCCCCGGATATCGCTCCTCCACCGACTGCACCCGCTCCTCCAGCAGTTCACGACTGCCCAGAGGCCGACTCTGACGCGAAGCCACTGCTCCAAGCTGGCTGCCTCGCGAACGGCTGTGAAAGTAAGCATCTGCCTCGGCATCCGGCAACTCCGAGATCAATCCTGCCACGCGAACCTGCCGTCGCAGCGACTTCCAGTGGAAACACATCGCCGCCCGGGGATTCTCCGCCAGCTCCAAACCCTTCCGACTCTCCGCGTTTGTATAGAACGCGAACCCCCGCTCATCCAGCCCCTTCAACAACACCATTCGCACACTGGGCGCGCCATCTGCCGTTGCTGTTGCCAGCGCCAGCGCATTTGGATCGTTCAGCTCTCCGGCCTCCGCCTCTCGCATCCACGCGCGAAACAGCGCAATCGGATCTACCGCCGCCGCTGCGTCCATCACTCCCATGCCATTTCCTGCTTAGTCCGAAGGGGAAGTTGCTACAACGGCAACCCTTCAAATAAATCCGTCTGATGCTGGGCTGCCTGCGGTTCCTTTGTTGCCGCCAGAGTATAAAATTCCTCGGCTCCATACTGCTCGAACAGGCTCTTTGTCTGCTCCATCAGCGGAGCCTGCGAGGCATGTTGCCGAAACGCATCCGTCTTACGCGCCTGTACTGACCGAATATCCAGCGTAACCGTCCAGGGCATAGGCTTCGGAGCCTGCCTGCCCGGAATAAAGAAGTTCGTGCTCAGGTAAAAAAGCCGCTGTGGTCCATGCACCGCGCCAAGCTCGGGATAACGCTTCGCCTGCCCCGACCAGTGAAACGCCGCTGTAGTCAGCATCGAAACCATGATGTGATCGGGATGCGTATTCAGCCCGCCATCGCCGCCAAAGCTAATCACAACGTCTGGCCGGAACCGGCGCATCCGTTCCACCAGCCGGCCCGCAGCCTTGGAAAAATCGACGAACTCCAGCCGTGCATCGTGATAGTCCAACAGTTCGTGCTCGGTGACGCCAAGCACTTTGCAGGATGCGGCAAACTCCTCCCGCCGCATCTTTCCCAGCGCCTCACCTGAGGCCGCATCGCCCCGGTTCTTGGCCGCCTGCCCGTCAGTCAGGCAAATTACATACGTCTCAATGCCACGTTCCGCCGCCAACGCCAGCGCGCCGCCAAACGCAAAGCACTCATCATCGGGATGCGCCGCAACGCACATCAATTTCAAGCCCACTCTTGTCCCTCTTCCAGTTGGAAATCATCAAACAGCAACTCACCCGCAACCTGTTCTTCGACGACCGCATCAGGATCGACCGCCCGCACCGGAGCAAACGTTTTCCGATGCAACGCGCACGGCCCATGTTCCTTCAGTGCCCGCCGGTGCTCCGGCGTTCCATAACCCTTGTGCGAAGCCAACCCGTACCCCGGATGCGACAGGTCCAACTCGCGCATCAGCGCATCCCGATGCACCTTGGCGACCACCGAGGCTGCAGCGATGGAAAGGCTGAGCGCATCTCCATAAAATAGCTTCGTCTGTTTGCACGGATGGTCCAGTCGCATGGCATCAATCAGCAGATGATCGGGTTCAACCGTCAAGCCCCGGACGGCAGCCAGCATGGCCATCCGCGTCGCTTGATAGATATTCACGCGGTCAATCGTCTCCGCATCGACCTCAGCGACGCAAATTGCAATGGCCATCCGCCGGATGCGCTTGTTCAGTAACTCCCGCTGCTCGCTCGTCAATTGCTTGGAGTCGGTCAACCCTGCTCGCGCCAACCCACTCAGGCGTTCCGGCAGAATCACCGCAGCCGCAACCACCGGCCCAAATAAAGCGCCCCGCCCAACTTCATCCACACCCGCGATGCTGCGGAAGCCGTGGTAGCGCAACGCCTGCTCCGGCGCATCGCTGCAGACAAGTTGCTTCAGCATCCGCTGCTTCGCAGTCGCTGCGGTGACCGTCTTCGAGATACGAATAGACGAAACAGAGGCCATACGCTTCATCAAAGAGTGTATAACCACCATGCAAAACAGAGCCACGACCGAAGTCGTGGCTCTGTGGAAACAAAGAGAAAGGAAACTCTTACTTGGCGCGCTCGACCTCACGCAGACGGGCAGCCTTGCCCCGCAGGCCGCGCAGGTAGAACAGCTTCGAGCGGCGGACCTCGTACGACCGGACCTTCTCGACCTTGTCGACAACCTTGGAGTTATAGGGGAAGATGCGCTCGACGCCCTGGCCGAAGCTCATCTTGCGAACGGTAAAGGTGCCCTGGGCTCCCTTACGGCAGGCAATCACCATGCCTTCAAACGCCTGCAGACGCTCTTTCTCGCCCTCGCGGATCTTCACTTGAACGCGGACGGTGTCGCCAGGGGCAAACTCGGGTAAATCGGTCCGCTCTAACTTGGCGGCCAGCTTCTGCATGATTGGATTGATAGACATGACAACTTTCCTGTGCTTGGACTCGAGTCTTTAGTGTACACGAATATCGCCCTCTAATGTCCCTATTTAAGCCCATTTTTCTCATCCAGACGAAGCTCCGCCAGCATCTCCCGGTCCTCGTCGCTGATCGCAATCCTGTCCAGCAGATCGGGCCGATTGCGCAGCGTCTTTTCCAGGGCCATCCTCCGCCGCCAGCGCCGAATCGCCTCATGGTCCCCACCACGCAGCGCATCGGGAATCGGGACTCCACGGAACTCCGCAGGCCGCGTGTAATGCGGATAATCGAGCAATCCGCCAGCACCATAGGTGCTGCGAGGAGGTCCATCGGCTGCATCAGCTTCTCTTGGCACATCATCCGCACCAAAGCTCTCAAACCGCGAAGAGTCAGGATTTCCCAACGCTCCCGGCAGCAATCGGACTACCGCATCCACAATCACCGTAGCCGCCAGTTCGCCACCCGAAAGCACATAATCCCCAATCGAAATCTCGCGGTCGCAGAGCATCTCGTTGATCCGCTCATCCACGCCTTCATAGCGTCCGCAAATAATGACCACCCGCTCCGTCAAGGCAAGCTCCTGCGCCACACTCTGGGTAAATGGTTGCCCCTGCGCCGACAAGAGGATGACCGTCTCCTTCTCTTGCTGTCGTACTGCCTTAGGCGGAATTTCCAGCGAAGCCACGGCATCGTAGATAGGCTCAGGCTTCAACACCATGCCCTCGCCGCCGCCAAACGGACGATCATCTACCGTCCGGTGCCGGTCATGCGTAAAGTTGCGAAGGTCGTGCGTGGCTACTTCAACCAACCCCGCCGTGCGGGCGCGCTTGAGGATGCCGTAGTCCAGTGGACTATCGAAGAAGCCGGGAAAGATCGTGATGATATCGAAGCGCATAGGAAGTTCAATTCATTGCCAAACTCAGTCTGTATTGCGAGGGCAGCCACATCCTCTCACCGATAAGTTGTACCGCTACTACAACCATCTGACCTCTCCATAGGCCATGCGATGCTCTACGCTAGGGACGCATTATCGACATCTTGGCTTGATGCAACCCAATGAAAGCACCAGACATGCTCCCCCGAAAACTTATCGCTGTATTCATTATGCCGTGTGCGCTCTTCTGCCCTGGCCTCGTCGCGCAGACGGCGCAACCAACAACCCAGATGGCAGCCATCTCCATTCCTGATACAACAGCGGCACGTCTGTCGAGCAGCAGCGTTTCATCCAGCAGGGAACCAGTGGAATCCATCGCGGAATTATCCAGAGATGCCAATTCCACTCGTTCCATTCCTACCACTAGCGCGCTGAAAGAACATCTCTCCTCGCGTCCATTTTCCAGCTTTGCCATCGGAGTCAAGGCGGACACGTTGGGCGCGGGCATCGAGATCGCCACGCCTCTCTCACGCGGTTTCAACCTGCGGTCCGGCGCAAACTTCATCGCCTACGGGTATCCGTTTGATATCAATGGAGTGAACTACAACGCCGAATTGGACTTTCGTTCCGGCGAGGTTCGTGTCGACTGGTTCCCCTGGCATAACGGATTTCACATCAGTCCCGGTATCCTCTACTTCAAAAATTCCATCTCAGCCATTGCGACTGTCGCTCCAGGCCAACCGTTCCAACTGAATGACCAGTCCTTTGTCAACAGCGTGAATGACCCCGTGCATGGCACAGCGTCGGTCCTCATCCCCCACAAAGTCGCGCCCATGTTGACGCTTGGCTTCGGCAATCTCCTCCCGCGCAGCGGACGCCACATCTCCGTTCCCTTTGAGGTCGGGGTCGCTTATGTGGGCCAGATGAGGGTCAACGTTGCATTAAGCGGAACGGCATGCACCACCGACGGCTGCGTTGATATGGCGACAGATCCATCCACCCAGAATGACTTAAAGGAAGAAGTCAGCAACGTCAACGACGACCTCAGCAGATTCCCGATCTATCCCATCGTCTCCCTGGGCTTCGCCTACCGCTTCTAATCTTTCTCAGCAGCGCCCGGCGTCCGGTTCACATCAACCAACCCCGCCGGCAGAGCCATATCAACGCGTTTCGCCTTCGTGTCCATGTGGACGACGAAGGCCTTCGCGAACGGAATCAGAATCTCATCGCCGTCATCGGAGGTAACCTCCAGCAAAGGCGCGGCCTCTTCCAGCCGTCGTGTTCCATCGGCAGTAGTAGGGAACTGAACGTCGCGAATCACTCCGACCGCTGCCGAGCCGTCGTACACCGTGCAGCCAATGAGCTCGCCGATATATACCGAGTCGTCATCCAGAGGCATCCGCTCTTCGTCCGGCACGATGACCTCAAGCCCGGCGAGTCCTTCCGCCAAAGAGATCGTGTCAACCCCGGCAAATTGCAGCACGATGCGCCCCTCGTTCTTGCCCACCGGCAGCCAGAACGAGACGACCTCCGCCGCGCGCGCCTGGGCCGCTTCGCCCTCAAAGCCCGACGGCGCTAGAAAGACCTGCCTGCGCTCCTCGAACCGTTCCGGGAAGTCGGTAAACAGCTCCGCGAGCAGTTCACCCTTGCGGCCCTGGGGCCGTAACAGATGCGCCAGCACGATCCACGGAGAAGGGTTTGCCGTCATGGGGTTGAACTGGAAATCATTACATCAGGAAACTCTGGTCTCTTCCACAATGTCCAGCGAAAAGCGGCGTTTCAGCTTCATGCTGGCCGCGCTCAGGACAGTCCGCACCGATCGTGCTGTCCGTCCCTGTTTGCCGATCACTTTGCCGACGTCGCTCTGCGCGACGTGCAGCCGCAGAATCGTTCCAACGCCATCGGAAATGGCCTCCACGGAAACCTCTTCCGGCTTGTCGACTAATGCGCGGGCAAGTTCAGCGACAAGATCGCTCATCTTTTTCACAGAATCGTCGCCTGATGCCAGTTGCATGGCTTCATCCATTACACACACCTCTTGGGAGTCACGATGAGACGCTCACGCTCAACCTTTCGTCTCATCTGATGCGAGATCTTCCAGGACTGTGCTGAAACGAGCGGCACAACGGTTCACGGGTAGGTCGGGCATATATGCCAAAGCACTCCCCATTTGCATTGTCGATAGAACGACATTGCAATAAGAAAAGTCTACGTGAGCAATGTGCAGGATGCGATACATGGAACCTATTGCGTCAAGAATCTTTGGGAACCGGTAAAAACGTTCCCAAAGATTCAGAAGCAAGGTGACTTAAGCAGCAGAGGCAGTTTCGGCCGCCGCCGGGGCCTTTGCCAGCAGCTTCCCGACGCGGTCGGACAACTGGGCGCCATTGCCCACCCAGTAGTCGATGCGATCGCGCTTCAGGTCCACAGTCGCAGGGTTTGTGCGTGGATTGTACGTGCCCACTACTTCCACGGACCGGCCATTGCGGGCGCGGTCCTTTTCGATAACAACGACGCGATAGTGGGGCTGCTTACGCGCGCCAACGCGCGCCAAACGGATCATCAACACTAGGATTGCCTTTCAGAACTTTTATTTTGAGCAGATGTCAGTCCCCATCTTTCACCGGGACCAGACCTATATAGCCCAACACCTAAGTATGGCCGAAAATGCGGCTTTTCGCAATACTTGACCCCTGTCCGGCCCCCATATCCCCGTTCCTCTCTGTCGCTACAATAGAACCAGTGGACCGCGAATATCACAAATGCTTCTCGCCGGCCCTCGGGCAGGAGATGGAATTGCTCGTCTTCGGCCACAAAAGCCACGTCATCTCGACCGAAGGCGGCGCTTTTGCCGCCGCAGTGGAGAGACCCCTGTATTTCGTCGTTGCCTGTTTTACGCCGTCGCTGTCTTGAAGAGGCTGCTGAAAAAATCTGGTCTCGTTAAGGGCATGGCTTCAGCCGTGCCGTAAGTGTCCTGCTCGCAGTGCGGCTTCACAGGCTGCGGAAAAACTACATCGTTCGTGGTTTTCGGATTAGCGTGGGGCTTCAGCCCCACGACAAATGTCTGAAAATACAATGGGCTTTAGCCCCGGGTTTCTCCGCCGCGTGGCTTGCCTTGGTTATATCTTCTCCGCGATGCTCTTGGCTTGCGTGAACAGCAGCAGATAGTCGGGGCCGCCGGCTTTGGAGTCTGTGCCGCTCATATTGAAGCCTCCAAATGGGTGCGCGCCCACCATCGCGCCGGTGCATTTCCGGTTGAAATAGAGGTTGCCGACGTGGAATTCGTCTCGCGCTCTCTCGAGTTTTTCTCGTGAGTTGGAGTAGATGGCTCCCGTGAGCCCATATTCGGTGTTGTTGGCGATGGCCAGCGCTTCGTCGAAGTTCTGCGACTTGATGACTGCCAGCACTGGTCCGAAGATCTCTTCGAGCGCGATGCGGGCGGTGGGCGTGACGTTCTTGATGACTGTAGGTGCGATGTAATAGCCATTCTCCGGCGTCTCGATAGCGTTTCCGCCGTTGATGACGACGCCCTCGGTTTTGCCGATATCGATATAAGCGAGCACTTTGCGATAGGCCTTTTGGCTGATGACGGGGCCGGTGTAGAAGTTTTCTACCGGGTCGCCGGTCTTTATCTCCGCCACCTTTGCCTGAAGCCGGTCGCAGAAGGCGTTGTAGATCTCTGCGTCGACAATCGCTCGCGAACAGGCGGAGCACTTCTGGCCGTTGAAGCCGAACGCGCTTGCCACCACTCCCTGCACGGCTGCGTCGAGATCGCAGTCGTCATCGACGATGATCGAGTCTTTGCCGCCCATCTCGAGGATCGTCCGCTTGATGAAGTGCTGGCCGGGTTGGGTGCGGGCGGCGCGTTCGTGAATCTGCAGGCCCACAGCCTTCGATCCGGTGAAGGCGATGAAACGCGTCCGCGGATGCTCGACCAGCGCGTTGCCGAACTCCGAACCGGCGCCTGGGCAAAAGTTGACGACGCCGTCGGGCAGGCCTGCCTCTTCCAGCAGGCTCATGAACCTGGCGGCGATGGTGGGAGCATCCTCCGACGGTTTCAGGACTACCGTGTTGCCGCAGACGATGGCTGCTGCCGTCATGCCCGCCATGATGGCGAAGGGGAAGTTCCACGGCGGAATGACCGCGCCTACGCCGAGCGGCAGGTAGCGAAGCTGGTTGCGCTCGCCGGGGAACTGGATGGGCGTGGTTGCGCGGTCAAGACGGAGCGCCTCGCGTCCGTAAAACTCCAGAAAGTCGATGGTTTCGCCTACGTCCGCATCGGCCTCGCCCCAGTTCTTGCCGACTTCATAGAGGAGCCATGCGCAGAACTCAAATTTGCGCTCGCGGATCAGGTCTGCGGCGCGAAACAACAGGCCGGAGCGGTCTGCTGCGGAGGCATAGCGCCAGCTTGAGAAGGCCGCCTGCGCGGCATCGATGGCTTGCTGGACGTGCTCCGTGCCTGCCCGCTGGTGGATGCCCACAACCTGCGCGGGACGGGCCGGGTTGGTCGAAATGATCTTGCCTTCCGTCCGCAGACGGCGGCCTCCGATGACGAGATCGTACTCGCGGGCGAGCTGGCTCTCCACCTCGGCAAGCGCAGTCCGCATGGCGCGCTTGTTCTCAATAGAGTTGAAGTCGACGAACTCTTCGTTTACAAAAGGGGCCTGATGGGAACGGGCGGAGACGCCGGGAGCAAGATTCGCGGTAGTCATAATGCCGTGATTCTAGCGCGAACGGATGTCTCGCTGTTGACGTCGGCCCATTCTCTTTTTTGCGAAAACTGCGAAAACCTCAGCGAAAACGCTTGTCAAACCCCGAACCCATCTAACTAACACAAAACAAACCGAATAGCGGTTGCCATTTAGTTTCATCCCATTCGCTACACTATAAATAGGGAAGAAATAAATCAAAGACTCCAGTGGCAATCACTAGAGTTTAACCCTTTTAGAAAGAATACTTTGCGTATAAAGTATCTGGAATGAAGACTTTGCAAATTAAGTCTTGCATTATCAATACTTTATGAGAATAGGTACTGGGGGGTGGGTACGGGCAGTGCTGAGGGAAGCAAGATCAATTTCGGTTACGAATCGTCTTGCGTCAGTTTGTCGGTGGCTTTGGACATCTTGGCGGTGCGATCGAGTTTGTCCCAGGTGAAAGGTTTGCCGTCGATAGCGCGCTTGATGGTTTTGAACAGTACAACCGAGAAGACCTGCCGGTAGGTAAAGCGCTGGATCCAGATATGGAAGAGGAGCCAGCCGTCGCCCTTGCTCGCAGGATGTTTGCGTTCGAGCGCAAAGGCGATGGCAGAGGTCACGAAATCGATCATGAGGAAGGCAAGAAAGAAGATGAGCAGCTTATAAAAGCTCGCCGAAGAGGTGGTCTCCGGGTGAAAGTGTTTGTCGATGAAGTAGTTCAACACTCCGGCGATAAACATCAGGTCGATCAGCGGCGAGACGAGCGGCAGCAGTATCTGGAAGAGCAGCGTATTGGGCAGGGCAAACAGCCCCAGAGCTTTGTGTTTGGTGAATGCGCCCCGGTGCTTCCAGATGGCCTGGAGGATGCCGAATGACCAGCGGAAACGCTGGCGCATCAAGCCATCGGCAGTCACCGGCGCTTCGGTAAAAGCCAGGGCCTGGTCCTCGTAGATAGACGAATACCCCTGCTCCAGTATGTTCATGGTCAGGTCGGCATCTTCGGCGACGGTGTTGGAGTGGTAGCCGCCGCCAGCGTTGACCAGCGAAGTCCGCCACGCTCCAATGGCTCCGGGAACGACGACGACGACATCGAAGAGGTCGAGGGCGCGGCGCTCGAAGTTCTGGCTGGTGATGTATTCCAGCGCCTGCCAGCGGGTCCATAGGTTGACCTTGTTGCCTACCTTGGCATTGCCGGCGACTGCACCGATCTTTGGGTTCGCGAACAACGGGACGAGCCTTGCAACGGCATCGTGCGCAATCACGGTGTCGGCGTCGATGCCGGCGTAGATCTCCTCATCCAGATGCGGGAGAGCGAAGTTCAGCGCCTCGGCCTTGCCTGCGTTGGGCTTCGTCAGCACGGTCAGGCGTCCCGAGGCGATGTCGGCGGGGTACGCCGCGCGGGCAACGTCGTAGGTCTTGTCCGTCGAGCCGTCGTCGACGACGATGATGCGCAGGTTCTTGTAGGACGACATCATCACCGAGCGAATGGTCCGAACGATGACCTTCTCCTCGTTGTAGGCCGGAATGACGACTGCGATCTTCGGCTGGTATCCCGGCGTCGCGTAGTTCTTCCGCTTGCGCAGGCGGTCGATGACGGCGCAGATCCCCATAATGATCAGCCGAGCGCTCATCAGAACGTCACCGATGAAGAAGACGCCAATGATGAAATTGTTGAAGACGTCGACGAAGAAAAATGTGATGGAATCCGCGCGTGCCTGCCAGCGCTGATGGGGTGTGAGCGGCGGCATGACTTCGGCCCGAGTCTTGCCCAGTAGTTCGGATACGGGAACGATCTTGTAGCCATGCGCGCGCAATGCCGTAATCAGCATGGGAAGCGCAGCAAGGGTTGCTGTGCGGTCTCCACCGCCGTCATGCAGCAGGATGACGGAGCCGCGTGTCCAGGTGCGGACGTTCATGTCCGCAATCGATTGAAAGACGCCGTCTGTGATCTCCTGGGGAGTTTTACGCGGATGCTCGTCCCAATCGTTGGTATCGATCTTGTTGCCGAGGATGACGTAACCCATTCCCTGGATGCGGTCGACGGGCGCGGCCTGATCGTTGGTGTCCGGTTCCTGATCGATCGAATAAGGCGGGCGGAAGTAGAGAGGTTGCACTCCAAGTTTTGAAGCGAAGAGCCGCTCGGTCAGGTTCAATTGCAGATCGACCTGAGCGTTGGATATTTCGCTGATGTCGGGATGGGTGAAGGTGTGATTGCCTATCTCATGGCCTTCGCGGTAGACCCTCTGCATGAGCCCCACGTTGTTTTCAGCGATCTCCCCGATCATGAGAAACGTAGCCTTGACGTTGTACTGCTTTAGGATGTCAAGAATTTTGGGGGTCCATTCGGGGTCCGGGCCATCGTCGAAGGTGAGCGCTACTTCCTTGGGGTGGTAGCCGTACTGCTGGATCGTGTAGGAGAGCGGATAAGAGTCCATCGTCTCGTCCGTGATCGCGCGGTAGTTCATCGGGATCGAGGTGTCATCGTCCATGGTCATGGTGCGATGACCATTCTGCGGCTTGCGGGTGATGCGCAGGATGTCGCCGTTGCCCTCGGTGTCCACGTCGTATCCGGGCTCAACATTGGCGAGGTCCTTTATTGGATCGGCCTTTGTTGGATAATCCCAGATCTTCCACATGGAGTTGTCCTCTGAGCCGAGACGCCATAGAGCAAAGGTTTCCAGGCCAAGAGCGCGCGCCGCCCTCATCTCGTTCAGAACCGTGACCGCATCAAGAAACCAGACCTGGTGACGGATGTGAGCGTCCTCATCGTCGTAGGCGAAGTGAACGTTGAGAGAATTATCCTCGAGGTTGACGTCGGCCCCTGAGTCATAGGCCTCCTGCCACGCCTCCTGGGTCGACAGATTATCGGAGCTCAGCACTTTCGCAGGCTGTGGCTTCTGATGTTTCCCGTGTTTGCCAGAGGCCGGCGGCGGCATGGACATCGACCAGTCATATCCATAGCTGCCGATCGCGCAGATGATCTTCTGTTTTGGGACGATCTTGAGGGCGTTCTTCAGGTTGTCGATGAACCAGTCCTGCGGGGCGATGGGGCCGGGGCCACTGTCGGTCTGGTGCTGGTCGTAGTTCATCAGCAAGAGGCCGTCGGAGTGATCGGCAATATATTTCAGATTGAAGTCGTCATCTCCGACGGGGGTATTGACATATAGGCGAAGATTTTTCGCGTGAAGATCGGTGTACATTGCGGCAACCAACGCGTTAAAGCCAGGCTGCGCATCGCTGGGAATCTCTTCGAAGTCGAGGGAGAGACCGTGATAGCTGGGGTTTGCCGCGAGAAAGACATCGATCTGTTTGAGAAAATTTGCGCGGGCGGTGTCGCTCTCGAGAAAGTCTCCGATGGTGGACAGAAAGATGTTCTGTACCGGGTCGTAGTTATTGATGAGCGGAAAGACTTCCGTATCGACGTGGTTTGCCGCGATGGTGCGGGCCACCTTGAATTCCTGATCAACCGGGTGCACTCCATCGTTGTCAACGACTTTAAAGGCCCGGTTGTCAGTGGTGAAGGAGGTAAGGTTGCCTTCGGGGGTTACGACGTGCAGCCATTCCGGGAAGAGGAGGTCGATTTGCTTGATGTGCTGCTTCAGCGACGAGTAGCTGGCGGGGTCCCATTCGACGTAGTAGGCGGCGCGTAGACCTTCGCCTGAGTTCAGGGTCACGTCCGATGGTTTGAGATTGGTCTTTCGGTGAGCGGAGCGGCGGGTTCTCTGGCCCGGCTTGAGGACCGGCGTGCGCACATTGGCAAGGGCACGATAGTTGCGCTTCTGAATTTTAAGCGAAAGCTCCGGCAGCGGCTTCATGCGCAGCAGCCCGACGAGAAATACGGTGAGCAGCAGGAAGCCCGAGAGAGCAAGGATGTCTAAAACTCGACGCAGTCTCTTCCAGCGTTTTCGGTGCGGATCGTAGAAGATTTGTTTGTTCATCGAGGAGAGTTGCTGACGATTATACGTGTGAGGTTATATCAATCGTATGCAGCAGGACCGGTTGCGTCAACGCAGAGGCGAAAGGAAGACATCATCCCAAGTATGATGCACATACATGACTCGTAGACAACTCCAGCTATGGCTATGCGCGGCGCTTGCGCTTGCCGTCGGCCTTGCGCTGCGGCTGTGGTTTGTCGCGCATACGGCGCGGATAGACGGCGATACGCTGCTGTATGGCGACATTGCCAAAAACTGGCTGGAACACGGCGTCTATGGGTTTACCCAGCCGGGGCATATGCCTCGCCCAACGCTGATTCGATTGCCGGGTTACCCGCTTTTTCTGATGGCTTGTTTTCGCGTCTTTGGCATCGAGCACTATACGGCGGTGATGTACGTCCAGAGTGTGCTTGACCTGATGACCTGCCTGCTGGTGAGTTTACTGGCTTGCCGACTTTTTGGGCGGCGCGCGGCGATGGCCGCGCTTTGGCTGGCTGCCATTTGCCCGTTTACCGCAAGCTATGTCTCCGCACCGCTGACGGAGACGCTCAGCCTTTTGTGCATTGCGCTGACGCTTTATGGGCTGGAGCGATGGCGCGCGGCGGGTGGCGGATTGAACCGGTGGCTGTGGGTGATCTCTGCCGCTGTGTCGTATGCGATTTTGTTGCGGCCTGAACAGGGGCTTCTTGCGGCTGCGGTTTTTCCGGCGATGCTTTGGATGGCTTTGAAGCCGTCTTCGGCGTTGTATTCACCACATGGTCGTTCGGTTTGGCCAGTGGCAGTTGCTGCTGTACTGGTGGTACTGCCGCTGGCTCCGTGGGCGGTACGGAACTGGAGGGTCTTCCATGTCGTTCAGCCGCTTGCGCCGCGTTCTGCCACTGATCCGGGCGAGGACGTTCCGGTAGGTTTTCAGCGCTGGTATCGGACCTGGGCCATCGACTATGCCTCGACGGAGGATGTCTACTGGAACTATGACGGGGATGCGGTTGAGATCAGTGACATTCCCTCGCGGGCGTTCGATACGGAGGAGCAGTATGAGCGGACAGACGCTCTTCTGAAGCAGTACAACGAGACCGACAATGCAACGCCGGTCCTTGATGCCCAGTTTGCCGCGATTGCGAAGGAGCGTATCGAGGATGATCCGCTTCGCTATTATGTTGCGCTGCCAGTGGCGCGATTTCTGGATATGTTTCTTCGTCCGCGGACGGAGATGCTACCGATCTCGCTTGACTGGTGGCGTTGGAGAGAGCATCCGCGGGAGACTCTGTTTGCTACAGCCTATGCGGGCTTGAACCTTGCTTATTTTGTGCTGGGAGGGGTGGGCTTCTGGCTTTGGCGGCGGCGGGGATGGAGTGGGGCGCCTGTGCTGGCCTGGTCGATGATGGGTTATGTGCTTTTACGGTGCGCTGTGCTGCTGACTCTGGATAATTCGGAGCCGAGATATACGCTGGAGTTCTTTCCGGTGATTCTGGTGTGGTCTGCCGTGGTATTTTCGCGGCCTAACGCCGGTCGTAGGTCGTCTTCTTATCGGTCTTGATGGCGAAGGGCTTGGTGTTGACGGGCTGGTTGTAGCGGATGTTGGTGAAGTAGGTGGTGCGCTGGTCTTCCGATGGCATGAAGAACTGCTGCTTTAATGAGACGGCGCGTGTGGGATCGACCCAGATGATGATGTGAGTGACCATGTTGCGGACGCTGGGATCTTTTGAGACCAGGTCCAGCTTGGTTGTGGTCACCATCTTTGTGCCGTCGTTGATGGGTTCGGTGCCGAGGTCGGTGATGGTCCAGGCCTTGGCGAGGTCGGTGCCGCTGCCGCCGAAGCCGAGGGTCAGGAAGCTCTCATACTGGGCTTTGTTGTTTCCGGCGCTGAGGAGAGTGAGGTGATTGGAGCCAGGGTCGAAGAGTTGCAGGGCGCCATTCTTGTATTCGATAAATTTAGCTGTCGGTGGGTTGATCTTCGCGCCCATTTGCAGGTTTGAGCCGTTTTTGAGGAAGTAGATGGTGCCGTTCTGGGTGGTGGTTTCTTTGACGACACGCTCGTAGAAGTCCCAGCGGAAGTCGGCCTCTGCGGATTTGAATTTGGTGCTGGCCTGGTCCATCTGGTGGAGGACGGCGTCGAGATCTTCTGGTTTTGGTTGGGCGAATGAGGCGACTGGGGTGATAAAGAACGCGGCGGCGGAAAAGGCAAGCATTGCAGCTACACGGTGGATCATCGTCATTCGTCTATGGCTCCCAGTGGTTGGATGTTCTGTGCTGGATTTGGGGTACTTGCAGGTTCATTCCGGAGTTAACGGGCCACCCAGGCGTTGTAGGCAATGATTTTGCCCTTAGCGTCACGGACTGGTTCGTAGCGTTGCAGAGTGACTTCGCCGGAGATGGGTTCGATAAGTTGGAGAATGGCGGCGCGGCGAGCTTCGTCTGTAGTGGCGCCGTTCAGGTCTTCGACGCGAATCTGATAGACAAAGTTGTTGCCTTCTTCGTTGCTTCCGGCTGTTTTTACCATGACTTCGCTGGATTGAAGGGCGAGGTTTTCTACCGGCTTGTCTTTGAAGTCGATGAACCTTGGACCGAGGAAGAGGAAGAGCAGGATCAGCGTCACCATGACGTCGTAGTGGAAGCTGCCGCGCTCGTAGGTCCAGAAGAGATAGCTGCGAAGGAGTTTGATCATCGTGTCAGCTCCTGCCTTGTTGCTTGCCGATGACTGTATCACCGTTCATGTAGGGTATGAGGGCTTCGGGGACGCGGATGGTGCCGTCGGCCTGCTGGTAGTTTTCGAGGATGGCGAGATAGGTGCGCCCGACGGCAAGGCCGCTGCCGTTGAGGGTGTGCAGGAATTCGCTCTTCTTCGCGCCGGTTGGGCGGTAACGAATGTTGGCTCGGCGGGCCTGGAAGGCCTCGAAGTTGGAGCAGGAGGAGATCTCGCGGTAGAGGTTCTGGCCGGGGAGCCAGACTTCAAGGTCGTAGGTCTTGGCCGAAGAGAAGCCCATGTCGCCGGTGCAGAGCAGCATACGGCGGTAGGGAAGGCCGAGTTTTTCTAAGACAGTTTCGGCGTGGCGGGTGAGGCGTTCGTGCTCCTGGTTGGAGTTCTCGGGTTTGCTGAACTTGACCAGCTCGACCTTCTGGAATTGGTGCTGGCGGATCATGCCGCGAACGTCTTTGCCGTAGCTGCCAGCCTCGCTGCGGAAGCAGGGGGTGTAGGCGCAGTAGGAGATTGGGAGTTGGGCTTCGTCGAGGGTCTCGTCGCGGAAGAGGTTGGTGACGGGGACCTCGGCGGTGGGGATGAGCCAGTGGTCGCTCTCCTGAAAGACGCCGGGCTCGTAGGCTCCCTTGTCGTCGCAGTGGAAGAGGTCTTCGGCGAACTTGGGGAGCTGGCCGGTGCCGAAGAGCGACTTGGAGTTGACCATGTAGGGCGGCAGGACTTCGGTGTAGCCATGCTCGCTGGTGTGGAGGTCGAGCATGAAGTTGGCGAGGGCGCGTTCGAGGCGCGCTCCCTGACCGAAGTGGACGACGAAGCGCGAGCCGGAGATCTTGGCGGCGCGGTTGAAATCGAGGATACCGAGAGCTTCGCCCAGCTCCCAGTGGGGTTTGGCGGGGAAGTCAAAGGCGGGTTGGATGCCCCAGGTCTTTTCGACGCGATTGTCGTGCTCGGACTTGCCGATGGGGACGTCGTCCTGCGGCAGATTGGGTAGCGCCTGAAGAATATTTTGAAGCTGTTGATTGAGAGTAACTACATGGCTCTCGTTTTCTTCAATAAAGACTTTGAGGCGCTTAACTTCCGCTTCAAGAGGAGTTATTTGGTCGAAGAATTTAGCGACAACATCGAGTCCTTCCGGATCGGCTGCCTTTGCTTGGCGTCTCAGGTTTGCCACTTGCGCGGATTCTTCATTGCGTTCCGCCTGTAACTTCTCTAATAAAGTGACACCATTGCGGCGATTGGAGTCGATAGCTTGAAAATCCTTCAAGACCGTGGTTGAATCCATGCCGCGAGCGTCAAGTTTTTTCTCAATGAGGGCCAGATTCGCCCGAACAAATGCTAGATCGATCATTAAAGGTATTTTAGCGTCTCTCGGGGTCAATGCGGATTTTGAGGTAGGTGGTAAGAAGATACGGTACGTTTAATGGTGGACAACTAAAAAAGTTGTACCCTCGCAGGGATTTCCCTCGGTGGCTAAAGCCACGTAGCAATTGATTGTTTTATGGCGGGACTGAAGTCCCGCCCCTTCAAAAATGACGGCAACGGTACGGCATGACAGGAAATGGAAGGATACAGACGCGATGAGTACGGCTGCACATCATAAAGGCCCGGATATGCGGGTGAGCATCGCGGGGGTGGAGCTGCGCTCGCCGGTGATTGCAGCCAGCGGGACGTTTGGCTATGGCATCGAGTTCGAGGAGATCGTCTCGCTCGAACGTATCGGCGCGTTTGTGACCAAGGGACTGTCGCGGGAGCCGATGGCGGGAAATGCTGCTCCGCGCATCATTGAGACGGCGGGGGGGATGATTAACGCGATTGGGTTGCAGAATATGGGGGTTCGTCCGTTTATTGCGGAGAAGCTGCCCAAGCTGCGGAAGCTGGCTGGCGCGGTGGTGATTGCGAACGTCTTCGGCTTCACGATTGAGGATTGCCTGGAGGTGATCGGCGCTCTGAACGACGCCGAGGGCATTGCGATGTATGAGCTGAATGCGAGTTGCCCGAATACGAGCCATGGAGGGATGGTGTTTGGCACCGATCCGGCGCTGCTGCATGAGCTGACGGCGCGGTGCAAGGCGGCGGCGAAGAGGCCGCTGATGGTGAAGCTGTCGCCGAACGTGACCAGCATTGGGCAGATGGCGAAGGTGGCGGAGGATGGCGGGGCGGATGCCGTTTCGCTGGTGAATACGTTTGTCTCGCTGGCGATTGATGTAGAGACGCGGAAGCCGAGGATTGCCAATGTGACGGGTGGGCTTTCGGGGCCGGCGATCAAGCCGATTGCGGTGCGGATGGTGCATGAGGTTTCACGGGCCGTGAAGATTCCCGTGGTGGGGATGGGCGGGATTGTGCGGGCGGAGGATGCGGTGGAGTTTATGCTGGCCGGGGCGACGGCGGTGCAGGTGGGGACGGCGAGTTATGCCGATCCGCGGGCGGTGGAAAACATTGCCAATGGCCTGAAACGCTGGTGCGCGGCGCATGGGCTGTCGCAGGCGGCGTCGCTGACGGGCGGGGCGCTGCTGTGATTTGAGGCGGCGGGTCAAGCATAATAGAAGTGTGATGATTGAACATTCTTCCACTTCTAACTCAGCTACTCCTGCCGATTTCCGGCCCATTCGCCGCGCTCTTTTATCCGTGACCGACAAGACCGGCCTTGTCGATTTTGCCCGTGCGCTTGCCTCGTTCAATGTAGACCTTGTATCGACTGGAGGGACGGCGCGTGCGCTGCGTGAGGCGGGGTTGCCGATGCGCGATATCAGCGACCTTACGGGGTTTCCGGAGATGCTGGATGGGCGCGTGAAGACGCTGCATCCGAAGGTGCATGGCGGGATTCTGCATATCCGCGAAAATGCTGAGCATGAGGCGTCGGTGGCGGAACATGCGATTGAGCCGATCGATATGGTCGTGGTGAATCTGTATGCCTTCGAGAAGACTTCGCAGAAGCCGGGCGTGGCGTTTGCCGATGTGATCGAGAATATCGACATCGGCGGGCCTTCGATGGTGCGGTCGGCGGCGAAGAACTTTGGCGATGTGGCGATTGTGACTTCGGCGGGTGACTACGGTTCGCTGACGGAAGAGTTGAAGGCTAACAAGGGCAGCCTGAGCCGGGCTACGCGGTGGCGGCTGGCGAAGCAGGCGTTCGCGGTTACGGCGGCTTACGATGCGGGGATTGCTACGGCGCTGGAGAGCATTGAGGAGCCGGGTGGAGCGGCGGTGTTTTCGACGGAGTTGCCACAGGCGATTCGGATGATCGAGCCGTTGGCCAAAACGCTTCGGTATGGGGAGAATCCGCACCAGAAGGCGGCCTTGTATGTCGATGGCAGCGGCAAGGGGGTGGCCGGGGCGGAGCAGTTGCAGGGCAAGGAGCTTAGCTATAACAACATCGTCGATCTCGATGCCTGCTGGGACCTGGTGAGCGAGTTCGATGAGACAGCGGTGGCGATTATCAAGCACACCAATCCTTGCGGGGCTTCGACGGGAGCTACGGTGGTAGAGGCTTATAAACGGGCGCTGGAGGCCGATCCGGTCTCGGCGTTTGGCGGGGTGATTGGGATTAATCGCGAGGTCGATGCGGAGGCTGCCGAGGAGATTGCCAAACTGTTTGTCGAGGCGATTGTGGCGCCGTCGTTTACGCGTGAGGCGCTGGAACGGTTTGCTGCGAAGAAGAACCTGCGGCTAGTGAAGATTGTGCCCGCGGATACGCCTCGGGTGCTGAAGCAGGTTTCGGGCGGGCTGCTGGTGCAGGATGCCGACCGGCTGAAGGTCACCGAGGCCGAACTCAAGGTGGTTACGGAACGGAAGCCGACGGCAGAAGAGCTGCGGGCTCTGCTGTTTGCGTGGAGCATCTGCAAGTATGTGAAGTCGAATGCGATTGTTTATGCCCGGTTTGCCGACGGGCACGGACAGACGGTCGGAATTGGCGCGGGGCAGATGAGCCGGGTGGACGCGGCGCGGTTTGGCGCGATGAAAGCCGTGCTTCCGCTGATAGGAACGGTTGTAGCTTCGGATGCGTTTTTCCCGTTTGCCGATGGATTGGAGACGGTAGCCAAAGCGGGAGCCACGGCGGTGATTCAGCCGGGAGGGTCGGTTCGAGATGCCGAGGTGATTGAAGCGGCGAACCGGCTGGGTGTGGCGATGGCGTTTACAGGGGTCCGGCATTTTCGGCATGGATGAGGTGCGGGAGGCAGATATAATCAGCGCCAGCCTCGCAAACGGCACGATCTGGCGGTGCATCCAATCGTCAGGGAGAGCCGTCTAACCTCTGTCTTTTGTCTCGCAATGATTCGGTCCATAGTTTGCCAGTCCAGAAAGTTACATCACATGACCCTGTTTTTGCGCGCTTCGTCTCTTCGCCCGTTCCGCCTGCTGCCGGCGGCCTCGCTTTTGTTTGCCACGCATACCATGCTTGCCCAGGCGCCGGTTGCCGTGAAGACTACCGCTTCCACTGCCGTCACCACGTCCACTCCAGACCGGGCTTCATCCTATTACCACTATGGATTGGCGCATCTTTATGAAGATTTGGCAGTTAGCGCGGGACGGTCGGACTATGCGACGCAGGCGGTTGAAGAGTACAAGCTGGCGCTGAATGCCGATCCGAACTCTCAGCTCCTGCAGGATGGGCTGGCTGACCTCTATTTCAAGATTGGCCGCATTCGCGAAGCGGTGAGCGTGGCCCAGGAACGGGTAGCCAAGGACCCGAACGACGTAGAAGCGCATGAGTTGCTGGGCAAGGTCTATCTGCGGTCGCTTGGCGACATGCAGACGCCGCAATCGGGACAGATATTGAAGCTGGCTATCAGTGAATATGAGAAGCTCGCGGAGCTTAAGCCTAACGATGTTGAGACCCATCTTTTGCTCGGTCAGCTCTATGGTTTGAACCATGATTCCGCCAAAGCGGAGGCGCAGTTCAAGCTCGCGCAGAAGGTCGATGCGAATTCGGAAGATGCTGCGCTGAACATGGCGCGGCTCTATAGCGAAGAGGGCGATGCGAAGCGTGCCGCCGATGTGCTGAACGGGATTCCGGTGGATGACAGGAGCGCGCGAATTGAGTTTGCTCTGGGCGCGACCTATGACCAGTTGAAGAAGCCGCAGGATGCGGCTGCTGCTTATCGTCGTGCTCTTGATCTGGAACCGGGGAATCTGGATACGGAACGCGGTCTTGCAAATGCGTTGCTTGCAGATGAAAAACTGGATGAGGCGCTGAAGATCTTCAACCAGATTGTTGCGGCCGAGCCGCAGGACGCGCAGTCCCAGATTCATATTTCGGAGATTGAACGCAGGCAGGGACATTACGATCAGGCACTGGCTACGTTGGAGAAGGCAAAGCCGCTGGCGCAGGACTCGCTTGAACTCAGCTACAACGAGGCGCTTATCTATGATTCGCTGGGACGGTATGACGATGCGATTGGCGTTCTGACCAAGCTGGTGTCCGATACGGCACATGCTGACGGGAAGTATTCCGATGGGGAGAAGGCGAACCGGGCGATTTTTCTCGATCGGCTGGGCATCATCTATCGGGAACAGAACAAGACTCCGGAAGCAGTCGCTGCTTATCAGCAAATGGTTAACCTGGGCGGAGATTTTGCCAAAGGCGGATATCAGGGACAGGTGGATGCGTATCGCGATGCCCACCAGTGGAAGGATGCCAGTGCTGCTGCCGCTGCTGCTGCCAAGGCACAGCCTAAAGACCATGCGGTGCAGTTGATGTACGCGGGGCAGCTTGCCGATACCGGGCAGGTCGATCAGGGGATTGCGCTGGCGAAGGCACAACTTTCGACCACCAAGAGCACACCTGATGACCGGGACACCTATCTCGCGTTGACGCAGATATATACCCGGCTGAAGCGTTGGCCGGATGCGGCCGCGGCACTGGACAGTGCGACGGCTTTGTCGACGAAGCCGGATGAGAAACTGTATGTGTACTTCCTGCGCGGCGTGCTGGCGGACCGGCAGAAACATTACGATGAAGCGGAGGCGGAGTTCCACAAGGCGCTGGCTATCGATCCTCAGAATGCGACGATACTGAACTATCTTGGCTATATGCTGGCAGACCGTGGAGTGAAACTTCCTGAGGCGTTGACGATGATTCGCAAGGCGGTTGAACTTGATCCGCAGAATGGCGCGTATCTGGACTCGCTGGGATGGGTTTACTTCAAGTCCGGACAGTATGCGATGGCCGAGGAAAATCTGCGTAAGGCAACCGAGCGCATCAGCACGGACCCTACGGTCCATGACCATCTTGGCGAGGTCTATGAGAAGACCGGCAACCTCAAGATGGCAGTTGAGCAATGGCAACGGTCGATGACGGAATATGCCCACTCCCTGCCTGCCGATGCTGATCCGACGGATGTTGCGAAGGTGCAGCATAAGCTGGAAAATGCACGGGTGAAACTGGCGAAGGTGACTGCGACATCGGCAAAATAGCTACATAAAAGCTTCGTCATTCATTGATCTCATCCCCGATGAGATGAGTGTAGGGATTTTTCGTTGTGCTTCTCGCTTCCGTTACACTCGAACCAGATTATGCCTACCAACCTGCATCGCTGTGCGGTCATCGCAGGGCCGGACGATCCGTTGCTGGCGCGCGTCCACCTCGCGCCATATCGACCCTCACGCACGCCTTTTCAGCGAGATCGAGAACGTATCGTGCAGTCTCGGGCTTTTCGCCGGCTTGCGGGTAAGACCCAGGTATTTACCAGCCGGGCATCCGATCACTTTCGCAGCCGCCTGACGCATACGATTGAAGTCGCGCAGATTGCGCGGACTTCCGCTTCGGCGCTTGGTCTGAATGAAGATCTAGCCGAGGTGCTCGCGCTGGTCCACGATATAGGGCCCCCGCCATTTGGCCACGCGGGAGAGCGGGCGCTGGATCAATGTCTGCGTAATCATGGGCGGCGGTTCGACCATAATCTTCACGCCCTGCGTATCGTCGAGCACTTTGAACAACGCTATGCCGCCCATCGGGGCCTCAATCTCACTCTTGGCGTTCGCGAGGGAATTATCAAGCATTCGCGCGACTACAGCGTCGAGGAGTATCCGGAACTGGCTGAATACATGCTGGACCGGCGGCCGCCGCTTGAGGCACAGTTGATCGACCTTGCCGATGAGATTGCCTATCTCACAGCGGATCTTGACGATGGCGTCGAGTCTGGTTTGCTGTCGATCGGCCATATCCGCGAAAACGTCGATATATTGGCGCGGTGCTATCGAATGGTCGAGCAGCAGCACGCCGGGGTTGAAGAGAAGTTCCTCTTTAACGAGGCGTTGCAGTTGATGCAGAACATTCTGACGGATGATTTGATCGCGACCACGAGGAAAAATACGGAGGCGATTGACGCCGAGAGTCTTGCCGATGTACGGAGGCATCCGTCGCGGCTGGCGACGTTTTCGCCGCAGGCTGAGGCCGAGCGTCTGCAGGAGAAGCGGTATCTTTATGACACACTTTATACCTGCGAAGCCCTTGAAAATGAACACGATAAGGCGGAAGAGGTCGTGACCACACTCTTTAAGCACTGGATCAACGATCCGAAAGAGCTGCCGCAAGGGCATTTTGAGGGGATAGAGAGCGAAGGGCTTGCACGTATTGTTGCTGACTATATCGCTGGAATGACCGATAGCTTCATTCTCCTGCAATATGCTGAAATTAAACGTGCGGTGCGGCGGTAGCAAGGCAAATTTTCATTTATGATGATTCCCCATGCGCTTTCCTATCTTTTTCCTTCGCAGACTTACGTCTACCCTTCCGGCGGTGTTGTTGGCGGCAATCTGGTTCCTGGCTGTACCCGGATTCGCCTCCTCTAAAAATGTCACGCGACCGCTGGCTGTCACTCCGCCGATGGGCTGGAATGATTGGGCCCATTATGAGTGCAACTTTACAGCGCAGGACATCCTCGACAATGCCAAGGCGCTCGTGAAGACGGGTCTTGCCCCACGAGGGTATAACACGGTGACCATTGACGATTGCTGGATGCAGAAGGACCGCGATGCTGCCGGCAATCTGCAACCAGATCCGCAACGGTTTCCTCAGGGAGTTAAGCCGGTCGCCCAGGCGGTCCATGCGTTGGGGCTGAAGTTCGGTATCTATGAGGATGCCGGCTATCTCACTTGCGGCGGATTTGCCGGCAGTGGAGAGCCGGATGGCGGCGGCAAGGACCACTTTGTTCAGGATGCCAGGCTGTTTGCGTCCTGGGGCGTGGACTATCTGAAACTGGACGGCTGCAACTTATACGTGCCTAAAGGCGGCAGCATGGCAGAGGTCTACCGCAAGGCCTACGCCGCGCAGAATGCGGCGCTGAAGACCGTGAGTCGCCCCATTGTCTTCTCGGAGTCCGCTCCAGCATATTTTCAAGACACTCCCGATTGGTACGATGTGTTGAGCTGGGTTCGAGGCTACGGTCAGCTCTGGCGTGAAGGTTCGGACATTGCTGTCTTCAATCCGAAGAAGCCTGATGCGTCGCGATTCCATAGCGTGCTATGGAACTATGCTTATAATCTTCCGCTGGGACGATTTCAGAAGCCTGGCAATTGGAATGACTCGGATTTCATCATCGGCGGAGATTCGGGCATCACCCCGGCAGAGACCCGCAGCCAAGTGTCCTTGTGGTCGATGATGTCGGCGCCGCTGATCCTCAGCTCCAATGTTGAGAAGCTAAGTGCGCAGTCGGTGGCGATTCTTGGCAATAAAGCCGTCGTCGCGATCGATCAAGATGCGCTGGGCCGCATGGCTACTTTAGTGCGACGCAGCCAGAGCATGGACATACTATTCAAGCCGCTTCGTGGAGGCAATTATGTGGTTGCCGTGCTTAACCGCAGCGCTGCGCCTATTCAGGTTGAATTGCATCCCGCCGATTTGGGTTTTGCCTCGAACGCAGGCTGCCGCGTGGATGCGCAGGATCTTTGGAGCGGAAAGCATCAAGCCGGAGCATCCTCTTTACAGGCGGCCATTGCTACTCACGATACTGCTCTCTGGAAGATTCATCCGTCAGGTTCCTGCGGGAAACCGACGCGCTCCGGCGCGATCACGATGATTGCCACGGGCAAGCATCACGACATCGAAAGCTATAGCCGCTGTTTAGCTGCTTCGGGAAGCGTTGGAGATTGTATTGGTACTCCGGCAGAGAGTTGGACGGTTACCTCCACTGGTGCTTTACAGTCTGCAGGAAGCTGCCTTGCCGTTGTCGATGGCAAGCCTATGATGCAGAAGTGTGATGCCGGCAAGAACCAGCGGTGGAAATATACGTTGGTTGGCGATCTGGTCAATTCCGCAGACAACGAGTGTCTTAGCGCCAGCGATGGGCCTGGTGAGCCGCGAAGCTTGAGCCTCCAGTCCTGCGGGCACAATCAACCGACTCAGATATGGTCCCTGCCGAATTAGCGCCGTGATAGCTGACTCAATAAAATAGGCGGCCATGGCAAAGGCGGCCGGTATAGAATTCCGTGCACATGGACTTCTCGCCGGCCGACATTACCGCGCTTGTGATTGCTGCCAGCTTTGCTGCTGGGTTGAACATCTATGCCACGGTGCTGACGCTTGGCATTCTGGCGCGGACGCACTGGGTTGCGTTGCCTGTGGGTCTTGATTCGCTGGGCCATACCTGGGTGCTGGTGGTGTGCGCGATCATGTTCGCCATTGAATTTGTCGCGGACAAGATTCCTGGGTTCGATGTGGCGTGGAATGTGCTCCATACTGTTGTTCGTGTGCCGATTGCGGCATTGGTTGCTTATCATGCCAGCGCGCAGCTTTCGCCACAGATGCAGTTGATCGCTACAGGAGTAGGTGCGGCGGTTGCGTTGGCTACGCATAGCTCAAAGACGGCTTTGCGCGCGGTGGTGACGCCCAGCCCTGAACCTGTATCGAATATTGCGTTGAGCAGCACAGAAGACGTTGCGGCGGTGGGGTTGACGTGGTTTGCTACGCATCATCCTTTTGTCGCGGCTTCGATCGCCTTGGTCTTTCTGGTGGCCGCGGTTCTTGCTGCTCGTGCGCTTTTGCGGGCGATTCATCGGCCGCTGCGACGGTTATTCGGGATGCCACCGGAGAAAGCGCCAGTGGTTAGCAAGCCTTCTATTGAGTGAATTAGCTTTGCGGTGCGATCGGGCGATAAGCGGACGCGATGATATTCTAGCCGGAATCAAGGTCATAGCGAGGCTGTAACTTTTCATGTCCAATCCAGACGTTCCGGTATCCGAAGCAAGCATCGAAGACAACGAGTCATTCGACAAGATCCTTTCGCAATATGAGAAGAGCCATTCGCGCCGGGTTGGCGAAGATGGCAGGCAGATTGAAGGGACGGTGATTGCCGTGTCAGCGGAGTCGGTGTTTGTCGATATCGGATTTAAGACGGAAGGAATACTGCCGCTGACGTTGTTTCAGAATACCAATGAGACTGTGGAGATTGGCAATAAACTGCTGGTGACAGTGAAGGGGCGCGATACTGAGGGCTATTACGAGCTTTCGCGGCAGAGGGTTGAGCACCCGAAGGACTGGTCGTCGCTGGAAAAAGCTTTTGCCGATAAGGCGATTATTGTGGGGACGGTGACTGGTGTGGTTAAAGGTGGCCTGACTGTGGATGTTGGGTCACGGGCGTTTATGCCGGGTTCGCGCAGTGGAGCGCGCGATGCCGCTGAGATGGAGGCGCTGGTTGGGCAGGAGATTACCTGCCGGATTATCAAGCTCGATGTTGCTGAAGAAGATTTAGTGGTGGATCATCGCTCGGTTGCTGAAGAGGAAGAGCGTTCAACGAAAGAGCGACGTTTTGCCGAAGTAAAGGAAGGCGAGACCGTGTTGGGGACGGTGCGAAGCCTTGCGGATTATGGCGCGTTCGTCGATATCGGCGGCGTGGATGGACTGCTGCATATCAGCGATATCGCGTGGGGACGTGTGAATAAGCCCGCGGATGTGCTTTCGCCGGGGCAGCAGATTGAAACGAAAGTGTTAAAGATCGATGCGGCGAGTAAGAAGATTTCGCTGGGCATGAAGCAACTTCAGCCGCATCCGTGGGATGCAGTAGCAGGGAAGTATACAGTTGGCGAGAGGGTTCGCGGTGCGGTGACGCGGGTGACTGACTTCGGCGCATTTGTTGAGTTAGAGGTAGGGATTGAGGGGATGGTTCATCTCTCTGAGATGTCGTGGGCCAAGAAGGTTCGCAAGCCGAGCGATTTGCTGAAGCCGGGTGAGACGGTTGAGGTGATGATTCTTGGCGTCAATGTGGCTGAGCGGCGGATGTCGCTGGGATTGAAACAGACGTTGGGTGATCCGTGGGCTGAGGCGCAGGAGAAGTTTGCGGTTGGCTCGACTGTGGAAGGGCCGATTGCCAGCCTCACTAAGTTTGGCGCGTTTGTGCAGCTTGCCGAGGGCGTGGAAGGCATGATTCACGTTAGCGAGATCAGCGCGGAGAAGAGCGTGGAGCGTCCGCAGGATGTGCTGCGGATTGGCCAGGTGGTTAAGGCCAAGGTGCTGGATGTCGATAAGGAAAAGCGGCAGGTGCGGCTGAGCATGAAGCAGGTGGTTCCTACGGGGCTGGATGAGTACATCGCCGAACATAAGGAAGGTGATGTGGTGACGGGCCGGTTGATTGAGGTTTTTGACGGCAACGCCACTGTGGAGTTAGGAGAGGGGATTCGCAGCAGATGCTACGTGGTTGCGGCGGCTGCAAAGGATGAGCAGCCTGCGTCTGCGGGGCAGCTTGATCTGTTGGCGTTCAGTTCCATGTTGAAGGAACGCTGGAAGAGCGGGTCCAGTGCCGGTGCGGCCAAGGCGGATGAGGTTCGGGCCGGGCAGATTCGCAGTTTTCGGATTACCAAGCTCGATCAGGATAGGAAGACGATCGAAGTGCAATTGGCATAATTGCAGGTAAGCAAGCAGGGGCTTCTTCGTGCCTTTATGCATGTGTGCGGACGAAGGCTTTGATGGTGGCACATTCCTGTCCGGTGGATGGGCCATGAGGCCGGATCGTGTATTTGCCAACCGCCGCAGGAACGATAAATGTTTCCGCATAATGAACGATGAACGGTGAGAAAGCCGCGGTTGGGCTTTCGACGATGACCTCGGCACCTTCGACCAGGTTCAGCACGTTGACACCTCCGTCAGTGTGATGCGGCACTATCCCAGTGAACCAGTGGCGTCGAGTCTCGATAAATTCTCGTTCGTGGAGGCCCGTGGATTCCTCGCGCCAGCCTGGGCCTGAAGCAATGGGTGTGATGCGGTTGACCAGATTTTGACGGACCCAATCTGTACGCCGATCCCACTGGATGTTTGCTTCTCCGTGGTCGATGTAGATGGGACGAGGCTGGCCATCGAGACCCACGCGGCCCCAGTCCCATAACTTGAACGTAAAGATGTAGGGTGTTGCGCTGATTTCGAGCACCATGGAGTTCTTCCCAGAGCAGTGAACCGTGCCCGCGGGAATGAGGAAGTGATCATGTTTTCGCGCGGGCCAGACATTCACAAAAGTGTCGGCAGGAAATAGTTGATCTCCAGATTGGGCAGCACGGAGTTCGCGCAGGAAAGAATCGGGATCGGCGTCCTCTTTCATTCCGAGATAGACGCAAGCGTCTTCGCCTGCATCGAGCAGATAGTAGCTCTCGTCCTGCGTATATGCCATGCCGAACTTGTCCTGGATGTATTCCGTAAGCGGGTGAACCTGCAAGGAGAGATTGCCGCCGCCCATCGTGTCAAGCAGATCAAAGCGTATAGGGAATTCGGTGCCGAAACGACCATGGACACTATCGCCCAATAACGATCGGGGTTCGCTGAATACTACGTCGATTGCAGGAATTTCGACACGGTGTTCTCCGAAGCCGAGCAACAGGCTATTTTCTTCGGGGACGCAATCGAAGCACCAGGCGTGGTTAGGTACATCAGCGGGAAGATCGCAGACTTCTTCCATCCAGTGTCCGCCCCAGGGACCGGGATCAAAGTAAGGGACGACGCGGAAGGGTCGGTGTACAGCGATGTGCAGGGAGTGGCGGAAGTTCTCACCACTTATGAGATTGGGAGTGTTAGGAACGTTGGTATCGAGTAGGAAATCGATGCGGGAAAGAAGCAGTTTCTTGAGCCGGTCAGCAGCGCGCCATTCGACGAAGTATCCACATTTATATTTGGGTGCGATCCCATCCTCATGGTTATTGAGTCCCAAATTGGCAAGATCCTTGTTGCGCCAGCGGAGCTGAATCTCCCAACGAGCGAGATCTGCGTATACGAGCGTGGTTGCTTGAGGTGCGATGAGCGAGGCTCCGGTGCCGAGGACAACCAGGAGTCCTGTGGCTTCCTGCACAGCACATTGCTGTTGTGCAAGAAGCGTGGGGTCGAAATAGTCCTTAATTTCCAGACCATTCATTCGGGCGAATATGCAATCATCTCCAAGAATAGGATGGAGCATTGCTTCGATTTCAAGGGGCGACTTATAACTTTTACTGGCATGAATGATGGCGTTGGGATGGAGATGCTCTTGTAATGCCTTTTCTATTTCGTCGAGATAAACTCCTGGATAACACTCGATACAAAGAACGCCTGTTTTGTGATGAGTGGCAAGGACACGGGCGATCTCGTCCCAACCTGCGGCGCAGTCTTCCGCTGGACCAATGGGGATGAAAGGCCGCTTGTCGTATGTAGAAGAACGATGTTCAGACATCTGGAGCAAGGAGGTCCTCCGATAAAAGGGGTACGGCACCGAGCAAGCCAGCATCGTTGCCGAGCGCGGCGGAGCGGATTTGCGGATGGCCCCAAGGGGTCCAGGCATGTTGATTAACGTGCTCCTGAATCAGTGGAAGGATGAGGTCAGCACTTTTAATAACGCTGCCGCCAATGACGACAATCTCTGGGTCATAAGCATGTATTACGGCTACTGCGTTGGCAGCCCATACTTCGATGCAGTGTTGGCGAATTGCAAGAGCGACGACATCCTTCTGGACGGCATCTGAAAAAAGCATACGAAAGTCCATGGCCGGCGCAGTTGCGAGCAAACTGGAAGGGTAGCCGGGCCAGTCGCGGGCGATCTGCGGGAGTGACCATCCGGCAGCCTCAGTTTCAGCGCAACCAACGTTGCCGCAAGGGCACGGGCGCCCGTTGTAATTGAGGGGGATATGTCCGCCGAGGCAGCCAGCCTGCGAATGGACACCACGGAGGAGTGTGCCATGCATCATGACAGCACCTCCGATGCCAGTGCCCAAGGTCATTACAACGATATTGTCTGAGTCCTGCGCCGCCCCTGCGTAATGTTCACCAAGAAGAGCCATGCGGGCGTCGTTTTCCATACGCAACTGCAGGCCGAAGGTTTCGCGGCTCCAGCCAGCAAGATCCAGATGGGGTGCATCTTCGTACTTTTTGAGTGTGGAAAGTATTTTCCCAGTGCGTGTGTTGACGATGCCGGGATATCCGATGGCAAGACCGGCACAGTCCTCAGGTCTAACCGCATTCGAGCGTAAAAGAGAATGAAGGGCATCGGTAATGACTGGCAGCATGGACGAGAGGTTCTGTGCTGTCTCCGAGGAGATAGTGATAGCCCCCAGGAGGCGATGATCTTCAACAATGGCGCAGCCGATGTGCGTGCCTCCCATGTCCAGCGATAGGGCCTTCATGATGCCACCTCAACTTGAGTTATACGAATTCTTTTTGAAGACAGATAGAAGTGCATGATTTCAGCACCGTTTCAGGATAAGTTACAACTGGTTATGGCAAGAATGAAGACTGCGAAATAAAAAATTGCGGCTCCGGTCAATTGAATCATGTTGAGCAGTAGACTGCATGACGTGGGTATTTCTATCTGTTGCAATGGCAATTTACTAATATGAAAGAGATTAATGTGAAACGCTTCGTGTGCCTTATTGCACTTCTGATGAGTGCGATAAGTTCTCTCAGGGCTCAAGAACCATCCCTGTTCATGAATCTTCATGACTTCGCTGAACGGAGTGCTGTCGCTGATCGTGAGCCGTGGGCACATGCTGATTTTCTTGCGCTCATCAAGGAAGCAAATAGCTTTCCGCACTCCTATATGGATCGCTTTGGGCTCAAAAGCGCGGAACCGCCGCCTGAAGGGGGTCAATGGCTGCACTGGTATGTTTGTCCGGAGTCTGGAAGGGAACTCATCTTTCGCCCTCCCAACCAGAACATCTGCCCCGATACTGGAAAAAACTTCACGGGGTATCCGATCGACCATGTCGTATATCAGCTTCGCAATGACGATTTGGCAAAAGCAGCAGTTGCGCTTGCTCTTACCTATCGTTTCACACATCAAAATAAATATGCATCGCAAGCCGCATCGATATTAAAAGCTTATGCTGATATCTATCCGCACTATGCTCTACACGACAACTTTGGCAAACCGACCGCGAATGGAGCGAAGGCTTACTCGCAGACCCTCGACGAATCGATCTGGCTGATTAAGCTTGCATGGACTTATGACCTGATTCGAGGCTCGAACCAACTGACGGATGCGGAAAAGAAGCACCTTGAAACGGACCTCCTGCTGGCCTCTGCATCGACTGTGATGAAGGCACATAAGGAGCCGACCGACAACATACAATCATGGATCAATGGAGCGGTTGCTGCTGTAGGCTACACGTTGCATGATGCTGCGCTGATTCATGAGGCTATCGACGGCCCAATTGGGTTTCGGTATCAGATGCATCATTTTGTACAGCAGGGTTTCTGGATTGAAGACTCATGGGCCTACCAGTTCTACGCGATGCGGCCCCTTGTAATGACTGCCCAGATGGCTGCCCGAAATGGCACTAACCTATGGAAGGAAGAGCCCGCGTTGTTGACCCTCTTCCACTCTCCACTTGGCGTTGTTCTTCCGGACGGCACATTGCCCCCCTTCAATGACAGCAAACCCGCTAAGCTCTATGAGCAAGATTTTCTTTATGAGATTGCCTATGCTGCGATGCGTGACCCGTTGTTGCTGCCGGTGCTCGAACAGAATGGGCGCACTGACCGCGAGGCTCTTTTGTTTGGGGTGGAGAAATTGCCTTCCGCTCTGCCTGAACGACTCACCAGTCAAGTATTCGATGAAGCAGGCTTCGTTACGCTTCGATCGTCGACCGACGATTTCACCGCTATCATGAAGTTTGGCCCCCACGGCGGCGCTCACGGGCACTACGACAAGTTGGGCTTTATTCTCTTCGCTTATGGTCGCACCCTTGGAATCGATCCTGGGACACAGCTTTACGGTCTTCCTCTGCATCGAGAGTGGGATTCCATGACTGTTGCCCACAATACGATAGCAGTCGATGAGTTGAGACAAGCTGCGGCAACAGGCAAACTTCTTCGCTGGCACACGGACTCCCGGTGGACCGCTGTAACAGCAGATGCAGGAGACGTGTACACGGGAGCTTCACTGGAGAGGACGCTTCTGCTTACACCGGATTATGTGCTCGTCATCGACCATGCAATCTCAAAAGACGGTAAGCCGCACATCTTCGACTGGAACTATCACAATATCGGAATGGAGACGCTGCTTAGCGGACAGAAGACACAGCCATATGCCGATTTCCCGAACGGAAATGGATATAACCATTTGATGAATCCAATGCACACCGAATCAAGTGCTCCGATCCATATCCGATTTGTGAGCAGCAAGGTCACTTCGCAGGGTGGAGGCGATTCAAACAGCATATCCTCGACGACCCGTGCTCCTCATGTGGCGGCTGCTCCGGGTCCTATTCTCAGCAAATCCGTGGCAGTAGACTTGAAGATGATTGGCACGCCAGACACTGAGTTTTTTACAGGAGATGCGCCTGGTCCTGACTTACGTATTCCCGTGCCATTCTTGATCGTAAGGCGAAAGGGAACTGCTGCCTCCTTCGTTGCTTTGCTGACTACATCACTAGCAGACGCAACACCGTCTGAGGCCAATGAAATTAGGGTAAAGCAAACAGCAGATGGCGAATTCGACATCGACGGACCTGATTTTTCCGATGCGTTCTCCGCAACAGGAGAACTTAGGTATGTTCGCAAGACTCGTTGAAGTCTATAGGAGCGCCTGCGATTTCTATCAAAACATCGTTGTCAGTAATCAGTAGTCATCACAGAACCGCCAGGTTTGATCGACAAAGTTTCATTAGAACTCATCTCTTGATAGAGGAGCGCGCGTCCGCCGCTCCCGACCCAACTGCTCGTCCATGAGTGAGCTATACGACGCACTACGATGAGGACACCGATAGCGAGGACGGCATAGATAAGGAAGCCTGCACGATAAGAACCAGTGTGTTGCTTGGACTGGCCCAGGAGGTTGGGTAAGATACCGCCGCCCAGCGCGCCGATTTCGCCGATCATGCCGCCAGCAACCGCTGTGGTTAGAGGCCAGCGAAGCGGTACGAGTTGGAATGTTGCGCCGTTGCCCGCGCCAAGCGCGGCGAAGCAGAGCATGAAGAGCAGTGTGGTGACGAGTAGAGGTGGAGAACTCATCAGACCGAACAGTCCGGCGATTGCTATGAGGAAGACCACCGAGAGAGTCGTGATGCCACCGATGCGATCGGCGAACCATCCACCGGCTACACGAGTGAGTGAACCGGTGAGCGTGGCTAGAACGGTGAGGCTGCCAGCTTCCACCTTGGTTACGTGAAACTGCGCATAGAAAAACGATGGGAGAAAGGTTGCCAGGCCGAGGAAGCCGCCGAAAGTAATGATGTAGATGAGATTGAAGATCCAGCCGTCTCTTTCGAAGAGGCAGGAGAGATGCTGGCGCAGGGTCAGGTGTTCGATGTCAGGAGGTTCTTTGGCGAAGAGAACCATGACGCCGAGAGGCAGCAGCATGGTAAGAGCTGCGAAGCCGTAGACGTGTTGCCAACCGAAGTGAAGTGCGAGGCGTGGAGCGAGAAGAGCTGCGAGTGCCGTGCCGCTGTTGCCTGCACCGGCGATGCCCATAGCTAGCCCCTTATATTCCTTTGGGAACCAGCCGGAACCAAGTGAGAGCGCAACGCCGAAACTGGCACCCGCTATACCGAGTAGGACTCCCATAGCAAGAACATTATTGAAGCTTCTAACGAAGAGGTATCCATAGATGAGCGCGAGCACGATGGTTGACATCTCCACAATAGCCGCGCGCTTGCGTCCGATGTACTGCGAAAGAACGCCAAGGGGGAAGCGCATGAAAGCGCCGGCGAGAGTGGGGACGGAGACCATCAGGCCGATCTGAGCAGGACTCAGGTGGAACTGGTCGGAGATAAACGGACCCATTGCACCATTGAGGACCCAGACTGCGAAGCAAAAGTCGAAGTAAAGAAAGGCTGCAAAGAGTGTTGGTGGATGGCCCGATTTTAGAAATGCTTTTATGTTTGCCATATTTGTAGTCTCCGGCGGTGATTTTGCGGTGAAGGATGAGGTTTTTGCTAACAATGGACGGAGTGAAACTATGGGGCCATGCTGGATGTCCGCGATGGTGTGGCTCGGCGTCGATCGCGCATAGGCGTGCGCTCAATGCGGACAGCGCATTGCTTGAAGTTGGGTTCGCGGGAGATGGGATCGAACGAGCCTAGGGTGACGATGTTGGAGTTATTCTCGGCAAAGTGGAAGGGCATGAAGACCTGACCCGGAGCGACGATACCGGTGATACGAAGTTCAAGATCGGTGACTGCGCCTCGGCGACTTCGCACGGTGATACGGTCGTGGGGTTTTAGATCGAGCTTTACGGCATCGGCAGGGTTCATCTCTAACCATGCGTTTGGGACCATGTTGTTCAGGAGTTCGACTTCGGCAGTTTTTGTACGAGTGTGCCAATGTTCGACGGTGCGGCCAGTGTTGAGGATGAAGCCATACTCCGCATCAGGTTGTTCCTGAAATGGTTCGCATGGGACCTTGTGGAGTTTTGCGCGACCATCTGCGGTGGGGAAGATGCCGTCACAATAGAGCGATTCGCCGCCCCACTGTAGACCGTTTGCATCCTCAATCTGCTGCCAGGTAAATTTCGAGTAGTCGCACATGCGACCTGCGGAGACGCGCTGCCATTCACGAAAGGCGTCATGCGTGGTCTTCCAATTCGGATAGAGTTCCTGGCGTACTCCCAGCTTTTCCGCGAGTGCGAGGAAGATTTCAAAATCAGGTCGCGCTTCGCCTGGGGGCGCCACGGCGGCGTTGACCTTTGAAACACGACGTTCCGAGTTGGTGTATGTGCCTTCCTTCTCTCCCCAAATTGCGGCGGGAAGCACCAGATGTGCGAAGTCACTAGTTGGAGTTGGATGGAAGCCGTCCTGCACGACGAGAAACTCGACTGAGCGCAGAGCGTGCTCCAGCAGGTTGTAATTTGGGAACGATACAGCAGGGTTGGTGGCGATGAACCAAAGCGCCTTGATCCTTCCCTGTACGGCGGCCTCGATGATATCGGGATAGGCAAGACCGCGGGCGGTAGGAATTCGATCGACGGGTATATTCCAGATGCGAGCGAGATCTTCACGATCTACAGGCGAGTCGAATTTGCGATAGCCGGGCAAGGATGAAGTAAAACCGCTCTCGCGTGTGCCCATAGCATTGCATTGACCGGTTATGGAGAAGGGCGCCGCGCCGGTGCGGCCGATATTGCCTGTGATAAGAGCAAGATTGTTGATTGCAGCGACAGTGACGGAACCTTGTGTGGAGTGGTTGACTCCCATTGTCCAGCCGATAAAGGCAGATCGGGCATGGCCGTAAAGCAGGGCCGTGTGCATAATCTGATCTTCCGTCAGGCCAGTGATGGAGGCTACGTGCGATGGGTTGAAGGTGGAGACGAAGTCCGCGAATTCCTCGAAGCCCGCCGTATGCTCCTCGATGTAGTCACGGTTAATCAGGCCTTCCCGGATCAGGATATGAGCGATGCCGTTGAGCAGGGCGATGTCGGAACGCGGCTTTACGGCGAGATGAATATCCGCCATCATGGCCGTCTTTGTAACTCGCGGATCGACGACGATCAGTTTGCGTGGTTTGGTTCCGGGCG
>NFUO01000209.1 GCA_002197545.1 Acidobacteria subdivision 2 bacterium RH1 MAG20 | reverse complement strand
CGAAGCTGACGAAGGCGCAGACGAAACAAGTGCAGGCGATGGCGATTGCGGCGTTCAAGGCATGCGATTGCGCGGGGCTGGCGCGGGTGGATTTTCTCATGGAGCCCGGGACGGGAAGATCAGGGAAGCCTGGCCGCATCTATGTGAACGAGATCAACACGCTGCCTGGATTTACGTCGATCAGCATGTATCCGCGGCTGTGGGCGGCTTCGGGGGTGGCGTATCCGAAGCTGATTGACCGGCTCCTTGAACTGGCGATGGAGCGGCGCGCGGATAAGGATCGGAACAAGTACAGCCTGTAAGAGCAGCAGGAAGCTGGAAGCGGGAACCGATTGTGCCGGTGCGGGGAACATGCGCTGCATCCAGGGTGTCAGAATAGAGAGGAGAAGTATGGAATGATTGCGGGTTGGACAGGTGAAAGGAGTCACGTTCGATGACCCTGATGGATGCTCCCGCCTTTAATGCGCGCCGCGCGCAGCAGACGCGCATTCTCGCCATTACCGGTGTGGTGGTGGTAGTGATTGCGATGATCGGAACGATTCTCTGGTTTCTGCAGGTGCCGTGGCAGTTCTGGCACTGGCCGTCGGATCACAAGGTCAACAACTTCATGGCTGCCGTGGAGAGCGGCGATCTGAACAAGGCGTACGGCCTGTGGAACAACGACGCGAACTGGCAGCAGCATGCGCAGCAATACCAGCCCTACACGATCACCGAGTTCACGAAGGACTGGGGGCCATCGAGCGACTACGGCACGATTACAAGCCACCAGGTTTTTGTTTCGCATCGCGCCGGCAACGGGGTGATTGTCGGGCTGTACGTAAATGGCAACAAGAGCAAGCCGCTCTTTCTGCGCGTGGACAGCGGGACGAAGACGATTGGCTTCTCGCCGGTGGAGCTGTATTCGGGACCCTAGAGGCAGGGTGCAGGGCGCAGGGAAGGCACCTGAGAGCAGGCAACAGTCAATAAACAACAGGGAACAGAAGAGCGCAGCTATGCGCCTTCGGCTCTCTGCGTTGCGCCTTGCAGCACCCGTTCCAGGCTGACCTCATCTTCGACATTGACGCAGGTTTGGCCGCGGTCGATTTGGCGCATGAGTCCGCTGAGGACTTTGCCGGGGCCGACTTCGACGAAGAATGCCGGGTGTTGCGCGATGAGCAGGCGGACGGAGTCGACCCAGCGCACGGTTCCGGTGACCTGGCGGATGAGGGCATCGCGCAGGTGATCGGGATTGGTGACGAGGGCGGCGTCGACGTTGACGGCGACGGGCAGAGAAGGCGCAGAGAAACTCAAACTGCGCAGCAACT
>NFUO01000208.1 GCA_002197545.1 Acidobacteria subdivision 2 bacterium RH1 MAG20 | reverse complement strand
GCGAAGTTTGGGTGGCGTCGGACATAGGGAGGCCGGGGTTCTGAAGATCAACTCTGCGCGTCGGCTTGCGGGCCAGGGTCGGGGTCAGCCGCCGGAGTGGCAGCGCCACTCTCCGCTGGCGGAACGTAGTAGAGAATCCTGGCGCACGCCTCGCAAGTCATGTACACGTCGCTCGTCCGGATTTCGTTATAGGCCTGGGGACGAAGCCGCACGTGGCAACCGGTGCAGAGGCCATCGCGGACTTCGGCCAGCGCCACTCCGTGCCGCCCCCGGCGCAGCCGGTCATAGTGGGCGAGCACTTCATAGCCTAAAGCCGCGGTCAGCGTCTTGCGCCGCTCAAGCAACCCGTTCCGCTCTTCCTGAGCTTGCTGGCGCGATGCTTCCATGCGGCGGATTTCCTCTTCGACGCGCACTTTCTCGCCATCGAGGCGCGACGACGCCTCGCGGATGTGATTGTCGATCTGCTCGGCCTCGACCATCTTCTCGAGAATGCGGTCTTCCGTCTTGCGGATATTCCCTTCTTCGCCCTCTACTTCCTTTTGCATGGCGCGGTACTGCTCGTTTGTCTTCACCTGATAGAGTTGTTCCTTGTGTTTCGTGATCTTCGTCCCGATGGCTTGCACTTCGGCGTCCAGCTCGCGGCGCTCCCTTTGATTCGCAACCAGGCGCGTCTTGCGCTCTTCGTGGATGCGAATGAACTCGTTCAATTGGTCTTTGAGAGCTTGGGCTTCAAGGGGGGATGAGTCAATGCGCGAGGTGAGTATGGAAATGGAGTTATCAACCTGTTGTAGTTCGATGAGCGTCTTCAGATCAGGATGCACTGTGTCTCCTGCATTGGATTTGCCCCGCGAGCCTGCGCGCCACACGGCCGCCATTCGCTTTCTGTATTCTGTCACAACCGCGGAGGAGCAGCAAGGACGGCGCCCGGCGCGCCGCCACATCCAGACATCAGCTTGCAAACACGAGGGAACGAGGGCCTGTTCATCGATGCATGCACTGAAAAGCAGCGTCTGAACTACCGGCCAAGGTAGGTCCGTACGAGGGAGAGGCGCGCAGACACGGCAAACCTCGCCGCGCCTGCGCCACCCACGGTAAATCAGATAAACCGGGTTAGCTTGCTTGTGCCAGCCGGCGTTTGTAAAACAACAGCCCCAATCCCATCAAAGCCGTCCCGAAGAGAAGGAAGCTCGAGGGCTCCGGGGTAGCGCTCACAGGTATGCTGGCTGAGAAGACGATCCCTGCCTGCACTGCATGACGATCAGCCCAGAAAATATCAATGCTGTGCGTTCCGGCGGCAAGGCTGGCCGTCGTGGTGGGTGTGGTGTTGATCGCGTGAATGCCGCCATCGTCGTCCACCAGATTGCCGTCAATAAAGATCCATGAGTCGTCATCGGAGCCAAGGTTTAGTGTGACCGTCTGGGCGGCGCTGAGGTTGAACGTACCCTTCCAGT
>NFUO01000207.1 GCA_002197545.1 Acidobacteria subdivision 2 bacterium RH1 MAG20 | reverse complement strand
GGCATCGCGGTTGCCGTGTGGGCGTTAGCTATGAAGAATCATATCAAACGGCAGGGAATTCAAGCGGTCTAAGCCGGTCCACGACCAGCGCAAGTTTTCTTTCCCGACCAAGGCGCTAGTCTGTCGTTACCCCTATGCGCATGGCCATGTTCGCTCGTGGCAGATACTGTTGAAAAAGGGCTCGCACTCATCGACGAACAGTGATTCCGTCAGCATGTGATTTTTGATGGCGGAGGTTTGCCATGATGGGTCGGCAGACGGGCGATCAGAGCCAGCTGTTTTATTTATTCAACCTTGAACAGCGCATTCCGGCGAGCCATTTGCTACGCCGGATCAATCCGATATTCACGCAGGTTTTGGCAGGGCTTCGTGAGAAGCTGGCGCCGTTTTATAGCGAGATCGGGCGTCCCTCGGTTGACCCTGAGCTGATGCTGCGGATGATGATTGTTGGGTATTGCTATGGCATCCGCTTCGAGCGGCGGCTGTGCGAGGAGGTCACGCTGCATCTGGCCTATCGCTGGTTCTGCCGTCTCGATCTTAACGATGAGGTTCCCGACCACTCGACATTCTCAGTCAATCGCCATGGCCGTTTTCGCCACAGCGACATATTCCGTCAGATATTCGAGGCGGTGGTGTTTGCGTGCATGAACGCGGGTCTTGTTAAGGGCGAAGGCTTTGCCGTTGATGCCAGCGTCATTGAAGCCAACGCCAGCCGCTTTCATGGCAAGCCGCCCGATGAGATCGATTGGTCGTTGCCGGAACGACAGACGCGTGCTGCTGCCGAGTTCCTTGCCGAGCTTGATGACGAGGATCCCGATGCCAACCGTAATCCCCCTAAGGTAATCTCGCCGGTGGACCCTTGTTCGGCTTGGACAGCGAAGGCCAACAAGCGCGTGCAGTTCGGCTACGGGCTCAATTACCTGATCGATATAGGGCCTGCCGCTGTCATCGTTGGGGTTGAGGCAACCCCGGCTCGCACCTACGACGAAGTCGCGGCAACCAAGCCGATGCTTGAGCGCACCGAGAAGATATTCGGCTTAAAGCCTAAGCGCCTCGTTGCCGACACGGCCTATGGCACGGGCAAGCTCCTTGGTTGGCTGATCGGAGCTGGCGTTACGCCGCACATCCCGGTCTGGGACAAGAGCGCCCGCGAGGACGGCACCTTCTCACGCGGCGACTTTAAGTTCGACAAGGATTGCAACATGTACGTCTGTCCGACGGGTAAGCTCCTGAAGACGACGGGCCGTATTCTCTCTGGCTACATGCTGCGCTACACGGCAAGCACCCGCGATTGCGGCCCATGCCCCCTTAAATCCAAGTGCTGCCCGAAATCTCCACAACGCATCGTCCCACGCGACGTCAACGAAGATGCCCGCGATATCGCTCGCACCCTGATGGGTACGCTCGAATACGAGAAGTCACGAGATGAGCGTAAAAAGGTCGAGATGAAGTTCGCACACGCCAAGTCTCATCACGGTTTTGAACGGCTTCGCCTGCGAGGAATATCCGGTGCACGCGACGAGTGTCATCTCGTCGCTATCGCGCAAAACCTCAAAACGCTCGCAAAATATATCTGGCGGCCGCCTGATGCCACGGTCGCTTGCGCTACGTGATTGTCAGTTGCCGCAGGAGTAGAACCATAGTGTCAGTGGTGAACCCCTCGAAGGGGAGACACCAATAAATAAGACGGGGGTCCTGTATGAAGCTCAAATAAAGAGCTGCAAACCTTCAGGGCCCGACTTTTTCAACACCATCGGTCAGAAGCGGACGTTTGCAGCGCACAAGCCAATGTCTGCTTTACGTCCGATAGCGGACTAGCTTTCGTTTATGAGTCCGCGCCCTAGGTCGACATGCTCGTAAAGCTTTCTCGATCCAAACGGCTCTCTCAATCCGGACCAAGGTGCTGTTACGTCGTGAGTTAAGGCGTGACGACCACAAGCCCCTTCATGTTGGGATGATACTTGCAGAAATAATCGATGTTTCCCGACTTTTTAACCACTAGGCGTGCCGTCTGCTTCGGCGCAATAGCAACATTCCAGTCGCCGTTCGTGGCAGTGGCGGTATGCGCCACAATGTCCTTGTTGATCCATTC
>NFUO01000206.1 GCA_002197545.1 Acidobacteria subdivision 2 bacterium RH1 MAG20 | reverse complement strand
GGCGGTGGATGAATTCGCCAAGCCGCGCCTGTATATCGTTTAGCGTTTTGTAGGTGTGATCCGAGAGCAGAACGCGGAGGATGCCGTCGTTGGTGTTGAGATTGATCCACTCCTCAGCCTCTCCGGGCGCGGTCCCCTGCACAAACAGGAAATAAAGACCCATCACGTCGTCCGGCATGCGCGGCACGCCCAGATATTTCGGATTCCCGTAATGAAACATCTGGTTGTACGGCTCGATAATATCGGGCGCGACGGAGATTATGCTGGCGACTTCGGGATCCTGAAGGAGATAACGTCCCAGATCGCGCTGCAGCCGGATAACTTCCGGAGAGAGCATGTCGGGCGTGTAAGCGGCGCTAATCGCGGTTGAGGCACGGGCCCTTATGATCAGCCATCCCTCGTCCAGCGGAAAAACCTGGCGGACCGCGTTGATATCCTGATTGACCTTGGCATTGTGGCGATAAAGCGGCGTACCGGGTTCCGTGTAGCCTATCTTGGCCCGGATACCCGCCACGAACCCAGCAACGATCAGCAGCCCAACCGCCACAAGTGCGCCTTCGCGGGCGAGTCCCGGCTTGGTGGGAAATTCCACCAGCTTTTGCTCCGTCGCCGCGAGCCATTTGCTCTTTTCTTTGCGCGCGGGCAGCGGCTTGGGCGTCGGCAGATAGCTCATCATGATCGGCTGGAAGACAAAAACCATCGTGAGACTGCCACCCAGCCACACGGCACCAGAGGAAGCCACGTGCCCCAGCGAAGGAATGCCGCCGAAAGAGATGAAGACGATGCCGGCAATGTCGGCCAGGATGGCCAGCAAGCCCGGCGGCAGCATCAGCGTCGTCGTCACCTCGCAGGCCCTCATTTTATCGTATCCGTGATTTTCCAGTTCGTCGTAATACCGGCCCTGCCACTGGATGCCATGGCTCATGTCGCGTGCGGTCAATATAAATCGTATGACCAGCATCACCGGATCGAATTCGTAACCCTGCATCCCGATAAATCCGACGCCCCAGATGGTCGAGAGCAGGCCAGTGATGATTGGCGCCCACCAGGTGCTACGGCCTCTGAAAAAGAGGTACAGGATGAGAATCATGATGCCGTCGGAGAGGAAAAAGATGATGACGAGCACCGGCAGATAATAATATCCGTAGCCGCGAATTACCGGTTCGCCGGCGGCATAGATGACCGTGTTGTCATCCTGATATTTTTTGATCAGATCCTGGATCTTGTAGAAAACGTCGTGATAGTTGAGGCGCCCCTCATAGAACGACGCGACGACAGCGGCGCTGCGGCCGTCGTCGCT
>NFUO01000205.1 GCA_002197545.1 Acidobacteria subdivision 2 bacterium RH1 MAG20 | reverse complement strand
GTGAAGAAGTTGTCTGAGGAGCAACTCGGAGTTCTGCTCCAGAAGTTGGGAAGGCCGAGTGAAATCGAGAAGAAGGAAATCAAGCCAACTCCACGCTGGCAGTACCCGGCACAACAAAGGCAGTTTCACATCCTGGATCATCTCCAGGTACGGCGGAAGACGGGGAGAAACTGGATCACGCGATGCCCTTCATGCGCCGCGGCGGGGCGAGACAAGAGCGGCGACAACCTGGCGATCTCGGTTGACGAACCGCAGAAGTACATCTGCTGGGCTGGTTGCAACAAGGAGATGATTCGAGCGGCTCTGGGGTGCCCAATTCCGGAGAAAAGGGAAAGTGCGTATGCGATGGGATAAGGGGAGTTCTGTCGCAGCCGGGGCACTGATCTCGTTGATCGTGATGCGGCTGTTTGTCTGTTCGGCGCCTTTGGGCGTGACTGGAGGAGGGCTCTGAGATGGAGCTTGAACCTGCCAATTGGAAGCCATTAGAACGCCTGATCGGTTGTCGGTGCGGAGAGTTCATGTGGATGTGGCGGGAAAACGGTCTTGAGCATTACAAACACATCGACAGCCGCAGGTACTTGATCCTGGACGCCGAAGGGCACTGCTACGGCCGGCAGAGTAACCAGTTAGTGCGCGTTGATTTCCGGGAAGAATTCCGCCGGGTTACGGAGGCAATCGGTGTCTGACATATCGATTGAGTCGATCGCCACGGCTGGCGCTGTTTTGGCTTTTCTACTTGCGGCGGCTGCTGGCATCACGAGCCGACGCGGCATTCAGTTGATCGTAATCGGCATGCTGTTCTCGTTGCTGCCGCATGTCAGTGGGGTGCGGCGTACGTGGATTGCCTACCAGAGAGGGAGTCATGAGCGAAGTGACGCAAGGGGAGTTGAACGGATCGATCGCGGTCCGGAAATGGATTGGGGATGTATCAGCAGACCGAGTCGGGCAAGTGTGGAGAGCGGAGGACCACGAAGCGCTCTTGCGAACGATGCGCGCTGCAGATGAGCTCACGCTCGCGCTCGTAGCGCTCGCTCGACGCGAGGCGCTGGAAGCGGGTTTGGGAACGAACGAAAGGATGGATCTCGATGGAATCCGATCGACGGCTGAACCGGTGGGGGTTAACATTCGCGCCCACGGTGATTAACCGCTTGCGCAAATTGGCGATCTACGGACAACCCCAGTTGAGCCTGGAACACCAGGGACGAGCCAAACGATACGTCGTACGCGGTGTGGAATCGGGCGGAGCCACCGACGACGTTGGCTATTACGTTAGCTTCGCCGGAGAGAATGGCGAGCCTCTCCCGTGGTTGCAGACGCTCGATTCGCTCACAGTCAACGGGCCGCATGCCGTCGTCATCGCGCCCGTGCTGACGCGGATCGAGATGCTTCGAATCGCGCGGACATACGACCTGTGCATCACACGCCACCGGCCTGTTGCAGTTGAGGCCCGGCAACGGCCAAAGCTCGAAGCCGAAGAAGTGTTCCGAGGGGAACACGGCTATCTAGCGTTGGAGCTCTGGGGCAAGGACAAGGACTTGAGGGGTTGTGTGAGGCCGCAGTTTTTCACTAGGTCTGGCGAGGAAATCGAACTGCCATTCGGGTTCGACGAGGCGGTGAAGGCAGCCACGAGCGGTACGAATTGTGTGGCATGTCCGCATCCGCACTACTCGCGGCTTGTGGCGCAACAACAACCACCGACGCACGAAGAAGAACAAGAGTCCCCAATGTCCGCGGATGTCGTGTCCCTAGCGCACGGAGT
>NFUO01000204.1 GCA_002197545.1 Acidobacteria subdivision 2 bacterium RH1 MAG20 | reverse complement strand
CCCCGCACAGATCCGCATAAGTTCGGTACAGCGATGGCACGGGTGCCGCATCGCTGGTGGCTTCAACCATCTGCAACAGAGCCGATGCCTGGCCATTGATCCTGCTGAAACTGGTCTTTCCCTTCACAGGCGGCGGGGCGTAGGACCCCCCTGCGAGGCCGAGCGACGCATCTTTGATGCTGCCGGTCAGTTTGGCGCTTTCCTTGCGCAGCGTCTTCAGCTCCCGGCTCGACACACCTGTGCCGGGCGATGTCAGTTGAGCATTCAATCCATTCGCTCGTTCGTATGCGCTCTTGCTGGCAGAGATGACCGTGATGATCTCCTGGGAAAGGGACAATTGCCGGCGCATGCCATCCACCGCCGCGGGCGAGTCACCGACCCGTGGGTCCTCCTTCAGCAACGCCGGCTGAACGTAGGCAACGCCGTCCACAGTCAGCTTCACCCTATAGCTACCGGGTAGCGCCAGCGGCCCTTCCGGGACGAACGGAGTGCCTTGCGGCACTGCCCCCATGGACTGATCGAAGAACAGGGCAGGGGGCGCCGGGTAGCGCATGTTCCAGCTCACGCGGTGCTCGCCTGCCGCCGTGGACAATGGCAGCGACGGCTGCGCCCAAAAGGCAGGCGTCGGCGGAAGAGGCTGATCGAGCGGCGCGATCGGAGCGTTTGAATACGATCGCACCAGCGTCCCCTGGGCATCGAAAATCTGCAGTTGCACGTTCTGCGCGGGCTGCTTCAGGTAGTAATCGATGACAACCCCTGGAGGTGGATTCTTTCCATGAGGGACCTCAGGCGGAAACGGCGTGTCCTGGTTGATGTTCGCCTGGACCCGGATCGCGGTCTGCGGGCGGAACAAATACGCCTGCCGATCCGCAAGACCGGCGGTTAATTCCTCGAGCGGTGATATATCGTCCAGTATCCATATGCCGCGGCCGTAGGTCGCAGCAATCAGGTCGCTGTCGTGGAATTCCAGGTCGTAGATCGAGGTCGTAGGAAGGTTCAGTCGCAGCGATTGCCAGTGATTGCCGTCATCGAACGACACGTACACTGACGTTTCCGTGGCCGCAAACAACAGGCCTTTTTTCCGGTGGTCTTCCCGCACCGCTCGCACGAAACTGCCGGTCGGCTCATCTGTCGGCAGGCCGGTGACGATGCTTTGCCATGACTTGCCAAAATCGCGCGTGCGGTAGATGTGCGGCGAGTCGTCGCCGATTTCATCATCCTGCGCCGCCGCGTAGGCCTCTGCCGGATCGAAATGCGACGCCTGAACGTCGAGCTTGGCATGTATCGACGTGTCTGGCGGCGTTACGTCCTGCCAGTGCTCTCCGCCATCTTTCGTTATATAGAGGACGCCATTGTT
>NFUO01000203.1 GCA_002197545.1 Acidobacteria subdivision 2 bacterium RH1 MAG20 | reverse complement strand
TCGGTTCGCCAACAGTGTGGACGACGCGACGCGGACGATGGAGACGGAAATCGACGTACCCAATCCGCACCTTGAGCTAGTGCCCGGAATATATGCCTACGCGTCACTAGTGCTGGAGAGCAAGAAAGATGTCTTGACGGTTCCAGTGCAGGCGCTTGATCGGGAAAACGGCCAAGTCACCGTGGATCGGGTGAACCCGCAGGGAAAAATCGAAAAGGTTTCGGTGCAGCTTGGCCTGGAAACGCCGGATCGCGTAGAGGTTCTTTCCGGCGTGCGATTAGGGGACAGCGTGGTGGTGAGCGCAAGGAGCCAATTGCGCGTGGGTGAGCAAGTGCAGCCTAAGGTTGTAGGACTCCTGGCATCGGGCGGAGATCTTTAGTGCCGGGGTTTGCGATCCGGAATCCCTATCTGATCGTGGTGGTGTGCCTGATCCTGGCGGTCGTGGGTGTCAGTTCGGTCGCGCGCATGCCCGTCGATCTGTTTCCTCCGATCAACATCCCGGAAGTGGTCGTGGCCACCTTCTACAACGGGATGCCCCCGGAAGATATCGAGACGGAAATCACCGGGCGCTTCGAGCGCTTCTTCACCTTGGGGAGTGGCATCGAGCACATGGAATCGCGTTCGCTGCCCGGGGTGAGCATCATCAAGATTTTCTTCCAGCCGGGGACCAATTCCGATTCCGACGTGACCGAGATTTCCAATCTGGCGATGGCCAACTTGCGGCGGCTGCCGCCGGGCACGCTGCCGCCGGTGGTGATGAAGTTCGACGCCTCCAGCTTGCCGGTGTGCCTGATCACCCTGAAGGGCACAGGACTTAGCGAAACGCAGCTGCGCGACCTGGGACAGTTCGCGGTGCGCAACCAGTTGGCGACGGTGCCGGGCGCCTCGGTGCCGCCGCCCTTCGGAGGCAAATACCGGCAGATCATGGTGTACGTGGATCCGCTGAAACTGCAAGCCTATGAGCTGAGCCCCATGGACGTGGTGCGGGCCGTGGACGCTTCCAACCTAATCCTGCCCGCCGGCGACGCCAAGATAGGCCCCTTCGACTA
>NFUO01000202.1 GCA_002197545.1 Acidobacteria subdivision 2 bacterium RH1 MAG20 | reverse complement strand
GCCCAGACTGCCCGCCGGCGGCAAGAGCCGCAGATAGACAACCAGCCTCCACATATCGTCATTGCTCAGCGTCCCTCCCGACGCGGGCATCCCCGAGGGAAAGATCCCGTTCTCGATGATCCACTTCAGTTGGCCGTCGCTGTAGCGCTGAACCTCCTCCGACGCCAGCGAAGGAACCGGAGGACTCATCTTTCCAGCGAAGGGCACGCCGGTGTTTTGTCCATCGCGTCCGTGACAGACAACGCAATACAGTCCGAAGCATTGCTGTCCCGCGCTGACGGATTCGGACGAGTTCGGGAGCGGATTTCTGTCGTGCCTTCCTCCTACCGTCACATGATGCTTGACCCATTGAATGCCGGTTGTCTCCGCTCTGCCCGGCGGCGCCACTTTGCATCCTCCGCAGAAAAGGCATGCGGCGCATCCCGCAATCCAGGTCATGGCGCATCTTCGCATCGCATCAGTCCGGTTTCACATGCACGGTAAACACCATGGACCCGTGGCCGCTGCCGCAGAAGCGTCCGCACTGCCCGGCGAAATCGCCGGCCTTCTGAGCAGTGAAGGTCACGTGCGCCGGATGGCCCTTGGCGATCTCCTGGTTGATGCCCAGATCCGGCACTAAGAGCAGATGTGTCACATCATCCGAGATCAGCTCCAGCGTCACCGGCTCTCCCTGCTTCACCGTGATCTCCGCCGGCACAAAGGCAAAGCGGTGGGCGTGCACCACGATCGTCTCGCCTGCCGCCTGCGCGTGGATCCTTGACAGCGTCATCGGCGGCAGAACAGCAAGCGCCGCGAGAAGAGCCAGTTTGCCTATCCTGTTCATTGGACCTTCTTGCCTCCCCGCACTTAAGGCGTTAGATACTTCAACAAAAGCTGTTGGTCTTTGCGCGACAGGCGTGCACGCACGCGCATGTGCATGACCACGGTTCCCGTGATTCGCTGCGGCAGGCTCATCGGCGGAGTATGACAACGGGCGCAGTTCTCCTCAAAGATGCGCTCGCCGGGCTCGACCGGCGGCTTGCGGCTCGGCGGCGGAG
>NFUO01000201.1 GCA_002197545.1 Acidobacteria subdivision 2 bacterium RH1 MAG20 | reverse complement strand
GCGCTGCCCAGCGAGTGCAGCCGCGGAGTTTTTTTCTTCCTTACCAGAGTCTTTTGCGAACACCAGGCTCGTTCTCGTCTGCATCATCCGGTGGCCGGACTGCTCCACCAACCATCTCTTCGATCTGCGACAGCGACCATGATTGCTATTGCGAACTCCCTGTATCCACCACCAGGGAGGCAGGGTGCCCATTCAAACCCCCGGTCTTATCCCTCGACCACGGAATGACTCGAGCCGCCCTGCATACGAGCAACGCTTGACGGTACGTACGGCCGCTGCTCGCGCAGCATCCAGTACAGCCGCACCGCCAACTTGCGCGCGACCATCACCTTGGCCAGCGCCTTGTGTTTGCGCGCCGCCAGCCGGCGATAGTCCCGCCGCAACTGTTCATCGAAGCGCGCCGCATTTTGCGCGGCTTCGACCAAAAGTGTGCGCATCATGGTGTTGCCTTGTTTGCTGATCGCTCCCAGCCTCTGCCTCCCGCCGGAAGAATCCTCCCGCGGGATCAGTCCCAGGTAACTGGCCACCTGCTTGCCACGCGGAAACCTTCCCGGCGGTCCGATGGTCAACGCATACGCCAATCCCACCACCGGCCCCACGCCCGGATGGGTCATCAGCAGCCGCACTTCCGGCCGCTGCTCGGCTTCCGCGCGCACTGCGGTGTCCAGCTCTTTGACTTGCTCTTCCAAACGATCCAGCATCCCCAGCAACTCCGCTCGGCGCCGCGCCGTCCAGCCCTGCAACGGCAACTGCTCCAGCACCGCGCGCCCTTCCTTGCTCCACAACTTCCCCTTCCGCCGCACCCCCTGGTTCAGCGCCAGGTGCTGCAACTGGTTCTTCACCTGGGTGCGCCACTCCACCAACTTCTGCCGGTGCCGCAACAACTGCCGCACATCGCGCATCTCCACGCTGGGCACCCACAGCCGTGGAAAACGGCCATCCCGCAGCAGATCCAAGATGTGCTGGGCATCCCGCCGATCGGTCTTCTGCCGCCGCACCTCCAACCGGCGAATCTCCCCCGCATCTCCGATCCACAACTCATGTCCCAACGCGGCCAGCATCTGCTCGAACCACTGCGAGTTGCCCACCGCTTCCATCCCTACCCGCACCGGCCCCTGCAGCTGCTCATAGAACCGGCGCGCTTCCCCTTTCTCATGCTCCAAACGAAATTCCAACACCTCGCCCGTGTCGCGGTCCAGCATGGCGATCTGTTGGTAGCTCGGGTGAAAATCGCAGCCTATAATCTTCATCGCGGCTCCTTCCT
>NFUO01000200.1 GCA_002197545.1 Acidobacteria subdivision 2 bacterium RH1 MAG20 | reverse complement strand
TACACAAAGACGGGGGCGTGGCCCGTGGGCGGAGTCGCCATGTGCGACCTTGAGTCAAATTCTAGTATTCGAAACCCGGGGCCCATCGACTGGATCCATTTCCATGTTCCCCGGACCACTCTCAATGCCCTTACGGATGATGCTGGAACGCGTCAGGTTAAACGCCTCCACTGTGTTTACGGAACTCCTGACCCCGTTCTCCACCACCTGACTCAAGCGATGCTGCCGTGTCTGAACAGGCCGGAGATGTTCTCTCAATTGTTCATAGATTCTTTCACCATGACGGTTTGTTCGCACCTCGTGGGGCGGTATGGTCAGCTTCACGAACCCACCCTGCAACTCAAAGGCGGTCTGGCACCGTGGCAAATGCGGCGCGCTGTGGAGCTGCTCCAAGAGCATCTGGACGGCGAGTTAAGGCTCGAAACTCTTGCCGGGGAATGCCGGCTTTCGGCCAGCCATTTTGCGCGAGCGTTCAGGAGATCGTTTGGAACCTCCCCACATCGTTACCTGACTCTGCGGCGCGTGGAGATCGCCAAAGTCCTTTTGTCCGAAACGAACAGCTCGCTCGTGGAAATTGCGGCGCAGACCGGATTTACCGATCAAGCCGCTCTTACCCGGACATTTGCGAACGTTGTTGGCGCGACACCGGGGAAGTGGCGGCGCGAGCACGCACACCGCAGGATGTTTGTCGAAATAGGCGAACAGCCATCCTCTCCCTCAAACGAATAGATCCTCGCTCCGCATTAGAAGCAGGAATCCACAAAAGTGGTCCGTGTCTTCAATAGTATTGTGTCCGTTCCTGGTACGATCCATTTCGTGTTCAATACTTTGCACACGATTCGCGCAAGCTAACACCTCGAGAGGAGATTAACGATGACGAAGATCAAGAACGTGGTCCTGGTGCACGGTGCCTTCGCCGATGGCTCGGGCTGGAAGGCTGTCGCTGACATTCTGAAGAAGGACGGCTACAAGGTGTCAGTGGCGCAGCCTCCCGAGACTTCGTACGCCGACGACCAAAAGTACACGAAGGCCGCCATCGACGCTATGGGCGGACCAGTGGTTCTGGTCGGCCACAGCTACGGCGGCTCCATCATCACCGAAGCGGGCAATCATCCAAACGTTGCAGCGCTTGTCTATATTGCCGCCTTTGCGCTCGATGAAGGCGAGAGCTGCGCATCGATCGAACAGGCCCTGCCGCAGGCGTCCACGGCGTTCAAATCGGACAGCAACGGTCTCTGGTGGATAGACGAGCCGCATTTCGTGGCTGACTTCGCAGCAGACATTCCACGGGATGAGGCGGAGTTCATGGCTATCTCGCAAGTGCCGATTTCTACCGACTCGTTCACTCATCAGGTCAAAAACCCGGCATGGAAGCACAAGCCCACTTGGTATATGGTTGCCAGCGAAGACCGGTCGATCAACCCAGATCAGGAGCGCATGATGGCGAAGCGCGCCAAAGCGAAGACGGTGGAAGTGAAGTCGAGCCATGTGGCCTACATGTCTTTCCCGAAAGAAGCGGCCGCGCTCATCGAAGAGGCTGCGACATCCGTACAGGTCAAATCGGTAGCAGGAGCCTAATACGGTCGTGACGCAGCTCTCAACCGTCGTCTGAGCGTGACCCGCTCGGAGACAGCCCCTCGCCGAGCCTGACGAAATCGGCGGGGGCGCGGCCGAATGTCGTCTGAGGAGAGCACAAATGGGAGACCGCATCACTGTAGAAGGCCAGGACGGCGCGTTTAACGCCTATATCGCGCGACCGAAGACCTTGCCGGCCGCAACTGTCGTTGTTCTGCAGGAATTGTTCGGTGTCAATGCCGACATCCGCAAAACCTGCGACGAACTCGCCGAGCAAGGCTTTGTAGCGGTCGCGCCCGATCTATTCTGGCGTCAGGAGCCTGGCGTTGATCTTAGCGTCACGTCCGAGGCTGACTGGCAGCACGGGCTTCGCCTTTATCAAGCTTTTGATCGTGACGCCGGCGTCAGAGATATTAAAGACACACTGAACGCTGTGGCCAAACTGCCTGAATGTACGGGCAAGATTGCCGTCCAGGGGTACTGCCTCGGCGCCTTGATGACGTTCCTTACAGCCGTACGCTGCCAGGTCGATGCCGCCGTCGCCTATCATGGCGGTGACACCGAGAAATACCTGGGTGAGGTCCCAAATCTTCATGCGCCCCTGCTTATGCATCTGGGGGAGGAGGACGAGTTTATCTCCAAGGCAGCGCAAGCTGAGATCAAGGCGGCACTTGGCAGCAAAGCAAACGCGACGGTCTACAGCTATCCGGGGCAGCGTCACGCCTTCGCCAGGCATAATGGAACGCACTACAATGCCGCGGCGGCAGCGCTCGCCAATGGGAGGACGAGTGAATTTCTACAGCGACAACTGCGATGATGTTCCGTTCCAGCCGCCTCAGGGCCGACTGAAAGCGCGTCTGGCAGAAGCTTCGATTGCTGAGACACAGAGAAGAACATTGTTCGTCGCATAAACAACCTTGAGGGTCAAATCTATGGAAGTGCGCACGGTCAATGTCCAACGATGGAGCATCGTTTCGCAAAAGCCATTCGAAACTGTCGTCGCCGCGGTGGAAGCTGCAATCGGCCGGCCCAAGATGAGCGAGTTCGCTAAGGACATCGCTGCCGCGCCTACGTATCCCGAAATGCGGGAGGTCGTACAGCACGCCGTGAGTGAAATTGGCCTGATGGAGTTCATGCGACTCGATGTTGGCGCCGTCCTCGCGAAGGCCCATCCCGAAAGAAATCCGAAAAGCATCCGTTTAATCATTGGTAATCCGCTCATCATGGAATCGATGGCTCGCCTTG
>NFUO01000020.1 GCA_002197545.1 Acidobacteria subdivision 2 bacterium RH1 MAG20 | reverse complement strand
GGCACTCTTTGGACGGTCAACTGGCGTCGACCCTGAAGGGTGCGTTTCCATTTGCGGGCGCGCGCTGTGCCCGCATCACTGAGGCCGTTTTGAGTCGGTTAGGGAAGGATGACGGTCTTTGATTCACTCAAACAAGCGCTGCTGCTTACAACAAAGCTCGCGAACAGGATCTGGGGCACGAGATACCCACTGAATGGTTCTTTTCAAGACGTTCGTGATTAGGAATATAAGAGACTTGACGCGGGTAGCATAATCTCGCGCCCGCCGCGAGCTCTCGGAGCGAGCCGCAGTGATGATGCAACGATCCTCCCAGCCGAGGTGGCAGCTTACAACTTCCCGGGGGGAGCGCTATTGTTTGGAATCATCCGCATGCCGAAGGAAACTCACATGGGTAAATTTACGATCCAGCCGCATGGCCGGTTGCAAGAATGGATCGCTCACGAAAAGGGTTATTTTCGCGACGAGGGACTAGACTACGAGTTCCGTCATGGTCTGGCTGCTGAGAGTCAGAAGCAACTCGACGCTTCCGGCAAAGTGCCCGACCTGCTTTCTGGAGCCTTCGAGTCCTACAAGCAGGCCGGTGGCAACAAGGGCGTAAAATCCGATATCTCCTGCGCCTGTCACTGGACGGTGAATCAGGCAGCATCCCAGCGTATCGGCACGATGTGGGGCAAATCCTACGTCGCCACGCCCGGGGGCATCATGGTCCCACCGGACTCGCCCGTCAGCAAGCCGGAGGACCTCGCGGGGATGGAGATCGCCGTCGGTTACCATTCCGGCAGCCATTTCACCACAATCCAGTCGCTCGAACCCTTCCTGCGACGCGATCAGATTAAGCTTAAGTTCGTTGGGTCAATATGGGCGAGAGTTGATGTCGGCGTTGACCGGGACGTAGCCGCGACCACCGTCTGGGGATTGACCTATCAGGTGCTGGACCAGCTCGGCTTCCGCAAGATCGTCGACACCTCGTTCATGATCGGCTTCATGTTTCCACAGGGCGTCGATCTGGCCGATGTTGAGAAGTACATGAACGGCATGAAGCGTGCCCAAATGGACCTCGATTTCGAACCGGAGAAATACCGGCATTATTATCTCAACGAGATTCCGGACCGCTACAAGTCGAGCGTCGATATTCGCCGTTTCTCGACCGGCGAGCGTATCGTGTTTCTGCCGTACACCGAGGCGGTCTATGCCAAGACTCAGGCGTGGCTGCATGAGCGTGGATTGTTTGAGGAGCGGACGCCAGCGCAATACGCGGTTTCCGTCGCAGTGTAGGAGGCATGCGCGCGCGACGCCTGTGCGGATGAATCTCGGGAACCTTTGCACTGCTGCCGCATCTAATAGCGGTGTAAATGCACGGTCATTGTGGCCGTCACAGGGAGATTCATCATGGTATTCGTCAGGTTCGCCAGCACCTTTGCAGCTTTGCTGCTCGCGTCTGGCATCGCCTCGGCGCAAGGCGCCAAGCTCACCGATCCGCAAATCGCGCACATTGCCTATACGGCCGGCCAGCTCGACATCCAGGCCGCGGAGCAGGCCCTGCAAAAGACCAAAAACAAGGATGTAGTGGCCTTCGCGAAAGACATGGAGCGCGATCACAAGGC
>NFUO01000002.1 GCA_002197545.1 Acidobacteria subdivision 2 bacterium RH1 MAG20 | reverse complement strand
TTTCGCTTGCAGGAGGTGATTACGACTCTGGTTGTGATCCGCATACTCTTCCAGTTTCTGCTTCAGGGGCTGGCGGTCCTGCTGCCTAAGCATCGCCGCGAACGCAAACTGCGGGGCTTTCGTATGCCGCTTTATCCGCTGCCAGTGATTCTTGCCTTGAGCGGCTTTGTCTTTATCTTGTTGTCGAGGACGGATTTTCTGAAGGAGATGAGGACTGCAGGCTTCATACTCGTCGCAGGCGCGGTTGTATATGCTCTGAGATTATTCAAAACGCGTAACCCCCTCTCTCCTGCTCCTCTTTCAGACGAGCCAGAGTAAATGAGTTCCCAGGCCAGTCACAACAACGTTTATTCTGAGAATCGCACTATGGAACCCACAGACTGTACACGCACGCTCGATAAACTCTCCGCCCTTATCGGCAATACGCCTCTGCTCGAGATATGTTTTACCTATCAAGGCGCTTCCCATCGCATCTTCGCAAAGTGCGAGCAGATGAACCTGACGGGCAGCATCAAGGACAGGATGGCGCTCTCAATCCTTGACCACGCGTACCGCGAGGGCCTGATTCGACAGACGGATACCATCATCGAGGTCACCAGCGGCAACACCGGCATTGCCTTTGCCGCGCTGGGCGCCGCGCTTGGGCATCGGGTCGAAATCTATATGCCGGACTGGATGAGCCGCGAACGCGTAGACATTATCCGAAGCTATGGGGCCACCGTGGTTCCCGTCAGCCGCGAAGCCGGGGGTTTTGTTGGCGCGCTGCGCATCGTCGAGCAACTGGCCGCAACACGCCATGATGTCTTTCTTCCGCAGCAGTTTGACAACCAGGCCAATGTGGACGCACACAAGTTCGGCACCGGTGTTGAACTCACGCGCCAATTAAGCATCGAAAATCTGCGCCCCGATGCATTCGTCGCCGGAGTCGGCACGGGCGGCACGATCATGGGGGTGGGCCAACACCTGCGCTCGGTCTATCCGCTGGCGCGTGTTCACCCGGTCGAGCCTGCGGAATCTCCCGTTTTATCGGCGGGACGCAAGGTCGGCACCCATAGGATTCAAGGCATCTCTGACGAGTTCGTTCCGTCGATCGTCGACCTTGCCATGCTCGACCGGCCGATCGCGGTTTCGGATGGAGACTCGATCCTGATGGCGCAGAAGCTGGCCGCCTCGCTTGGCCTGGCTGTCGGAATCTCGTCCGGCTGCAACTTTCTGGCGGCGTTGACTGTTCAGCGCGAACTGGGCTCCGACTCTATTGTGACCACGGTGTTCTGCGACGATAACAAGAAATATCTCAGCACAGGCCTGCTACAGAACGAGCCAGTCCGCGACCACTACCTTTCACCCGACGTTAAACTGGGAAGCCTCCGCGTGCTTGCCTCTCTCCCTCTGGCAGGCACGCGGAGGCAATAGCTGGCGCTGCACTATTCGATTAGTCGGCGATGCCTACATTGGGAACGTCGATGCCGAGCGCGGTGGCGAGGGAGATCTGGTGGTCCTGCTCCTGAAGGAGAATTTCGCGGATATGTTCGGCGGTGGCGAATTCGCCTAGCTCGTCGCACTGTTTGACGCGGCGGCGATATTGGCGGATCGTCTCGTTCTCGTTGTCAAGATCGAAGCGGAGCATGTCGGTGGCCTTCTTGGAGGTCTTGACCGGTTTGGGAACGGTGGTCGGCATTCCGTCAAGGTAGTCGATCTGATTGGCGATGACGATGGCGTGGGCCAGCTCTTCGGTGGCGTGGACGGCCAGCTCGGCGGCGATGTTCATGTACGCCGCTCCCTTCAGGACCTGAGAGTAGTTGACGTAGGCGATCACAGCCTGGAACTCGCGGGCGAGGTCTTCGTTGAGCGCGTCGATAAGCTGTTTGCGGGTGGTAGCGGTCTTAGCGTCGGCGCTTGCGTTTTTGGTCGGCATTTCTTCTCCGGGATTCCTGTGAATGTTGTTGTGTAGTGAGATGCAGGAAGTCTGGGAGGCATTTTTGCGGGGTGCTGGAAAAATAGTTGGATTATGCCGAACAAATATATCGCGTCGTGCGTATAGCCTGATAAGCGAGGAAATCCCATGGCAGCCTGGCAGCAGGACCTCACCTACAACCTCCGGCGGCTCTCCCGCGCCCCCGTTCTCGTCATTACCGTCATCCTCTCCATCGGCATCGGTATAGCGGCCAACGCCACCATCTTCTCCATGGTCAACCGCTTCATCCTGCGCCCCGCTCCCGTCGGCGACCCCGCCACCCTCATGCTCGTCAACTCCATCCCGGAGGGCGAGCAATGCTGTAACCGCTTATCCACACCTCAATACGAAGACCTGCGCGACCAGGCCAAGTCCTTCTCCGGCCTCGCCGCATACTACGAGCTCCTCCCCGCCTCCATCGGAGGAAGCGGTAAAGGCGAACCCGAGCGGGTCTTCGGCCAGGCCACTACCGCTAACTTCTTCAGCGTCGCTCAGCTCCCAATGGTTATGGGTCGCGGCTTCAACGACACCGAAGAACATAGCCCCGTCGTCGTCATCGGTTATAACCTCTGGCAGCGACGCTTCAACGGCGACCCCGCCATCGTCGGAAAGCCCATCATAGTCTCCGGCCACCCCTTCACCGTAGTCGGAGTCGCCACCTCCGCATTCCATAGCATCGACCAGATCCTCTACACCCAGTTCTGGGTCCCCCTCGGCAACATCGATCAACTCACCGACACCCTGCCCCACCACGACGGCCGCGACTTCCACTGGATCGCCGTGATCGGCCGCCTCGCCCCCCGCGTCACGAAAACCCAGGCCGGCGCCGAGCTCAGCACGATCGCCAAACGCTTCGGCGCCTCCTACCCCAAGACCGACAAAGGCATCACCTTTCCCTTGCAGCAGGCCGGCTCCCTGCCCCCGCGCGAAGCCGCCTCCGTCAAAATGTTTCTCGCCATGCTCGCAGTCGTAGCACTGCTGGTCCTCTGCATCGCCTGCGCCAACGTAGCCAACCTCCTGCTCGCCCGCGCCTCCGACCGCCAGCGCGAGATGGCCATTCGCCTCGCACTCGGCGCCACCCGCGCACAACTCCTGCGCCAGACCCTCATCGAGAGCCTCCTGCTCTCCCTCGGCGGAGGCATCTTCGGCGCCCTGCTCTCCCTCTGGGCCACCCACGCCCTCTCCAGCTTCCACGTCCCCGCCCCCGTCCCGCTCGACATTAGCGTAGGCCTCGACTGGCGTGTACTCACTTACACCTTCGTCATCAGCGTAGTCAGCGGACTCCTCTGCGGCTTCGTCCCCGCCTGGGCCGCCTCCCGTCCCATCGTCGCCAACGCCCTCAAAGGCGAGGACGCACTCGCCCGTCCCGGCCGCCGCTTCAGCCTGCGCAACATCCTCGTCGTCTCCCAGATCGCCATGTCCGTCGTCCTGCTCTGCGCCACCGGCCTCTTCCTGCGCAGCATGACCAACGCCTCCCGCATTGATATCGGCTTCCGCTCCCACGGCATCCTCATGATGTCCGTCGACCCGTCCCTCAACGGCTACACCGCCGAACACACCGTGCAGTTCCTCAACCAACTCCGTGACCGCATAGCCGCCATCCCCGGCGTCGCCTCCGCCGCCATCACCGACACCCCTCCACTCTCCGGAGGCAATCGCAGCGACGGCTTCGCCATCGTAGGCCGCAAAGACAAGACCATTCCCTCAGCCGAGCTCTACATGGCCACCCCCGGCTACTTCGAGACCATGGGCATCCCCCGCGTCGCCGGACGCGATCTCGGTCACGAGAACCCTACCGGAACACGGGTCGCCATCATCAGTGAGTCCTTCGCCACACGTCTGTTCGGCAAGGAGAACCCCATCGGCCAGCAGGTCACCGGCGGAGGTGTAACTTACGAAGTCATAGGCATCGTCAAGAACGTCAAATCCCGCACTATCGGCGAAGATCTCCGCCCCGCCCTCTACCGGTCCTTCGATCAGGCTGTAAGCAGCGATCCAGCCTTCATGGGCTACACCGTCCTCGTCCACACCGCAGGCGACTCCGCCGCCGTAGCCGCCGCCGTCCGTCAGGAGATCCACAACATGGACCCGACGCTCGCCATCTACAACGCTAAAACCATCGAAGAACACCTCGACGACGCCCTCTTCCTGCCTCGCCTGGCCGCCACGCTCTTCGGCATCTTCGGCATCTCCGGCCTTCTGCTCGCCTCCATCGGTCTCTACGGTGTCATGAGCTACTCTGTTAGCCGCAGAACGCAGGAGATCGGCATCCGCATGGCGCTAGGCGCGCAGATCGCCGAGGTCCAGCGCCTCATCGTCGGACAGGGAATGCGACTTACCTTTGTGGCGGTAGCCATCGGGCTGCCTGTTGCTTTCGCGATATCCAAATTCGCGACCAGCATTCTTTACGGAGTCCAGCCTCACGATGCTGCAACCTTCACCGCGGTTCCTCTGGCGCTGCTTGGTGTGGCGTTGTTCGCGTGCTGGGTTCCTTCTCGTCGTGCCGCGAACGTTGATCCCATCAAGGCGCTGCGCTGCGACGGATGAGGCCGTGGTTCAGGCCTCAAGGGAAGGGTAGTCGGTGTAGCCGTGAGGGCCGGGGGCGTAGAAGGTGTTGGGCTCGGGCCGGTTGAGCGGGGCTTGTTTTGCGAAGCGGATGGGCAGGTCGGGGTTGGCGATGAAGAGCTTGCCGAAGGCCACGGCATCGGCTTTGCCCTCGTCGAGAAGCTGCTGGCCGGTCTTCTGGTCGATGGCCTCGTTGGCGATGAAGACGCCGCCGAAGATCTGCTTAAGGTGAGGGCCGATGCTGTCGGGGCCGACGTGCTCGCGGGCTGCGATGAAGGCGATCTTGCGGCGGCCTAGTTCGCGGGCGACGTAGCTGAACGTGGTAGTGAGATCGGAGTCGGAGATGCCGTGGGAGTCGCCGCGCGGGGCGAGGTGCATGCCGACGCGTCCGGGGCCGAAGACAGAGATGGCGGCGTCGGCGGCTTCGAGCATGAGGCGGGCGCGGTTCTCGATGAGGCCGCCATACTCGTCGGTGCGGTGGTTGGAGCCGTCCTGAAGGAACTGGTCAAGGAGATAGCCGTTGGCTCCGTGAAGCTCGACGCCGTCAAAGCCCGCAGCCTGGGCGTTCTGCGCGCCGTGGCGGAAGGCCTCGACTACGTCTTTGACCTCGCTGAGTTCAAGGGCGCGGGGCGTGACGAAAGGTCGCTGCGGACGGAGCAGGCTGACGGTCCCTGATGCTGCGATCGCGCTGGGGGCAACGGGGAGTTGCCCGTTGAGAAATGCTGGGTCGGAGATGCGGCCAACGTGCCAGATCTGCGCGAAGATGCGGCCGCCAGCGTTGTGAACAGCGGCGGTGACAGGCTTCCAGGCTTCGACTTGCTGCTGCGACCAGAGGCCGGGGACGTTGGCATAACCGACGCCCATGGGATCGATGGGTGTGCCCTCGGAGATGATGAGGCCGGCGCTGGCGCGCTGCGTGTAGTACTCAATCATCATCGGCGTGGGAATGTGGTCAGGCGTGCCGCGCAGTCGCGTGAGCGGGGCCATGAAGACGCGGTTGGGCAGATGCAGGTCGCCGACCTGAATTGGATCGAGAAGTGAAGGCATTCCTGTTCTCCTGCGCTTAGAAGGGCGCGTGGGAGATTGGATGCCCGGAGGGGAAGAAGGGTGCGTAGAGAGATGCGCCCGCGGGTACTATCGGCCGCCAGTCAATGCTTTGAGGTAGCGATACTGAAACTCGACGCCCGTGTAATAAGATTCGATGCCGAGGCGCTCGTCGCGGCCATGTTCGCGATCGTCGCCTTCCTCAATGGACATGCCATCAAAACCATAACTCGGAATGCCGGCGGCCATGGTGTAGACGCTGTCCGAGGCGCCGGTTTGCATCTCCGGCAGAATCGTCAGGCCGGGCCACATGGACTGCACGGTCTCGCGCAGGGGTTTGAAGACCTCTTCCTTCAGCGGTGGGGGTGGGGCGGACATACGGTCCGAGCCTTTACCTAGTTCTTCTCCTGCGCCTGTCGTGTAGGCGACCGTGAGGGTTGGATCGGCGAAGATGCGGATCAGGTCCTGACGGACTTCTTCCTGAGAATGGCCGGGAAGGATTCGACAGTTTACGTTGGCCTGCGCGCGGGCGGGAAGAGCATTGGTGGCGTGACCGGCAGACATCATCGTCGCCACGCAGGTAGTGCGGATGGTTGCATTGTAGAAAGGCTTCGCGGAGAGCCGCTGGATGGCGGCGGGGTCGGGCGGCGTCTTGAGGATAGCGCGAATGTCGTTTGCTTCCTGCCCCTGTACCAGCGTGGCGCGCGTTGCGAGCTCGGCCCGCGTGACTTGATTGAGTTCGAAGGGGAAGGGCGATTTTTCGAGGCGTCCAAGCGCATCGGCTACGTGATAGATCGCGTTATTCGCTGTCGGGAGCGAACTGTGGCCGCCGGGATTGGTCGCTGTGACGTGGTAGTCCGCGTAGAGTTTTTCGGTGGCTTCAACGCCCAGCAGAAGAGGCTTGCCTTGTTTCGACGTAAGACCGCCGGAGTCGGGATTGAGAACGAACTCGGTGTCGATGAGAGCGCGATGATTTTTGAGAAGCCAATCGACGCCGTTGAAGGCGCCGCTCTCTTCGCCGGCGGTGAGCGCGAGGATGAGGTCGCGGTCGGGGACATAGCCTTCGCGCTTCATGCGAATAAAGCTGGTGACCATGGCGGCGTCGGAGTCCTTCATGTCCTGTGTGCCGCGACCGTAGAAGTAGCCGTCCTTTTCGGTGAAGACGAAGGGATCGGTGGTCCAGTCGGCACGCCTCGCTTCGACGACATCGAGGTGGCAGATGATGAGGACTGGTTTCAGCTTGCTTCCAGGCCGGCCACGGAGACGGGCCACCATGTTTCCCTTTGTCGGAGTTGGCCCGAGCACGACGACATCTGCAGGGGCGAAGCCTGCATCGAGCAGGCGCTTGCGCATCGCTTCCGCTGCTATGGTTGTACTACCTGCTGAGTCAGTAGTGTTGATCTCGATGAGCTGTTTGAAGACGTCATGCGCGAGCTGGCGCGTCGCCAGGTCTAACGTGTTTTGTGGGGTGGCCTGCTGCGCCTGAAGATTTGCGGCAACCAGTATGGCCGCGAAAAATCCGCTCGTCGTGCTCAACTTCATACCTGCTCCTGAGTGTGTCTGGATGCGTGTCTGCGACTTTCGTTAGGAGGCAAACTGATCCTCACCTATGGTTGCATAGGCGAGGACGATTGCAGGAGAAGATTTGCGCGGAAGTGAGTTTCAGAGAGGGAAGGACTTGAGCCAGGCGCGAAAGCCGGGGCCGAGGTCCTCGCGCTTGAGGGCGAACTCGACGGTGGCTTTGAGGAAGCCGAGTTTGTCGCCCGCATCGTGGCGCTTGCCCTCGTAGCTGAAGCCGTAGACTTTTTCGTATTTGAGCAAGGCCTTGATGGCATCGGTGAGCTGGAGTTCACCGCCAGCGCCGGGGGTGATGCCTTCGATCATCTCGAAGATGCGCGGGGTGAGGATGTAGCGGCCGATGATGGCGTTTTGCGACGGGGCCTCTTTCGGCTTGGGCTTCTCGACCATGTTTTTTACGGCGAGCAGGCGGGGGTTCTTCGGGTCGGGCGTGCAGTCGAGGCAACCGTAAGCGGAGATGGCCGCCCCCTCTACAACCTCAGATCCGAGGATGCTGCATTGGGTCTCGTTGAAGGCTTCGACCATCTGCTTCATGCAGGGAACAGTGGCGTCGACGATATCGTCCGGCAGAATCACGGCGAAGGGCTCGTTGCCGACGATCTCTTTGGCTTGAAGGACGGCGTGGCCGAGGCCGAGGGGCTCGGACTGACGGGTGTAGGTGACTCTCGCGAGTTTGGAGACGCTGCGCGCTATTTCGAGCAGCGCCGTCTTGTTCTTGGCTTCGAGCGAGGCTTCGAGTTCGGGGCTGCTGTCGAAGTGGTCTTCCATGACCGACTTGCCGCGGCCTGTGATGATAATGATCTCGTTGCAGCCAGCGGCCACGGCCTCTTCGACGCCGTACTGGATCAGCGGCTTGTCGACCAGGCAGAGCATCTCTTTGGGCATCGCCTTGGTCGCGGGAAGAAAACGGGTTCCCATGCCTGCGGCGGGAAAGACTACTTTGCGGATCTTCTGTGGAGTCTTTTGTGTCATAGATTCCTTGGATGCAGTTTCGTTGTGGAAAATGCTAGCAGGGTGAGGTTACAGGGAGAGCATGGTTATGTTTGAAAGTCATCATTCCAAGGAAAAGCAGGTAACCCGGCAAGCTGACGATCGCGCGCATCACGTGTGAGCCTGATGGCTTTGACACTTGCATTCTCTGGAAAGGTGCCGATCTGATTCATGATTTCAGTGAAAATGCCCATTAGATTCGCATCCGCAACGTGTGAGACGTCTACACCGTAGACTTCACCGATTTTCAGGTACATCTCGCTGTTGTCCTCGTTGGAATGAAAATCCCATAGTGACGATTCATCGGAGAGCCACGCCCATTCAAGTCCCAGAACTTTGTGAATGAAGTCGTTGCTGAGTTCGGGATAACGAGCGGGAGCCTCATTCGCCGCGAAAACAATGCCGGGTCCTGTACCAGGCCTCCACATCTTCTCTCCACTTGCCAGCCTTGCCGCGAACTTCTGCTTAGCGTCAGTAAGTGCAGATTCTTTGCTCTCGCCTGTTCCGGACATATAGTGCCAGTTGATGAGATCGGCACGCCAACGCTTATGTTGGAGGCGTTCCGGAAGATTTGGCGGGCATTCTCCCTGATCGATGTAATCAAGAGGATAGTCTTCAAATCGCCATCGAGATTTGAAGAGAGATTTAACCCACGCTAACCGTGCCCGATTCTGTCGTGACAAGTTCATAGACTAGAGCACCGGCGAATCATCATGCAGCATCGCCTTGCGGATGATCTTGATGGGAGCGAAGCCCTGGCGCATGAAGTTATTGTGAAAGGTCTCAAGGTTGAAGGCTGCACCTTCTTTCTTTTTGAGGTCTTCGCGGAGCTTCATGATTTCGAGTTTGCCGAGTGTGTAATAGAGATAGGTAGGGTCGGAAGTGCCGCGTTTGGTTTCGACCTCACCGACCGAGCGTGACTGATAGCCCTCTTTGACGAAGAAGTATATTGCCTGGTCCATCGTCCACTTGCCGCTGGGCTCGCCCTCGCCGGTGTGCAGCTTGATGCTGTTGACGAAGCGGGCATCGCGCAGCAACGCGTCCTGCAACTGGCCGAGACGGACGAGCCTCGACTCGCGAATCTGGGCGGGCGTGGCGTTGGGGCCGGGCGCGTCGTAGCCCTGGTCGAGCATCATCTGCTCGCAATAGTGGGCCCAGCCCTCGATGTTAGTGTTAGCTCCAAGCACCTTGCGGATCTTGCTGGGGAACTCGGGCATCCAGAGAAACTGGACGTAGTGGCCGGGATAGGCCTCGTGGACGCTGGTGCTGATGATGGTGCCGACGTTAAAGCTGGCCATGTGTTCGGCGATATGCTGCTGGGTCCAGTCTTTTTCCGGCAACGTCACGTTGAAGTACGCCTTGGTGGAGTGGGTCTCGAAGGGACCCGGAGGGTCCATCGAAGCGAACGTGGTGGCGCGCATGAAGGGCGGCGTCTCTTCGAGCGTGGGTTGCACGCTACTGGGAATGCCGATGATGTGGTGCGTGTTGATGAAGGCGATGAGCGAGTCGAAAGTGTTATGGAACGCAGGGAGAAGTTGATCCGGCGCGGGGTGGATGGTGGCTAGTTCTGCGAGGACCTGCTGCGGCGTCTTGGTGGGGTCGACTTCCTTAGCAACGCGAGAGAACTCGGCCTGATTTTTGTGCAGGTCGGCGAAGGCGATTTGCAGAAGCTTGTCGAGAGAGATATCGACCATCTCGTCATACGAGAGTTTTTTGCGGAAAGTATCGGCGCCAAGGCGGAAGTCGCCATTGGAGCGCGGCAGAAGGTCTGTCTTCATCCACGCGCCATATGATTTCAGCGCTTCAATGACGGCTGCGTTGGATTTGGCAAAGTTGGCCCTGGTGTCTGGGTCGGTGACGGAGGAGAAGGCGCTGGGCACATCGTTCTGAAAGAAGCTGATGAGGCCGTCGATCTGTTCGAGAGCGATCTCGGTGTAGATGTGCGGCGGGTTCTTGAGGTTCTTGCGCGCCTCTTCGAGGATCTGTGGAATGAGTTTTTCACGCTCGACGACGGCGTGTAGTCGAGTGTCGGCGGGCGCGTAAGGCCGCTCCATGATGACGAAGATGGAGTTGGTGACGCCGGAGGAGTAGTTGTCGGGGTTCTTCTCCCAAGGGCGGATGACTTCGAGCGTCAGCAGTTGCGAGCGGATGTTGTTGAGCAGGATCTCGCGGTCTCCGGCTACGCTGGCATCGAGCGCGCTGGGGTCGATGGCTTCGACCTTCCTCTCGTACTCGTGCAGCGCGGCAATCTCCTTCTGGATGCCCGCGACGGAATAGTCTTCAAGCTGGGTGTCGTACTGATGCAGCCCGGCGCTGGTGCCCGCGGTGGGAGAGAAGCGAAAGTAGACGTCGCTGAAGTACTGGTCTGAGACAACGTTGAAGGTCTGAAGGGCGCCGTCGGCAGAGATGCGTTGCGCGCTTGCTGTCTGAACGACAGGAATGGCCATGAGAGATCCTAGATATGCTGCGAGGAGGGTGGCAGTGCGGAGGGATTTGTGCAAAAGATGCCTCTCATTTGGTTAATTCGGTTGACTGGAGGGTTCCTCGGTTGGATGGTAACCACCCGGAGGCATTTGATCGAAGACCTCAAAATTTACCTGCACTACAAGTTCGACTGCTACGGGCTGTCCGTGTAACGTTGCTGGTTTGAAGCGATACTTTCTGACGGCATCCATAGAGTTTTTATCGAAACCCGTATTGCTCGACTTGACGATGTGAATTTGGGTTGGTTTGCCGGATGTATCGACAACTACACCAACGTGGACAACGGCTGTGGTTCCTACACTGCGGAAGCCACGAGGAAATTTTGGTTCTGCGGAATGGATAAGGATAGGAGGCAAAACATCGCCACCTATCTTCATTGGGGTAGAGGCGACTGCGGGCGTGGGGGTGGCCATCTGGGCGAGAATTACGGGGGGTGCGAAGAAGAGGAGGGTGACGGCGAGAGTGAGGAATTTGCGAATCATAGGGTGTACAAGAGAGTGTATCCAAGTGGTTGCCAGATTGAGTGTAAGTTTTTTGCCTGGTGGGGTACCGATTAGTGCGCGTCTAGGGCGTCGAACAGAGCACGCGTCTCGGCAATAACATCTTCGGCCTTGGCGCTGGTGAGCGGCCAGCGAAGAATGCCCTGCGGTGTGAACTGCGCTCCCCGCTTAGTGTTGCGGCTGACCAGCTTCATCAGGACGCCCGGATCGACGCTCCGTTCGCGCGCCGGAGCCACGCCGGGGGCAGTGGCGGGAGCTCCACCCGACAGCCGCTCGGCGAACTTCAGGTGAAGCATCTCAACAAACGTCTTGGTCTTGCCCAGTTCAATCTGGGTGCGTTTGCGGTCTAGTTGCGCGATGCCCAGCAGCTCGCACTGCAGCCGGATTTCTCCAGCCGCAAGAAGGTTGAGGACGGATTCCGGCGGCGTGCCGTAGCGGTCCTGCAGCTCGGAGCGAACGTCGGCAAGTGTAGCGTAGTCCTCCGCTCCGGCGATACGCTTGTACATGCGGAGGCGTTGATTCTCTTCGGGAATGTAGTCGCTGTCGATGCGCACGCTGATGCCGAGGTTGATGACCGTATTCGCATGGGCAGGCTTGTCTTCTTCGCCCTTCATCTTGCGCACGGCCTCTTCGAGCATGGTGGTGTACATCTCGAAGCCGATGGCCTCGATGTGGCCGGACTGTTCGCCGCCGAGCATATTGCCTGCGCCGCGAAGTTCGAGGTCGAGCGCCGCAATCTTGAAGCCTGCGCCAAGGTCGGAGAACTCTTTCAACGCCGCGAGCCTGCGGCGCGATACCTCGGTCAGCTCCTTCTCGGGCGGTATGAGGAGATAGCTGTAAGCGCGGCGGTTGCTGCGGCCCACGCGCCCGCGCAACTGATACAACTCGCTCAAACCATGCCGGTCAGCGCGATTAATAATGATGGTATTTGCCAGCGGAATGTCGAGGCCGTTTTCGATGATGCTGGTGGCGAGCAGCACATCATACTCATGGTTCATGAAGGCGAGCATCACGCGCTCCAACTCCGCCTCGGGAAGCTGCCCATGGCCGATAACGACACGCGCCTGCGGAACGAGTTCACGGACCTTTGCTGCGAGTTCGTAGATGGATTCGACGCGGTTGTGGACGAAGTAAGTCTGACCGCCACGCTCCAGTTCCATCTCGATGGCGGTGCGAACGAGCTTCTCGTCGAACTTGGCGACGATGGTCTGGATGGCCATCCGATCTTTGGGCGGCGTCTCGATGACGCTCATATCGCGCAGCCCAATCAGCGACATATGCAGCGTGCGCGGAATGGGCGTGGCCGACATGGCCAGCACGTCGATGGCGGTACGCATCTGCTTGAGGCGCTCTTTGTGGCGAACGCCGAAGCGCTGTTCTTCATCGACGACCAGCAGGCCGAGGTCCTGAAACTTGAGGTCTTTGGACAGGATGCGATGCGTTCCAATGAGGATATCGACCTTACCCTGTTCAACCTTTTCGAGAATGATCTTCTGCTCCTTCGCGGTGCGAAAGCGCGAGATCATCTCGACGTTGACGGGAAAATTGGCGAAGCGTCGCTTGAAGGTCTCGTAGTGCTGAAAGCTGAGCACGGTCGTCGGCGTCAGCACGGCGACCTGCTTCGAGTCCTGCACGGCCTTGAACGCTGCGCGCATGGCAACCTCGGTCTTGCCGTAACCGACGTCGCCGCAGAGCAGGCGGTCCATCGGCTGGGTCGACTCCATGTCGCGTTTGATGTCGGCGATAGCGTTGAGTTGGTCGTCGGTTTCGTTGAAGTCGAAAGCGTCCTCGAACTCGCGCTGCATGTTCGTATCAGGTGAAAACGGAGTGCCCTGAATAGACTCGCGCTGCGCATAGAGTTTCAACAGCTCAGCGGCCATGTCGGCCATGGCTTTTTTGACGCGGGCCTTGGTCTTCTGCCAGCCTTGCGTGCCGAGCTTGTTGAGCTGCGGAGCAGGACCGGTGTCTGTGCTGCGGTACTTCTGGATGAGGTCAAGCCGGGTGAGCGGGACGTAGAGTTTGGCCTCGTCGGCAAACTCGAGAATCATCAGTTCCAGTGGCGGAGCGTCGTTCTCTTCGATAACGCGGAGGCCGCAGTATTGCGCGATGCCGTGTTCGACGTGTACGACGTAGTCGCCAACGGCAAGATCGCGAAAGTCAGAGATGAAGGCAGCAGACTTTGATTTGCCGCGCCGTGCGGGGCGAACGGTGACATCAGCGTCGTCGGATAAATCCTGCGCGCCAAAGATGACCACCTGCCGTGCCGTGGTCCGGTCGAGATCGAGGATCTGCACGCCCGCCGCGATGGTGGTCTTCACGATGACCGGTGTGCGCAGGTCTCCGGCAAGATAACTCGACTCCGAATAAACCGTGGAGCTGCCATGTTGTTCCGTGCGCGAGCCAAGCCGGTAGGGGACCTGATACTCCTGCAGAAGTCCGGCGAGTCGTTCGACCTCTCCCTGATTCGGCGCAGTTAACAGAATGCGAGCGTCCTGCTTCATCAGCACGTTGAGCTGATCGATGAGCGCTGGAATGCTGCCGTGAAAACGTTGCGTGGGACGCGTGGCGAAGTCTACTTCAGAGAGGTCGCTGCGGTCGGCGTCGAGCACATCGACGGCGCCAAGCTGATCGAGTTCGCAACCGCAGAACCCACGCACGCGATCGTCAAGGTCCCACGGTGAAAGGTAAATATCCTCTGCGCGAACGAGGTTGCCGATGCCGGAGCGGTCGTGTCTCTGCTCGACCTTATTCCACCAGCGTTCGCCCTGATTTTTCACCATGGCCGGCTCTTCGATAAAAACTCGCGGCGCAGGTCCACTGGCAGAAAGCAGATCGAGAAGGGTATGCGTAGCTCCAGCAACTGGAGCAAAAAATTCCCAGCCGGGAAAAATAGTAGCCTCGCCGGTGCGTGTGGCGATGTGGGTCTGCAATTCGACTGGCTCTTCTCCGCCTTCGAGCGCGGCTCCAGCGGCGCCGCTGCGCGTCAGCCGGGCGTTGATCGCAGCGAGGATCTTTTCGGTGATCGGAATCTCGGTAAGCGGAAGCAGAAGCGCTTCGTCGAGCGGGCTGCTGCTGCGCTGCGTCTCCGGATCGAACTTGCGAATGGACTCGATCTCATCGCCGAAGAAGTCGATGCGCACAGGCCGGTCCATCTCCGGGCTGTAGACGTCGATGATGCCGCCGCGCAGCGTGACCTGCCCCGGCATCTCGACGACATCGACGCGGGTGTAGCCGACGGAGAGCAGATGCTCGACGAGCATGTCGGGCATGTACTCTTCGCCGGTCTTCAGATGCAGCGCGAGCGCCTTGTAGAAGTCGCGACCGAAGAGTTTCATGCACGCGGCTTCGACAGGAGCAATGACCAGCCGCGCCGTCCCGTTGGCGATCTTCCACAGCGTCGCCGCCCGCGTCTCCTGAATCTCGGGGTGCGGAGAGAGATTTTCAAACGGCAGCACGTCATGCGCTGGAAGCCGAAGGACGTGCGCCGGGTCCAGCGCGCCGGTCAGTTCGCAGGCGGAGAGCACCGCCGCATGAAGCGTCTCGGCCGCCTTGTTATCGGAAACGATGATGACGCAAGGAGCATTCGCGGCGCGCACGAAGAAGGGAAGATACAGGGCGCGAGCAGTGGCAGTCAGTCCAGAGACACGTCTGCGCCCCGTGCCTCCGCTCAGATGGCGGCGTACACGCTCAAATGCCTCAGAGTGTTCAAGGTCCGCAAGCAATTCGCGGACGAAGGGAAGAACCATGCTGCTTCGATTCTAGCTTAGCGACGCCTTCGCCCTTTTTCGTTTGCTATCCAGGCGAAAAGTGCGTATTAGGGGTGTTTGGTGATGGAAATGGGACTATCCGGCTGAGGTAGAAGTGCCTCGGCTTCGGCATCGCCGCCATAGACGACCTGGCCGCATTCGAGCAGCGTACCTGCTCATAGATGTCCTGGGCGCTGGGACGGTCGAGGTTTTTCTGAGCATCGTTCGCTGGAGCGGGCTGGTGGGGCTAAGGCGGAAGGATATAAGTATCCTTATTTGTGAAGAGTCGCAGTATGAGATGCAAAAAGAGCGGACGCTGGCGGCGCTTGTTAGAATCAAGCTGATTATGTCTACAGCCACAGCACTTTCGCCAGAGGTTCTCGCCAAATATCAGCCCGTCATCGGGCTCGAGGTACACGTTCAGCTTTTGACCGCGTCGAAGGCTTTTTGTGGCTGCGTCAATCAATATGGCGGCGAACCCAATACGCACGTCTGCCCCACCTGCCTGGGGCTGCCCGGCGCGCTGCCCGTGCTCAATCGCAAGGCCGTCGAGTTTGCAGTGCTCGCGGCGAAGGCGATCAACTGCGAGATCCGCGAGACCAGCGTCTTTTCACGAAAAAACTACTTCTATCCCGACTCTCCGAAGGGCTACCAAATTTCACAGTTCGACAAGCCCATCGCCGAACATGGCTGGATCGACGTTCCCGACGCGAGCGGTGCCTCGAAGCGAATCGGCGTCACCCGCCTGCACATGGAAGAGGATGCCGGCAAGAGCGTTCACGACGGCTTTGCCGATTCCGTCGCGAAGACCTACATCGACCTCAACCGTTGCGGCACGCCGCTGGTCGAGATCGTCAGCGAGCCCGATCTGCGCACCGCCGACGAGGTCTTCGAGTACCTCACGAAGCTGAAAGAGATCCTCCTCTACACCGGCGTAAGCGACTGCAATATGGAGGAGGGCTCGCTGCGCTGCGACGCCAACGTAAGCGTCATGCTCAAGGGCGCGAAGGAGTACGGCACTAAGGCCGAGGTCAAAAACGTCAATAGTTTTAGATACATTCGCGCCGCGGTGGAGTACGAGATCGAACGCCAGATCGGCGTCATCGAAGACGGCGGCCGTGTCGTGCAGGAATCCCGCCTCTGGAATAACGCCGAAGGCAGGACCTTTTCGATGCGCTCGAAGGAGCAGGCGCACGACTACCGCTACTTCCCCGAGCCGGACCTTCCGCCGCTCGTCGTTGGCGCGGAGTGGCAGGCCGAAATTCTGAAGTCGCTGCCCGAGCTGCCCGAGGCCCGTCGCGCCCGCATGATCGCCGAGTACGAGATCAGCGATCAGGACGCAGCCACCCTCACCGCGACCCGCGCCTTCGCCGACAAGTTCGAGGCGGCGGCAAAAAAAGCGAAGAGCCCGAAGCGCGTCGCCGCCCTGCTGACCAGCGAGCTGACCATGCGCCTGCGTCTGGCCAACCTCGAACTCGATCAATCTCCCGTCTCCATGAACGGAGTTGTCATGGCAGCCGACCTCGCGGAGTCCGGTGAGCTTTCGAGCAAGATGCTCAAGCAACTCCTCGACACCTGCTTCGAGAAGAACGAAGACTTCCCCTTGGTTTACGAGCGCGAGAAGCCGCAGCAGATCTCCGACGCCTCGGCCATCGAAAAGATGATCGACGAAATCATCGCCGCGAACCCAAAACAAGTCGAGCAGTATCGCGGAGGCAAGAAGACGGTATCGGCCTTCTTCGTAGGCCAGGTCATGCGCCTCTCCAAGGGACAGGCGAACCCGGCAATGCTGAATGAGCTGGTGACAAAAAAGCTCGACAGCTAAACCATCGTTTTGCTGCTATGAAAGCTGTTGCGACATCGCCTGCATCCTTCCGCAAAGGAAAACAGTCTTTGGTGAGTAGGCTATAGGTATTTCCTCTCAGGTATGGCTTCCTTTGTTTGTCATTCCCGAAGGGAATCTGCGTTTTGCTCGAATCACAAAACTATATCTGGAGGAGAACCACTCTAGTCTGGTTCAGGGGACATGGTTACCGAAAACAAGACTTTGCAGGAACGTCATACCCGTCTTGCCAGAACAAGTGGTTGATAGAATCCACTCTCGGCGGGCATGATCCAACGCACTTCTGTAAAACCGGTAGATTGCAACAAAGTCGAGAGTTCACTGCGCAAAAGGCAGCGATACTCTGAAACGAAGTGATGCGTCCTCCACGCTTGGCTGGATTGCATCGTGATGTAAAGGTGCAGGGTGTATCTCGCATCATCGATCCAATCCCAAACCTGATGAACGATCCGCCTATCTCCCTTCTCGCCATAGAACGCAGGTTCTTGGTTATTCGGTCTTTCCAAGATGAGCGTGTCGTAATCGCGAATACTCCCGATGAACAATCCATTTGGCTTTAGTTTTGACCCCATTGCTCCAACTGCGTGCCTGAGTTGGTTAGTTGTGAGATGCGGAAGAGCATTGTCTAACGCTGCTACGACATCGAAGTCACGATCTGCAATCTCCACGAGGGATGTCATATCTGAGACGTGGAATGAGATTTTTAGAGTGCGGCTCTCAGCCTCGTGCTTTGCTCTATCCAGTGCTGCTTGACTCAGATCAGAGGCAACAACCTGATGGCCGAAGCCTGCGAAACCTAGTGCCTGGGTTCCTATCCCACAGGCACAATCCAGAATTTTCAAAGGATGACCGGGCATTTGTGCGGCGAGAAGCGGATTCAAAATCTTAGCTTGTCTCTCGATCGCCCTGTCCCAATCGTCGAAGATCAGGTGATAGTGGTTCGCGAGCGGTTCGTAAAAACTTAGAACTCTCTCTGTCATGGAACCGGTCTCAATGCTTTCCGATGGCGATATCTTATCAACCTTCAAGTATCTGACGGCGAAGGCATTTCAAAACCGAGTCAAAAGTTTCTTGTCAAGTCCAAAAACCGCCTAACTGAAACAAAACAAGCCAGATAGAGATTGCAAAATAGCTCTGCTCCGTTAGCTATAATAAAAACAGTAGAAGAGGAGAGAAGGCTCAGCAGACAATGCTGGGCCTAACTCTTTTATAAACAATACTTTGCCCGTAAAATATCTGGGATGAAGACTTTGAGGTTGACTTCTACCGCAACCTATTGCATCAAAATACTTTATAAATTGTGCTGGGGGGAGGGGGATACCCCAAAATGAAAGTCAACGATTCCAAAACCGGAAGCAGGAATGCGTTCTGAGGTCTAATGGGCGAATGCCGTTACCCGTATCGCAGAAACTTGGCCGCGTCGGTTGTGCCATCGTATTGGCTCTCCTGATCGGCTGCAGAAGCGACGCGCACTACCTCGTGCCGGAGGAGCCGATGCCCGCCAACACCGTGATGCTCTCGCAGATGATGCGTGAGCTCTCCGCCACGCCCGGATTCACCGACGCTCTGCTCGCGGAACTGGACAAAGGTGAAAAGAAAGGCCCCGCACTGATGACGCCAGCCCTGATGCATCGCCTGCGCGAGCTGATTCTAGGCAAGGACTGGCAGGAACTCGACCGCTTCCCCGGCTGGACGATGCAGGAGATCAACCCTACCGTGCGCGTCGCCGGACACGTCGCGGGAAAGAACGAAGCCCTCGAAGATCTGTCCGCAAGGCATCCGGGAGCTCCGAAAGACAGCGCCCCGAAGGGCAGTATGTCGACCACGCAGGCGAGGCAGTTCATCGACCTCGGCCCCTACTCACTGGAGCACGCCGAGAAGATCGATCTGGATAAGCCCTCGCAGTTACCGGGCTTCAGCCGCGAGGGGTTGGTGAGCGACCTCGGCGCCGGTGTCATTCGCGGAGACGATGCCAACCCCAGGCTCGCCCCTCTTCACGCGGAGAGCCAGCGCATGGCCGACGTGCTGAACCGTCTGAGCCTGAACGCGCTCGACGGAGTGCCCGCAGCGACGGCAGAGCTTGCAGGCAAGAAGGCGGTGACGCCAGAGGCGCTGGTGCAGGCGCTGATGGATTCGGGGCATACAGTGACGGTGTGGGACGCGCGCTACTTCGCGAACTTCGGCCACTTCCACTACAAGGGCCAGGACGTAATGATGCCTTTCTGGGTAAGCTCGCAGATCAAGATCCCCGACACGAAGAGAACGCTTCTCGTCCCGGTGAGTCACGCGGAATACGAGTGGGAGATTCGCGGGCCAAAGATCAACGCCGACGTGAGCTGGTACTTCGGCGTCGATGGCAAAGCGGAGTTTCGCACCATGGATACGCTCGATCAACCCTGGGTGCTCGAGCGTCACGCGCACGAATATCGCGGGGCCGATGCGGTCGAAGTAACCCGGCTGACAGGCAGAATGTCGGTCGCATATATGCACCAGCACAGGGCGCGGCCAACCCTGCCCTTCGGCGGCTACTATGCGCTGGGCGTCTGTCAGGACAGCGTTGCAGCGATTGAGAAGAAGATGACCGGCAAGGCGACGTTGTTTCCCAACACCGCGGACGGCGCGCTCTTCGACGATCCCCGCGATGCCGAGGTCAACGCGCTGCTCGAAGCGGTCCCGAAGGACCGCAATGGAAGGCCGCCGGAGCCGGAGCGGATCTTCGGCTCGCTGCCGACGGCGAATTTAAACGCGATCACGATTCCCGGTCTCACTGCAGATCTGGTCGCTGTGCAAACGGGATGGCACGATGGCCCGCTCGAGCGAACGCAGTCGTGGACGCGAAAGATGATCGGAAGGGCGTTGGGTATATCAGCGATAGTGTTGCTGTTTGGAATTGTGCTGGCGCGCCGCAGACGCTCGCGGTAGTGCTGTTCGTGAGGATGCAACTTATCGTGCACTGCGCAGTGGAGAGACCCCTGTATTTGCCGTTCCTTTGGCCGCGAAGACCTTCCATTTGTGAAAATGCTCTAAGCCTTTCGCTGAATCCTTGCCCTCGCGTCCCTACTTCTTGTCCGAAGTGGCAGCCGGTGCTGATGCAGGCGCTGCGGCTGCGGGCGCGGCAGTTGCCGCTGGCGCGGGAGTGGACTTCGCGCCGGAGTCCGAGCTGGATTCAGCGCTCTTGCTCTCGGTGGAAGATTTGGGTTTTGCGTTGCCATAGCCATCCGCATACCAGCCTCCACCCTTGAAGGAGACGGCAGGCGCGGAGAGGACGCGCTCCAGGTGGCCGTTACAGTAAGGGCAAATGGTGATCTCAGAATCGGAGAACTTCTGTATTTTCTCAGTGCGGCGGTGGCAAGCAGTGCATTCGTATTCGTAGAGCGGCATTGCGGAGTCGTTTCCTATCTGTCCAGGTACAACTCTATTTTATAGCCCAGGTAGTTACATTCGAGGTTTACTTCCGCGAATCGCCACTCCGCTTTCGCCAAACCGCCTTCACCTTTGTCCGCCACCGCTCATCCAGTGCCACCAGCATCCACTCCACTCGCGGCGACAGATATCGCAGCACCACCTCCGTCGCCGGATGCACCCTTAGCGCAGGAGCCACCAGATATAGCTTCGGAGCCTCCGCAGACAGTCGCACCCCACCAAAGTATCCGTGGCGTTGAAATTCACCCAGGCCGGTCATCTGGTCGGGATTCTGTAGATGATGCCAGCGAACACGTATCCAATAGTCCAGCCCCTGCAGCGCAAGATGCAGGTCTTCGTCGGCTTTTAATTCAATCACCGCCAGCCGTCCATCGCCGGTGACGCCCAGCAGGTCTAGCATTCCGCGATCTGCCGCCGCGAACGCAGGGACCTGGGTGTAAACGTGGGCTGTATCGAGATGCGCATCGAGCGGTTCGATATCGCGCCGCAGGACGCTCTCCAGCCATCGCTCCGGCTGCATCCTGTACAGCGGATCGCGCTTGTCCCCACCCGCTGCCCGCCGGGCAAACAGCCGCGCCACCAACTCTCTCAACTCGTTTTCATTCTCTTTCGTCAGCGGAGTCTCGTTCGCGCCCGCGCCAAACATAATCTCCTGCGCGCGGTTGAAGGAGCTGCCTGCATATCCCATCCGGACGCGTGCAAACTCCAGCCCATGCAGCAGAAATGCCATCTCCGTTCCGCTGCGAATGCGCTGCTCCACTACCTCGCGCATCGGCTCCGGCACCAGCGCCATCACATGTGTTGCCGATTCTGAGAACCGCTCCTGCGCTGTCGTCATATTCGGCGCGTGCATCAGGCGTGTCGTCAGATTGCCATGGTCGGCGGCATCGCGCTGCTCCAGCTCTTCCGTCGTCTGGTCCAGCTCCCAAAGCTCCCATTGGGCCGCGTTTGTGTTTAGCCATGCCAGCCGCGACAGGGTTACTAAAAATGTTCCACGTGGAACAATCAACCGCAATCCATGATAAAATCTCCTCCCGCTGCCAGACTCGCGGCAGTGCTGCAGCCACAAAATCCCCAGCGTCAAAATTCCATCGATGGTCGCCTGCGTCTCTTCTTCGTTGACGGCGATGACAGCCCAGGCCTTCTGCCCTTGCACCAGCGATCCCCGCGCATAGGCAGGCCCAAAGCTCTTTTCGAGGTCCATCGCGGTGCGAAAACTATCGGGCTTCCACTCAGGAAAACTCCGTACAAGCACCCGCTCCAGAACGCGCAGATACTTCACCCGCGTTGCCTCACGCGTCGAAGGTGTGCGCCGGTCTTTACCCACTGCAAGATCCGCCGCAAACTCCAGCGTCTGCGGCTTGGTTTGACCGAAGCGAAGGGTGCTCAGCCGCAGCACACCATTCCGCAATACCGTTCCACTCACCCGCCGCACGAGGTTGCGGTCTTCGCTCCAGAGATGCAGTGTGCAACGGCCATGCTCGGTGGCCAGGGAATACCTCGCATCGCGCATATCGAAGAGCGCCTTGCCATCTTCGAGCACGATTGCCTTCGGATGTTCGGCGAGAAATGTCTCCAGCGCCGCGGCAACCTGCTCCACCGTCTGCTCTGGCGCTGTTGATAGGGCGCGGCGCGGTGATGTCGCCTTCATGCCGCCATCTACCAGTCTTCCTTTGCGCGCAGATGCGTGATATGCGCCACATGATGCAGCGAGTGCCACGCATACAGCAGCGTCATCGCATCCAGCGTAGTAGGTCCGCTCTCAGGGTGCCGGTATCCGCGCTGCCACTGTTCTTCGCCGAGCGACTGCAATAGCATCACCCAGCGCGCATGAAGACTCTCCACCAGTTCGAGCGACCATTCGATGGGGGCTGCGGAATCACGCAGCGTCGCCCAGGCCTTTTCGTCATAAGGCTTGATCGTCGGCCAGTCTTCGGTCAGTGCCAGCCGCAACCGTATAAATGCGTTCATATGACTGTCCGCGATGTGATGTACCAGTTGGCGGACTGTCCATCCGCCCTCGCGATACGGTGTGCTTAGCTGTGCTGTGTCCAGGCCATCCACTGCATTGCGCAACATCTCCGGCAACTCCGCCAGCGTCGCAATCGCACTAAGCCTGTCATCCGGCGTGATGGTTGCCGGTTTTACAAATTGGCCGATCGGGTATCGCGGATCAAACTCGGTGTGGGCCATTCGACGCTCCTCAAAACTCTTAAATTGCAAGGTAGCATACGTCGTTGTATATCCTCAGTTAAGACTTTGCGAAGTCTCGCCCTTTTGTATGCGCCTGTCGATAACAAGCCTCGTCTTTTGTGTTCTCGCTGCTCTTGCCGGAGCGGAGCAGCCGTCGCTGCAAAGAGCGGCAAACACGCAACAGCCCGGCGCCACGCAAACCTACATCGGCTTCGATCTTAATGACTACCCCGGCGATCAAGCACTCCCTGGTCTGCGGCAACACTTTTCCTTCACCGGATTCTGGCTCAACAATCCTCCCGGCGAACAGCAGAATAGCTGGCAGGGCAAACGCGACGTGCTTCTTCGCCAGGGCTTCGGGTTTCTTGTGCTCTTTAATGGAAGACTCGATGCCGAGATTGTGAAGGCCCGGAAGTCTGGTATCAACCCCACAGCTCTTGGCAAAGATGACGCCACAGCCGCCATCGCCGCCGCGCACCGCGAACACTTTCCCAGTGGAACCATTATCTTTCTCGATCAGGAAGAGGGCGGACGCCTCCTGCCGGAGCAGGCAGCTTATCTTCTCGCCTGGACCGAGGCTGTGGCTGGCTCCGGCTATCGTCCCGGCGTTTATGCCAGTGGGCAGCCTGTCCATGAGGGGCACGGCCAGACCATCACCACCACCGAAGACATCCGCAACTATGTCGCCACCCAGCATCTCCACGAGATAGCTCTTTGGGTCGCGCAGGACGCCTGCCCACCATCCAACGGATGTACCCTGCAGCCTCCTCCCCTCGACACCAATGGAACGCCGGATGCAGCGGTGTGGCAGTATGCCCAATCGCCTCGCCGAAAATCCATCACACGCGCCTGCGGCAAAACCTATGCGCAAGACGGCAACTGCCATGTCTCCGGTTTTCCCAATCTTTTCATCGATCTCAATGCCGCCGCCTCGCCAGACCCATCGCACGGGCGCTGATCAGTATCCGCAGGCCAAATGAGCTGTTTTCTGATCAGTTTATCTATACAAATTACTGCGTTATATCCTGCTGCTGACCATCGGAATGCGCTGTATCTCGTTTGCGACCCTGGCCACCGAAGCCTACAATGAAATATGATGACTACCCCCTCTCCAGACCACAAGCGCTACTTCATCGAAAAGCTGGGTATCTCGGAACGATTGATGGAACGCTGCCTGGGTGAGGCCCTCTCGGCTGGGGGAGAGTACGCAGACCTTTATTTTGAGTCAGTTACCTCTACTTCACTCGGTATCGACGAGTCCCTCGTCAAATCCGCCAGCCAGGGTATCAGCGTAGGCTGCGGCATCCGTGTCCTTAGCGGTGAGCGCACCGGTTTCGCCTATACCGACGACCTCTCCAGTGAACGCCTGCTCAAGGCAGCCCGTACCGCCGCGCTCATCGCCAGCGGCCCGGCAAAAGAGCTGGCCCATGGCTTTACGCATACGGAAACCCCAACTCTCTATCCCGTAGCCGGAGCCACTTCCGACGCTGAAATCTCTGAGAAGCTCAAGCTCATTCAGCGCGCCGACAAGGCTGCCCGCGCCTATGATTCGCGCATCGTGCAGGTTCGTGCGGGCTTCAACGACGAGTTGCGCCGTATCCTCGTGGCTGCCTCGGACGGCACCTTCGCCAGCGACACTCAGCCACTGGCCCGGCTCAATGTCTTCGTCATCGCAAAAGACGGAGCCAACACCGCTCGCGGCACCAGCGGCGGCGGCGGACGTGTCGCTCTCGACTTTTTTGAGGGCAAAAAGAGTCCCGAGCACTTTGCTCGTGAGGCTGCTCGCACTGCAATGCTGCAGCTTGGAGCAGTGGCCGCCCCAGCAGGTGAGATGGAGGTTGTCCTTGGACCCGGCTGGCCTGGCGTTCTGCTTCACGAAGCTGTAGGGCATGGGCTTGAAGCCGACTTCAATCGCAAAAAGACCTCAGCCTTCGCCGGTCTCATCGGTCAGCAGGTCGCGTCTTCCAAGGTGACGGTCGTCGACAACGGCACGATGCCGAATCGGCGCGGGTCTTTGAACGTGGACGATGAAGGCACACCCACACAGGAGAACGTGCTCATCGAAAACGGCATCCTCAAGGGCTACCTGACCGACAAGCTCAGTGCTCGCCTGATGGGCACGAAGAGCACTGGCAGCGGACGCCGCGAGAGCTATCAGGCCATCACCATGCCGCGCATGACCAACACCTACATGCTCAACGGCGACGATATGCCCGAGGACATTATCAAGAGCGTGAAGCGCGGCCTCTATGCCGTGAACTTCGGCGGCGGCCAGGTAGACATCACCAACGGCAAGTTCGTCTTCTCCGCCAGCGAAGCCTATCTCATCGAAGATGGTAAGGTGACGCAGCCCGTCAAGGGCGCCACTCTCATCGGCAATGGGCCGGAGGCGCTCAAATACGTGTCTATGGTCGGTAACGACCTTGCCCTCGATGAAGGCATTGGCACCTGCGGCAAGAACGGACAAAGCGTTCCGGTCGGCGTAGGCATGCCCACCGTAAAGCTTGACCGCATGACCGTCGGCGGCACCGGGCAGTAATAAATTTTGGTTTTGTTTTTTTATATCTCATGGAATCCAGCCCATGCGCACCGCATCATCGCAACACATCGAGGTAAATCATGGCAGTCGAACGCGAAAAGTTTTATGAGTGTGAAGTGAAGCGTCGGCGCGTAAAAGCCACCGGCGGCTACGAGCCGTTCTGGAAGGTGAAGATGATTGCCGATGCACTAGTCGACAACGATACGGAGTTTCGCTGCAAGAGTTGCGGCGGCCCGCTGAAGGTGTTTCGCCGCAACGTCGAGAACGCACCGCCTCCGCACGTCGAGCACAAGCTGAAGAGCGACTCTGAATATTGCGCTGCGGGCATGCATTTCCTGAAGGCCACGGATGGCCGCGAACCGCGGCCGTCACAATCCCCTGTTTATTGAGGTATTGCATCTTGCCATCACTTGCATCTCCTGTCTCCGGTTCCGGTTTGAGGCAGCTTGCCTCCGATGTTCTTGCCAAGGCCCTCAAAGCCGGTGCGACGGACGCGGAAGCTGTCATCTATGAGGGCGATGAGTTCTCCGCGCTGGTGCGTCTCGGGCAGGTGGAGACGCTGAAGGAGTCGGGTTCGCGGGCGATTGGGCTGCGTGTATTTGTCAATTCTGGAAAAGCCCAGCGGACGGCGAGCACCTCTTCGTCGGACTTCTCGGCGGAGTCGATTGAGCGGCTGGTCGATGGCGCGATCACGCTGGCGAAGATCACCAGCGAAGACCCGTTTGCAGGGCTTCCTGAGGCGGATGAGTTCGGCAAAGTTGAGGGTGATCAAGGGCTCTACTTCGAGGACGTCAATGAGATGCCTCCGGCGGAGCGGATTGAGACGGCCCGTCGAGTTGAGGCTGCGGCGATGGCCTATGACACGCGCATCCAGAACTCCGGCGGCGGCGACTTCGATACGGCGACCTCGCACAAGATCCTCGTCAATTCGCGAGGGTTTGCGGGCGAGTATCGGCGGTCTTACTGCGGCTTCTCGGCTATGCCCATCGCTGTCGACGAGAAGGGTGGGATGCAGCGTAACTACTGGTATTCGGCTGCTCGGACGACGCGGAAGCTGGAGTCGCCGGAGGAGATTGGGCAGGAGGCTGCTCGGCGGACGTTGGCCCGGCTGGGCGCTCGGCAGGTGAAGACGCAGAAGGCCCCTGTGGTGTTTTCGCCGGAGATTGCGCGGTCGATCATGGGCAACATCTTCGAGGCGGCCAATGGCGACTCGATCTATCGCAATGCCAGCTTTTTTTGCGATCAGCTTGGACAGCAGGTCGCCGGGGAGAACATCACCGTTATCGATGATGGGACCATGGTTTTTAACGGTATCGGCGGCTTTGGGACCTCTCCATTCGATGGCGAGGGTCTGCCGACGCGGCGGACGGTTCTGGTCGAACGCGGCATCCTGAAAAATTATGTTTTGAACACCTATACCGCCAGAAAGCTGGGCATGAAGTCTACCGGCAACGCCTCGCGTGGGCTGGCGGGGAATCCGGGCATCGGTGCGGGAAACTTTTATCTTGAACCCGGCACGCTGACTCCTGAACAGCTTATTGGCGATGTCAAGGTCGGTTTGTACGTGACTGAGACGATGGGCTTCGGCGTGAATCTTGTCACCGGCGACTATTCGCAGGGCGCCAGCGGGATGTGGATCGAGAATGGCGAACTGGCTTATCCGGTCGAAGAGATCACCATCGCGGGCAACCTCAAGGACATGTACAAGAACATCGTTGCCATCGGGAATGACCTTGTTTTTCGTGGCGCGAGTGCTGCTCCTACCATCAGGGTCGAGGGTATGATGATCGCGGGAGCTTAGGGGTTTAATGATTATTGCCCTGGGTTGCATCCCACCCTTCGCGGTGAGACTGCGAAGGATGGGGCATCCGAGCTTTTGAAGTTGGCAGGGGAAAGAAACATGCCCGGCTCTTGATAAGAGAGCCGGGTATTGCGGTTAGATAAGGTTGATTATTGCTCTCGGGTTTGGACTTACAGGTTCATGCGCCTGCGAACGGCGGTGGCAAGTCCTGCGAGGCCGGTGCCCAATAGCACGAGGGAAGAAGGCTCCGGGACGGCGGAGGGTGTGGGGGTGCCGGCAGACTCCACACCTAATACGTCGAAGGCCCAGTTGCCATCGCGATTGTGTCCTGTAGCATCACGGAAGGTGCCGCCGGTCAGGGCGTTGCCCGAGAAGCCATTGCCAAGCGTGGGCCCGACTGCGAAGTTGGCATAGTCCTGAATAGAGACGGTGTATTCTCCGGCGGTGAGATCGGTTAACTGCAAATAAGTGTCATAGTGAGCCCCGGTGACCGAGTCGGCAGGAACATTGCTGCCGCCATCATCATTTTGATTGATGTAGACAGCACTGGGGCCAGTCCCCTGGAAGAGGGCGAGGATAGGATCGAATCCGCCCTCGGGAATGACCGTGCCCGCGGCATTGGTGCCGCCGGCATAGCCATAGGACCTGAGTGTTACGGTTGAGGTAGCTCCAACTGAAAAGGTGAATAGCTGGACATCGTTGATGTTGTTGAAGCTGCCGGTGAAGGAGAAGTCATCTGCTCGGCAGACAGCCGACGATACGGAAAGAGCGAGCACAGCGATAAGTAGCTTGTTTAGGCGCATGGTTGATTTCCTCTTTTTGGGATTTACGCGGGCCTGATTACGCGACAATAAGGAGCATTTTAATTACCAAAATGGGAATAAGCGGTAACCATCTTTCTTCTATATACTTCCAAGCGCGATCCTTTTGCCTGGCTGGCGGTGACTGTGCGAGATTTTGCATGGCGGCGAAGAAAGCCCATTCCTTTTCGGTTTTTCCAGTAACCTGGCTGTAATTAATCGTTAATGGAAGGCATATGGTGGGGGTCCGACATTGACCTGATTAAGGAATGTGGGCTGTAGGATGCCTTTGTTTGATCGAGAGAATGGCGTTGAGAAACAGATGCGATGAGAGGATGTAAACGGCAGATGTGGGAAGAAACTACAATCCGGGTGTGGGACTGAGCTTCCATTTCGATCATGTTGTTAATTTTGCGCCTGAGAGAGCGGAAGAGATTCTGCGGGCGGTCCCGGCGTTGCCGGGGGTGTTTGCGCTGTGCGGCGCGCGTGAGGGCGATGAGCCTTACCTGACCCGGACGGCGGACCTGCGACGGCGGATGAGGCGTCTGCTGGCTCCGCCGGAGTCGCAGTCGAAGCGGCTGAATCTACGGGAGAAGGTGGCCCGGATCGAGTATTGCGTCACCGGCTCGGAGTTTGAGTCGTCGCTGGTTCTCTATCATGCGGCGTCGTCGCTGTTCGGATATGCCGAGGCGCGGCGCAGGTTGAAGCTGCATACTCCTTATTTTCTGCGGCTGACGATGGAGAATGCGCACCCTCGGGTGTACTCGACGAATCGGCTGTCAAAGCGGGGATTGGGCAATATGTATGGGCCGTTTCCTTCGCGCGCGGCTGCGGAGCGGTACTGCGATGCGGTGCTCGATCTGTTTAAACTGCGCCGGTGCTATGAAGACCTGGAGCCGTATCCGGAGCATCCCGGCTGTGTCTATGGAGAGATGAAAAAGTGCATGGAGCCTTGCAAAGAGGCCTGTACTCCGGAACAGTATGCGACCGAGGCCGCGGCGGTGAAGGCATTTTTCGATACGCATGGGGAGAGCATGCAGGCGGAGGTGGGCGTGCAGCGGGAGCGTGCTTCGTCTGCGATGGAGTTCGAGAAGGCGGCTGCGCTTCATGCCCAGTGGCAGAAGGTGAAGGCTGCGGCAGCTTTGGCGGATTGGATTGTGCGCCCGGTTCCGAGCCTGCAGGCGGTCATTGTGCAGAAGGCCGCCGAGGAAGATGGAGAGATTGAGCAGGCCGCGGTGTTTCTGCTGCAGGGCGGCTGCATGGTGGGGCCGGAGAGGTTGTCTACGTTGGGTGTGCGCGCGGTGAAGGAGCAGACCAGTGTGGGGAGCTCTTTGTTTGCGCAGCCGCTGATGTTGCAGGCGGTCCCTCTGGATGGAGCAGCTGCGACGCCGACCGATTCACCCGAAGAGAGAACCAAGGCTGTGGTTGAGAGATTGAAGGCGAAGGTTGACGCGAACGCTGATCTGGCTATCTTGAGCGATCATCTTTCGCTGTTGCGGCGCTGGTATTACCGTCCTGAGAAGCAGCGGGTGGGTGAGATCTCGGTGTCGTTTCCGAATGGAACGTGGCCCGTGCGGCGCATTTTGCGCGGAGCAGCTCGTGTGGTTCTGGGTGAGCCGAAGGAGATGGCGGAGACTCGGCGGGAGGATGCAAAAGAGGCCGAAGTACGGATTCTGCATGAAGGGCGGCCGGATATAGAACGAGCTGTGCCAGTGGTGGGCAGGAGACCGAAGAAGGTCGAATAGTCTTGGGGAGATGTCGCTTCTCATTCTGGTCGAGATGGCGTGTGTGTGGACGGAGAGCCGGGCAGCGGCAACCCGGCATCAAGCCCACTGATAAACTTGCTGGCAGGAGTGCATCCTTTTGATTGAACTGGCATTTTCGATATTGGCGAGTGATTTCGCGCATCTGGCGGATGAGGTGGCGGCCGCGGAGCGGGGCGGCGGGACGATTGTCCATGTGGATGTGATGGACGGCCATTTTGTGCCGAACATCACCTTTGGGCCTCCGATGGTGAAGGCGTTGCGTCCGGTGACCAAGCTGCCGCTGGACTGCCATCTGATGATTGAGAATCCCGACGCGTTTATTCCGGCCTTTGCGGAGGCGGGGGCGGACATGGTGAGCGTGCAGCAGGAGGTTTGCCGGCATCTTCACCGGACGCTGCAACTGATTGGACAACATGGGATGCTTCCGGGGGTGGTGATCAACCCGGCGACTCCGGTGGAGACGCTGATCGAAGTGCTTCCGATGGTTCATCATGTGCTGGTGATGAGTGTGAATCCCGGGTTCGGCGGGCAGAAGTTTCTGCCACTGGCTGTGGATAAGATTGCCTATCTGGCGGAGTTGCGGGACGAGATGGGATTGAATTTCCGCATCGAGGTGGATGGCGGCGTTGCTCACGATACGGTAGGCCAGGTGGTCGAAGCAGGAGCGGAGATGCTGGTGGCCGGTTCGGCCATATTCAGCCCGCGGAAGACAGAGCAGAATGCACGGAAGTTCCTGAAGGCAGCTCGTGCCGCCTTGCCTGGGAAGCGCTAAGACAAGGCTGACAGGAAAGACTAGAATGGAAGGCAGCCTGTGCGCCGATGCGCGAGGCTTATGGGGTACATCGCAGGATGAAGAAGCGTTCCTTTTTCCCAAGTTTGAGAGCCAGCGCGCTGGCTGGAGTGGCAATAGCGGCTTTGCTGGCGTCTTCGATGGTTGCATCGGGACAGGTAACGGGCTCGTCGCAGGCGACGACTGATGCCAATGGACAGCAGCAGGAGAGTGTCACGCTGTCGACTTCGAAGAAAGACAAGAAGGCCGACAAGGTCGTTCCGTCAAAAGACACCAGGAAAGAGCTGCGGAAACAGAAGAAGGTCGCTCCGCTGGCGGAAGCCAATGCCAAACTGCCTGATAAAGAGTTGTATGACAAGGCGGTGGCAGCGACCAAGAAGGGACACTTCGATGTGGCGCGGCTGGACCTGCAGACGCTGCTGAATACCTATCCGGATTCGCAGTTCCAGATGCGGGCGAAGCTGGCGATCGCCGACAGTTGGTACAAAGAGGGCGGTACGGCTGCGTTGACGCAGGCTGAGAGCGAATACAAGGACTTCATTACGTTCTTTCCGAATGCTCCCGAGGCGGCCGAGGCGCAGATGCGCGTGGGCGATATTTATTTTCGGCAGATGGACAAGCCCGACCGGGACTACACGAAGGCCCAACATGCCGAGGAAGAGTATCGGCTGATGCTGCAGCAGTTCCCGGAGTCGACGCTGGTGCCGGAGGCGAGGCAGCGGCTGCGCGAGGTGCAGGAGGTATTGGCTACGCGCGAGGCGGAGATCGGCGATTTCTATGCGAGCCGCTTGGTCTGGCCAGCGACGATTGCGCGGTACCAGACGGTGGTGGACACGTATCCCGAGTACAGCCACATGGACGATGTGCTGGTGGGGCTGGGAGATGCTTATGAGGCCGAAGCACGGTATGTCCGGTCGATGAGCCTGCCGGAGGCTGCCAAGGCGCGGCTGGAACATATATACGACGATCAGGCGGCGGAAGCGTACCGCAAGGTAGTGCTGGAGCACTCGGCTTCGCCGCACGTGGAAGATGCGCGTGACCGGTTGGCGGCGATGAGCCTGCCCATTCCGGCACCGACTCCTGAGCAGGTGGCGGCGAGCGAGGCGCTTGAAAACAGCCGGTCGGGGTACAACTTGAAGGACAGGGCAAAGCTGCTGTTCATGCATACTCCGGATACGGTGATGGCGGCGCATGTTGGGGACCCGTCGCTGACCGATCCCAAGCCGACCATCGCGCCGGACATTACACGAAAGATTATTTCGGACTTCAATACTTCCCTGCATCCGGAGACGGCTGCGGCGGCGGCGCCGGCGACCAAGGCGGCTTCGACGACGACGGCGGCCGATGCTGCTCCGGCTGAGGCCACACCTGCTGCTCCCGCAGCGCCCGCTGCTCCGCTAGCGTTCCACGATGTTCCGACGGCAGCTGCTAACGCTTCCAGCGGGTCGGCTGTGGATACGAATGTTCCGGGATCGACGAGCAATATGACAGCCGCTCCCGCAAGTGCGATGGGCGTGGAGATCGTTTCGCCTTCATCGGCAACAAAGGCGAGTGACGCGAATGGCGGGTTGAAGCCAGTGGGACCGGAGAACGCGACTCCTCTGCCTGCTGTGGAGAAGGCTGGGGATGCTCCGTCGCAGGTGAATGAGATTAAACCTGGGACTCAGCCTGCGGCGCAGGCCCCGAATCCGAATGGGAAGAAGACGAAGCCCGGGTTTGATAAGTCGGATGAATCGTCGAGCAAGCATCAAAAGAAGAAGGGGTTGAAGAAGCTCAATCCTTTTTAGGTTTTTGCTAAGTTTGAAGCAGAGAAGGCCCCGGATTTTTCCGGGGCCTTCGTGCGAGATTACTGGAGAAGCGACGGATGACAGTAGCGGCGACGACATTGCGCGAGATGGCCCAGGGGCTCTTCAGGCAGTCGCTGATAGATTGCAGCGTTGAGCAGGCGCTTGCACGGAAGATAAGAGTCGCCGCTGGGGTGGGCCGCCTGCAGTTGCTCGTTGACGGGGTCGAGGCCATCGATCTCGACCATGTGAAGCATATTCGGATCGTTGCCGCGGGGAAGGCTTCGACCGCTATGCTTGGAGTGATTTTGCCGCATCTGGAGTCTTTGCCGCAGTGTGATGTGGCGGGAGTTTTGATTGCTCGCGAGGTCTCTCTGCATCTGCCTCCAAATTTTCAGTTCTTTCTGGGTGGACATCCGCTGCCTAATGAGGACTCGTGTGCCGGCGCACGAGCCGCGCTTGCGATGTTGCGGGCAGTGCAGGAGGACAAGGCCAGAGCGGCTGAGACATTGTGCCTGTTTCTGATAAGCGGCGGAGCTTCGGCCATGATGGAACTTCCTCTCGACCCGGCCATTTCACTGGAAGATATGGTGGGCTTTCATCGCGAACTCGTTCATTGCGGGGCTTCGATCGCAGAGATCAACTGTGTACGGAAGCACTTCTCCGCGGTGAAGGGCGGCCGACTTGCCATGGCTGCCGGCGGAGTGGCGAGTCTTTCACTGCTTGTCTCGGATGTGCCACCGGGTCATCTGGACACGCTTGCTTCAGGGCCGACTCTGCCGGATGCCTCGACTATTTATCAGTGCCGTGAGGTGCTTGCTCGATATGATTTGCTGGAACGGTTTCCCCTGTCGGTACAGCGATACTTTAGCCGCCACGACCTTCCTGAGACTCCGAAGGAAGGTGAGCTTACGGCCAGGGCTGCTACGCTGCTTGCTTCAGATGATCTGGCTGAGGCGGCGCGAATACGAGCGGAGGAGTTGGGGTTTTGTGCCGTCATCGACAATACCTGTGACGATTGGGACTATCGCGCGGCAGCAGAGTATCTTGTCAATCGGCTGCGCGGTTTGAGGGATGAATATCCGCGCGTTTGCCTGATCTCTTCGGGCGAGGTGACGGTGAAGCTGCCCAGTATGCCTGCCGATGGGGGCCTTAAGAAGGCTGCATCTGGAGCGGGGGGGCGGAATCAACACTTCGGCCTGTATGCGGCGACACTGCTTGATGCGTCCGATGCTTCGACTGTGGTCTTGTCCGCGGGCTCCGATGGTATCGACGGCAATAGCCCGGCGGCTGGAGCCGTGGTGGACGAACAGACGCTTCAACGAAGCGCTGGAATGCGCGCGGATGCGGAGAGGGCGTTGGAGAGTTTTGACTCCTATACCTTTTTGGAGAGGATTGGAGCGACGCTTGTTACTGGAGCAACCGGTAATAATCTGCGCGACCTGCGCATTCTGCTGGCAGAGCGGCCTACGAAATGATTTGTGCTTGGTCTAACTATTGACAGGCGATGTGGCGACATATACGGTTGCTGCAACGTAACCGCTTACTTTGCGTGGGTTTGAACGATGTGGAGAGGGTTTGAATGGATTTCCTTGGGGGCGTAAGGACGATTGTCACTGACAGTCATTTTCTGGTGCCTTTTTTTGTGCTTCTGGCAGGGATCGCTCTGCTGGTGGCTCTGCATTAGGAGGGAAGGCTTAACACCGATTTGCACCATGACACCGATTAGATACAGGCAACGACAGATGCAAATACAGGGGTCTCTCCACTGCGCAGCGCACGATGAAACTGTGCGCTGCTCCGGTCGAGATGACGTGACCTTGGTGGTTGGTTAGAAATGTGGAGAGATGTGTGGCCAGTGTAGTTTCCAGGGTGGGAAAAGAGGGGATGTCGCTGCATGGACTGGGCGTCATCTGCGGGTTGACTGCGGGGGTTTGGCTGGGCGCCGCGGAAGCTCCGACGAAGCTGGTGAATGCCGGGTTCTCTCCGTTTGCGATTTCGCTGTGTATGGTTGCCGGAGTGTTCACGGCACGGTGGACCTTTCCGACGCTGCTAAAGGGGACTTCCTATGTCTTTGCCGATCTTTTTGAGAAGAAGCACCTGATTGTGTGGGCGCTGCTGGCGGGGGCGCTTTGGGCGGTGGCGAATACGCTGACGGTGTTTGCGATTCGTGATGTGGGCCTGGCAGTGGCGTTTCCGCTTTGGAATACAAATTCGCTGATCGGCCTTTTGTGGGGGCGGCTGCTGTTTCGCGAACTGGAAGGGGCCAGCGCGAAGAACATCGGCAAGGTTGTGCTGGGTACGGTGGCCATTGTGGCGGCAGCGGTGATGCTGGGGTTCAGCACGCTCCATGGAGGGACGGCTACGGCCCATCATGCAATGGGTGGAATCCTGGCGGCGGCGGGGGCGAGCCTGATGTGGGGAACGATGTATGTTCCTTATCGGAAGGCTTATTTGAGCGGCATGAATCCGTTGTCGTTTGTGACGGCCTTTACGGTGGGAGAGCTGAGTACGGTATTCGCGCTGACGCTGGCGCTGGACGGCGGGCTGCACTCGCCTTCGTTCCAACTGTTCCATCTGCGGGGGATGGTTTTCTGGCTTTTCCTGGGCGGGTTTGTCTGGGTGATTGGCGACCTGTTTCAGCAGTTTGCGACGAAATATGTGGGAATTGGGCGGGGGATTCCGCTCTCGAATACGAACCAGCTCTGGGGGTTGGCGTGGGGCGCGCTGGTGTTTGGCGAACTGGCGGCTGCGGACCATCGGCATAAGCTGCTGGTGGTGACGGGATCGGTTGTGATGATTCTGGGAGCGCTGGCCATCAGCACGGCAGTTGCTTCTTCGAAAGAACAGACTTCGACCAATGAAGCAGTGTTGCGGGAGTGTGAGCGCTATGGACTTGACTACAACCGGACCATGATGGCAATGGCCGGCGATGAGTTTGGCGGGCGAAACGAGAGGCGGCGGTGGTGGGACTACGCGATTATTGCCGCGGCTACGGGCGTGTTTCTTTGGCTTGGGGTGAGGGCGGTGGTTCCTCCGTTGGCGATGAATGTTCGCTGGATTGCGGTGCTTGGTGCGGTGTTGTTGTTGAGTCTGGTTGCAGGGACGTGGAGTTTGTGGCGGAGGACGCGGTTTTCTTAGATTGAAGAATGTTTGAAAGGCTTAACACCGATTTACACCGATGACACCGATGAAGAACAGGCAACGGCAACGGCGAATACAGGGGTCTCTCCGCTGCGCAACGGACGATGAAGCTGTCCGTTGCTTCGGTCGAGATGACGTAGGCTGAATAGGTTGCGGTGAGGTCGGCTGAGTAGGTCAGAGCTTATTTAGCCCGTCTTCATTCAGCGCGGTTGAGTTTGAGTATGCTTCAGGTGTGTGGCAGTTTCAGGAGTGAATCATGGCTGTAAGACTGAAAGATATTGCTCGCGATCTTGGCGTTTCTGTTGTGACGGTGTCGAAGGTGTTGCGCGGCAACGCCGATATTGGGGAAGAGACGCGGCGGCGAGTGCTGAAACGCATGAAGGAGCTGAACTATCAGCCCAACATGATGGCGCGTGGGCTTGCCAGCGGGCGCACCTATACGGTCGGGCTTGTGGTTCCGGACCTGGTGCATCCGTTCTTTGCCGAGTTTGCCAAGTCGCTGAGCGGAGTTTTGCGGACGAGTCAGCGGGCGCTGATTCTGGCGTCGTCGGAAGAAGACCCGGAGGTGGAGCAGCAGGAGATTCGGACGCTGCTGAGCCGGGGAATCGACGTTTTGCTGATCGCTTCGTGTCAGGCGAGTCTGCGCAACTTCTATGAGCTGGGGGATGTACGGACACCCTATCTGTTGTTTGACCGGAACTTTCCGCACCTGGCGGCGCACTTTGTTGGAACCGACGATGTGAAGGTCGGCGAGATGGCGACGAAGCACCTGATTGAGATTGGCCGGAAGCAGATCGCCCATATCGGGGGGAAGAACACGAGTCCGTCATTCGACCGGCTGCGCGGCTACCGGAACGTGATGACAGAACATCGGCTTGCAGTGCCCGAGAGCTACGTGCTGGTGCGAGAGCGGGTGGAAGAGTCCGGCGACCTTGCCGGGTTTCAGGCGATGCAGGAGCTTCTGCGGTTAAAACCGAGGCCGGATGCGGTGTTTTGCTATAACGATCTGACCGCAATTGGCGCGATTGAAGCTACGCTGCAGGCTGGTTTACGGGTTCCGGAGGACATTGCTTTTATCGGCTGCGGGAACCTGCGCTATGCGGATTACCTGCGGATTCCGCTTAGCTCGATCGACCATGGGACGGCTGAGCTGGGGCGAATCGCTGGAGAATTTGCGTTGGATCTGTCGGCGAAGCCGGAGCAGTCGCCGCGCAGTGTTCTGGTGGAGTCGATCCTGGTGGCGCGTCAGTCGACCGTTGGAAATGCCACTGTGAAATAATCGTGAATATTTCGCTTGCAATATTTGTATAGGCAGGTCTACCATAGTTAGCGATAACGCGAACCGTAGATTTTCGCGCCGAAGGGAAATCATATGGCAACGACAGCGATCTCTACCGATGCGCCGCTGAAAGACATGGATGAGTGGGATGAGTTTTTAACCGGACGCTATCAGGCCGGCAAGAGCGAAGAGGAGTTTCGGCAGTATGACGAAGAGGCGACTCCGGGCGTCGCGGAGTTTTATCGCCTGAACCATCAGTACCAGACCTTCGACTATGTGATGGCCAAGGAGAAGGAATACTTTGGCTTGAATAAAGGCGAGAAGAGTATCTGGCAGGCGGCGGAGTTTCTAAATACGCTGGTGGATGACAGCGATCCGGATACGGACCTGACGCAGATTGAACATCTGCTGCAGACGTCGGAGGCGATCCGCAAGGATGGGCATCCTCGGTGGTTTGTGCTGACGGGATTTATCCACGACCTGGGCAAGGTGTTGTGCCTATGGGGCGAGCCGCAATGGGGTGTGGTGGGCGATACTTTTCCCGTCGGATGCGCGTACTCCGATCAGATTGTTTTTCCGCAGTATTTCAAGGCGAATCCGGACATTAACAATCCTCTGTATCAGACGAAGTACGGTATCTATGAGCCGAACTGCGGGCTGAGCAAGGTGCATCTGTCGTTTGGACATGATGGCTATATCGGTGAAGTGATGAAGAATTACATGCCGGAAGAGTCGCTGTACATGCTGCGATATCACTCGTTCTATTCCGCGCACCGGCATGGCGCGTACCGGCACCTGATGAGCAAGCATGATGTCGAGATGTTCGATTGGGTGAACAAGTTCAACGTGTATGACCTCTATTCCAAGGGGCATACGAAGCCAAATTTGAAGGAGTTGAAGCCCTACTATGACGATCTGTTTGCCGAATTTTTCCCGGCGAAGATTGCGTGGTAGCTGAGGCGCCACCCGACGTTTTTACTGAGCGGCCCTGAGATGTTTCGGGGCCATTTTTTTGATCTTGTAACGGGCGAAAGAGGGTGCTGAAGAAGTCTGTTGTGGCAATTAAAAGAAAAGCCCGGGGCTGAAGCCCCTCGTATTTTCAAGGACTTATTCGCAGGGCTAAAGCCCTACGCTAATCCAAAAGACCACAACTTAGACTTTTTCATCACCTTACCAAAGCCGGATAGGAAGAAGCGATGTCGAAACGTTTGGTCGGCGGTACGGCTGGGTTGCAGGGGCGAAATATCTTCATCCATCCGGGCAACAGCTCGATGCGGGAGATGAGCTATGGGCGCATTCGTTTGAGCCATGGACAGGAGACTGTGAGCTTCGCGAATGAAGGGCAGGAGACAGGGCTGGTGTGTCTGAGCGGCGAGGCCACGGTTACAGTGGGGACAGAGCGCTTTACGCTGCGGGCTAAAGACGCGCTGTATGTTTCGAAGGGATTGCCGGTGACGGTTGAAACTGCGTCGGAGGTCGATCTTGTGGAGTGCTCCGCTGTGGTGGAGGGAGAGTATCCTGTGCAGTTTGTTCCGTATGCCAGCGTGCAAGCGGACGAAAAGCTGCACTTTGTCGCTGGGAAGGAGAGTTCGAAGCGGGAGATCGATATTCTGCTGGGGACCAACGTGAAGGCTGGGCGGCTGGTTGTGGGGGTGACGAGCTCGCTGCCGGGCAACTGGACGAGCTGGCCTCCGCATGAACATGCCGCGATGCTGGAGGAGGTCTATGTGTTCTTCGATATGCCGGCGCCTGCGTTTGGCTTGCAACTGGTTTATACGGACGGGATCACGGCTGCAGAGGTGGAGGTCGTGCGCGATGGCGATGCGATTTTGCTGCCGGAAGGGTACCATCCAAACGTTGCGATTCCGGGAAGCGCGTTGAATTTCGTGTGGATGATGGCGGCGCACCGCGAGGTGGTGGACCGGCAATGGGGCGTCGTCAAGGTCGATCCTCTGTATGCCTAGGGGTGCGCGGGTGAGCGCTGATTATTTCTTGCGGCATTAACGCTTATTTACCTTGGATTTATATAACGACGGCATAATTTATCTCATAAGCTCCTTGTCGCGGAAGATATTTACGAGCATGTTGCAGTTTCCGATAGCTGTAAATATTTTTAGCCAATAACAGATTGATAAATATAGCTTTACAAACTATTTATACGCATTTTACGTTATCGATTCCGTTATCGCAATTTCTATTGACAGTGGCATGTGGCGATGCGTAATGTTCTCGCGTTCATATAAAACTGGAAATTCCCGTGAGGCATAAATTAACCCGGATTACTACTGCAGGAGTGAAGTTTATTTTTGAGGAGACAAGCCAGATGATGCTAAGGACACAAGTAGGAAACTCTGCTTATCAAAGAAATGGAATCACTCAAGCGATCTTTACGTCTCCTGTCTGGGGACGGCTTCGACTGGCGATGGTGGTTTTGCTGCTTTTGCCGGCGCTTCGATGCTATGGACAGTTTGAGTCGGCTTCGGTGCTGGGCTATGTCAGGGACTCGACGAGTGCCGCGATTCCTAACAGCACCGTGACGCTGACCAATGTCGCGACAAGCATCAAGCAGACGGCAACCACTGATGCAGAAGGACGCTATGAATTTTCGAGCGTGGCTATCGGGCGATATCAAGTTGCTACCGAGGCTACCGGCTTCCAGCGGACTGAGACGGAGCCCTTTACGCTGACGACAGCCGCGCGTCAGCGCGTCGATGTGACGCTGAAGCCGGGATCGCTGAGTGAATCGGTGACAGTCTCGGCCGCGCCATCGGTGCTGGAGACTGAGACGAGCTCTCGCGGGCAAGTGATCGGTACACGGGAGATCGAGAATCTGCCGCTGAATGGGCGGTCCTATGCTGATCTGGCGCTGCTGGCTCCGGGCGTGAGGAAGTCGTTTCTGGAAAACCAGTCGACGACCAGCCGTGAAGCATCGTTCAATGTGAACGGGCAGCGCAGTGCGTTCAACAACTTCCTATTGGATGGTTTGGACAATAATTCGTATGGCACGTCGAACCAGGGATTTGCGAATGAGAACATTCCGCCGTCGCCCGATGCAGTGTCGGAGTTTCGTCTGGAGACAGACAACTATAGTGCGGAGTATGGGAGGGCGTCGGGCGCGGTGATCAATGCCAGCATTCGGCGCGGCACAAATGAGTTTCATGGACGGGCGTGGGACTACAACCGTAACACTGTGTTCAATGCGATTGGACCTTTCAAGCCAACTTCAGGAGTAAAGCCTGCATTTATTCGTAACCAGTTCGGCGGAACCTTCGGTGGACCTATCTGGCGCGACCATACGTTCTTCTTTATGGACTATGAGGGCGTTCGCCAAATTGCCCTGAGCTTTGGAACTGCGACTCTGCCGACAGCCGAGCAGCGCACCGGCACGTTCCTGCTTCATAATGCCGATGGGACAACTGCGCCGATTCCCTTACAAAATCCCGTTACCGGGCAGGTCTATGCGAACGGTGTTATCCCGGCGTCCGATCAAACCCCGTTTGCCAGGGCTGTTCTGGCTGCGCTGCCGTCGACTACGAATGGTGCCGCCCTCAATACTGCTGCCGCATATGCGAATAATTTCTCCGCCTTTCCGCGCGGCACTATCAATGATGACAAGGGCGATATCCGCATCGACCACACCTTCAGTCAGAAACTCAGTATCTTTGGCGTATACAGCCAACACCAGACGGCCATCTTCGATCCGCCGACGTTTGGCGGTCCGGCCGGCGGCAATGCCAATGCGGACGTTCATTTATATAATCGCCAGATTGCTATTGGCGCAACGTATGCGATCACGCCGGTATCGTTGCTGGATGTGCGCGTGGGCATTGGTCATAACGAAGGCGGGAAGTCACCGTATGGCCTTGGCAACCCAAGTCTGCTTACATCGAATGGAATTACCAACGGGATTCCGACTGATCCAATTATTGTGCGAAGCCTGAATGCGCAGAGTGTTACGGGGTTTTCGCAGTTCGGTACACAGTCTGCAAGTCCGCAGTTCCAAAATCCTTCGGTTATCAATCCGAAGGTGAATTACACGCTGATTCATGGAAGACATTCGATGAAGTTCGGCTATGAGTACCAGGCTATCAACACGCAGATCAACGACTACAACCCGAGTTATGGCCAGGACAATTACGCCGGGCTATATTCCACCGCTCCAAATACCCCTGCCGATGCCTTTGGACAACTCCAGGAGGCCCATAACCTGGCGGATTTTATGTTCGGAAATCGCAACTCATACTCGCTGACTAACTTCTTCATTGCAAGCGTGCGCCAGCGGATGAATTTTATGTACTTCCAGGACGACATCAAGCTGATGCCGAACCTGACGATCAACGCCGGTCTCCGCTATGAACTGGCGACGCCACAGTATGAGGCGAACAATAAGCTTGCCAACTTCGATCCAGGAACCAACACGTTGATCCAGGCGAAAGGTGGCTCCATCTATAATCGCGCTCTGGTTAACATGCCGCTGAACAATTTTGGGCCACGTTTAGGGCTTTCGTACAGTGCGACACCAAATACGGTCATACGCTCCGGGTACGGGATCAGTTATACGCAGTTCAACCGCGCCGGCGGAGAGAACAACCTTACTTACAATGGTCCCAACGTTGTAAATGCGACGATCAACAACGTGACGCCGACCGCGGCGAATCGCTGCACCAGCGATACGCAGGACCAGACATTATGCTTCCGGCAGACGCAACAGGGTTATGCTGTCAATCTTACCGCTCCTTCTAACTTCAATCCGGCGCTGGTGACGTCGCGCTACATACCGAAAGACACCAAGACGGGTTATGTGCAGAGCTATCAGCTTTCGGTACAGCACGAGTTACCCGGTCAGGTAGTGATGGATGTGGCATACGTTGGGAGCAAGGGGACGCATCTCCAGATTCTTGCGGACTACAACCAGGCAGCTATCTGCACGGCGGCATTGGCGACGAATTGCACCCAATCGCTGAAGGCTCGGCGCCCTATACCCACTTTTGGAGACATAGAGATTGCGTGGGGTGGAGGGATCTCGAACTATAATGCGCTGCAATTCAAGCTGGAGAAACGTTACGGCAACGGACTGTATCTTCTCAACTCATTTACCTATGGACGCACCTTCGATCTCGCCGCGGGGCATCTGGAGACGAGCAATGGCGATAATTCTCGCGTGAACTTTGCTAACCCCATGAGCGACTACGGACGGTCGAACTATGATCAGCCGCTGACCAATACCACCGCGATTATTTACGATCTTCCTTATGGACGGGGCCGTCACTTTGGAGGCAACTCTTCATACGCGACGGACGCAATCCTGGGCGGGTGGCAGGTGACCGTTATCAACAGCATGAATAGCGGTTTGCCGACGAATCTTACTTACAACAACAGCACATCGACAAATACGAATGTTACCGACCTGTACACGTATCGACCCAATGTCGTTGGAAATCCAGTGGCTCCTGCGTCGAACCGCGCAAAGACATCGACCGCTCTGACCGGATATCTGGTGAAGGCTACGGCTCCGGGAGCTGTCGGCGTTTCGGCCCCTATCACTGGCAATCCCTTTGGCAACGCACAGCGCAACATGGTTTTGTCGCCTGCCTTCTACCAGACAGACCTTGGCCTCCATAAAGCGTTTCCGCTGTGGAGAGAAGGATCGACCTTCGACTTCCGTGCTGAGGCGTTCAATGTGCTCAACAAGGTCAACTATCAAGCACCGGATGGTAACGTCAGCAATTCCACGTTCGGCTCTATCTCTTCGGCTTTTCCGGCGCGTCAGCTTCAACTGGCCGCGAAGATCATCTTCTAACGATTGGCGACACAGTTCAAGGAACGACGCAAATGTAACAAACACGCGGCGCTGAGTCTCCTTGATCGGCGCCGGGTGTTGTCACAATCGAAAGCAGGCGAGGTTCTACTTTGAAGATGGATCGACGAGAGTTTGGGATGATGGGAGCATCAGCATCGACGCACTATAGCAAGTCTTATTTAGTTGGATAATTGAATTCAGATTTCGACAAGGGACGGACATGACCATCGGCAAAGCAACTCAAATCTCCTTGACTATTGCAGTATTTGCCATGGGTGGATTGGCGCTGGCCCAACAGACGACTGCTGCCGAGCAGGACCAGCGAGTCCATGTGAACCAGATCCAGGTGATTGGCTCGCATAATAGCTATCATGCAGGGTTTCCGCCAAGCGCACGTAAATTGATGGAGATGAAGAATCCAAAGGCGTTGCATGGGCTCGACTATCATCACGCTCCGCTTGGCGATCAACTCACGGGCGGGGTACGGCAGATTGAGATCGACGTATTCGCCGACGCGAAGGGAGGCAGGTATGCGCATCCCGCGATCCTAAATATGGTCGCGAAAGCGGGGTTGCCGGCTGATCCGGAGTCCGATCCTCATCACGAGATGGAGAAACCGGGATTCAAGGTCCTGCATATGCAGGATGTAGATGTGCGCAGCACATGCATGACTCTCATTGCTTGCCTCACCGATGTGCGTACATGGTCGAAGCAGCATCCGCACCATCTGCCAATTTTTATTTTGATTGAGACAAAAGAGGGAAAGATGCGGGAGCTTCCGAATGCGGCGATGCCGGAGCCATTTACTGCGCCTGTATTTGATGCACTGGACAAGGAGATTCGGTCGGTCTTCAAACCGAGCGAGATGATTACTCCAGATGACGTGCGCGGCAATGCGGCGACGCTGGTGGAAGCTGTTCATGCTGGAAAGTGGCCAACACTGGCCGAGGCGCGTGGCAAGGTCATCTTTCTGATGGATCAGAGACATGTGGAACCTATCTATACGACGGGGCATCCATCTTTGCGTGGGCGGGTGCTCTTTACGAATGCTGTGCCGGGCGCTCCTGATGCAGCGTTCACTGAAGAGAACGAAGGGTCACGCGAGGAAATAGACGCGCTGGTGAAGCAGGGTTACCTTGTACGGACGCGCTCCGATGAGGCGACGGAACAAGCGCGCACAAATGACACGACGCGACGCGACCTTGCGCTTTCCAGCGGCGCGCAGATGATCAGTACGGACTATCCGCCCTCAGAGCCTTCGATGTGGACCAAGTACGTTGTTGGATTTCCAGATGGCCTCGTAGCCCGATGCAATCCGGTGATGAAGCCTGTTAGTTGCGTGGATCGTCTTTTGGCATCTCCCATCAACGCTCGCTGATGGGAGACTTGTCCTCATCGTTTAGAGAAATTCAGGTAGATGGGATTTCCAACGATGAGCATAGCGCCATCCTCTGAGCGGACATTGACGCGGAGCCAATGTCTCTTTCCGTCGCTCTGATAGTCGAAGCTTCTTATTTCCTCGTTCTGTTTTACTGGGGACGCATTCAGCAATGCGGTTGACTGACCATCCAGAATAATTTCCGGGTGGTCGCCAGCGAGTGCGATCATCTTGAGAGTGAAGTGTATTTGTTGACCGGCGGGAGACTGAATTTCATCTCCCATGGATGCCGTGCTTGTTGCCGTCTTTGCTGTAAATTCAATGACCCTATCTTTTGCGCCCTGGGTGTCGACAAAGACGTGTCCTGCACGAATTGCATCGAGAATCGCGTTCTCGGATAAATTTGCGGCATAGATCACGGTTGTAGGATGACCGACGGCTGAGTAAGTCTGAGCTTTGGAGTCTGAGTCGTGATTATCGCTGCCGCCCAGACCTGTAAGACGAAAGCCATTGTTCAGTTGCTTCTGCCAGAAAGGAATACCGGAGAGTAGTCCATCGGCAGCTCCTCCATTGATGACTTCAATCGCAGTTACTCGACTGAAGTCGGTATCTGGAACCGTCCAGCCGCAGCCCATGCAGGACTCTACGGAAGGTATGTCTGGATGGTTGATGGAGAGTATGCCGTGCAGGCTCTGGACCTCGTCAAGCAACCGGTTGAAGTTGGGCACGTGCGGACTTGTGAGCCGGAAGTCGATGAATTCCGTGGTGCCGTATACGTTGGCATGACCCTGGAATGTGGTGATTTCGCGTGCGGGCAGCAAGAGCAATTGGTCGAAGTATGGCTGCAACTCGCGTATGTCGTCATACTGCGAGATCGTATTGTGGTCGCTGGTAGCGATGAAGTCGAGACCTCTTGCTGCTGCTGTTTCCACTGTTTTATAGAGAGGACAGGGGGCCTTCTTGCCAGATTGACTAAGGCATGAGCCGTCGCTGTGCGCGTCGTGCATGTGCAGGTCTCCGCGATACCATGCAGGCCCGGTGCGCAAGGGTGCCTGACTGAAGGTGGAGATTGCTGGCCTTTCTCCGACATGCGAAAAATGGATTTTGGCTTCGTACTCCGAACGTACACCTTCGCGGATATTGGGCACGCCAAGGATTAACTTCCACTTGCCCGGACGAATCGGGCCTGGAAGATAGGAGGGTGTTGCATCGGTTGCTGAGAGTGTAAAGGACGATTTATTGCCGCCACTCCACCCACGGAAGCGCTCGTTGTCGAAGAGACCAAGGTCGATCGTCGTGTGTTTATCGCGGCCGGTGTAAGAGAAACTTATCGTTACGCGAGTGACGCCTTTGGGCACTTCAAAAGGAACTTCAACGTATGTCTGATGATTTGCATAAGTCACTGTTCCGCGCAGATCAAGATCAGAGGCGGCTTTTTGTGCGAGGCAGATGGGTGAGATGAGACTGGCAGGGATGACGATGAACGCAACACGGATGATCGATCGAGAGAAGCTTTGTTGCAAATGGAATGGAAAAAGAGAAGGGAACCGGTCTATGCCATGTCTCGTATTTCGCTTCGGGGGGCCAAAGGAAAATAATGTCATGGGGCTATTATGGCAGGCGCAGAAGATGATAACTCGTAAAGATTACTTGATTATTTCCATGCCCTTGACCATTGCGGACCTGCGGTGTCGCCGGTGCGAAGGCGGGCGTCGATGCCCGCGTTTAACTCGATCAGTCTGCCGAAGAGCCAGATGAGGTCGGAGAGCCGGTTGAGGTAGGCGATGATCTGGGGGGTTACTTCCACGCCATTTTCCGACAGACGGACGGTGTTGCGCTCAGCGCGGCGGCATACTGTACGAGCTACTTCATAGGCTGCTGATTGGGTGTGTGCTCCGGGGAGCGACCAGTCGGAGAGGATGCCTTCGGTTGCTTCGATCTGATGGACGAGTTTTGTAAGAGCAGCTACGTCGTCGGGTGAGATGACGGGAGCATTCTTCTGATTTTCCGGAGGAGTGGCGAGAGCTCCTCCAAGACGAAAGAGAGTTCGTTGAATCTCTTCTGTCCAGGTGCAGATCTCCTTGTTACTGCAGATGCTCCGGGCGAAGCCGAGAACTGTATTCAGCTCATCGACAGAGCCGTAGGCCTCGACGCGCAGATCTGCTTTCGAGATGCGTACTCCGCCGGCCAATCCTGTCTGCCCGCTGTCTCCGTGAGTGGTTGCGATGCTCATCGCTTATCTCCTCTTTGCATCCCGCTTGTCATACGATCTGCCGTGCAGTGGCACGGGCGTCTCTTATCAGGTCAGGCAATCCAACGCCGCGATATCCGTTTCCCAGGAGCCATAATTTGCCTAGCTTTCGAACCCGCTCATCCAGCTCTGCCATTCGTTCGAGATGGCCAACAGGGTATTGGGGTAGGCTGTTCGGCCAGCGGCGTACTACTGTCACTTGAGGCTCGGGTAGTGGTCCCAAGATGTGGGCCAGCTCGAGTCGCGCTATAGCGGCTGCTTCATCGTTTCCGCAACGCATCAGCCGCTCGGCAGGCTTGCCGCCAAAGAACGCTCGCAGCAGCCGCCCACCTTGCGGCACACGGTCTGAGAACTTCTGATCTACAAATGTACATGCCAGCAAAAGGCTTTCCGGGCCTTGCGGGACAAGAAAACCGAAGCCCGGAGGGACGGAAAACCCTGTTGTGCTGGGAAACCCAAAGGCTACGACTACGGCCGAACTTGCGTCCATCTCCATCAGCTCCGCGGCACGGGCATCGACTGGCTGCATCAGCTTCTGTGCTACTTGCACGGGCGCGGCCATGATGAGCTCATCAAACGTTTCTTCTGTTTTTGATGTTTTTAATGTCCAGCCTTCACCATTGCGTGAGATTGAATTTACTTTTGCCCCCAGGCGAACCCAATCTTTTGGAATAAGGGCGACCATACTATCTACAAGTGTTCCAAGTCCACTTCGTAGCGTCGTAAATATCGCTGCTTTGCTGCTTTCTTTTGCGGCGATGCGGGCCTGCATCGCGGAGATCAGGCTGCCTTGCTCGCGCTCCATCGCAACGAAGAGAGACATTACGGCGCGCACGCTCAGTTTTGTCACGTCTCCGCCAAAGACACCGCGCAGCAGCGGAGCGCCGATCTTTTCGAGCACTTCATCGCCAAAGTGCCGCTGCACAAATGTCGCGACGCTCTCGTCCTGTTGAGGAGCGTTAGTCTTTAATTCTGCGGCTCGATTTACTTCATTGTGATAAGCCTGCTTGGCCTCAGCGCTGAATAGCTCGGACTTGTCGAGGGCGTCGAGGTTCGCTGGCACTATCATTCGCATTCCGTCCGGCATCGCTTTTAGTTGCCGATCCATGAGGACATAGGTCTTACGCGCGGCGTCATTGGAAGACATTACCTCGTCGCCCAGGCCGAGTTCTTCCGCTAGTTCACGAGCCCAAGGCTTTTCCGTCACCCAGGCATCAGGGCCGCCTTCGATGACGAAACCGCCTTCGCGCACGGTTTCAACGATTCCACCAAGTCGAGATGAAGCCTCGAACAGTACGACATCTATTTTGGCTCCGTTGTTCGCCAGCCGCGACAGTTCGTATGCTGCGGTCAATCCTGCTATGCCACCGCCAACGATTGCAATTCGCTTCATCCACTCTCCCAAATAACGAAGCGGAGGCCGGGGCCTCCACTTCGGCTCGCCTTCTATCAGCCTAAACCTGTGCTGGAACCGTTGCTTCGTCTATATCAGCCTTATATTGGCCTGATGCGACTTTTGCCAACGCGCTTATTAGTACGTCAGAATCATTCAGGCTCTCAGCTCGCCATAGTTTGAGGCCGAGTTCGCGCGCCTTCTCCGTGAAGGCGATGTCAATGTCATACAAAATCTCAACGTGGTCGCACAGAAAGCCTACCGGCTGCATCACGGCGCCGACGTGGCCTTCTTCTTTGATGGCTTTCAGCGTGTCTTCTACCGTGGGGCCAATCCATGGGCCGCCGCTTACGCCCTGGCTCTGGAAGGCGAAGTACCAGTCCTTATCTCTGAATCCTACGACGGCCATTCGCTCTGCCACCAATTCTGCCGTGCGCTTCGCTTCTACGGGATAGGGATCTGGAGATTCCTGCGTCGGGGTTCCGGGACGTGCTCCTGCGATCGAGGCCTCGCCCGTCATAATCGTTCGGCAAGGGACGCTGTGTGCCGTGAATAATACAGGCACGCGCCGCCCGGACTGGGCGCAGGCTAATGCCCATACAGGCCACAGCCGCTCGGCAAATGCCTGCGCCAGCAGAGGATGTTCGGCCCAGCCAGCAACAAAGTCTACCTCCATCTCGGCAGCGGCGGCCAGGACTGCTTTTCGATACAGACCGACGCTTGTTCGCGAGTTCTGTGGGGCGAGGCAAATCGCTTTAATGCGCGTCACGCCATCGAGCCGCATCTGTGCGACGACATCCTCAATGTATGGGTGCCAGTTCCGCATTCCTACATAGACTCTGGTATCGGAATCTCCAAGCCGATCCAGAGCCCGCTCCAGCAGATGTGCTTGAATGAGTGTCCACTTTGTCAGTGGCGGAGCCTCTGCCCTGGGTGTTGCTCCGAGGCCAATCTGGGCGTACCGGTGCTGTAACTCCTCGACGACCTCTTGCGGAAGCGCCCGGCCACCAGTCACCTTGCTCAGGTATTCGGTCATCTCGCCGAGCACGTCCGGCGTTCCATGCGCAAGCAGCAGAACAGCGCTTTGGCCTGTCTCTCTGCTCATTGCGCTCCGTACTCCTTTATCCACTTCACTACCTGGATCACATTTTCGACTGGAGTTCCGGGGACGATGCCGTGTCCAAGATTGAAGATGTGCCCAGGACGGCCCGCCGCTGCCGTTAGCACTTCGCGTACTCGTTCCTTCAGCACGTTTTCCGGTGCAAATAGCGTGATGGGATCGAGATTTCCCTGAACTCCGCATCTGGAGCCGACGGCCTTCCATCCGGCGTCCAGCGGAACACGCCAGTCCAACCCGATGACATCCGCTCCGGTCTCACTCATGGCCGGAAGCAGGGAAGCGGTGTCCACGCCGAAATAAATTACCGGCACACCCATTGCCTGCACTCGCCGCACCAGCTCTGTCGCCGGCGCGAGACAGTAGCGACGATAATCGGTCACGCTTAGAGCGCCGACCCAGCTATCGAAGATTTGAATGACGTCTGCTCCAGCTTCTACCTGCTGCTGCGCGAATCCAGCCAGCACGGTTACCAGCTTTTCCATCAACATGGGCCACGCAACGTCGTCGCTGTACATCATTTTTTTTGTCTCGACGTAGTTGCGTGAGGAGCCACCCTCGATCATGTAGCTGGCCAGCGTGAAGGGCGCGCCGCAAAATCCGATGATGCCGAGCTGATTGCCGTCTGACCGCGGGGCAGAGAAGTGCGCGGCGACTTTCTCAATTGCGCGAGCCACGTAGTTAAGCTCGTCCACGCGATCTGTTCGCAGGGCGCGTACCTGGTCCGCTGTGCGGACCGGCACATGCACTATCGGGCCTTCCCCAGCGAGAAACTCAAATTCCAATCCCATTGGCGTAAATGGCAGCAGAAGATCGGCAAAGATAATTGCTGCGTCCACGCCCAGCCGTTCGGCGGCGGTAATCGTCACCTCGGCGGCGATCTCTGGTGTTCGGCAGATGTCCAACAGGGAATGGTGCTTGCGCACGGCCATGTATTCGGGCATGTATCGCCCTGCCTGGCGCAGAAACCATACCGGGGTGCGATCTACGGGACGACGAAGACAGGCTTGTACAAAACGGCTTCCGGCTGTCGCTGCTTCGACCGCCTGGATTGCCGCTGCGCGTTCTACGGACGCATGACTCAAAGGGTCCTCCATTGCTACGCTTTTGAGCCTAGCACCAGCCGCTTGCTGCTTCCAACAACGGCTATTAACTTTGATACAAAATAGGTCGGATAGGCCTGTTCAAGGCTCCAGCCGGAACGTAAATTCTTCGATGACCGGATTCGTCAGCACCTCGCGGGCAATCCGTTCCACTTCGGCTTGCGCCGCGTTCTGATTCACTCCATCTTCCAGAGTCAACAGGAAATACTTTCCCTGCCGCACATCGGCAATGCCGCGATATTCCATCCGCCGCAGTGCATCCGCGACCGTCTGCCCCTGGGCATCCAGCACCGTTCGTTTCAGCGTGACATAGACATGAGCCTTCATTTTGCTTGATTATAGACAAGGTGCAGCTTTCGTTCCTAAATAGGACAGGAGCAATCCCTCCGGCAGCGACCGCATCACACCACTAGCTGCTGAATTTCCTTACACGAGAAGAGACCCCAGACTTTATGCTGAACTATCTTGAGCTACCCGTTGGAGACAAAGCCCCCGAAGTAATTAACGCTGTCATCGAAATTCCCTCCGAGGGCATCAACAAATACGAGTACGACAAGAAACTTCATGTCTTCCGTCTCGACCGCAACCTCTATTCGCCTGTCCACTACCCCGGCGACTATGGCTTTATTCCCAGCACCCTGGCCGATGATGGCGACCCGCTTGATGTGCTGGTCCTGGTCGATACACCTAGCTTCTCCGGCTGCGTCCAGGAGGTCCGTCCCATCGGTCTGCTCGAAATGCTCGATCAGGGCATCGCGGATGAAAAAGTTCTCTGCGTAGGCAAAAATAATCCGCGCTATAAAGACGTCTGGAACTTCTCCGAGATCTATCCCCACATGCTTAAGGAGATCACCCATTTCTTCGCCATCTATAAAGACCTCGAAGGGAAGCGCGTCGAAGTCAAAGGCTGGCGGGATGCTTCCTTCGCCCGCGATAAAGTCCTTGAAGCCCAGCAGCACTTTATCGACAACAAGGCGAAATCCGAAGCCAAGCCTGTTCTCCAAAAATAGTCTTAGCTTCAAATCGCGTGAGACAGTGCCGCTGAAGATAGCGGCCCTTTTCATGCAGTAGTTGTTCGGCGCTGACTTGCCGCTAGATAGGCAATAGGACCTCCTGCGGCCACAATTGCCGCAAACCAGAGTGCCGGTAATCCCGCGACACGCTCTCCTCGCGCGGCCCACAGCGCAAATCCGATCAGCAACGCTGGTCCAATTCCCATCACCACTGCTCCCACTATGCCGCCTGGCACACGAAAGGGCCGGTGCAGTTCCGGCTCCTTCACGCGCAGTAATATCAACGCAATAAACTCCAGCAGGAGCGCACCTCCATACAGCACCAGGTCAATCGAGATCAGTCTTTCAAACGTAAACCCCAGTGCAAGTGCCCACCCCAGACTACATGCCAGCACGCTTACCCAAGGAACACCATTCGCCCAGCGCTTAGTCAGCACCTGCGGCAGCAATCCATCTTCCGCCATCGCATAGGGAAGCCGCGTCAATGACAGCGTCAGTGCATTGAATGTCCCCAGCCCATCGAGCGACCCCGCCAGTACGACTGCCACTGCCAATGCCGGACCACCCAGCACCATCGCTGCATCCACCCAGGCTCCGGTTGAAAAACGATCTGCCGGAATCCCCACCATCCATACCGCCAGCAGCGGCAGCACATACACGCATGTCACAACGATCGCCGAAGTCAACATCGCCCGCGGGTACGTCCGTTGCGGATTCTCTACTTCCTGGGCGATTGTCGAAGCATTGTCCCAGCCCATGTAGTTCCACAATGCAACGGAGACTGCTCCGCCGAGGTCAGCCGTTATCGGCGCTCCTCCTGTCGCGATGGTCACACCATGCCTGAGTCCATGCCACACTGCCAGCCCGATCAGCACTACAAATGGAGACAGCGAAACCGCCATCATCCGTTCCGATCCCCGTCCCACGGCCACGGCTCCGCGTAGGTTCCATACTGCCGAGATGCCGACGATTCCCAGCTTCAACAGCAGCCCTCCGTGCCCCGCTGTCAGCGCTGGAGCTACATGCGACAGATACAGCACAAAGGTCGTAGGGTAGATCGCCATGTCGAACACGCTCGCCGCGAGGCTGAGCCAGGCCTCCTGAAATCCCCAGAAGGGTCCCATTGCGCGCCGCACCCATTGATAGAAGCCGCCCTCGCGCGGCATGGTGGAGGCTAATTCTCCCACCATTAAACTCGTTGGGAGACTCCAGAACAGTGGCACCAGGAGCAGAAGCAGAAGGGCGCGTCCGTACCCAGCCTTGCCGATAATGTCCTCAAGACCATACGGTCCACCGGACACCATGAAGTACGTTGCAGCAATCAGCGGCAGCAACCGCATCTTCTTCGCGTTGCCGAACCCTCGTGCCACCCAGTCCCTTTCGTTCTCGTTCGTTGTAGACACAAATCTAACTGATCGACGGCGAAATTCTTACCGGCAAGTTATAATCACCCATAGCCGAAGCAAAGTAAGGTACGGAGAGTTGGCCGAGTGGCTGAAGGCGGCGGTTTGCTAAACCGTTATAGGGTCAAAAACTCTATCGGGGGTTCGAATCCCCCACTCTCCGCCACGGAGTCTATTTCTTTTATAATCTGCTGTTTAGAAAGCGATAATTCGCCGCATTTTGACGCGAATATACAGATATTGCCCTGATCAGAGAAGGATCGGAGAGGACGGTTAGTCCTCCTCATATAGCCCTTTTCTCTGCAGGCGCGAGACGAAGTTCGGTTTCGAAAATAAATCGGACTCTAAGTTTGAGATCTGCTTCGGACAGCAAGGTAGACTTGCAAACTCATCCCAGGAAACTCCTTAATGAATCCCGTTTCTGAAACCCATCAAGCACCTGCTTGAGGCCGAGATCTTGTCCGAGATCATAGTGAATCCTGACTCTTCTGTCTGTGTTGAGGAGGGCGACCTGATCTGATCTGATTCGTCTCTCGATGGCACCGTCTCTCAAGGTTGGCGTCCTCTGCTGAGGCTTTCGCAAATCCCTCTGGCATCGTGTCGCGCAAGAGCGTGGCCGATTTCGTGGTCAAACTGGCGGTGAACCGGGGCTTGAAGTTCGCCGCAGTCTTGGAGTTCATAAGCGTTCCTGAAGCAAGGATCGCGAAAGCCCGTGAGAAGGTGCCGTATGCATGCCAGCTCTCGCGTTGATGTTTGAAAAGGAGAAGCAATGCAAAAGCGCAAACTAGGAAACAGCGGACTGGAAGTTTCGGCTCTCGGCTTCGGCTGCATGGGGTTGAGCTATGGCTACGGTCCCGCGACAGAAAAGCAGCAGGCCATCGCAGTGATCCGTACCGCGTTCGAGCGCGGCGTCACCTTCTTTGACACTGCAGAAGCCTACGGACCTTACAAGAACGAAGAGCTGGTTGGCGAAGCAATTGCGACCTTTCGTAACCAGGTTGTCATCGCAACCAAGTTCGGCTTCGAGTTCGATGAGAGCGGTGGTCAAAGTGGCATGAACAGCAAACCAGAGCACATCCGCCAAGTTGCAGAGGCCGCGTTGGCGCGCCTCAACACCGACGTCATCGACCTCTTCTACCAGCATCGCGTCGATCCAAACGTGCCCATCGAAGACGTTGCGGGAGCAGTCAAAGGTCTGATCGTCGAGGGTAAGGTGAAGCACTTCGGATTATCCGAAGCGGGTGCGGAGACCATTCGGCGCGCTCATGCAGTTCAGCCGGTAGCCGCTCTCCAAAGCGAGTATTCACTGTGGTGGCGAGAACCCGAGCAGGAGATTCTTCCCACACTCGAGGAACTGGGCATCGGCTTTGTCCCGTTCAGTCCGCTTGGCAAAGGCTTTCTCACGGGCGCAATCAACGAGAGCACAACCTTCGACAGCAAGGATTTTCGCAACGTTGTTCCACGGTTTGGCGCAGACGCTCGGAAGGCAAACCAGACACTCGTTGATGTACTTGGCGAGATCGCGTCGCAAAAGAACGTGACTCGTGCTCAGATCGCACTGGCGTGGCTGCTTGCGCAGGAGCCGTGGATTGTCCCGATCCCCGGCACGACCAAGCTCCACCGGCTTGAGGAGAACCTCGGTGCAGCTGGCGTGGAACTGACGAGCGACGATCTGCGCCAGATCGAGAAGGCCGTTTCTGGGATTGAGGTACAGGGCGCTCGTTATCCAGCCCATCTCCAGGCACGGGTTGGTCGCTAACTCGGCGAGGGGCATTGGCCGCCACCTCACATTCGAATCGTAGGACTCTCTGAGGGAGAGGCTTCGCTCTCCCTCAGAGAAATCTGTAGGAGCTGAAGGTGTCGGAGTAGACGATGCTGTCGGGCACGACCTTGGTGTCGATGATGGCCTTCAGGGTCTTGCCCTTGGCGTCCGGGATGAGC
>NFUO01000199.1 GCA_002197545.1 Acidobacteria subdivision 2 bacterium RH1 MAG20 | reverse complement strand
GGTCAGCGGTTCCTTCGCCGCAAATTCGGACCGCAATTGCTCCTCTTCTCTGGTCGTCCAGCCACGGCCGACATTTGCAGGAAGCGCGGCACGACGTTTCGCTCGGGCGTCCGTGGCTTCGATTGCACTCACGCCGAAAAGAAGCGCGCGAATTACATCGGAACTATGGACGACACAGTCCGACGGGAGGCGCTCCTCAGAGGCGGGGTTGCGCCCTTGGATCAGGGACAGCAAAATCTTTCTTGCTTCAATCTGTTGCATATCGTTTCACCTTGCGGCTGTAATTTGAGTGCGTTGCTATCAGGATGCGCGGCACGAAGCGACGTCGAGGGCGCTGTATGCGGAGCGAAGCAAGCTCAGCGCATAACGGAGTGCGGTCTCCTCGTCGGCGGCCGCGGGAATCTCCAATGCGGCGAGGGAGCGGTAGACCACGGTCACAACGAAAATCGCGTCCGCGAGATCACCGACGAGGGTGCATAGATCGAGAACACGTGAGCTTTCGAGCCTCGTCGGCGCCGATCCCGGCAGATCTGGCCCCGCCAGTCCGACCCCCGCAGCGACCTTGGAGTTAATCGTCTGAGACATCGTGGCCCTCCGAACCTCGTGCGCGTAGGCGCCCAAGTACCGTGCTCCTACTTTGGGGACAGTCTAGCTCGTCCCCTCGATGGGAGCAAGAGCGAGGAGCGCTACCTTGATGCCCCTAAATCGGGGGCATGGGATGAGCAAGCACCTACGGAGCGCACGTCATAAGGCGCTGATCACCGCACTCAAGGCAGCCCGCGAGAGCGCCGGCATCACGCAGCGCGAACTCGCTCGGCGCCTCGATCGCGCCCATTCGTTCGTCGGCAAGATTGAGTCGGGGGAGCGGCAGCTGAACGTCCTCGAGTTCTGCGAATATGCGGACACTCTCGGCGCGGATGCCGCGGAGTTGATTCGGGCGCTCGTCCGAACCAGGGGATAGCTTCTTGATGGTTGTCGAACAGAAGCCCTTGGTCGCAGGCGAACCAGTCCATTTCTGAACCCGTCTACCAAGAGCGCTTTGGAAACCTATTCCACGGGGAGGAACGCGTGTCATTACCACTGAGAATTGAAGTGCAACCACTCCCGTCTGGGCACTACAAATCCATTCAAACTCTTGTGTGGGATGGCGTGCCTCCATTTGCAATTCTGACCGGCGTGAATGGATCAGGCAAGACTCAGTTCCTCGAACTGCTTGCTTATAAACTGACAGGCACCGCACACCCCCAAAACATTGATTTGAGTCAGGTCAATGTAACCGCTTCGCCCGAATCATTTGGCCCTGAGTCTGTGCTCTATTTGCCAAGCGCTTGGGACATGCAAAGCACACCGGCCATCGGAATCGCTCAACTCACCCAGCTAAAACAACAGTTATTCCAACAGCTTCAGCCCCATGCGGTCCAGAATAATCTCGGCGCACGTGCCAAACGGGCACGAATTTCTCAGATCCTCGGAAAGGACTTGAGCCGGTTCACTCAAGAACAGTTCATCAAAGCCCTACCAAACGATTATACGTTTATGCTCGAAGACGAGGATATAGTGGGAGGCCTCGCGCATGTAATCATGGCTCACAAGGTTCGGATGGCAGACGAGTCCCTCCGTGGCACCAAGCTCGAAGATTTGGAAGCAAAATTAGGCCCGGCCCCATGGAACGTTATTAACGAAGCCTTGGCTGCTGCTGAGTTTTCCTATCGCGTAGTGTCGCCGGTTGAGACCAATTTCGATGACATATACCATTTCAAACTGCGTGACCCTATCCGGCATCTCGAAATAACACCGGCGGAACTTTCCTCCGGAGAGAAGGCGATTCTTCGGACACTGTTGTGGTTATTCCGCGCCCAACACCACGGCCGCTTTGCCAAACTGTATTTGCTGGATGAACCAGATGCCCATCTCCACCCGTCCATGACGCAGCAGTTCTTGAATGTCATCAAAGATGTCCTCGTTCAACGGCATGGAATAAGGGTCATCATGGCAACCCACTCTCCATCCACGGTCGCCATGGCGCCAGAGGGATCGGTGTTTGAGATGTACAAAACCCAACCTCGCATTCGATCAGCGCCATCCAATGCGCATGCCGTCGGTCTTCTGACGGCAGGACTGGTTGTCGTATCGCGTGGGACAAAATTTATATTTGTAGAGGATCAAGAGGATGTTGAGTTCTACAAGGCAGTATGGGACGCGCTCACACACACGGCTGGCGATACCACAACTGGCCTGATGAGCAGAACCCCCAGCCTAGTCTTCCTGGCGGCATCTGTGGGCAAGCGCAGCAATCGGAGCATGTCTGGCGGTTCTAGTGTGGTGCGGCAGTGGATAAGTAAATTCGATCAGCCCCCGCTAAACGAGATGTTCAGGGGCTTAATCGACTTTGACGGCGGAACCAAAGCCAGTGATCGCGTGTCCGTGCTCTCTCGGTATAGTTTCGAGAATTACCTACTGGACCCAATATTAGTCTATGGGCTGCTGATAGAAGCGGGACGCGCACCCGCGATACCAGGCGTGAAGATTGCCGCGGGCGACGAACATTTAATTCGGGAGCTCGGGCGAGAGCAGCTGCAGGCTGTTGTAGATGCCCTGTCCACCCAATTGGCAGGATCATTGCCTCGCCACATCCCGCAGACCCAAGGGCTGAAGGCTGTCGAGTTCACGAATGGGATATCCGTGAACTATCCAGCCTGGTTCATTGACACGCGGGGTCATGATCTGTTGCCGGTGTGTCAGGCGGTGTTTGGTGGCGCGGCAAACTTAATTACGCCACCGAATCTACGAAGAATGCTTCAGCGCGTGAGATTGTTGCCGCATGACCTGCTGCGGGTTATGAAGGATCTTCAATCCTGAACTTTGAAGCGCTCCTAAAGTGTGGATACGCGCCATAGTTGCACCCCTTCCGCCCGTAGCGGTCGGCGCGGCCTAATGCTCAGAGATGTTTTCAGACGTTTGTGCCCCGACAGTCTCGGGACCGCGCAGGTCCTTCAGGTAATCGGTAGCGGTCTCCCGGCTCACCCCGGCGCGCAGGGCGGCGTCACTGACGTTACCGCCGTTCTCTTGGAAGGTCTTCATGAGTCTTTGGTACTGCCGTTCGGTGATCATCCGGGCCTGCGCAAAAAGCCCGAACATTACCGTCCGCGCAGACCGGCAAACGACCTCAGCCCAAGACCGCGCTCAGTGTCGGGTTCCAGTTGTCGCCGTGCCGGAATCTAGTTGGCGCTGGGCGAGCGCGATCATCGGGAGAGTCCGTCGTCGGCTCCCGACTCCGCTGCCGTGGCCTCCATATTCGTTCGCAGAACGTCGGGTCGAAATGGCAATGAGCCTCTACGGGTCTCAACGATCACCCGCTGCGACGGAGCCTGACGTTCCGGGGCAAGCAGGGCCACCGGCACTTTCTCAGCCGGAAGAGCCTTTGGCCGAGGCAGATTCTTTGGATTCGGGTCCAACTGGTAGTTCCTGTCCGCCCAGGACCGGTGAATAGTGAGCTTCCTCGGGAGCGGGGGCTGTCATGAGAAAAGTCGATCGAGGCCTATACCGTATCCCTTGGCCCATGGGCGGCTTCTCGCAATGTAAGCTGCGCCAACAAACTGGGCAGAGTTGAAGTCTGAAGAATGAGCTTCGGCATTAAGCTAATGAAAGCATCTGCTCCTGCGTAGAATTCAGTGGCAAGCGCCATCACCTTCATTTCATCCAGACCCGCAATCGCTTTGTATTGCGCCAATGCGTCCGGATCGCGATGCGCAATCGTCGCATTACGAAGAAACGCAAACTCCTTCTGAGCCTTTCTTTGCACGTTACGTACGTCCCGGAGCGCGGCGACTGCCGACTTCTTCATGTCTTCTGAGGTGCCGGCAACATCAAGTGCCTGCCTTAACTTCTTCCCGGCAACCTTATCCATGTCCCACTCATGGATGGTTAGGAGGATTATCCTCGCGCAGAGTGATCGGCGCCACGGGTCCGGATGGGTAAGCGCATCGATCTTCACCGCATTGATATCGCGTTCAGCAATGAGGAAGAAGAGTGCAACATTGAGGACCGCTGTTGAAGCAACAAACCCCCTCTCGGCACTTCTCTCAGTTTCGATGGCCATTGTCCGTAGGGCAGATTGAAGCGCAAGACCTCGCTTTCGCTCGCTGAATGGTAAGACACGCCTCATAACAAAGCGCGCTACATCTTTCACCCGATCTCCCATCCGTATAGTTTATCCGCTAATCCTATCTCAGTAGTTGTTACCTTTAATATTCGGCAGGCAAAATGGCGCGGAAGGCCCTGAGCAGGTAGGGCTTTTTGTCCAAGCACCAGGGTAGCTCATTACAGGGACTGTGTACCCGGTGTAGCGGAGCATAGCTAGTTTCGTGATGTGGTTCTGAACACCAACGGCAATTCGATCCTCAACCAAGTACCTCATGCGCTCGCCGTGCCCTGCTCCTCCTACGAACCCTCCGGCACGTCGTCTCCAGGTTCGTCACCTTCGGGCGTACCACCCCTGGCCGGCTGCTCCTTATCTGGTTTCTGGCCTTCCTGTTGTGCAGTACCCGCCTGCAGCCGGATCACTCCGAGCAAGACCAGCGCGTGGACAATCCAATCGGCTATGCCGCGACCAAAAATCTCATGTGATGCCAGCCCGTGTGCCGTTTCGTTTCGGAGGTTCACCCCCCGTGGATCCTGCAACAGCACACGTAGATGGAAGCGCATGTCCTCGGGAACTCGGTTACGAAATAGCTCATGGCTGAGCACCTCCCCAAGCCCAATGGTCTGAAATCCACCGTAATTGCGATCGGGCTTCATGACGGGCCCACCGAGGGCCGCCAGCAGATCACGAAGCGCCCCCTCAATCTGCGGCAGCAGAACATGCACCGCCTTGACCCAGTCTCCTGAGAACCACCCGGAAAGGCCTTCACGCACCAATTTTTGCCGCGAGGGTGGGAACAGGGGGGACTGCGCGAGAGCAGATATCAATCGGTCCAGATCAACGCTGTGCTTTTCGAGCAGACGGTCCAGGGCCGCATTGAGGAATGGCGTGCTGTAGGCGAATAGATTTGCGGCGTGATGGATTGCGCGCCCATCGAGATCGTCCTCAACGGATCCGATCTCAGCGCCAGAAAACCCGTCTGGACGAATAGGCTTAAGAGTGACGCGAGCCTGGAGTACGGCTTTCTCGGCAAGGTCGCATACGCCTGTCTCTGCCTGGTTCTTTCGGATCAGGTTTGCGATCGCTAGACGCTTCAAGCCTTCCTCAAGAGTGGGACCCGCAACTCCTTCCGCCCAAGCGTCCAGTTTGTCCTTCGGGATCTCTACTCGCGTTTCGACTCGCTTGAGCTCGCTTTCTGCCTCCTCCGCGCGGTCCCGAATCGCCTGCTCGAGCCTGGCCGCGGAGACAAGGTCACCAGCATTTCGGTATCGCGCTGCCTGACGCTCGAGAAGGGCGATCGCGGTGAATCCCCTAGCCTGCTCCGCAGCCGCTTCAAATGCCAGGCCAGCTGTATTTGCGGCGCGCCGTGCATCTGCATCCTCGCCAAGCTGCCGACGCCAACGACCGAGGCGGTCAGCGGCATCTTGCGCTATGTAAGGGTCAAACAACTTGGGGCTGCCCTGATCTGCCCGCGACTTAAGCGCCCGCTCCAGCACCGCGACGAGAACTGCCTTATCGTCGGGGGTAAGACGCAAGGCGTCTCGGTGCTCCCAGACAATCTCATCGAACTGCCAAAAGGGATATGCCGAATCCGAGGCCTCGCACTCCGATTGGTACCG
>NFUO01000198.1 GCA_002197545.1 Acidobacteria subdivision 2 bacterium RH1 MAG20 | reverse complement strand
GGGCCCAACGCATTAATCCCTTGCCTAACACCGGCAGATGTCGTGAAAGACGTCTTATATGGAGCTGCTACAAAGCCCCAAACCCACTCGAAAAGACACCCTTAATACCATCCGGTGAAGCGCCGCCGGGTGAAAGAACCTGGGGACTGGCCCTGGCCGAGTTGGAGGTTTTATTATCCGGGGGATGGGTCTGTTCTGTAAGCGTCAAGGGAGGTGCATCCGAGGCTTTCTCTTCTTGCGAGCCTCAGGCCGATCGACCTAGGTCAAGTTCGGGAGCTCCCCCGGCGAGATCAGCAGGCGGATGGAGCGTGCCTGCCCAGGGGTTCGCGCGATGAAGCCGCGGGCCGCGAGCGTCAAGACCATCTGATGCACCGAAGGCGGAGAGACTCGGAAGTATTGCTGCATTTCGGCCTCTGAGGGCGCGCGTCCGTGGATTCGGGTGTAGTAATAGATGAAAGCCAGGTACTGGCCTTGTTTATCGGTATAGGCTTTCTTCATCGCCATCCCTCGAACCCGCCCACCCCCATGCCGCATTTCAAGAGACGTTCCGCGAGGGAGGCTTGCAATGGGCGGGGAGCAGGTTTTGGATCTGAGTGATGTTCGTTGGGGGCAACCGGACCAGGACGTCGCTGAGATATTCTTGGGGGTTCAGGCCCCGCCGCCGGCAACGGATCAGGATGGAGTAAATGACCGCGCGGCGCCAGCCGGCCTGAGGATGGCCGAGGAACAGCCATCGCTTGCGGCCCACCGCCGTCGGCCGAATGTCATTCTCGACCAGGTTGTTATCGATCTCAAAACGCCCGTCCTTGAGATATCCGATCAGGGCGTCGTATGCATCAAGAAAGTAGCTCACGGCCTTGCCCAGCGTGCTCTGGGGCAACAGTTTCGGTTGCAGTCCCAGGGCGTGTTGCTTGATGACTTCCCAGATCGCTGGCGCGTCCTGCTGGCGAATCCGGTAGCGTTCGGCGGGGCCGAGCTGCCGGACATGATCTTCCAGGCGATAGAGTTGGCGAATCCGGCCGATGAACCAGACCGCTTCGCTGACGGACTCCTTGCACTCACGGCCGCCGCCCACAAGCTCGCCCGGGTCATCTACCATCTCCTGACCACTCGCCAGCCCTACGATGAGTCTGTCTTCGCCCAACAAGAAGAACTCCACCGGCGTCGCACCCAAGCCCGCCTTCAAAGGCAAGCCCAGGCCTTGGGGTTTCAACTGGTTCCGATCAATGCCACCACGACATAGCACAAACAAGTTCCTTAGGAGCCAGGGACCCGGCGCGCCGGGTCAAGGCAGAAAGGAACTTGACGCGAGTGGCCTCCCTTCCGCTACGATGGCTTCGAGACGATGCCGCCGACAAGTAAGCCGATTTGTCACTGGTGCGGTTCCTTCAAAAGCCCGAGAATGAGCCTGGCTCCAAGTTTCGTGCTCAAGACAGTGGTGACGTCGTGCCCTTGCCCGGCACTGGCGATCCCGTTTAGGAGATTACTTTTTTTGCACAACTTGGGTCGTGCGGCAGAGTCCTTATTCCTTGTTCCCTGGAGGAGAGCTTATGCCGCGAATCATCAAAAAGCGAAAAAACCGCACCTCGTCAGTCGTCTCGCTGCCGGTGCTGCGATCCCACGCCGCGGGAATCGACATCGGGGCTCGGGAGATTTATGTCGCCGTCCCGCCCGATCGGGACTCTCAACCCGTGCGCGCCTTTCCCACCTTTACCTCCGATCTGCTGGAGCTGGCCGACTGGCTGAAACCGTGTGGTGTCGAGACCGTCGCCATGGAGTCCACCGGTGTCTATTGGATTCCTCTGTTCCAAATCCTGGAAGCGCGGGGCTGCGAAGTCTTTCTCGTCAATGCCCACCATGTGAAAAACGTTCCCGGCCGTAAGTCGGATGTCTCCGATGGCCAGTGGTTGCAGTATCTTCACTCGGTCGGCCTTCTGCGCGCCTCATTCCGTCCTCCCCAGGCCGTCTGCCAGGTGCGCTCCATCTTGCGCCACCGGGACAATCTCGTCCAGATGGCCGCCACCCATGTGCAACACATGCCGAAGGCCCTCGATCAGATGAACCTCCAACTGCACCACGTCATCAGCGACTTGACGGGGACGACCGGCTTGGCAATTCTCGACGCCATCTTGGAGGGGGAGCGCGATCCCGAGGTTTTAGCTCGCCTCCGCGACCCCCGCATCAAAGCCAGCCCCGAGACCATTGCCAAGTCGATGGTCGGCGATTACCGGCACGAACATCTTTTCGTCCTCCGTCAATCCCTGGCCAGTTACCGTGCCTACCAGGAACAGATTCTGGAGTGTGATCGGGAAATCCAGGCCGCGTTGGCTGATTTCGAGACCCAGGCCGATCCGGCCTCTCTGCCGCCGCGCGCCCAAAAGGCGCACACCCCGCAACGCAACCCGTTCCATTTTGATCTCCATGCCGAGCTCTATCGCATCCTGGGCGTTGATTTAACACGGGTCCCGGGCCTGGAGGCCCTCAGCGTGCACACCCTGTTGTCCGAAGTCGGTCCCGACTTGTCCGCCTTCCCCAGTGAGGGTGACTTCTGTTCCTGGTTGGGCTTATGTCCCAATCCTCGCATCACGGGGGGTCGGGTTTTATCCTCGCGCCCGCGGAAAGTCCGGCAGCGGCTGGCCCGCCCCTTGCGCATGGCCGCTCAGTCCCTGCACCACAGTC
>NFUO01000197.1 GCA_002197545.1 Acidobacteria subdivision 2 bacterium RH1 MAG20 | reverse complement strand
TGTTTTGGTCGACCTATCCTTCGAGGATCGTTTCGTCAATCTCGTGGATGAAGGGTACGATGTCGCGCTGCGAATCACCTTGAGCCGGGATTCCCTGCCGGCGGGGCATATCGCGCGTCCCCTTAGGCCCGCAATGTTTTACCTTGCTGCCTCGAAGGACTACGTCAGACGCCGCGGCGCCCCGAAATCTCCCGAAGACTTGCCGGAGCACGATTTTGTGGCGGTGGGGGAGATGCTGAGCGGTGTACTGCCAGAAATGGGCGGACCGGAGCTCCGTGTGGTGTTGCGCTACCGCTCCGCAGACGGCGTGGCTCACGCCGTTGCTGCCGGTATCGGAATCGCGCCGGTCTCCGGGGCATTGTTCGAAGATCCGGCCTTCAGGGAGGTATTGACCCCGATTCTCCCGGAGTATCCATTGCAGCAGGGGATGTTGTACGTCGTTTACGCGAGCCACAAATTCGTGCCCCCGAAGCTTCGCACCTTCGTGGATTTCATCGTCGAGTTCCTCGCCTCCGTCCGCGAACCAAAACCACGTCTCTTGCAGGTACCCGGTCCTCTGCTCGGGCCGTCATTGACTTCTGACATCGAGCCCCGTGTCCGCCGAAAAGCGTTGGCTTCGCCGCGCGACGTCAAGATGAGAATGGTGGCTGCTATATAGACCACCTTACATCAACCGCCCCCCGAGGGTCCCATGCCCGTTACTCTCGATGAACGAGGAATGGATCTGCTCTTTCGGCAAGCGCGCAGCCACAATGGCTGGCTGGATCGGCCGGTGACCGACGCCGCGCTGCGTCAACTCTGAATTGATGAAATGGGGCCCGGCCAGCGCCAATTCATGCCCTGCACGGATATTGTTTCTGCGCAGTGCGCAGGCGAAGGCGAGACTGCTCCGGCCCTGTCTCCGGGAAACGTGGAGAAGACGGGTGCCGTTCCACGCAGTCCACGGCTGGAGTTCGAGGAAACGTGCAAGATCCTGTGACCAGGCGGGGCCTACCCGCACGGCGCCGCATCGCTGCTTCCCCTGGCCATCCCTACTCGGAGTGATGGGGATATTTGCCTACCTTCACGGCGGCAGAAGCGGACAGACGAAGCTGGAACCCTTTTTGGAACCGTCGGGCCCTAGAAACTGGACCCCTGGAGCCGAGGCGCAGAAAAAAATCTAATGATTTCAATGGTCGGGGTGACAGGATTTGAACCTGCGACACCTACGTCCCG
>NFUO01000196.1 GCA_002197545.1 Acidobacteria subdivision 2 bacterium RH1 MAG20 | reverse complement strand
GGGCCTGCATTTGGCTGCGTCCTTGGAAACCAAGGATAACTGGGTTCTGCGACTTCCGATTCTCGGTGATCGCGGTGTGAAGCTGCGGTAGTCGCTGCAAGCTGGCCAACTCGTCGATTACGAACCAGACAGGTTTCTGGTCAGGCATGGGTTCGTTCAACAGGCGCAGTACGAGCGTGTCAATCCAAAGACTGATGAGAGGGCGAAGCGCCTCGCGCATGGTTGGACGGGACGTGATGAAGATCCAACCGCGCCGCGTCTCGGCCCAATTGGTCGCCGTCCAGACAGAGGTTGTCTCGTCTTGCTTGGGCAGAAGCCGGAAGCTGTCCGCGCTCATGTTGAGAGAGCCGAGAACTCCTGTCCGTTGTTGCGGAGCCTTCGGATCAATGAGCATCCAATACTCCGTTCCCTTGACGCGGCGGTCGATCTCGGCAGGATCTGACATCCACCGTACGAGTTCATCCGGCGTCGGAAGGTAGGTGAGCAGATGCGCGAAAATCTTCTGCGGAGCTTCCACGAAGAAGCGATTCGTCACACCCTCCGGTTGGTACAGCGAGACGGCCAATGCCTTGGCCTCGGCCTTGCGCCGAAGTTCCTTCGACGGGTTCCAGTACGGCATTCGGGCGTCTAGTGGATTGAGCACAATATCGCCCCGGCGCTCGTCGTAAAACTGCTTCACAAACTCGCAGGCGGGATCGTAGACGATCGCGCTGTCGCCGCGGGAGCCCACCTGATAAAGCATCTGGCGAATGATGCTGGACTTGCCGGAGCCGGTGTCGCCCACAATCAGAAAGTGTTTATTCTCGGCATCGCGAGGAATACGCAACGGGAGTTTGGAATCGTTGGTTGTGATGCCAATACCGTTGCCGCTCACGGCTTCGGTGAAGTCCTTAGCATTCACAAGAACGGGGCCTTTGAGGCGGCGCCCATAGCGAAGACTCTTGATGCGCTTGATATCCTTGAGGACGGAAAATGGAAGTTGCAGCGCGAAGGCCATGAGGCCAAAAATGAGTTGCATCGTAAAGATCTGGGCAAGGGGAATATCGGCATAGACCCAATGCTCGATCCAAGCGTGAAGAGACTTGTTTGAATAGCTGCGTGGCTGTTCGCGGAACAGCAAGCGGAACCCCTGCTGCCGCGCTTGAGAGGAAAGTACGAGGGGCAAAGGGCGGCCGGTAAGTTGCGGTGTCGTTCCTGGCTTTACGTCGGATTCGAGGGCAGTCCGAGGGCGCGACTTGCCATCGGAAACATAGAGGAGTTGATAAGAACTGGCGGGGCGCGTGAGACCCGTCAACTCGGTGCGTAGATAGTACGGCAGATAGTACCGTTCGAGTGGCGTTAGCCCAAATTGAAAGCGGACGTAGACAAAGAATCCAGTCGCTACCAGTGAGAGAAAGATCGCACCGAGGGTGTAAAGATAACGGCGTGGCGGCCAGATGATCGACTCGCGGCGGCCCCATTGCTGGACGGCGGGCATGGCTATTTCTCTTTGTTCTGGCTCCGCTTGGCGAGGAGTTCCTGCGCCTTCGCGGCCTTGGTCGTCTGAACCTGGCGAAACAGTACGGTGAGGTGTTCCTGGGCAAGTTTGTCGCCGCGCAGCAGCGGTTCCAGAGTGTTCATCAAAAGCATTTGAATGCCCACGAGTTCGGTAAAGATATGCATGTCCATCTGTGGCTGACTGGCCCCTCCAAGGCTATGCAAGAGCACATCGCGCACCCAATCAGCGAGCGTCGTTCCCTTCGACCACGCGAAACTCTCAAGCGCCACATACTCACTCTCGGTGAAACGCGCCGATAGAATGCGATTTCGGGCAAGTGGTCGCTTGGATCCGTCGGTTGTGGGTTTGAATAAGATCGGGCTTTCCATCGCTGAACCTCCTGTTTGCGTGGCCGTCAACGAACGTAAACGCTGTATACGGCGAATTGCGCAAGTGCTTCAGTGCAAGAGCGTTGACGTTTGTAGACGGGGGTTTACGTTCGTGTACCCTTCAAGGGGTGGAGTGTCAACATTCTTCCGGTGCGAAGCACCGTTCTTGCTCCGACACGAAATTGAATGCAGGATCACGCCTTAACTGCCCGCACAGAAGACGTTGAGTCCACCCCAGCTACGAGCTTCTTCGCAGGCTCCTCCGATGCGCCATTGCTCGGCCCCTTACGGACACGCAATGTAGAAACAACCTGCTTGGCCTGTGGCGTCTTCAAAAACTCCTGGAAGTCGCGGTCCTTCGAGAAAACATAGTTGAGCGCCTTGTCCACAACATCATCTGCGGATGCCTGGATGAAAGCGGCGTACTGATCGACCTGCGCGGCGGTGGCCTCATCCAGCCGAACAGAAGCGCTGATGTGGCGGCTTTGGTTGACCTCAAGTAGTGGCATGTTCATTCTCCTTTATAGGTAGTGGAATCAAGCAATCTTTCTCCACACGAAGGGTGGGGAAGTCGGCGGCAATATTCGTTGGGTTCTGCGTTCTAAGCTGCTGCATGTTGCACCTCGAACGCCGGCTCGATCAGGAAGCGCCTCGCGTCACGGTCGTATCCACGAAGCGCCAGCACCTCACGGATGATCCGGTGGCCCGGTTGACGCTCTACGTGGACGACGAAATCGACCGCTTCCCCGATCTCCGCCTCGGTGTCGGAGAAGGTGGTCTGTGCATGGTTGCGCATGACTAGATTGGCGAAACGGTGGAGGGATTTCTCCGCCGAGTTTGCATGAATCGTCGCCAGCGAACCGGCGTGGCCGGTGTTGAAAGAATCGAGTAGAGTCCGCGCCTCGATTCCACGCACTTCACCGAGAATGATTCGGTCCGGTCTCCAGCGCAGAGCCGACTTTAAGAGGTCGTCGAAAGAGATGTTGGTTTTGAACGTGTCTGTCTGGCATTCGACCGCCAGAATATTTGGCTTCTGGATGTGAAGTTCTGAAGTGTCCTCGATGACGACGATGCGCTCCCGTTCTGGAATATAGTCAGCCAGTATCCGCAAAAGCGTGGTCTTGCCGGTGCCCGTTCCACCACTGATAAGCAGCGTCTTTCCACTGCGGATTTGTTCCGCTAGAAATTCGGCAAGTGGCTGCGTCAGCGTGCCACGAGCAATCAGGTCATCGACGGTGTAGTGGCGGCTGGTGAACTTTCTGATTGTGAGGGCCGGTGAGGGGCGCACCACCGGGGGGATGACCGCGGCAAGGCGGCTTCCATCGGGGAGTTGAGCGTTCAGTACCGGGTTGTCCTCGTCAAGCTTCTTGCCCAACTGATTGGCAATCACTTCGAGGCCAGTGCGGAGCTGACCCGCGTTAAACGAAATGGTTGCTTCCTGGCGCATGATCCCATCGCGTTCGTACCACCATGAGGCGTCGGGATTGCCCATGATCTCGCTGATGCTGTCGTCGAGCAGCAGCGGCTCTATCGGGCGAAGGAATGGAAGGATCAATTCAAAGCTCATAATGGGAACCTCACAGCGATGGAAGCCCAGCGGTTAGCCGGGCTTCCGAGAGTGAAGAGGAATGGCTTATGCGGCCGTTTCCTCCTGGGGTGATTCATCGTGTTCCTGATCTTCGGCGGCGGCCTTTTCAGCGCGGTCCAGCTTCAGGATCGAGGCGACTCGAATTTCCCAGACGCGCCGCTTCGAGTTCGTCTTCTTGCTGTCGTACTCCAGGCTGCGCAGTTCGCCTTCCACCTGGATATGTGCACCCTTCCGGAGCGTCTTGGCGAACTCCGAGAGCTTGCCGAAGACTACGCAACGATGCCATTCGGTGTGCGAGATGTACTTGCCCCCCTTCTTGTAGGAAGACTTGGTTGCGAGCGAAAGGGTGGTGACGCTGAAATCCGCGCTGTTGGTGCGAGGTTCTGCGTTGCTGCCGAGGAAGCCGATGAGGGTTACTTTGTTCTGGTACATAATTGTCTCCGTTTGTTGAATCTCC
>NFUO01000195.1 GCA_002197545.1 Acidobacteria subdivision 2 bacterium RH1 MAG20 | reverse complement strand
CTCCGCCGCGTCAAGCGCGAGCAGCCGGAATCGCGCTACGTCTTTTTGACCGAACGGTTAGGACCGATGACGACGGCTGGCCTCCGCAAGACGATCGCACGAATAGGGGAGCGGGCGAAGTTTCCTTTTCCGGTGCACCCACACATGCTGCGGCACGCGTGCGGGTTCAAGCTCGCCAACGATGGGCAGGACACACGCGCGCTGCAGCACTATCTGGGACACAAAAATATTCAGCACACGGTACGCTACACGGAGCTGTCGCCCGAGCGCTTCAAATCATTCTGGGAAAATTGAAAAGTGCGGCGGGCTGTGTAGCGGGTCCCGTTGGTCCCGATCTCGGCAACGGAAGTGGATGAGGCTACTGCGGCGACCGCCTTGGCAATTTCGGATTTGAGCAGGTGACAGGAGCCCAGGGCACAGAATCCGGGTTAACGCGATAGGTGTCCGAGGATGGCAGCGAGATAGTCTGGGTTCCAGCCGGCACATTTTCGGCGGAGCCTGATGCTTCGCTTATCGTGGACGGATCGCACGAGATTTATCGCGAAGTGTCTGGCGACAGCCATGTTTTTTGCGCCGTGACCAGTTCTCAGACGTGATTGGTCCTCGCCGAAGGTGACATCCAGAACCCAATGTAGGCTGTTCTCGATTGCCCAGTGACTGCGAACCGCCGCGGCGGCCCGCGAGGCCGAAAGCGCCGCCGATGAGATGTAGTACCGGGTCTCGAAACGCCCAAGGTCTTTGAGTTCGGCACGTGAAGCGACTCTGACGATGGCGGCGACATCCGGCAAGCGCAGTTCGCCTGGGAAACGGCGGTCGCCGTTGAGCCAGTCGACCTCGTGAGCGACGGTGACGGTTCGTTGCTCGATGCGGCCATGGCCTTTGTCCACCTCCGTAACGCTCTCCACTCTGGCGCTGGAAGCGTCCGCAAAGAAGGTCTCAATCTCGCCACGTAAAGTCGGCGGGTTGGCTTTTACGGCCAGCAGATAACCCGCATCCGCATCTCTGATGGCGGTGGCAATAGTAGG
>NFUO01000194.1 GCA_002197545.1 Acidobacteria subdivision 2 bacterium RH1 MAG20 | reverse complement strand
CTTCGAATCTGAGCGACGTGGGAGTCTGGAGGGCATACCCGAAGGCTTCCAGGCCGGGCCAAATCGTACCGCGCCCCAGCTTCCCGGAAGAAGACCTTTTTGTGCTCGACAACGCTTGCCAGCAGACCGATGTCCTTGATCGCAAGCTGCCCGTAGTCGTGCCGGTACAAGCGGGAGAGGTCATAGTGGTGCCGCGAGAGGCGGGGCGGCATCTTGCCCGAATGGAAGACAGCATGGAGTAGCGTGGCCTTCTCCCAGAATGTGCGTTCAGGACGAAGAACATGGACTTCCGTGGTCGGCCGAGCGAGGAGACCGGGAAGCGCGTTAGCAATGTACGGCTGGATCGACTGCTGCTCAGAGGGCCACACATCCCCTCTGCATCCAAACTCAAGCCGAACGACGGGACGAACGTAGGTACCCAGCCCATACAGGTCCGCTTCCAAGCCGAGCGGGTAGGCGAACAAGAGGCTCTGCTGGTCGGCGTCGGACGGATCCACACTGATCGTCCAACCTGTCTCCCCTAGGACAGAGCGAAATGACTGGTGAAGCTCGTCGAGGATGGTGCCCTGAACAGTCTCAGAACATTTGCTCGCCAGTTCATCCAGTTTTCGATTCCGCTTGTTTGTGCCCGCGATGTTGGGAGGGTCCTGGTCTCCGGTGAAACCGAGGGCATGGCGGTCGAGGACGATATCAACGTCTTCTGAGAAACGCTCGATGACCTTGTAGACCTTGGAAAGTGAGGTCCCGCCTTTGAAGAGGGGGCCCGGCAACGTCGGACTTGAGAAGATTCTTTGGAGCGTCCAGCAGACCCAGAAATCTTTTTCGATGATCGTGGCAGAGCTCACCCGCGAGCGGGCGGCGACCTCGCGGAAAATGGTTGCGCGCTCGCCGGCGGGGAGTAGGGCGAAGTGATCCATCTGGGACTCGCCCTAATGTTAAGCCGTTACCGCGTCTATTGCAGAAGCCATCCACTGTGGCGCACGATGAGCAAGCTTCTTCAGTCCAGTCTTTGCATCTGATGGCAGGTTTCGCCGAAGTTGCTGGATGACGCCTTCGGTGAGGTGGTCTGGCCCGAATGCACGAATAGCCTGCAGAGCAACACCCTCAGGAGTACCCGCTCCCAACAAGACCCTTGGGCCTGCGTGCCTAAAATGGATGGTCTGGTTTCCGACTTTGATCTTCCGCGAACTGCCGTCGATCAAATACACGATCTGTGCGGGAACCTGCGAGGACAGACCGAGCGCGTTCGCCGCGCGCGCCGGCGTCGGCTGCAGACGGTATCCTGACTGATCCGCGATAGCCCTCGCCACGCTATCGGGGTCCGGCGAGAGCGGACCGAGCGTGGGATGGTTCTTCGGGACATCGTAGACACCTCGAGAGATTCGTCTGATCTTGCCTGCCTTGCTCAATCGGCTTAGAGCCTGATCCACGGCAGCGCGACTGCCCAGGTCGGCGAACGCTTTAGGCGTGAGTGCTGACCCCAGCCCCACTGCTTTGGCGCGCTTCAAAACCTTCACCGTGAGATCTCTCATGTCATAAATATCATAACATATTTCTGACAACAACGGCTGCCACGCTGCCACGCAGAGGCATTTTCCAACGACCTCAGTTGGATCCGACGCTCGTGAGCCGGGCGGGTGTTTCGTGACCTTCGCCAATACATCCCCTCAGGAGACCGTAAACGGCACAGGCTCGGCGCATGGGCTATGAAATTGATGTTGACTTTCAACTCAACATTGGAGCAACATGAACTTGTGGAAAGGAAAACCACATTCGGCAGTCGGATCAAGGCGTTAAGACTCGAAGCCAAACTCTCCCAGCGTGATCTCGCAGACCGGTTGGCAAAACGGCTGAAAGGCTTCGATTTTACCTACCTGTCCAAGATCGAAAACGACCGGCTGGTGCCTTCAGCATCAGCGATCTTGGCCCTTGCAGCAGAGCTGAAAGGCAACAGCGATGAGTTGCTAGCCCTCGCCGGTAAAGCTCCCGCCGATGTTGGCGACATGCTCCAAAAGAGCCAAGGCGCACGCATGTTTTTTCGATCCGCCATGTCCACGAACCTTTCGGAGGAAGACTGGAAAAAGCTCTTGCAGGATATTCCAAAGAAAAAGAAATGAAGTTCTACCGCAACGAGCAGATCGAACAAATCGCCGAGCGGCGCCTCCAGGAATTTGGGCGGAAGCTGGAGCGGCCCCTCTCTCTCCCAATCGATATCGAGCTTTTTGGTGAACTCGTTTTGGAGCTTTCTATCCTCTGGGACAAAATCGAGGAATTGCCCGGAGAAGAGGTACTCGCCGGCCTCCGCGTTCCCGATCGGCTGATCGTGATGAATGAAGGACGCAAGCTGGAGATGGAAGCGAAGCCCGGCCGGCGTCGCCTTACGCAAGGCCATGAGATGGGCCACTGGGATCTTTTTGTGGACAAATCGAAGCTTGATCACCCCACCCTGTTCGAAGCAGCTGCACCCACCATATTTGCCTATCGCACTTCAACTGGCGGCGGCCTGGTTCAGATCATGAAAACCTTGCTCGGTTGCGAAGAGGGTCGCGATCTCTTGCGGCAGATTAACTCCCGCGCCGATGCCCCGGATGAAGCCCGCTCCGTGAATCGCTATGCCGCGGCAATTCTGATGCCCCGCACCATGATCACCGACGAAGCCAAGAAGATCGACTGCACGCAATGGCCGAACCTCTATCGATTGGCCGAACGGTTCGGCGTTACCATTTCAGCCCTCCGCGTACGGCTGGAACAGTTCAATCTCGTCTACCTGGATCAGGAAACCAAGAAGCTCTACCCCTCGCGTGAGGATGCGCAGGGACAAGCCCGATTACTGTTCTAAAAAAATTTGTTCGAGGTGTTGAGTTGAAAGTCAACAACAAGTCACAGCCGAGAGGACGCGAGCCCCCGGGTAGGGATGAACGGTGCAGTCTGTCAGGAGACGCGTGCGCTCTTGGAGTAGACGGCGCTCGCCGCAACAGGAAAAGCAAATCAAAGAGGAAATAAATGAAAGAATTCGAAGTTACATGTATCAACAAACCCGATCGCACCAATACTCACGAGCACATTACACACATCGGCAATCTTGCTGGCGAATGGCGTATGACTCGGGAGCTGGCGATCAAGAAAATAGATGCAAAGGAAGAAGCTTTCTACACCGTCGACAAGACGACTGGGAAAAAGGTGTACGTCGGCGTCGTCCGGGGAGATGGCAATAAAGCGCCCTATCTCAGGACGTACGCCGATGGCAAGTGGCAGGACAACCTGCTCGCTCTTAAAGAATGCACGGGAGCCTGCAAGATCGTGGGGTAGTCGGTAACGGCGGTGGGGTCAGGGCGCTGACCTCACCGAGCGTCACAGATTCCAAACCAATTCCCTCCGTTTTAGGGGGGATAAAGGACGTAAACACAATGATACCCAGTGATCCCAAACTGGTTGAGGCCATCATCCTGGCCTGCCTGGAACGGAACCCGGTCAACTTTCGCGCGGAGCACGAGGATGACGTCAGATCGGAAGAGCG
>NFUO01000193.1 GCA_002197545.1 Acidobacteria subdivision 2 bacterium RH1 MAG20 | reverse complement strand
TGGTCTCCGCTCCGACCCCCGCCAGCTTGGAGTCCGTTGATTTAGTCACCTGGCACTGGCTTTTCTGTTCCGCCATAACCCGCGCTCGCGGATTTTTGAAAGCGGCCGCACGGGCCGGCCCACGATACCAAGCACGTCTTAGGTCGTTTTTGCCGGTGGCATGCAGCCGATCGGTGGCCTGCCGTAAGCGCGCACTTCCCCTCTTTTTCCTAGCCTTCCGTTTCGGTCATCAGAATCGCGAACTCCGCGCGCAGTCTGGCTAACTCACGCACCAGTTTGCCGAGGTTGAACGCGGTCACACCCCAGGTCCACTCTGTTTTCACCTTCTCCAAACCACGCAGCAGGAATCGCCGTAGGTCCATTACACGCTTGAGAATCCCAAACGGTTGCTCCGCGATCCTCGGTCGCTGATTGTACACGCGGCGCCCCGCCTCGCTGGCCATCCGCGCCGCTGTCCGATCGCGCACAGGCTCAAACCCGTCGCGGGTGATCGTCCGCCCGTGTTTCGCTGTCTTCTCAAGGCACGCGGCCGCCAGCGGACACCCACCACACCCCGAGCAGCGGTAGACGCGCAACGGCACCTTCTCGCCACCGCGTTCGTCCGATTTCATCTTTTCGTACGGCATCGGTTTGCCTTGCGGACAGTAATACTGGTCCTCCTCGGTGTTGAACACAAAACACGACTTGGCCAACTTTCCCTTGCTGTTGCGCGGGAGTGCTTGCCAGTCCGGTTCGGGCACCGGCTGAGTCGGGTCGTCGCGGTGTGCCGGGTTCCCCGGTTGTGGTTCGCTGAACTCCACCGGGGCGTAAACCTCAATCCCTTTGTCTTCCAGCCCTTGCAGCACCGCGCCGCTGTTGTTTCCCGCGTCCGTGAGCAGTTTTTCCGGCGTCTCTCCGAACGTATCTTCGATTCGCTCGACTCCCGACAGCAGTGCCGGGGTCTCATTCACTTCAGACAGGACGTCCGCATCAATGATGAATCCGGCATGCCCGTCGGTGATCGCCGTGGGGGTGTAGTTCGGAGCGTACCCGCCTTCCTTGTTCGGCATCACTCGTGAGTCGGTGTCGGTCGTCGGGACCTGAGCCGGGTTCTCCTCCGGATTGGTCCCCTTGCTCTTGCGGGCCTCATCCGCGGCGCGGGCCTTGGCCAACGCATCCCGCACCTGCTGCCGCCGCGATTCCAAATCGGCAAGCTCTGGCGGCAGTCGTGTCGGTGAGTCATCGGTCCCGTCCAAAGTCTGTTGTTCGTCAGCCGCTTTCGCCTCGGCCAGCATTTGATCGAACAGCGCGTCGAGGGCCTGCAGCTTTTGTTCCAAGGTCTTAGCGGTCCGCGTCTCG
>NFUO01000192.1 GCA_002197545.1 Acidobacteria subdivision 2 bacterium RH1 MAG20 | reverse complement strand
GGCGTGAGGACCGCGCTGTGGTTTACCTGTGACGATCACACGATCGCCTGGATCGGAAATATCTCGTGACGGATCGCCGTTCCATGCGCTCCGTCACCCTTCAATCTCCGAGGTGCCGGACGGCGCGCAGCGCCTGCCGCTCCTCACCGTTCGGGTCATCGACGACTTCGCATTCGTTGTTGAGAATCATGGTTGCGCGCTGCTTAGTATCGAATGCCGGCCATTTTGGCAGACCTTTATGGCTCGGGTCTCCAGTGCGCGCAAAAGCAACCCAGGCGCCGCTGATCTTGTCGGCGAGGGCATAGCGTTCCTGACCCGAGCCCGTCATGGCCGTGGCCAAATCGACATTGTCAAAGACAAACGGGATTTCGAGCGTGTGGAACGTCCTCAACTTTCCGTCCCGCACCGGAGATTTCCAGGTGAAGTAATACATGTAGGCGGAAGCCGCTCCCTGGTCCGCTTTGCGCTCAGCCTCCGTCAACACGCCCGCCCGGAACGTGGCGTCCGACGCAAGAATCAAATAGAGATCCGTATTCTTAATGTTCGGACGGCCCTTTCGATAAACATCAATCAGCCGGTCCACCGCAGCATCATCACCGACGCGCAGTACTTGCTTGACGTGCGCGTGCAGCGCGGCGTCGTCCATTGGATCCAGCGGCGTGCCACGCATGAAGGTGACTTCGGTTTCGACAGAGCCGATCAATAGCGGAACGCTTGATGAGATTTCTGGTGCATCGGGATCGAACGGGTTCCTCGGCAAGGAATGGCCATCCACCACGGGCGCCAAACGGAGACCGTTCCCACCAGGGGCGCCTCCCTCACCCATTGCCGCGATGAGCTGCTCTACGGGCATCTTCTGGAGCTCGTCGACCTGATTGGACTTCAGTCCCACCTTCGCCAGAAATGCCTCCGCGGAACTCGTGGCCTCATCTTTGGGTACACCCTTGATCGCAGAGGCACTCTCCACAACGGCGCGATGAAATAGCCCTTTGGCCGATGGCATCGCCATCAGTGTGCT
>NFUO01000191.1 GCA_002197545.1 Acidobacteria subdivision 2 bacterium RH1 MAG20 | reverse complement strand
CGGTCGCTGGCCATCGGAAACCGTTCTACCACTTCAAGAGCGAAGAGAATCACCAGAGAGTCAATCGAGCGTCGGGTAGTGTTGAACGGAGAGAAGAACACGTCCCACACGAAGCCCGCCAGCAGCCAGGAGTAATACGGCGCAAGCGCGGGCTGCGCCAGCGCCGTCCGCATCAGCCCCTTCAGCACAACCCACAGCACGTAGACCCAGAACACCGCACCCAGAATTCCCGCCTGCACCCACGAGCTCATGATGTGCGAGTGCGCAGGAATCGTTGCATCACTCGAATCCTCGCTGGACTGCAAGGTGTCGGTTGGAATGTCATATTTTACGTCCACGTCATACAGCATCTCCGTGTACTTCAAGTCCTGCGCCCACGACCCGTGTCCGAGGATCGGGCTGTCCATCACCGCCTGCGAAGAAACAAAGATCTCCGGACGGCCACCAAGCAGCATCCCGACGAGGGACTGCGACTGCGCCAGATTCTTTTCCTGCGCCTCGGCGCTGATCCACCCGGCTCTGGTCACTAATTGCACCAGAATTCCTGAGAGTGCGCCGAAACCCAGGGCGATGCAAATCAACACCATCACCCGCTTCGGCGACCCCGCTCTGGGCAAAAGCCGCATTCGGCCCACTCGTTCAGGTACCACCGGAACCACAAGCGCCATCGTCACCATCAGAAGCAAGATCGGAGACCGAAAGTTCATCAGCAGATTGACAACCACCAGAGTGACAATCAGGCCGCCCACAATCCAATAGCGCTTCCGATAGTGGAAGTAGCAGCTCAGCAGGATTACAAGCACCATCGTGCCCTCGGCGTAGCCAAACTTCCACGGATAGTCCGCCACCGCATCCGAAAGCTGAAAGCGCGTCGCCAGCAGCGACCCTATGCCGTAACCCGCCACAAACACCGCCTGCCGTCGCACGTTCTTTGAAAGCAGAACCGTCAGCGTCGCCAGATTAAGCGCGAAAAACAGAATGCGCGCATCGCCGCGCATCCAGTTGTACGGGATCGTCTGCCGATAGATGTCGGTCAGAATCTGCCCAAGCAGCCAGAACCCCATCAGCAGATACACCGCCTTCATGCCCGGTTGCAGTACTTTCTTGGGCTGCGTGACCAGCAGAAACGGAAGCAGCAGGAACATCGCGACCTCGGAAACCTGGATGATTCCAACAAGTCTGACCGTAAACGAGGCAGAGAGTCCCAGAAGCAGGGCCACAACATCCATGCCGCCAAACGCAAGTCCCTTCCTGGGTGCCTGGCGCACATTCCCGAACCGGCTTGTTCGCATGGGAATCACCTCAATGCGGAGAATGTCCTTCTCCCAGTCCATCGATCCAGCGTGGTACGGCCTGGTCTTCTAGTCCGTGTCCCGCTCGCCGTAGTATTCGTAGTACTTCCTGCCGTAGTATTCGGAATATTCCGGCGACCTGAAATCCACTGCGTTCAGCGCCACGCCCAGCAAGTGCGTGCCCGAGCGATCCAGCAGGTCGATGCCGCGTTGCACCACGTGCCTCTGCGAAGCGCCATAACGAACAATCAGGATGGTCGCATCGGCTAGCCTTCCCAGAATCGAAGCATCCGTGACGGCGAGCACCGGCGGCGTATCGATGAAGATGAAATCGTAATCGG
>NFUO01000190.1 GCA_002197545.1 Acidobacteria subdivision 2 bacterium RH1 MAG20 | reverse complement strand
TTCCGCCGGATGCATCGTCTCCGGCGCCACCGTGCGCAATAGCGTTTTGTCGCACGATGTCCGCGTCAACTCCTATGGGGAAGTGGACTCGAGCATTCTGTTCTCCCATGTGCGGATTGGGCGCCATTCGCGAATTCGCCGCGCCATCATCGATCGCGACGTGCAGATACCGGAGGGAACCGTGATCGGATACGACGCGAATGAAGACCGCAAGAACTACCTGGTGACCGAGAGCGGCATCACGGTTGTGAGCCGGGACTATTCGCTCTACGAAAATCCCGTAGCGTCGGATTACGTGCCTCACGACATGTAGCCGCGCCCTGCAACGAAAAATCCTGTCGCCCGGCGGCTGCGGTTTCGGTAGTATGTGAGGGAACCGAAACGTGGCGGCCCGCGTATCCTGTGGTATGGGATTGTCGGCCTTACCCTACCCGTGCAACAGCATCTCGCGATTTGACCTGCGGGATCGCCGCGGCCCGCCGCGGAGTGTGGGCCACACTACAAACGCCTCTTCAAAGGGGATAGCTGATTCAAGACAGCGGATGCCCGCAAATTCCGACTCCGTGGAAGAGACCAACGCACTCATACGACGTTGCTTGCAGGGAGATGGCCATGCCTGGCAGCAGATCGTGGAGACCCAGCACCGTCGCGTCTATGGTCTCTGTTATCGCTTTACCGGTTCGGCGGGCGACGCCGACGACCTGACCCAGGATGTATTTTTGAAGGTCTATCGTAACCTGAAGACCTTTGACGTGGAGCGCGGCAGTTTTCCCACCTGGCTGACGACCCTGACCCGGAACCTGCTGGTGGACCATTTCCGGCGCACCCGCGCCGAACAGACCACCCATTCGCTGGACGCGGGTTGGGATGAGCCGGAAGGCGGCTCGGACTCGCAGGCTGAAAAGCTCCACACCGGACAGGCCGATCCGCTGAAGAACTGCATGGATCGAGAACTGCAGGCGCTGGTGCAGCAAGCCCTGCTGCAGGTGTCGCCGGAGCTGCGGGAGGCTGTGATCCTGCGGGATTTAAAGGACATGGATTACAAGGAGATTGCCGAGGTCCTGCGCATTCCTGAAGGCACTGTAAAGTCGCGCATCAGCCGCGGGCGAATGGAACTGGCGAGGCTGCTGGAACGTAGTAAAAGGCAGGTGATGTAAATGAAGGACCACGGCCAATTCGGAGACAAGCCGGCTGGAAAGTCGGCGAACGTCCCATCGGAC
>NFUO01000019.1 GCA_002197545.1 Acidobacteria subdivision 2 bacterium RH1 MAG20 | reverse complement strand
GCCGCATTCCGGTGATCGAGCGCACGGTCGATGGCCTGCAGCAGCGCGTGAGGGTGCTCGAAGAAGCTCACGTACGCTATGCGGCATACGGCCACTTCCTATCCCTCGGCGGCGGTCTTCTCGCCGGGGTCTGCGGCGCATTCCTTGAGTGGCTTGGCCGTTATCTCGCCGGGCATTGACGATGACTTTCGGGGAAATATGCAGGCTGACCGATGAAGTATGCAACCGTCACGGCGTGTCCGGACTGCAGGCCGTGCGAGAGTTGCATGGAGGCAACGAGGCATGCTCTCAGTCCGCGCGAATTGCAGATCCTGCGCATGGTGACAGACAGCATGGAGACCCGGCACATCGGCCGGGAACTCGGCATCAGCCAGGAGACGGTGAAACGCCACGTCACGAACCTCTTCAACAAAACGGGCACCGACAACCGGACAGGGCTCGCAATGTGGGCAGTGAAACACGGAATCGTAAAGATCTGACCGAGGCTGGGCGGCGAGTGATCCAGTGCCTTTCGAGGCGCGAATTGCAACTGCTGAGGATACTTTGCGAGGCAGGCGCTCCCAATCGCGAGATTGCGCTGAAGATGGGAGTCATAGAGCAAACGGTGAGGAACTCTCTTCGCCTGATCTACCTCAAGACCGGGACGGAGAATCGCCTGCAACTGGCCATGTTTGCCTTCCGCAACGGGATTGCGGAACTTCCTGGGGGAGACCATGGCACGGCCGCGTAAGAAGATCGATCGCGAGCAGGTGCGGAAGCTGGCCGAGATCGGCTGCACCATCGGCGAAATCGCGGTGGTTGTCGATTGCAGCAAGGACACCGTCGAGCGCAATTGTGCGGTCGAACTCCGCAAAGGCCGCGAGAACATGAAAATGCGGCTCCGTAAAAAGCAGATCCAGGTGGCGCTCGCGGGCAACACTTCGATGCTGATCTGGCTCGGCAAACAGTACCTTGAGCAGTCCGACAAGCAAGAGGTGAAACAGACCTCGGATCCTCTGGCCGAATTGCTTGCGGAGATGCGCGGGCAGTACGAGGCGAT
>NFUO01000189.1 GCA_002197545.1 Acidobacteria subdivision 2 bacterium RH1 MAG20 | reverse complement strand
TGGTTGAGATCTTTTCGATTATCAATTCATCACCAAGCCCGACTTTCTTCAGGTTGATGATATCGGCGTTTGTTAAGGTGGCGATGCCAGATACCGGTCCTCCCGCTGTCGGTCCCTCTGGTATGTTCGATTGCGGCGGCGCGAGGTTGAATTGCTGCGATAGCAAAGCGATTAGATCGCCGCAACTTATTGCGAAGTCCAGGCCCGATACGCCTCCGCCGGTGATTTTAAGTGTGTTCACGCCGACGACTTCGCCTTGTCGGTTGAGCAATGGCCCCCCACTGTTGCCAGGATTAATCGAAGCGTCTGTCTGGAGGTAGACGACTGCGTCGGTCTTTCGAAATGCGCTCAAAACACCACGCGTAACTGTATTCTGAAACCCAAGGGGAGATCCTATCGCGATCACCTCCTGGCCGATCGACATCAGGTCAGGCCGAGCGATCGGCAGATATGAATATTGGCCTCCCGGTAGCCTGATGATTGCCAGATCCCGGCCCTGATCCACAAAAATGCTTGAGCTTGTGATCGTTTCTCCCCGGCTTGTCGTTACCGAAACCTCCCCGCTGCCCTCAACGACGTGCCGGTTCGTAACGATCAACCCTGACGACGAGATAATAAAGCCGGAGCCGAGTCCGGCCGTACTCCTGATTTGGACCACAGCCGGAAGGGATGCCTTCACGATTTCCTCGACTGGTTTTTCGGGCGGTGCCAATGTGGCTGCTGGGGCAACTGGTGTGTTCGCAGGGATCGCTGCGAGTTTCTGGAAGGGGTTTTGGCCCACGAAATCGCCGATGGTGTCGAGGATGAAATTGAATGGGGTCGGGTAGATCACGTAATAGGTGAAGTGGTTCTGCCCATTCAAACTCGACCAGGTCAGCGGCCCCCTTGTGATCAGTATTTCCTTGGTGACAAAGCCCGCTTTCGAGATGCGCATGGTTATCGACTCATTCAGGTATTTCGAGAAGATATATTTAGGCTGGTGCAATGCCCATCGACCGATCTTCCAAGTGAACGGCGTGTCCGCGAGGTAGACTCCATTGATCTCGATCTGTGCGCCTGGTGGCACTGAGTTGATCTCGACCGAGCCCTTGTCGGCGGCAAGGCAGAGGACAGACCCCATCGCGAATGTAAGCACACACGCCCTATTCGCGCGCGCCAGACGCGGGAGTAGTCGGCTCTTCGTCCGCACACCCATATCCTTTTCGGTCTCCGACTCCTTTTTACGTAGTCGAAAGACAGAAGAGATATTCTCTCCCGGTGAGACTCGCAGGCGAAGAAAATCTGGGCGATTTTAAACTTAGAAGCCCAGTAGGGTAAGCTTTAGCTTGCCCCTGGACGATTTCTTCGCGGCCACCGAAAAATACGAAGCCTGGCTGGGCGCGCGCATTCCGCTGATCCAGGCCGATGTGGATCGCAAGCACGCTCTGATGCGCGCCGCGCCGTTTCCTTTTCTGCGGGCGACTTTTTATCGCTGGGCCCAGACCTGGCCCCGGGTCTGCCCGAAGGCCGCGGCTGCGCCCGAGGTGCTCGGCGTGGGCGATCTGCACGTCGAAAATTTCGGGACTTGGCGCGACATCGAGGGACGCCTGGTCTGGGGCATCAACGATTTCGACGAGGCGTGCCCGCTCCCCTATACGTGCGATCTGGTGCGCCTTTGCGCCAGCGCTCACCTGGCCATTGAAGCCGATCATCTGAAGATCCCTCCAGCTCGCGCGTCGAATGCGATT
>NFUO01000188.1 GCA_002197545.1 Acidobacteria subdivision 2 bacterium RH1 MAG20 | reverse complement strand
TTCACGCTCATTCCCAGGTTCTCTTCCTTAATGCGCTTGACGAATTGCTCGGCAGCCTCCAGGTTGTCGAAGACCGCCGCACACGTAGTGGGAAATGTAACCCCGCGAATCACGGCTTGAAAATCGGGCTCCATATCCCGCTTCCAATGGGAGATCGGGCTCAGGCTCTTCGAGGAGCGCAGCGCCCCGCCATGGCGGGCGTCGCCCAGGTTGACGGGCTTGTATTCCAACGCAATCTCCAGAAAACGGCGCAGCTTTGGCACCGCGTCTGTGTCGTTTTTATTCTTGCTTGGGATTGCAAAGACGATGAAGTCGTCGCGGAAGCTCTCTGAGTCGCCCGCCCGGTGGAGCGTGTTCGTCATACGCTGACTGCCTCCTGGGAAGATTCCTTGTCCGGTTGCTGGTTGATGCGGCCCAGACCGATATTGGTCTTGGCCCGCTGCAGATCGTACCCGAGACGTTCCAGAATCGGCGCCAGGACGATCTCTTCTCCGTGATCATCGCACCGCGTAGCGACACCGAGCGAAATCACGGTATCGATCTGCTTTTCGATCTCCCACACCAGGTGAATCACCTCTTCGGTACGCTCGATCGGAACCTTGATCTCGACGATCGCCGACAGCACCTTCTCATTCAGGATGTCCTCGCGCAAGGTCCCGGTGGGGACATCCGTCATGAGAGAGGTGACGGGGTTCTTCTTCTCAAAGCTCACGTTCGCCTTCGCCAATGCCCAGCACATCTGCTGGATGTCGCGAAAGCGCACCCCCACCCCGGGCCGGCCGAACTCGATGGTGAAGCCCACCTCGCCAACTTTGACTCGGCCGGTAACGTCGTTGGTCTTCACCTCTTCCGTTCCCCGTCCGGCAACCCCGGTCGATTCGTGAGGCACGCTGGGATCGGAGAAGGCCCTCCGCACCAGGCGCGGCCAGGCAATCTCATCGGGCTCGAAGGCGGCCGTCGGGCAGACATCCGGCTCAGGCTCAAATCGAAGACGCAGGGCGGAGAAGATCCTGCGCATGG
>NFUO01000187.1 GCA_002197545.1 Acidobacteria subdivision 2 bacterium RH1 MAG20 | reverse complement strand
TGAGCTGGGTCCGGAAATTCGGACAGTGGGATAAGTGGAAGGGTTGTTCCCTGACAGCCATTAAGATGGCAGAAACGAGGAGCAACGATGACACGACGTCCACGCCGGAACCACACAGCAGCATTCAAGGCGAAGGTGGCCTTGGCTGCCCTGACAGGAGACAAGACCCTGGCAGAGCTGGCCCAGCAGTTCGATGTCCATGCCAACCAGATCACCGACTGGAAGACGCGGATGCAGGAAGGCGCGGCCAGTGTCTTTGGCGAGGAGAAGGCCGAGCAGCAGGGTAAGGTCGATGTGACCCGGATGCAGGCCAAGATCGGTGAACTGACGCTGGAGAATGATTTTTTAGAGACTGCGCTCATCAAAGCGGGCCTGTTGAGCGCAAAGCGATGATCAAACCCGAGCACAAGTTGTCCATCAGTAGACAGGCGGAATTGCTGGAGATCAGCCGCTCCACGATTTACTATCGGCCGCGCCCAATCTCCGACGCGGACCTGATGCTGATGCGGCGCATCGACGAGCTGCACATGAACTATCCGTTCGCCGGCAGCCGCATGCTGCGCGACATGCTCAGCCAGCAGGGTCTTGAAGTGGGCCGCCGCCACGTGCGCGCCCTGATGCGGCGCATGGGCATCGAGACACTCTATCGCAGGCCCAACACCTCCAAACCCGCGCCAGGGCAGAAGATTTATCCCTACCTGCTGCGCGGCCTCCCGGTCACGCGGCCCAATCAAGTTTGGGCCATGGACATCACCTACATCCCCATGGCGCGCGGCTTCGTCTATCTGGCTGCGGTCATCGACTGGTTCAGCCGCCGTGTGCTCTCGTGGCGGGTGTCGATCACCATGGACACATCGTTCTGCATCGAAGCACTGGAAGAGGCTCTCAGCCGGCACGGCAAGCCGGAGATCTTCAACACCGACCAGGGCAGTCAGTTCACCAGCGAAGCGTTCACCGGACGGCTGAAAGAAGAAGGCATCCAGATCAGCATGGATGGCAAGGGGCGCTGGGCCGACAATGTCTTCGTCGAGCGCCTCTGGCGTTCGCTCAAATACGAGCACGTCTACCTGCATGCCTACGAGTCGGTCGGCGAAGCCAGACGCAAGATCGGCAGTTACTTCGAGTTTTACAACTCCCGACGCCCGCACTCCAGCCTGGAGGCACAGACGCCCGACCAGGTATACTTCCACCGTCCGCCAGAAACTCTGGCGGCCTAACGCGCAACGAAGCAGGCCGTGGAAATGCCGGTCTCATGGGAAGGGCGGAAAACTATCGAACTGTTTTCCGCCCTTCCCACAAGACCTTGAAAATCGAGGCAACCGATTTTCACATTCCCACCGCCACGACGACGACTAGCTGAACAATTTTTCCACTTAGAGACCAGAAAAAACTGTCCAAACAACCGGAGCCACCGCAAACTATCATGCTGGTGGCGCAAACCGCAAACAAAACGCGGGCGGACATCCAGCGTGGATATGCCGCTGCTGGAGCCGCACAAGATCGTGCGTCATGCTCACTCGCTGGGCCGGGCGTGGACGCCATACCGTAGAGATCCGTCTGCCGAAGCAGCCCCGGATTGTCCGCTCTCATCATGCGCTACACCAGAGGAATCGCGTGGTCGGGGGATTGTCACCCATTCGGGCGAGCAAGACCTTCCCGCGGCAGTCGCGATACCTAATTTGTCACTTACGGAGTGTTGCTCTTAATAGTGCGCGGAATTTGCTCGCAATGGGATGTTTTTCTGGCTGGAACAGCACGTTGGTAACGTCCGGGCTTGCGCCGGAAACAGAGAATGTCCCTCCCGACGGCGGTCGAGGGACCTGCGCGCTGCGCATGAGGTGAGGCTTTTTGGACCCCCGGTCTGTCGCCTCGCAACGAAAAACCGGGATTGGGTGGGGCTCGGAATCCATCTCCGAATGAGCCCTTTACGTCAGGGCGCCTTACTATTTCTTCTTTGTGAACATGCTCAGGTCGATTGCGGCTGC
>NFUO01000186.1 GCA_002197545.1 Acidobacteria subdivision 2 bacterium RH1 MAG20 | reverse complement strand
TTTAATGCGGAGTCCATTTTTATGCGGACTCCGCAATCGATGGATGCAGCCCGCTGTCATTTCGTGGTCTTTTTACTTCGCATAATCGGGGCGGCTTTTAGCAGGGCGATCAGCTTGTCCGTTGCCTTGAAGCGGCCGGTACGCAGTTTTGGAGCAATCACAGATTCCAGCGCTTCGAGCTTTACGCTCGGATCGGCGCGCGTGTAAATCTCCGTCGTTTGCATGCTGGAATGCCCAAGCCAGAGTGACACCTTCCTGAGATCTTTGGTGGCCTGCAGGATGGTCAGGGCGCAGGTATGCCTTAAAACATGCGGCGAAACTCGTTTGGATGAGAGGCTTGGACAACGTGTCTCCGCTGCATGGACGTGTTTGCGCAGGATGTATTCGAAACCGGCGCGGGTCATGGCATCATTGCGGGCATTGAGAAAGAGTTCCGGAACCCGGGCCTCACCCCGCACGGACAGCCAGGCACGGACCGCCGATGCGGTTTCCTTCCACAGCGGCAGGCAACGTTCTTTTCGGCCTTTGCCGTGGATCAGAACGCTCGCTTGTGGTTGCAGCATCACATCGTCGATGCGAAGTCCCACCAACTCCGAGACCCTCAGTCCACCCGCGAAGCAAAGATGAAGCATGGCCCGGTCACGGATGCCGTCGCGGACAGTTGGGTCGGGAGCATCCAGAATCGATTGCATTTCCTCCGCCGTGAGGTGCCTGACAAGCCGGGTATCTGCTTTTTTTGCGGGGATTGCCAGGATGCGCTGGATTTGCTCCAGCGCCGAAGGCACACGATATTCCATGTAGCGCATGAAAGACTTGATGGCTGCGAGCCGGATGTTTCTGGAGCCGGCGCCATTGCCGCGAGTTGTTTCCAGATGGTTCAGGAATTTTACGATCAGCGAAGCATCCAGTTCCTCCAGTTGCAATTGCGAGGGCGGGTGTTTAGTGCAATCGCTGGCGTATTCGAACAGAAGCCGGAAGGCGTACGCATAGGAATCGCAGGTGTTGGGGCTGGCGCGCCGTTCGATGGGTAAGCGCTGCTGAAGGAAAGCCGCGATGTGTGGGGCGAGCAGAGTCATCGGCGGCCTCCAATGAAAAAACTCTGGCACGAATCCGCGATGTCCCTCATCAGAGTAGGCGTCGCCTCCAGATACCAGTACGTACCGGCGATCGTGCTATGGCCCAGGTACGTTGACAGCGCAACCATGTGCTTTGTGATTCGATCACGGTCGTCCGGGCAGGTCTCCAGTGCTCTTACCGCGAACGAATGGCGCAAGGAATGGATAGTGGGGCGGACAAGTCCAGGCCCACGTGGCAGGCCCATCTTTTCGATCGATTGGTGGAAGGCAGTCTCGGCATCGCCGATAAGTAGCCTGCGCCGGCGCAAGGAGACGAACACGTGGCTGTCGAACGGGGCGAAGGAGCGCCTTGTCTGGAGATAGCGGTCCAGAGCTGCTTGAGCACTCTCATGCAAAGGAACGAGACGGCTCTTGCGGAACTTTGAACAACGGATGATCAGGCCGTCCGAGGTGATGTCATCGAAACAGAGGTGAATCGCTTCCGATACTCGTAGTCCGGTACACGCCAACAGGGCGAAGAACGTGCTGTAAGTCCTGCCGCGAAATGCATTACGTTTCCCCAACGTGGATGCGGCTTGGACGAGACGTCCGACGTCGTCGCTTGAAAAGATGTAGGGAGTGGGGCGCGGCTTCTTTTCGCAGCCAAAAACCGCTGGCGGTATTTCATGGCGCTGATCTTCCGCGCGGATGTACCGCGCAAATCGAATCACCTGGCCGAGACGGCGCGCTCGTGTCGTAGTGGACCGCGCCGATCCAGCCCACTCGATTGCTGTTTCAGTGTGGACATGGTTCTTTCCTGCGGCTTCGGAGAAAACTGCAAAACTCTGCAACAATGTGCCTTCGGAATGGAGAGCGAATCCCATGGCGCGGCGCACTGCGAGATACGATTCGACGCTCTGAATCAACATGGCTTCACCTCCGGCCATGGCTGTGCAATCTGTCGCAGAGCAACGACGTCTATCTTGGCGTAGATTTCCGTGGTGGCGATCGAACGGTGCCGGAGAACGCCAGCAATCTCCTGCAGCGACGCGCCGTTCCGGAGCATAGAACTTGCCACGGAATGCCGGAGGACATGAGCGGCGCCCCGGCTCGGGCAACTGACGCCAGCCCGGTGCATCGCTCGGGCTACGATCATCGATACCGCACAGTGGTCTGCGAGGGCGCGATAAGGAGCGCGCGACCGGAGGAACAAGGTCTCAGTGTCGGTCAGAGGGCGGCCATCCTTGATATAGGCGATGATGGCATCGCCCATCTCTTGAGTCAGTGGCAGCAATGCCTGACGACGGCTTTTCCCTGCGACGCGGATGCCGGCTTCCTTCCAATCGATGTCGTCCAGACGCAGCTGAACGATGTCTCCCGCGCGTAAACCCAGGCGAGCGAGAAGGAGGAGAATCGCGCGGTTCCTCGCGCCAATAGGCGTGCTGGGGTCACATGAAGCAATCACTCGCTCAACGTCCTCGGGCTGCAAATACCGGGGCAATGCCGATAGTCGCCAATGAGCAAAAGCGGGGATAGATGCATCCAACCCGGCGGCGCATCTGCCATCGGCAATCAGAAAGCGCAGAAACGCTCGGACCGCTGTGATACACCTTTTCGCCGCAGCCCAACCGCATCGCTGCGTTCTCTCCAATACGAAGTTGCGTAGCGCCTGCGCATGAAACCTGGCCGGATCCTCTCCGAGATCCTTCAACAGATCACGAAGATCAAGGCCATAGTTGTAAAGGGTGGCATCGCAGGTTCCGCGTTGTTGCCGCATCCAGCTATCAAAAGAAACCAGTAGGGTAGGCTTCTCGATGGGTTCCTCATTGACCGGGGTCGTCAGTACGCCAGTGCGCCGGAGATACCCGATAAACAAACGGACGCCGTTCTCCAACTCCTGCCTATGCGAACGACCATACCCTGTGCATCGGCATAGATTCAGATGCTGGGAAAACTCCTTGATGAATCGCTCATCCAAGGCCGAAACTGGTATGCCTCTTCCGCTAGTCCAATGAACGAAGTGCTCTGCCGCACGCAGATGCCTGCGTGCCGTGAGTTGTGCATAGCCCGCCTGATGCAACTCTCGGGTAAACCCTTCAAGCAGCTGGCCTGCGGGACAGCCGCGGATTTCCTCAATGCGTATAGGCGATTGGAAATACTCTGCCAACATGACGTCCTCCTTTCCAGGACGTCATGATTATGCAAAGCTATGCCCCCTGGGGGTTGGCTACTACAGCTTGATCTGAAAGGGGTTGGCCCCTGTTACGGTCGTCGGCACCGCATAAAAATGGACTCCGCATTAAATCTGCCGTTCTCCGAGTGGACCACGATGTTTCCGAACGCCCGATTGTGTAAGGCGATGCTGGACCGGCTGACCGACCA
>NFUO01000185.1 GCA_002197545.1 Acidobacteria subdivision 2 bacterium RH1 MAG20 | reverse complement strand
CCAGCCGCAGAAAGCGTTGAAGACGCATCGAGCCGCGGAAGCTTCGGCTAGTCAGAATTCGATCGAGCTGAGTCAGAATTTCCGCCGCTGAGATCGGGGTCGGCGCGGCGGACGGGTCCTCCGAGCCGGACAGTCGAACTGAAGACGTATCCATGCAGACTCGCCAATCGTAACGAGGTTAGCACCTGTTCGCGCTAACCGCTAGCTAACCCCTGCTCACTTCCGCGGCAACCGGTCGGTGCCGCATGCTGGAGGTGCAGCCTCCTGTCTAAATAATTCATGAAAACCCGCAGTCGATCGTCGATCCTTCGGCTCTCTGTCGCGCGGAAGGATTCACCCCATGCACCCACGCGATGAGGACCTGGAAATGTACGCAATGAGCCGCCTTCCTCAGGGCCAAACCTCCGCGATTCAACTCCACGTTTTGGAATGTGAACTCTGCCAAAATACACTCCAGCGATTCGCCCTACCGCCCGGCGTAGACCGTGCCGAGCGGCGGAGCGAGGTTCGAATTCCCTTCGACGGGGCTCTCTCGATCCGCGTGCTGGATGCCTCGGCCGCGGTGCTGGCAGGCCGGATCGTCAATGCCTCCAAAAAAGGACTGAAACTCAACCTTCCGGAAGCGCTATACCCAGGAACGCGGGTGCAGATCCGTCTCGGAAGCAGAATTATTATGGCCCAGGTACGCTACTGCGTGCCGCGCGGCGCAGAGTTTCACGCTGGCGTGGAGATCATAGATGTTTTTTCGATTCCCGGCAAGCCTCCGTCGAGCGATGCGAGCGATGCGTCGAGCGAAGGTCCTGGAGGCGCCGGCCATCAGCCGGGTAGCGAGGACGGACCGGAAAGGGCGCGTCTCGACGATTCGTGATACACTCCGCCAGTGGGAGGACCGAAAGCCATGAGATCCCCACTCTCGTTATGGCCGGCGTTGGGCGCGATCGTATGCTTCATTTTGCCAGCCGCGCCTCCTGCCAACGCTCAATCCGCGGAGCTGCCCAAGGCTCCCACGGACGTTAAACCCGGCAGCATCACCTACGAGGACATTTCT
>NFUO01000184.1 GCA_002197545.1 Acidobacteria subdivision 2 bacterium RH1 MAG20 | reverse complement strand
GGCCGCCTCCCGAAGGCGCGACGCAGAGGCGAAAGCATGACCGAGGCCCATCCCGCCCACTCGACCGGCGGCGCGAGCCGTGATGACGATTGCGCCACGGCGGCCCTCGGCCTGGCCGCCACGCCGACCTTCACGATCATGGCCCTTCTGACGGGCCTGGGCGGGAGCCCGATGGACAGGCTCTGTTCGTCCTGGCACGGGGCGCCGCTGAGCGGAATGGTCACCATGTACCTGCTCATGAGCGCGTTCCATTCGCCGCAACCGGCCTCCATTGACAGATCAGCTAGTGGGCGACCGCCGCCGCCTTCGCTGCGGATTGTGTGAGCCAGGTTTCGAAGCGCGTCTCACCGAGTCTCGCGTCGTCGTTAGGAACCAGCGCCCTCTCGCTCACCTCGATACCGTAGTAGCGCGCGTGCGGGTCAGAGATTACCTCGCGTGGATCCTTGCGCGCAGCCAGGTCCCGGCGGATGAGTTCATCCAGACGAAACCGTTCCGGCCCCCCGACTTCAACCGCGCCATTCACAGGTGATCCCGCCGCGATCCGGCCTACCGCGCTGGCGCCATCACCGGCTGCCATAGGCTGGAAGAGCACTGGAGGCAGGCGCACCTTGTTGCCCTCCGTGGACAAATCGGCGATCTTCTCTACGAATTCAAAGAACTGCGTCGCGCGGATAATTGAGTAGGGAATCGAGGAGCCTTTGATCAAGTTCTCCTGAGCCATTTTTGCGCGGAAGAAGCCGCTTTCGAGCAGGCGTTCCGTTCCTACGACTGACAACGCAACATGATGTCCTACGCCTGCGGCCGCTTCATAGGCAAGGAGGTTACGGGTCGATGTCTCGAAGAATTTCATCACCGCTGCGTCCTCCCAGGAAGGAGAGATTCGTTACATCTACGGCCACCGCCGCACCCTTCAGCACTTCGGCCAGTCCCTCGCATGTGAGAGTGTTGACACCTGAATTAGGTGATGCCGCCACCGCCTCGTGTCCGTGCTCACGAAGCTTGTTGACAAGCTTTGATCCGATGAGTCCACTGCCGCCGATGACTACGATTTTCATGATTGCCTCCTTGAGTTTCGACCTTTGCATTTCGAATCTGCCGATTCGTACTCGCTAAAGATTGGATGTATTTGAGCGACGCCTAGATGCTC
>NFUO01000183.1 GCA_002197545.1 Acidobacteria subdivision 2 bacterium RH1 MAG20 | reverse complement strand
GGCATCGTGATGATGCCGTTCTATTACATCTCCCGAGTCAATTCCGTACCGGGATATTTAAACCTTCGTTTCGGTCCAGCCACGCGCGCGCTTTCCGGCATCAGCTTTGCTATGATGACGATCTTGATGAGCGGCATCAACATGTACGCCATGGCGCTGGTGATGAAAGTGGTCCTCGGCTGGAATCTGAACTTCAGCATCTGGGTCTCTTCGCTCACCGTGGCTGTGTACGTTGCCTTGGGTGGATTAAAGTCGGCCATCTATAACGAGGTCCTGCAGTTTCTGCTCATCTGGGCGGGCGCGCTTTTAGTCCCCATTCTCGGCCTGGTCGAAGTCGGTGGATGGAATAACCTCCAACATCAGATAGCACATAATCTTGGCGGAACCGGCTATGTCCATCTGTGGAGCACGCTGGGCCATTTCAACACAAATCCCATGGGCGTCAACTGGTTTGGCATCGTCTTCGGGCTGGGGTTCGTGGTCGGTTTCGCCTATTGGACAACGGATTTTCTAGTGGTGCAACGGGTTCTCTCGGCAAGCAGCCTTCGCTCGGCACGCATGGCGCCGGTGATTGGCGCGGCCTTCAAGATGGCTGTGCCCTTCATCGTCATTCTTCCCGGTCTCTTGGCGCTCTCGGTTTTGCCCTTTCATCTTGTGGGGCAAGACATTGCAGTCGCCACCGGACAACACAGCTACAACGAAGTGCTGCCGCTGATGCTGGTGCGCTATTGCGGTCCGGGCCTGCTTGGCCTGGGCGTAACGGCGCTGATCGCCGGCTTTATGTCGGGCATGGCGGGCAACGTCAGCGCCTTCTCAACGGTCTGGACGTACGATCTCTATGGCGCGTTCTTGAACAAGAAAGCGAGCGACAAACATTACGTGGCGATGGGCCGATGGAGCACGCTGATTGGCGTGCTGATCTCCGTCGGCACTGCGTATCTGGTCCAACACGCCGCCAGCATTATGGATTATGTGCAGGCGCTGTTCAGTTTTTTTATCGCACCGCTGTTCGGAACCGTCATTCTCGGCATGTTGTGGAAGCGGGCGACGGCGGCGGGTGGATTCTGGGGATTGCTCGCCGGTACATGCACCTCGATCAGCCTGTGGGGATGGGTGGAGCACGATCCGTCCGCGTTGCGTTACGTCGCCATGTCGCCGGACGCCAAGGCGATGGCGCAGGACATCTACCGCGCCATGTGGTCCTGGCTGGTCTGCGTGCTGGTCACGGTCCTCGTCAGTTATATGACCAAGCCAAAACCCGTGGCGGCGCTGGAAGGTCTCGTCTACGGCGTATCGCCGCTTCCGAAGGAGCACG
>NFUO01000182.1 GCA_002197545.1 Acidobacteria subdivision 2 bacterium RH1 MAG20 | reverse complement strand
GACGAGCCGGACGACGCGGGCAACGGCATGGTGGATGCCGTCGATCCCGGCATCCTGGCTCGCGCCAAAAAACTGTCGCTGCGATTGGAGGATTTCTCCTCGACGACGCAAGAGAAGATTCGCGATCAACTCTTCGCCTCCGAGCGTATCGTCTGGGTAGGCCGACAGCATCGTGGACCGCGCTTCGTGCTGCTGATGCTCCTCGCTCTCGTTTTTCTGGTCGTCAGCGGTGTGCTGTTCGGAGGAAGTCTCTTTTACGACAAAACCCTGGGCGTGGCCGTGGGCTTCGCCATCGCCCCGTGGGTGGGCTATTTCATGGCGACCGTGCAGTGGTTCTACCAACTGCTCTTTCCCCGCAGTATCTGCTACGTCCTGACCAGTCGCCGCGTCCTCGCTTGCTATTATTACCCCTTCTTTGGAACACAGGTCTTCACTTTCAGTGAAGGCGCGGCCGCCTATCCCCTGAAATCGAGGAACTGGCTGCTCCCCAATGCCACATGGCTCTCCGAAGCCACGGCATCCAAACTTGCGTTGATCGAGAAAAGGTTGTTCCCCAATGTAGGCTCCTTGCACATGGACAAGGGCATCTACCTGCCGCTGCAAAAGTTTCTGGGAATGGTCAAAGTCTCGAAGCGGGTCAATGGTCTGAGCTATATCAACAACCTCGATGAAGTGGAAGCATTGGTCCATGCGACTCTCCAGCCCCGCACCAAGACCAAGGCGAAATGGGCCAAAGCAGTACCGTTACATATGATTATCGGCTGCGTGGGCAGCGTCTTGTTGCTGTTCGTGGTGTGTGGGGGATTTCTTACGGCGTTCACGGTCTTCGACGGATGGAAGATGTTCTCCCGCGATGCGGGCTACCACCCCAAGGAGACCACGGAGAAACAGGATGCCGACGAGAACCTTCGCCGAGTGCCCTGGAAAGTGCAGGCCGATCCCGGTCCCGATATGCCCGCCGCCGCAGACACCGCCATCCCCGCCGGCTCGGCGACCGTCATCTACTCCGGCAGCCCAGCCGCCTTCGTGGCCGTCAACCCGGCCGGTAATCCGAACGAGTTTCAGGTGTACGATCTCTCGACCGGCCGGCCAGTGGGAGGGCGGCACACGCTGAAAATAGCGGCGGGGTCGCGGCCGGCGCTCAGCCCGGATGGGCAACAGTTCGCCTTCCCGGTTGAGGGACGAACTGACCTGGTAGACGCTCGCGGGGTGCTGACGCGCAAGAACCTCTCCACCGAGTGCAAGAAAGAGAAGGCAGACGGCTTCGAGGTCAAGGAAGTTCATTTCGCCAACAACAATCGTCTGCTGATTATCCTT
>NFUO01000181.1 GCA_002197545.1 Acidobacteria subdivision 2 bacterium RH1 MAG20 | reverse complement strand
GGAGACTGGCTCACTGCCTGCTTTCCAACGCCAGCAGCCTTTGTTTGCGCTCCACTCCCCAGCGGTAGCCGGTCAGCTTGCCATTCGACCCCACAACACGGTGGCAGGGAACCACCACGGCGACAGGGTTCTGCGCACAGGCGCGGGCCACGGCGCGGACCGCCTTCGGCTGCCCGATGGCAATGGCAACCTGCGCGTAACTGCGCGTCTCGCCGCGTGGAATCTGCTGCAACGCCTGCCAGACGCGATGCTGAAAGGCCGTGGCGCGAATGTCAAGCGGCAGATCCAGCGCTACCGGGTGTTCCGTCATCAGCGTCAGCACCTGTTGCACCAGAGAACCGAGACCCTGTTCATCCCGACGGATGTGCGATAGCGGAAAGCGCGTTGCCAGGTCATCCTCCAATTCGCTTTCGAGGGAGCCAAAGGAAGTAGCGCAAAGCCCGGCATCGGTTACGGCGACGAGCATCTTATCCAGCGGCGAATTGCTGATGCTGTAGCGAATTTCGATATTCTTACCGCCGCGGCGCAGTTCTGTCGGCGTCATGCCCAGCTGGTTATTGGCATGTTCGTAAAGACGGCTGCTGGAGCCGAATCCCGAATCGTAGATGGCAGCGGTGACGCTCTCACCCTGAGCAAGCTGCTTGCGGAAACGCTCCATGCGGCGCGCCCGCTGGTACTGCTGGGGTGTAATGCCAAGGCAGCGTCGAAAGATCCTTTGTGCGTGGAACGGACTTAGGCCAATCGCCTTTCCCAGCTCCTCGAGTTTGACCGGCTGGCCTTCGTGCCGGTCGAGGTAGTCGCAGGCGGCGGTCAAAATGCGAAGATGCGGGTGTTCCTGCGCCGGGGTGCAGCGTTTGCAGGCACGATATCCGGCGCGTTCCGCCAACGTACTGGTTGGGTAAAACTCCACGGACGTGCGCAATGGCCTGCGGCTTGGGCACGAAGGCCGGCAATAGATGCCGGTGGTGCGCACCGCGTAGACAAACAATGCGTCCGCCGAGGATTTCCGCTCGACGACCATTCCCCAGACACGATCCCAAATCTGTTCT
>NFUO01000180.1 GCA_002197545.1 Acidobacteria subdivision 2 bacterium RH1 MAG20 | reverse complement strand
GTGGTTGAAGGCGCTGACGACGTGGTACCCGGACGAAACCACACGCAAGATGATCTTGGTCGACAACCCCGCCAAACTCTACCGGTTCTGACCTGCACACCGGGATAGCAATGGGAGCCGCGTTATGAAAATGAGGGCGTTGTTATTTTTGCTCTGTACTGCGATTGCCGGCACATCGCTGCCGGCGAGTGCGGCAGCACAAACCAATTACCGCATCGTCGAGCGCATCAAAGTGCCTGATGGCGGATTCGATTACGCGACATTCGATCCGGCCGCGGATCGCGTTTACATGCCGCGAGGCAATTTCACCACAGTGATCGACCCGAAAGCGAATGCGGCGTCCGTGTTCGACAATGGCGAGAGCAATCATATCGCCCTGCCCGTTCCGGGTACGAATCTTCTGGTGCTGACCCAGGGTGGCAAGAGCATCATCCGAATTCTCGACAAGACAAATGACCACGTGCTTGCCGATCTGCCCTCCGGTGGGAAAAATCCGAATTCGGCCGTCTATGATCCCGTGACCAAACTGGTGCTGGTGCTGAACAAGGACACCGGTAACGCTGTTTTTGTTGATCCGGTCGCACGAAAGATTGTCGACACAATTCCCATTTCCCCCAACGTCCTGGAATTCCCGGTGGCTGACGGGAAGGGGCGCATCTTCGACAATATCGAGACCACTGCGCAAATCGCCATCGTCGATGCCAGACAACGCAAAGTTGTCGCAACCTACAACATGCCCGGCTGTGAGGAGCCGTCCGGTCTCGCCTATGCGCCGGAGTCGGACGTGCTGATCTCCTCGTGCCGTAACGGCATGGCCAAGATCCTCCGTGCATCTGACGGTACCGTGCTGTCCACCGTGCCGATCGGCAGAGGACCGGATGCTGTGATTTATGACCAGAAGCGCAGGCTCGCATTTATTCCCTGCGGCGGCGACGGCGTCCTCGAAGTGATTTCGCTGGCCGATCCAGCCCATGCCGCAATTGTGCAGCACGTACCAACGCAGGCGGGATCACGAACCGGAACGCTCGATTCCGATACCGGCCGGCTTTATCTTATGGCATCAAAACCTGATCCCAACGCTGCACCCGGGCGCGGCGCTCCGCGTCTGGCAGGATCATGGGAGGTATTGGTCATCGCCCCTTAGAGCCGCGTCGCAAATCTGTAGAGGTTCTGAACAATGACTGC
>NFUO01000018.1 GCA_002197545.1 Acidobacteria subdivision 2 bacterium RH1 MAG20 | reverse complement strand
TTTTAGTAGCACATCTCTAACGAAGTCGGCCGTGTCAAGGGGAATGGTGCGCTCGTTTTGAATGCTTTCGCGCACACCCCTGCGGTCTCGATTCCGCGTTCCATTTCGGTGCGGGACCGAGTGGTCTTCGCTGGTGAAGTTTTTGCGTCCAAGCTAGGCTCGGGCCCCATGGCGTTCCTCACTACGGTGTACCCACCAAACATCTCTCCGATCATTGCAGACCATGAGGAGTTGTTCGATCTCCCTGCCATTCAGGGAGGCGGGTAGCCTCATCAGACACCCGGTCAATCAAAGATGACCACTGTGCTACTCAGGCATTCCCGCATGGGGGCACCGTGGTTCCGCCCGCCGGCAGAACTCGGTGTAATCGATCTGGTCGCGCATCATGATCCACAGCCGAATGCCCAACTTTCGCGCCGTGGCCACCACCGCCTTGCCCAGACCTTTCTGCACCAACTTCTTATGATAAAACTGTTTCAACCGCGCATCCTTGCGTGCGGCCGCTCGCGCCGCTTCCACCCACAACAGCCGCAGCAGCGGATTGCCCTGCTTGCTTAAACTTCCGTTCCGCTGTTTGCCGCCGCTGGAGTGTTCGCTGGGAATCAGTCCCACGTAACTGGCCACCGCTTTGGCGTTGGGAAATCGCCGCGCGTCTCCCAAGAATACTTCCGTGGCCAGCGCCGTGATCGTTCCCACGCCCGGGTGGCTCAACAACAGCCGCGCCCCGGCTCGCCGCTCGACCTGCTCGCACACCGCTTGATCCAGCATCTGCAGGCGTTGGTTCAATTGCTGGCGCAACTCCTGCAACTGCTGTCGCCGCGTGCGGTTGTAGTCGGCCAGCGGCAACGAATCCAGCGCTTGTTGCCCGCTTTGGCTCCACAGCTTGGCGCCGCGCCGCAATCCCTGGCTCAGGGCCAACCCTTGCAGCCCGTTCTGCGTCATCACCCGCATCCGCACCAGTTGGTGCCGGTGCTGCAGCAACGTCCGCAGATCCCTTTGCTCCGCCGTCGGCAGCCAGATTTGCGGAAACCGATTCTCCACCAACAACCGCCGAATCAACTCCGCGTCGCGCCGGTCGTGTTTCTGCTTCCGCGTCTCGGCCTTGCGAATCGCCGCGGGATGTCCCACGCGGTACTCGATCCCCAACTCCTCCAGCAGCCGCAGAAACCAGAACATCGATCCGGTCGCTTCCAGCCCCACCAGC
>NFUO01000179.1 GCA_002197545.1 Acidobacteria subdivision 2 bacterium RH1 MAG20 | reverse complement strand
GGGCACCCAGCGAATCTGGGGTGCTCGTCTCCAGTTCCTCGACGGAACCTGTCCACAGCACCTGGCGGCCGAAGATGCGGCCGAAGTTGCGGGCGATGGCGTGGCTGGCCTGCTCCATCGTCGGCATGGCGACGTTGGCTGGGCCGATCTCTTCTTCCAGGCTGGTGACGGCTGCATTGGCGATGCCGCAGGGGACGATCAGGCTGAAGTCGCGCAGGTCGGTGGTAACGTTCCAGGCAAAGCCGTGCGAGGTGACTCCCTGCGAAATATGCACGCCGATGGCGGCGATTTTTTTTGCAGGAATGCTGCCGCCGGGGAGGGTCCAGACGCCGGTGCGGCCGGGAATCCGCTCGGTGAGCACGCTGTATTCGGCGCAGGTGCGAATGAGCGATTCTTCCAGCGCGCGGACGTATTCGACTGCGCCGAGGTGGGGGCCTTTTTTATTGGGAAATTCGCCGCGCAGATCGAGGATGGGGTAGCCGACGAGCTGGCCCGGGCCGTGATAGGTGACATCGCCGCCGCGATTGATTTCATGGATGGCGATGCCGCGGCGAGACAGTTCTTCGTCCGTGGCGAGGATGTTGGCGCGATGTGCGTTGCGGCCGAGGGTGAGGACGGGCGGATGCTCCAGCAATAGCAGAACATCGCCGATGCGCTGCTGTTGGCGCAGGGCGACGAGCTGTTGCTGGAGCTCGAGCGCTTCCGGATAGCCGATGCGGCCGAGATGGATTAAATGCAGGAGCATCAGAGCAGGTCGCGGGGATGGGGTCCATCATTTGTAAAATCCCAGGTTCCAGAATCGGGACCTGGAGCACCCTCTGCGGAAAAAAGCAGGTTCCTCGACTTCGCTGCGCTCCGCTCGGAATGACAAACCTATTATTGAGAGCCATTTCTACGCGTTGATGGCCATGTTTTCTACACTGCCGAATCCGTCGAGCATAGCCTCGGCCAGCGTGGGATGGGCGTGGATGGTAAACATCATCTCCTCGACCGTGGCTTCGAGCTCGATAGCG
>NFUO01000178.1 GCA_002197545.1 Acidobacteria subdivision 2 bacterium RH1 MAG20 | reverse complement strand
GAATGTGACAGCCCAGGCTGCCACGCAGGTGACAGTGACCGGTACAGACGGTTCTATTTATAATCTGTCGTCCACCGGAGGATCGCAGACAGTTAGCCCCGCTTCGACCACGACCTATACGGCCGAAGCCATCGGGTCAAGCGGCAATGCCTCAGCCGATACGACCGTGGCCATAATTACCGGGGACGGCATCAATTCCATTCAGCATGTTATCTTCATGCTGCAGGAGAATCATACGTTCGATAACTACTTCGGCATGTTGAATCCATACCGGAAAATGAATGGCTGGAACATCGGCGATGACGGCAAGGACTATGAAGTGGACGGGATTGATGACAAGTTGAACGCCATCAGCAATCAGGATGACCAGGGAGCAACTTATCCATTGTTCAAGCTGAGGAGCACCTGTATCGACGACGACAGTTCTGACTGGCTGGCCAGTTATGGCGACGTGAACCGATACAATTTCCTGACTTCACGACCGATCAAGATGGACGGCTTCGTCCATAACGCCGAGGGCTATGCAACGAGCTGTGTAAACTCGAAGACCTGTTCAGGAAGCTTTACCGACACCACTGGCGAGCGCGCAATGGGATATTACGACCAGGATTTTCTGAACTACTACTACTACATGGCGGCACAGTTCGCGGTGTCAGATCGTTGGTTTTCACCGATAGCCAGCAAGAGCGTTCCCAACCGGATCGCCACCTTTGCCGGCGGCACTACGCAGGGATTGGTCTTTGATCCCGGCTCGGATGATCATCTTCCACAAACGAGCGCAGTATCGATCTTCCAGGAGTTGGAGGGCGCAGGTGTGTCCTGGAGAATCTACTATACGGTCACACGCGATTTTTGTGCAGCCTCGAATCCATGCTCCACATTACCGAGTGGCAACTACCCCGACACGACATTCTCGAGTTTCAGCTTTTCGAATCGCTACCTGTACCCGAATACGAGTCACGCCATCTGTACGGGAACCACCAAGCCATCCAGCGCGGTGGGCGATCCGACAAATTCGTTCTGCATAGATCCGAATCACGTTGCGCCTCTATCCACCTTCTTCACAGACCTGACGAACGGAACGTTGCCGGCTTTTGCATTCATCGAGTCGGGCTCCGGTCTCAACGACGAACATCCTGGGTCAGGCCAATCCATATTGGCTGGTCAGTCGGAAGTCGCAAATATCCTTAATCAGTTCATGACCAGTTCTTCCTGGAAGAACTCAGTCTTCTTCCTTAGCTATGATGAGGGCGGAGGTCCATACGATCACGTGCCGCCGGTGCCTGGTTACTCCAACCAGAACACCGATGCATCCCTAGGAACGATCCCTGACATCTCGCAGATCGCGGTAAATCCCGATGGCTACAATCCGTGCCTGCCGCCCACTCTAGGGGTTTATACCACGCACTGCGATCTGCGATCGATCAGTCCGGGTGCGCATTCCGGTGATGCGGGTGCCGTCAATGGCTTTGCCGCGCAACTCGGCTTTCGCGTTCCCAACATAATCGTTTCGCCCTTTACCAGGCGCCACTACGTCTCGCACACGCCCATGGATCACACGGCGATCATCAAGTTTGTCGAGAATCGTTTCATCGGCAGCTCCGCGCATCTGACCAACCGAGATGCGGTGCAGCCAAACCTTCTGGAGTTCTTCGACTTCACCGGGGTGCCATGGGCAACGCCCCCGATTCCCCCAACTCCAGCGAATGCGTCTTCACTCGGCTACAACCCTTGCTTACCGCAGAGCATGGGCCCGTAAGTGCTCGATTGGCCCGATAGGGAAGAGGTGCGTGCCCCAACCAGCGCAGATCTCGCGCTTAGGGAGTTCCTGCACCGCAAATTCAGCGTAGACGCATCCGAGAATCGGAATTTCTAATCTGCGAACCCGCCAAAGGGTCGGCGTTCAAAGTTGAGCCGGATTTGCCAGAACGCTTCGGGCTTCCCATGCGCTGATACCCCGGACGGATCCCTCGGACGAGTCCTTGCTGGTTGGCGACTCTCATTAATAGCTTCGCAAAGGTACCGATTCTATCTTCGGCGTGGCGGGACGCAGGAACTAAAGGTGCTCATTCTGCTCGCAGAGTCTCCACCGGATCGACCCGTGCCGCACGCATGGCAGGGATGATCGCGGCGGCAGCCGACACCAGCAGCAAAGGGGCGCCGGCCGCAGTCAGGGTCTCGGCGTCAAGCCCCTTGACTCCGAATAGGAACGACCTCACCGCATGCCCAGCGGCCCACGCGCCCACGATCCCGGGAACGAGCCCCAGCAAAACCATCTTTCCCGCCTGGCTCGCAACCAGTCTGGCGGCTCCCTGGCGCGACGATCCGAGCGCCATGCGGATTCCGATTTCGCGCCGGCGCAGCTCTTCCGAGTATGCCAGCACTCCGTAAATTCCAACGGCGGAGAGAATCAGGGCCACAATCCCGAATCCCGCAACAAGCCGCAAAGCCAGCCGCCGCTAGCCTAGCGACTGCGAGATCTGCTCCTCCATCTGCGTTAGGCTCATCTCCGCCATGGTGGGCGCATCCTGCTTGACCACGGCCCGCAACTCCGCGGCCACCGTCGCCTCGGGCAAAGCAGAGCGCACCGCGTATTCCGCGCTCATGCTGAAGACCGCGCTGAGGAATGAAGTCTTCGGAAGCGCCAGGTAGTCGATGTAGACCATCGGCTCGAAGGGTGCTCCGAGGTCTCCCCCTTGCACCTCGTGCTGTACCACTCCCACGACAGTCATCGGCTGAGTAAATGGAAGATCTGCGTCTGTATCTCCTGGATCACGATGAAAACCTAATGTAGCGCCGATCGGCCGCCGGCTGCTGAGAAACATTTTGACGAACGCCTCGTTCACCAGGGCAGCAATCGCACCGCTTGACTCATCACTGGGCACAAAGCCGCGGCCTTCCAGCAGACGAATCCCGCTGGTTTTTACAAAATTCGTGCTCACGAAGCTGTAATAGGCCGAGTCACCCTTCCTATAGGGCCGCCCGGCAACATCCGTGGTTCCGTGCAGACTTATGTTGTAGTTCGAAAACGGAATCGCAATACTTTCGCGCATCAAGTCAGCCGCGATGAGCGGCCAAATCTGACCGTGCTTCGAATTAAGGGATAAGTGGTCCTCGCCGGTGACGTTCAATCTCCAATGGGCGTATCGAAGGGCAGATCGGCCCTGATATGTCGGCATGGCGCCCCGAAGCCGTGGCCTGTCTGCGGGTGAGGATAGGAGTCGCAATTCCCGCTTTTCGGGGCCAATAAGTGCATTGGGCGGAAACCGCATCTCGATGAGCGAGTTGGTGAGTTGTCGCCAGTTGAGGATTACTTCCGGGTTGCCCGTGATTCTGGAGGCCTCCGGATCGCTGCCGGCCGGCCGACTGATGTCGAGTAATCCCGGCGGGTTATTCAAGCGAGAAACCCGAAGTATGCGATGGGACCGGCTTTGAAGCCTTGGGGCCTGGTTTCGCGGCCGGCATGGCCGTATGGGTCTGATTCCACCAGCCACCGCCGAGTGCCTGGAGCAGGGTCGCTGAATCCGCATAGCGGCTTGCGGTTGAGTTCGTGCAATCCAGAGCAGTCTGCAATTGCTGGCGTTGCGCATCGAGCAGGTTCAGGTGACTGATGCCTCCAGCCGCGTAGCGCTGGGACGCGATATGATATGCCGCCCGAGCCTCGCTGGCGGCATCGACTCGCGCCCGTAACGTCTCGGCATCGTGCTGAATGGCGTAGAGGGCGTCCGCTACTTCCCGGAAAGCCTCAAGCACGGTCTGCCGGTACACGGCGCCCGCTTCGTCATAGGCTGCCTGAGCCTTGCGCCTTTCCGCCCGCAAGGACCCGCCGTTGAAGATGGGTTGTGTCAGGGACGAGCCGACATTCCAGATATCGCCGCCGGCGGTGAAGTTGGTTCCGATAGCGCCCCCGCTACCTGACAAGATGATTTGTGGGTATTGATTCGCAGTCGCAACCCCTACGTTCGCGCTGGCCTGATGAAGGAGAGCCTCCGTGGCGCGAATATCCGGACGTTGTCTGACTAAAGAGGATGGAAGGCTGACCGGCAGTTGCTCGGGAAGACGCAGGCTCGCAAGCGAAATACTCGGGATGTGAGCCTCGGCCGCAGACTTCCCCATGAGCAGCGCGAGTTGATCATGAATAGCGTCACGTTGCTGCTCGAGCGGCGGAAGGGTGGCCTCGATCTGCGCCACAGAGGTTCTCTGGCTGCGAAGGCCGT
>NFUO01000177.1 GCA_002197545.1 Acidobacteria subdivision 2 bacterium RH1 MAG20 | reverse complement strand
GCCATGAAACAGGACGGAGCGGTGGTGGCCTGGATCGTGGACGATACGGGTTTCCCGAAAAAGGGCACCCATTCTGTCGGAGTTGCGCGTCAGTATTGCGGACAGGTGGGCAAGCAGGACAACTGCCGGATCGCGGTCAGCGTGTCGCTGGCCACCGAGCAGGCCAGCCTTCCGGCGCGGTATCGGTTGTATCTTCCCCAGAACTGGGCGGCCGATCGAGAGCGTCGCAAAAAAGCGGGCGTGCCGGAAGATATCCGCTTTCAGACCAAACAGGAAATTGCTCTGGATCAGATCCGCTCGCTGCTCGAGGAAGGCGTCGAGCGTGGCGTGGTCTTGGCTGACGCGGCCTATGGCAACGATCATGGTTTTCGGGAGGAGTTGGAGAAGTTCGAACTGGAGTATGTCCTGGGCATCCAGTCCTCCACCTCCGTATGGCCGCCGGGCACGGCTCCGCTGCCGCCCAGGGCGCGGAAGACCACCGGCCGCCCTGCGCAACTGCTGCGCCGCGACCGGCACCACCAGCCCCTGTCAGTAAAGGAACTGGCTCTCTGTCTCTCGCCCGGCGACCTGCGGCGGATCATCTGGCGCGAAGGCACGCGGGGCACCATGCACTCGCGTTTTGCCTGTCTGCGAGTCCGCATTGCACATCGCGATATCTGGCGAAAAGAACCGCATCCCGAGCAGTGGCTGCTGATCGAATGGCCCAGGGAGGAGAAAGAGCCGACGAAGTACTGGCTGTCGAACCTGCCGGAAGCTATCCCTCTGCGCCGTCTGGTTCTGCTGGCCAAACAACGCTGGATCATCGAGCGCGATTACCAGGAACTCAAACAGGAACTCGGTCTGGGACACTTTGAAGGACGCGGCTGGCGCGGTTTTCATCACCACGCCTCCCTGTCGATCGCCGCCTACGGCTTCCTGGTGCGGGAGCAGTGCCTTTTCCCCCCTCCGCCAGAATCGCCGCTGCGGGCCGCCGATCTCCGCCTTCCGCTACCACGTCCCGAGGCCGGATACACCCCCCGCGGCGCTGCCGGCTCGCACTGAGCGGCACAATCCATCTTCCATCGCTACCCTGCGCTGCCAGCTGGCCGCACACCTGGCTCGCTCCCTGCCACGATGTCCCTGCTGCCTGCGTGACTTCTTATAACACAGTAGTACTAGGCGCGTTGAGAGGAGAAGGCTGCGCTCGCTGCTAACCCCAAGACGCGATTGGTATGCGGTATGGCCTTCAATTTACGGCGATAATAGCGCAGTGGGCTATTATCGATTATGATGAATATCGAAAATAGTGTAGGCGGCTGT
>NFUO01000176.1 GCA_002197545.1 Acidobacteria subdivision 2 bacterium RH1 MAG20 | reverse complement strand
GCTCGACACAATCAGCTTCTTCGTTCTTGGGCAGATGGACAACAACCTGTTGAAACTTCACAGCTAAAGCCCTATTACAGGCAAACCGCTTGTGGCACGGCTGAAGCCGTGCCCTTAACACAACCGGACTTAATGAGAGGTTCCTTAACACCGGTCTGCACTGATTGATACCGATTTAACACTTTGCGTTTCGGGCATCTCCTTGTGTTACTCGTAGCGAAGGGCTTCGATCGGATCGAGATTGGCGGCCTGCATCGCGGGAATCATCCCGCTTACGGTCCCGACGATGACGAGAACTGTCGTTGCAAGAATGACAATATGTGGCGAGATGAGCAGATAGATGTCCGCGGCGCTGGCGTTGGAGGCGATGGCACTGTAGAACGTGATGCCACCTACCGCTTTGCTGACTCCATAGGCAAGAGCGATGCCGATGATGCCACCAACACCGGTGATTACGAGGGCCTCAGCCAGGAATTGAAGCAGGATGTGGCGCTTGCGCGCTCCCAGTGCTTTTTCAACGCCGATCTCCCTGGTTCGCTGCTGGACGCTGACCAGCATGATGTTCATCAGGCCGATGCCGGCGATGCCCAAGGTGAGAGTCCCGATAAAGAGCAGAAGCACCTGCAGGCCCAGCGATATGATGCGGAACTGGGCGAGTTGCTCCATGATGTTGGCTACCCAGATGGCGTTGCGGTCGGTTGGCCGAAAGTCGTGCGATGCCGCCAGCGTATTTCGCAGTGCACGTTCTACGGCCTTCGGCTCACCGTGATAGTTGAACCAGATGCCGTCGAGATACTTGGTGTCCTTGATGTCGCCCATGGTGGAAAACGGGACATAGCTGATGCGATTGATGTTGTCATCTCCTTCCTGCATCTTGGGCTTGAGCACACCGATCACTTCAAAGCTGATGCCGTTCAACCGGATGGTTTGACCCAAGGGGAACATTCCCGAGTAGAGCTTCGTCTTGGCCTGCGATCCGATCACGACAACATGGTTCCGCTGTTGCAGGTCGGCGGCAGTGATAAACCGTCCCTCGCTCAAATCCATCTTCTGGATGTCCTGAATATCGGGTGCAACGCCATCCACCTCCCAGGTGTAGGTGTGCAGATCATTCTGCACGGGAACCTGCTTCCAGAGCATCGGCGATGTGTGCAGGACACCTGGAACGGTCTCCTGGATGCGTTCCACGTCTTCCAGCTTCAGACGGACCTGTACTCCGGCTTTGGTGCCGCCCACCTGCTCGCTGGTGGTGCCGGGAAAGACGCCGATCATGTTGGTGCCGAACTGGGCGAAGATGGTCTCGAAGGCCCGCCCGAAGCCTGCGCCGTAGGCCAGCAGAAGGACGACCGTAGCGATGCCCCATGCCATGCCGACGATCGTGATGGCGGTGCGCCGTCCGTTGTGCCGCATCGCTTCCATCGCCTGTCCAAAGACATCTCGAAGCATCGCCTTACTCCTTACGTAGCGCTTCCACCGGCTGCATGATTGCTGCGCGGCTTGCCGGATAGATGCCGGCCACAATGCCGCAGAGGACGAGTGTACCCATCGCCATCGCCGCCGACCACGGCACCAGCCGCGGCGGATCAAATCCCATCTGGTTATTCCCTATTGCGTGGCCCAGCACCAGCATCAGCGTGGCTGCGCCCGCAATCCCAATGAGGCCGCTGATTCCGGTCAGCAGCAGCCCTTCGAGAAAGAACTGCATCAGAATGCTGCGATTGGTTGCGCCCAGCGCCTTGCGCAGGCCGATCTCCTGTGTGCGCTCGGTCACCGTCACCAGCATGATATTGATGATGCCCACTGCTCCGAGGGCCAGCGTAACGATACCCACGCCGCCAAGAAATACATCCATCGCCGTGAAGATGAGGCCGACGGTATGGTTCGCCTTGATAGTGTCCCACTCCTCGAAGGCGTCGGTCAGGCCGGGATCGAATCCATGCCTCTCCGCAATGATGCGGTGCACGTCGGCCTTCGCCGCCTCATTCATGTCCTCGGTTGTTGGCTGATATTGGATTGAGCTGACCGCATCCGCGGGCACGTTTTCGCCGAGGATGGGGAAGATCTGGATCATCGTCGAGAGGGGGATGTAGATCTGCTGATTGTCGCTGTCGTTATTGCCTCGCCCAATCTTCGCGGCTACGCCGATCACCTGAAAGCGATATCCATTCAACGTAATGAAAGACCCAAGCGAAGGACGCCCGGGAAACAGAAGCTTATTATTCTTGTCCCCCAGAATGACAACCTGCCGGTGCTGTGCGACGTCCCCGGTGTCGAGAAAGCGGCCCTGGGCCATAGGAAGATGGCGTATCTGCGGGTAGTTCACCTCTACCCCCAGAACGGAGCCGCCTGCGCTTGAGAATTCGCTGACCTCTTTGATATCGCCGCGATCAATGAAAGCTGTTGCGTTGCGGACATGAGTGGCTTCGGCGCGAACGGCCTCTGCATCTCGAAAGGTCAGCTTGTATGGCCTCATGCCCGTATGCTGGTTCGGCAGTGCAGGCACAGTGCCGCTGAAAAGCATGATGACGTCCGATCCCAGTTCAGACAGTCCCCTGCGCTGTCCGGAACGAAATCCCTCGCCCAGCCCAATCAGCAGCAGCAGAGAGGCCACGCCCCATGCGATGCCGAACATGGTGAGGAATGACCGCAGCTTGTTGGCGCCGATCGATTGGAAGACCTGAGCAAAGATGTCGAGAAGGGCGCGCATAGTGATGGTTGGACTTCATTCTCCACCTTCCGTTACGCAAACTCCAGCGAAACAGTTCCACCATTTTGGGCTATTGGGCGGCCTCTACAGGGTCGTATGCGTCAGGTTCTTCATCAGCATCGGCACATCGAGATCCGGTTCTGTCTGCACATCGATGCAGAGTGAGCGCAGAAAATCGCCGGTCGCCGTCAGCGCCTGCTCGTCGGCTGATGCCGGATATAACAGTTGTACCGCTGGTTTTATGCCGGTGCTTCGGGCAATGAGGTCTCCGCGCACCGCGAAAGAACGCTCAGGACGATAGACGCAGGAGGCCAGATCCGTGATGCTCAAGGCATAGCTCGGTGTACAGAGGATCGTCTTTGGCGGGGCCATGCGGTCGATCATGCTGAAGATCTCCAGCTTCGATTCCAGTTCGTCGGGGACGAAATCGATGGCGATGTCCGCCTCGCGAACTGCATCTTCAACAGTCGAAGCGAGATCGAGGCGGCCCGGAGAGTCACGCAGATTCATCTCCGCGAAGTCCGCCTCGGCGCGCCGAAGATTGGCCGGCATTACGTCTTCGAGCACCACATGGTAGCCCGCAGCAGCACACGCCAAGGCGAAGCCGCGACCGGCCACTCCTGCTCCGATTACGGCGACGGTACGAATCTCGAATGGTGGCTGCGGTACTGCCGGCGGCATTACTTCTTGCTCGCGACGGCATTGATGACGGATTCGTAGCTCGGCTCAGAGTGCTTGATGTGGTCGGCAACACGCTGACGCTCGTCTTCGGTCAACGATGGGAGGACCGCGAGAATGCGGCGCAGAGTGACCGAAATATCGTCAACATAATTCATGGTGCGGATGGCTTCGCCAGAGAGAGGCATGGATGCTCCTGAAAGTTTGAATGTGCTCAACTTTTAGTCTAAACGCTGGAGCCCAGCTCTGCCCGTTTGTGCGCTTCCCCGGTGGTTTCGCCCGCCTCCGCTCCTTCTATCGGAACCTCGTAACCGTCACGATCGGTCATCTCCATCAACGCGGCCAGCTTGGTGGCGAAGTCGGGATGAAGCGCGTTCAGATCGTAGCGCCACGTCCAGTTCCCTGCTCCCGCAGCGGGGGTGTTCATTCTGGCCTCGCTGCCGACGTGCAATACGTCCTGCAGAGGAAAGATGCAGAGATTGGCGACCGACCTTGCGGCGGCGCGCATCATCGCCCACACGATATCGCCGTCGTGCTCGATGGTTTGCAGGTATGTCTGCACATTGGTCCGCTCCATCTCACTTGCGCCATCGCGCCACCAGCCCAGTGTTGTGTTGTTGTCGTGCGTTCCGGTGTAGACGACTGTGTTCGGCACAAAGCGATGCGGAAGATAGAGATGACTTCCGCGATCGGAGAAGCCGAACTGTAGTATCCGCATCCCGGGCATGTTGAAATATTCGCGCAGTTCGTCCACCTCGGGCGTGATGAGACCAAGGTCTTCGGCGATGAAGGGCAACTCTCCGAAGACCTCTTTCAAACGCTGAAAGAGGTCGTGCCCTGGAGCCTTCACCCATTGACCATTGACCGCAGTCTGTTCCTCCGCCGGAATCGACCAGAATGCTTCGAAGCCGCGAAAGTGGTCCAGACGGATGGAGTCGAAGAGAGTCAACGCACGCCGAATTCGCGCTACCCACCAGTCGAAGCCGCGCTCCTTCATCAAGCCCCACTTGTAGAGCGGATTGCCCCAGCGCTGGCCTGTGTTTGAGAAGTAGTCCGGCGGCACTCCCGAGACACGAGTGGGCTTGAGGTCATCGTCCAACTCAAAGATCTCGGGGTGCGTCCATACTTCGGCGCTGTCGTAGTTCACAAAGATAGCGACATCGCCCAGAATGCGGATTTTGCGTTCGGCACAGTAGCCCCGCAAAGCGCACCACTGCTCATTGAAGAAGAATTGGACCGCCTGCTCCACCGCAAGCTCACGGCCGTGGGAGTTCAGCATCGTTGTCAGGGCATCATTTTTGCGCCGCGCGTAGTCTTCAGGCCAATCATTCCAACTGATGTAGCCGTGCATTCTCCGCAGGACATTGAACATCGCGTAATCGGGGAGCCATGAGATGTTGTTCTTGCAAAAATTCTGAAACCGCAGGCGCACGTCGCCGGACGCACGGTCGAGAAAATTCGCGGCAGCCTCCTCTATTAATGGCAGCTTTCGCAGCGTGGCCTCGACGAAATCCGCAGGCCCGTGATGCCCGGGCAGCCCCTCGATGCGGTCTGCTGCAATCCAGCCGTCTTCTACCAACCGTTCGAGACTGATGAGCAATGGATTACCGGCAAAAGCCGATAGCGCCGAATAGGGCGAACTGCCATATCCCGTGGGACTCAGCGGCAGAACCTGCCAAAGACGCTGTTTCGCCTGCGCAAGAAAATCAACAAAGGCATAGGCTGCCGGCCCGAAATCTCCCACCCCTCCATAGGATGGCAACGACGTCACATGCAGCAAAACTCCCGACAACCGCTCTGCATTGATCCCTTCCCCACTCATCCTTCCCCCTTATTGCCGCTCCTCACTCTTTGATGCGAAATCATCCGGTGCCACAACATGACGAAGGGCCTGTCCCTCTATGGTCAATAGTAGAGGAACAGACCCTGATGTATTTATTGTTGTCTGTTTACAGAATTACTAACCGCCGATAGGAGCCGATCCCGGCTCTACCGGCTTCTTCGAATAGCGGATTCCGCCGCCCTTTTCGTACTTCTCGGTCAGATTTCCCATGTATACGCGGAAGATCTCATCCTGCTGCTCGCTGAGGAGTTGTGCGCGCATCTTGTCAAAGTTATTGGCAATATCGTCCGCGCTGGGCTCCTGCTTGTCGAGCACCGTCAGTACAACGCCGACTCGGCCTGCATTGATGGGGCCGGAGATCGCTCCCTTGGCCAGCGAGAAAGCAACCGCACCGGGGCCGCTCATTGCGCCGAGATCGGGAACCTGGCCGTCTTTGCCGACGAAATCGCTGCTCTTGACGGGAATGTTCATCTCCGCCGCAGCCTTCTTCAGATCGTTCAAAACCTTGGCCCGATCATCCAGCTTATTCAATTGGGCGCTCAGCAGCACGGGCAACTGTTGCTCGCGGTAGTCGCTGAGGATGTGATCCTTATAGGTTGCGAAGTCCGGCGCATGAGCTGCCTTTACATCCTCCACCTGAAAGACCGCGAACCCGTTGCCTGTCGAGACGGCCGCAGGAGCGGCACCCTTGGCAGTAGAAAAAGCCTGCGTCAGCAGCGCGGAGCCATCCGCCAGTCCGGCCACAACGCCGTCCTTCGCAAGATAGTCCGTCGTGACAACGTGCAGCCCCTTTGCCGCCGCGGCCTTGTCCAGACCGTTTGCCTTTGCATCCGCTGACAACTGTGTTGCGAAGGTCTGCTCCGCCGCTCCGGCCTTCTGCTGCTCGAGTACCGGAACAATCTCCGGCTTCACCTCGTCCAGCGGACGCTCATGAGCAGTCTTCTTATCTTCCACCTGCAAGATGTGATAGCCGAATTGAGTCTTGATCACGCCCGATGTTTGTCCCGGGGCTAGGGAAAACGCCTCCTTGTCAAACTCCGGAACCGTCTTGCCGCGGTCCAGCCAGCCAAGCTCGCCGCCCTGGGCCTTGCTGCCAGGATCGTCGGAGTTCTTGCTGGCAAGCTCGGCAAAGTTGCCACCCTGCTTGATCTGCTTCAGCAGATCCTCGGCCTTCGCCTTGGCCGCCGCATCCGTCTTGGCATCGGCGCCCTGGGGAACGGCGATCAGAATGTGCCGGACCTTTACCTGGTCCTTCACCTGATACTCGTCCTGGTGTTGCTTGTAATAGGCCTGCACCTCCGCATCGGTGACCTGTGGCTTGCCGCCGGGCAGGTTTGAGGCGTCGAAGGCAATGTACTGAATCTTGCGGGTCTCAGGGATGGCGGTCGCATAGCGCGCCTGATTTTCTTTGAAGAAAGACTGAAGCTGAGCATCGGTAGGATTAATCGTCTTGCTCAGATCGTCCGCCGAGACGACAGCGTAATCGAACTTGACCTTGGTTCCCTGTACCCGGTAGGCATCGCGGACGGCCTGGTTCGACACCGTCACGCCGCCCGTAATCAGGGCCTGCAGGCGGTTCAGCTCCATGTCGCCCTTGACCTTCGATTCGAAATCGCTACGGCTGGTCTGAAAGTTACTCTGCACGAAGTTCATGTAGCCGTCGTCGCCAATGTACTGTCCATTGGGGAATAGATACTGAGCGAAAGGACCGGTCTGCAACTCGCGACGAAGGTCTTCGTCACTGACCTGCAAGTGCATGTTGTCCGCTTCACGTTTCAGGATGGCCCGCTGCACCAGCACCTGTCCGGCGCGCTGTGTCATATAGGGCATCAGAAAATCGGGAAGATGCTGCTGCTGCAACTGCCGCTGTGCCAACTGATCGACATCCGCCGACTTGATCGGAATGCTGTTGCCGGCAAACTTGCCAAAGAGGCCCGGTCCGCGCACCGTCGCAAATGTGCCGTTCGGCCCACTGTCGCCGGTGTTGTCGAAGATGCCGGGGACGAGGGTAATCACCATGGTGGCGCAAGCCACTGTAATAATGACGGCGAAGATAATTTTGATGAGGCGGTTGTCCTGCTGCAGAATGCGAATCATGCTAGACGAAAGACCTTCACTTCGCGCGTTACCGTCTTCCATGCCGGAAGGCGGCCGCGTGCCCGGGATTTTGCGCGACCTGGCAACATGTCTCTCGACTCGCGCCACGCCGATTGCAGGGCAAGCAACAAGTATAAATCAGTAGCGCAGATTCATCTGAAGGCGGCGGGTGGCTATGCTACAAAATGCAAAACCCCGGAGTGTCCGGGGTCTCACATTGTCCCTGAAAATTGTGCTCCTCGTCATTCTCGTTAGTAATAGGGGTAATACGCAGGCCCATAGGGATAAGCAGGCGGAGGCGGAGGATAGCGCCGGCGCATCTGTTGCGTGCCGGGCTGAATACCGGATGCCAGCCGGTTCATCTCAGCCTGAGAGACTGTCATCAAAGGTACTTGCTGCGCCAGATGAAAGGTCAAGATTGCCTCAGGCGGCACCATCGCCTCGCCACTCCTGGACGCGGCAGAAGCACCGATGCCCGCAGCCCCGCCGAGGCCTGCTCCGAGCAATGCTCCCGGCCCGCCGCCTGCCACAGCGCCAATCATCGCGCCAACCGCGCCCAGGCCAACCGCACTGCCGACGGTCTGCGACGTCTTATCGGCGCCTTCATGTGTCCATGCATCCGAAACGATCGGATATGTCTGTCCGCCCAGCGTTATTTGTGTCAACTGCAGGGCCAGTTCGCCCTTGCCCTTTAGCGCGCCGGCATTCTGCGCATCGACAACCTTTCCCTGCACCAGGGCGCCTCGTGGGATCGCAACTTCATTTTCTGCAACAACGTCGTTCAGAACGACGCCATCAAATGCTGTACCGGGCGCAGTATGTTTGCTATCCATGCCCTGGTTGATTCGGACGCGGATCATGCTGCCGCTGGGAACCACAACCGACTCACCGCCCTGCTGCCCGGTATAGGGCTGCTGGTATGGCTGAGGAGACTGGCCATAGGCATAAGGAGGGTTAGGGTTGTAAGGTCGACGATATGGCCCGTCAGGCTCATTTGGTCCTTCCTGCGGTGGCGGTGGTCCGCCATACTGTGGCTCCGCTGGCGCGTTGTTATTCTCAGCCTGATCTGGAACTGGCTGGTCTGGAGCTGGATTGCTTTGACCCTGTGCGTTCGGCGCCGGGGCATAGGTTCCATCCGACTGCAGTACCGGGTTTGTGCCCTCATCCGTCGAGTCCTGTCCCTGTACCGCATTGTTTTCAGCGGCTGCAGGAAGCGCACCAATCGCCAACTGATCAATCACCTTTTGTACGCCGGGAGCATCTGACGCCAGCTTCTCGGCCATGTCTCTGGAGGCCTCATCTCGGACTGTGCCGCTCAGCGTGACCTGACCATAAACAGTTATCGTACTGATTGCCTGATCCGCCAGTTGGGGAGAACTCGCCAACGCTTTAAGAACATTGGCCTCAATCTGCGCATCCGGAACCACCGCGGACTTCTGCTGCGCCAATCCAGCCCCGCAAGCAAGCAGACCAGCCATCAGAAAACCAGACATTGAAGATCTCAAAGAATACATAGACCCCTCGCTGCTACTACGCGACCATGAGATTCAGTTACGTTGTTCTACAACTTATAAAACGCCAATTTTTCGAAAAAGTTACGACGACGCTTGATAAAACATACCCCGATACTCGCCTTCTCCGCGAGTTGAATCAGCACCGTAGCTCGATTGACCTTACATCCTGATAGCGGTATATTTGAAGAGCGGGGTGGAGCAGCCCGGTAGCTCGTTGGGCTCATAACCCAAAGGTCGTAGGTTCAAATCCTACCCCCGCAACCAATCAAATCAGTAACTTGCAAGCTGAATTTGATTGATCGCTCCTCCAGATTCACTCCCACTGACTCCCATTCGCAAAATCTAGGTTTCAGGCGCTCGCTTTCATTGGCTTGAGCACCATCTCCACGACCTTGCTGTTTGCTTCCCGCTTGGATGATGTCATGGCCTGTCCATAGACATTCATCGTCGTCTGGATCGAGGCATGACGCATGAGTTCCTGCTGCACCTTCATCGGCGCTCCGGTCTCGTCCAGCCACGAACGGTACGTGTGGCGGAACGTGTGCCAGCCGAGATGACCGTACTTCCCGGCAGCGGCCTGCCGTTCCTCGTGGATGAGTAGCCGCTTGCCGTTCGGTGTGGGTTTGACCTGGCTGCACCAGACGCCAACTCCCGCACCGCACGTCGGACATTCCACAAGGCAGCACCCCGCAGGGCGAATGTGCCGCTTCTGAATCTCGGTCGTCTGGTAGGGCTTGTTCGTGGAGGGGCTTGCGAAGACCCAGCCTTCTTCCGATGGCGTGGCCTCCTTGCTCCATACAAGCAGAACCTCTACTAGGGCCGCATCAAGCGGTACATGATCCCGCGAATACTCCGTCTTCACGTCATCGACGTTCCCGTTCACGATGCTCCGTTGTACGAGAAGCTGTTGACGCTCGAAATCGAAGTCTCGCCACTGAAGCGCCGCGATCTCGCTTACGCGAAGACCGAGGCACTGTGCCACAATCACCATCGTTCGGTACGGTTCTTTCAACAGACCGAGGATGGTTTCATACTCCTGCACAGTCAACACCGGCGGGCGCTGCCGCCGCTTGCTGCCGTCCTTGACCCGGACGATCTGGATGGGGTTGCGACGGTCGTTGAACAGTTCCCAGCGGGCCGCGCACTCGAACATCAGGTGCATGACGCTGCGGATGTGAGCCTTCGATTTCGGGGCCATCTCCATGTTCTTCAACCATCCCTCGACCACCATAGGCCGGATCTGGTGCAACAAGTAACGCTCCCACCTTGGACGAATATGCAGCTTGATATTCGACAGATACGACTTCCGAGTTGAGTAGCGTTCTGGCAACTCTTCCTCAATGTATCGATCGCAGATTGCGCCGAAGGTGACAGCACCCAGGTGATGCTGCGGTTTCTCTTCGTTGAGTTTTAGGAGAAGGGCTTCTACTGCAACCCGCGCGTCTGACTTGTTCTTGTACTGATTCGTGGTTCCGACGAAGGTCGCTTTACGCTTCCTTGTTCCATCGGCCTGCGTCTCGTAATACCGGAACTCCCAAACGTCGGCTCCCTTCGCCCGCTTTTTAAGCGTGACACTTCCAAATTGATATCGTGTGCGATCAATCAAGGTATTTTTCTCCTCGACTTCACAGCACGAATGGCTGCTATTAGCGTAACGCCATCATGCCTGAATATCACTACAAAACATTGGGTGTTCTATGGGTTTGGTTCCTTAGCTGGCGATGTCTCTGTCGATCCATTCGGTCAGCACCGATGCCTTGAAACGCCATAGCTTGCCGACATGCACGGCTGCGATTTCTCCACGATGGACAAGCCTCTGGAGAGTTCTCGGATGAACCTTGAGCATGGCCGCCGCCTGATGGCTGTCGAGCAACGGCTCGCGGTCGATGCGGGGGCGGCCATCGGGCGCTCCTACGCTTACTGGTGGCTTTCGTTCATCGGACATGGTGACTCCTCCCTGCAAGCGAACCGATTCTCGTTTCAACGCTTCTTTCTATCCAGCTCTCACTCTTTCCAGAGATGAGGATCAAGCTCTGGAGCAATTTTTCCAATGAACTAGCCCGTCAGGTCAGCGCAGGCACGCTCGACCTTGCCGTGATAACCGGCGTTCCCCAAAAACCACAACTCAGCGTCCTGAACATTGCAGACAATCCGTTTTACATCGCACTCCCGATGGAGGACGAACTGACAGCGTATCGGGAGATTCGTCTGGAGCAGATGCACAAGCGAAACTGGATGCTGCTTGGGAAGCACGCAAACGCCCATCTATACGACACCATTCATTCTGTCGGCGCGGATAGAGGTGCCTCTCCATCTGACATTTACCACTTCACCAGTCCCGAGGAAGCCTCTGAACTGATACGTGAGCATCACGGACTTGCGTTTTTGCCACGATCAGCGGCATGGAGGATTGCTCGTGATGGCATCACGATGCGGCCTTTGGCTGAACCCCGTCTTCGTCTTGTCACTAGTCTCGCGATGCGCGCAGATAGCAAATCCCGACTTGTGAATGAATTCGTCAAAGCAGCCGGAAGAAAGTTCGGCGTTATCGGGCAGACGACCCAGAGAAGACTTCCTCTAGCCATGTGATTTAGTCGGTGGTGAGTTCCTGAGCTTCACCATCGTTCATCTCGCGGATCTCAATATTCAACGGTCCTTCCCTACCGCATTTCGTACAGAGAAAGAGCCCCGTCGTGTGTACTCGACCTTCCACTTCTTCCCTGCGAAATGTGCTGGCGCAATACAAGCACACATGAACATGGAGCAGCGAAGATTGCGATTCGTTCGTTTCATGTCCCATCGCGTACCTCTTCCCGTCTCGCGCAAGCGGGCCGACGCGTACAATTGCCGTGTCCAATCGATAGAGGTCAACATAACCGGCATTGAGCCATTGTGGAAAGGCTATCCCTTTCCAACCTCGGTCAGAAATCCATAAACCTCGCCGCCATTTCGACACCACGCTTCATCTCTGCCTTTGTTGCTCCGTTCGTTGCCTGAACTACCAATCCGGACATCTGCATGGAGATGTACCGGGCGAAATCAGTAGGGTTGATTGAATTGTCTAGGTCGCCCTCTCGCTGTGCCTGCTGCACACGTCTTTTGATCGCAGCATCACCTTGTTTCCGCCATTCAACCATTGCGTCTCTCGCAGCCACGGATTCGGTCCCGCAAGCGATCGCTCCCGTTATCGAGAGGCAGCCTCTTGGATTGCCTGGAGTGGCGAGAAACTCAATAGTTTTCTGCATTAACGTAGCCACAGCCTCTTTTAGTGTGGGCAGCGCCAAGGCGTCATTGACGAATGACATAGGCCCCCTTCTGTATCGCTCGATGGCGCGGCGGAAGAGGCTTTCCTTATCTCCAAATGCCGCATACATGCTTGAGCGATTGATGCCCATTGCTTCGGTCAGATCGGCCATTGTCGCGCCTTCGTAGCCCTTTGCCCAAAAGACACGCATAGCCGCCTCCAGCGCAGCATCTTCATCAAAACAGCGTGGCCTGCCCATCCTGCCGCTTCTTGTCGTCTCCGTGTTCATACCTCCTTAGACGCACATCTGGAACGATAGGTTGAAAATAATGCATCCGACTCAAATATGTCACATCTGAAACGAGAAGTCCACAATAATGCCGTTCGTGGATTGTCCACGTACAGCCATTCAACCCGCGCGGTGTGAACCCCGCGCACAGCAATCAAGGAGTCGTATGAGCAACCTCAAGGGAAAAGTCGCCATCGTTACCGGTTCCTCAAAGGGTATCGGAGCGGGTATTGCGAAGGCATTCGGCGCAAAAGGTGCTTCGGTCGTTGTGAACTATGCGTCCAGCAGAGAAGACGCAGATAAAGTGGTAGCCGAGATCGTGTCCACTGGCGGAAAGGCTGTGGCGGTGGGGGGCGATGTGTCAAAGGCTGCGGACGCCCAAGCCTTTATCGACGCAGCGATCAAAAACTTTGGCCATCTTGATGTCCTAGTGAACAACTCCGGAGTCTCTGATCTAAAACCGCTTGAGGCGGTAAGTGAGGCTGATTTTCATCGGGTGTTCAACATCAATGTCCTTGGGACGATTCTGGTGACTCAGGCTGCGATCAAGCATCTTGGAGAAGGCGGGAGCATCATCAACATCGGATCAGGCGCGAGCCGCATCACCCCGGCGAATTCCACGGTGTACACGAGCGCCAAAGCCGCAGTCGATGCCCTAACTGGCGTCTGGGCGAGGGAGTTCGGTCCGCGCAAAATTCGGGTTAATTCGATCAATCCTGGTCTGGTCGAGACCGAAGGCTCGATTAGCAGGGGATATATAGGCTCCGATTTTGAAAAGTGGATGATCGCTCAGGCTCCGCTCGGAAGGACCGGACGGGTTACCGACATCAGCTCTATCGCGGCGTTCCTTGCTTCCGACGATTCCGCATGGCTCACGGGCGAGATTCTGCTTGCGACAGGTGGCATTCGTTAATTGGCGCCCGGTTCGTAGATTTCCAAGTGTTCTGCAGGCATAAGCGTCGATCCGGGGTAGAGCGACAAGGCTACCCCGAATACGAAGGATTGAGCATCACACGCGCAGCAATCAAGGAGTCGGACATGAGCAAACTCAAGGGAAAAGTCGCCATCGTTACCGGTGCCTCGAAAGGGATTGGAGCAGGCATTGCGAGGCTCTTCGGTGCAGAAGGTGCTTCTGTCGTTGTGAACTATGCGTCCAGCAGAGAAGGCGCTGACAAGGTGGTAGCCGAAATCGTGAACGCTGGCGGAAAGGCAGTGGCGGTGGGGGCGGATGTATCAAAAGCTGCGGACGCCCGTGCCCTGGTCGATGCCGCGATCAAAAACTTCGGCCATCTGGATGTCGTGGTGAACAACTCCGGAGTCTATGAGTGGAAGCCGCTTGGCGAGGTTATGGAGTCCGATTTCCATTGGATGTTTAACATCAATGTCCTCGGGCCAATCTTGGTTACTCAGGCTGCGATCAAACATCTTGGAGAAGGCGGAAGCATCATCAACATCGGCTCAGGCGTGAGCCGCACTACCTTTGCCAATTCATCGGTGTACACGGGTACCAAAGCCGCCGTCGATACCCTAACTGGCGTTTGGGCGCGGGAGTTCGGTTCTCGCAAGATCCGGGTTAATTCGATCAATCCTGGTCTGGTCGAGACTGAGGGCACGACCAGCAATGGAAACATAGGCTCCGATTTTGAAAAGTGGTTGAGCGCCCAAGCTCCGCTCGGGAGGACCGGACGGGTTACGGATATCAGCCCTATCGCAGTGTTTCTCGCTTCCGACGATTCCGCATGGCTCACTGGCGAACTTCTGCTTGCGACAGGCGGCGTTCGTTGATTACGCAGCCTCGTAGGCTTCCAGGTGTCCTTGTCGGCATCAAGATTAATCCGGGATGGAGCGGCAAGGCTACCCCGAATACGAAGAGAATGGGTATCACTCATGAAAAAGTTAGCAGGAAAAACGGCCGTCATCACTGGCGGCTCTACGGGGATAGGGTTAGCTGCCGCGAAGCTCTTCGTGAGCGAAGGAGCCTACGTCTTCATCACGGGCCGTCGTCAGAAGGAACTCGACGACGCTGTGAAGGAAATTGGGAGTAATGTCACCGGCGTTCAAGGCGACATTGCTAAACTTGCCGATCTTGATCGTCTTTATGAGATCGTCGGAGCAAAAGGACGAATTGACATCGTTTTCGCTAATGCCGGCACTGGCGAGTTTGCTCCTTTGGAAAAAGTCACAGAGGAACATTTCGACAAAATATTCAACACCAACGTAAAGGGAACGCTGTTCACGGTGCAAAAGGCATTGCCACTTCTGAATGATGGTGGCTCAATCATTCTTAACGGATCGGTTGCGAGCGTGAAGGGTACGCCCGCTTTCGGTGTATATGGCGCGAGCAAAGCCGCTATACGAAATCTCGTCCGAGCCTGGACGATGGAGCTAAAGGACCGAGGCATTCGCTCGAATGTTATTAGCCCTGGCCCAACTGATACACCGCTTGTGGCCGGTGTGCCTGCCGAAAAAGCTGCACAGATTATTTCCACCATCCCTATGGGACGTATGGGCAAAGCCGACGAAATTGCTAAGGCAGCGCTGTTCCTGGGCTCGGATGATTCCAGTTATGTAACGGGTATCGAACTATTCGTGGATGGAGGAAGAGCGCAGATTTGATTGCAGGGAGGATCCAAAGCGGGCTCTCCCTGCCCGACTTCTCAATAACTATCTGGGAAAAAGCTACGATGGCTAAAGACATCTCAGGAAGTGCTGCTCTACCCCAAATCTCGGAAAGAGAGATTAGAGCTATAGCGCGTTGCCTGACGTGCTACAACCGACAGACGATTCTTCGGCAGCTAGGATCAAGGGAGAGAGTGCCCTTGGCTCAGCTTCGACGAAAGCTCTCCGTCGGCCCTGCCACTCTTTCCCATCATGTCGAACAACTCGAAAACGCGGGGCTCATTGAGATCGAGCGAGTTGGTAAAAACGCTTTCATCCGCTTGCGCAGAGATGCCCTGCGGTCATTTGGTGATTGGTTAGCAGGTCTCGCGACGCATCATCGCGAGCCAGCTTCTGGCGTCGAGATAAGCTCTACGCCAGAGTAATGTTCGTATCGATCTAGGAGGAAATAGTGAAAACTGGAGAGGGTATGTTGATGGCGTCAGACGAGTTGTTCTCAGAAGTGGCAGTGGCTGGATGGAAACGCACAATTGAGTCCATCAACAGACTGCTGTCCGCGTTGACCGACGACGAGTTGCTTATGGAGGTTGCTCCTCGACGAAATCGCGTGTATTACATCGTCGGGCATCTTGCTGCTCACCACGACCGGCTTCTTGCGATGCTCGGAATCGGAGAACGTCTTCACCCCGAATTGGACAAGTCGTTCATCGAGAATCCTGACAGGACATCTCCTGACGAACTGAGTCCAGCTGAGGTGCGTCAGGCGCTCGTTGAAGTGAATGAGTCGCTGACCCGAGGTATAGAAGCAATGGCCCCACTCGATTGGTTAAAAAGGCACGCGGCAGTCTCTGAAGAGGATTTTGCCAAAGATCCCAAGAGAAACCGGATCGCTGTGCTGCAATCGCGCACCGGACACGCAATGTACCATGCTGGCCAACTTCGGCTTTTCGCCAAGTCCTGATCGGCACCGTGCAAGTGAGCCACCGGGCGGCAAACGAGAGATGAAAGCTGAGAGGTGAGGGCCGCACTGTACTGACGAACGCAGAAGGGGCGGCGAAGCGCCGCCCCCAAACGATTTATAACCAGGCTGTGTTAATTGTGAACTCCGGCCGTTAGCTGTGTCATCTTCGCCTTATGCATGTTCATAACTCGAAGAAACAGGACGCTCCACAGCCGACTCGAAAACGGCTCGGTGTTTTTCGACAAAGGCTTGGACGGACATGGGAGGCTGTCCCGTCAGCTGCCCGATTATGCCGTCTTCTCCGGCGAAGACTCCATTCTGATAGTCTTTCGACACCTCGGCCACATGCTGGTGGATAAATTCGCTCCACCCTTTGAGTTGTCCTTCTTTGATGAACTGTTCGGCGGTGACGGGATCGTAATGCACCTCGCGCCCGAGCGCCTTGCCCATCTCTTTCGCGATCTCATAGTGGTTCATCTCGACGGGACCGTGGACGGTGTAGCTCTTGCCGGCATGCGGCTCCGGATTCTGCAGAATTGCGGCCACCAGTCGTCCAATGTCTTCGGCAGCAATAGGAGCGTGGCGTCCCTCGCCCATCGGAAGCTTGAGGGCACCCGTCGCCTGGAGCTCTGCGGGATCGACCAAGTAGACGAGCCATTCCGCGAAGAAGGTCGGCTTCAGATGGGTCGTTGGGATGCCGGACCAGTCGAAGATCCGCTCCGCAACCCAGTGGTTGAGGGCGGCATGGCTCTTCGCGACACGGCGTGCCGAAATTTGCGAAATGTTAAGGATGAATTTGACTCCAGCCTCTTTCGCCGCAGCTGCAAAGTAGGCGGTCGCGTCGATAAGGCGCGGCGCGACGGGGTAGCAGAAATAGGCGCTCTCAATCCCGTCCAACGCACGGACCATTTCGTCGAGGTTGAAGAAGTCGCCAATCACGACTTCGGCTCCCAGCGCTCGAAGGCTATCGACCTTCGTTCCTTCGCGATGAGCTAGACCCCGCACCGGGATACCCTTCTTCACTAGAGTTTCAATCGCGACATATCCGGATTTGCCTGTGGCACCCGTAACGAGAATCTTTGGCACTTTCATTATTCAGCTCCTTCTCTCCGGGTTTTCATTTACCCAGATGCCACAATAATAGTAGCGATCGCTATCATTGTCAATGATAGCGATCGCCAGCATAAACTCCGTGAGTTTACCGAGCCTTCTTTCCGCTGTGATGTTGGCTTTTTTAGGGGGATGCTCTAACGCAGTTCCTTGAGCAACTTTGAACGGGTGACTGAAAGTATGCGGTCTGAGAATTCTTGGTCATCTACAGCGCGGGCCAGGATCATCGCACCGACCATTGAGGACACTGCCGCAAGCATGTCGTCCTTGCGGGCACGAGGTGTCCCTGTCGGAAGCTTCTCCGCCAAACGCTCCGCAGCGCTTTTGACAATGCGCGTGAACGAGCGGCGCGCGACCTCTCCCTGCCGGGGCATGTCACCTCCCAACGCTGCCATGAAGCAACCTGATCCCGGATCGTCGCGATGTTTAGGGCTTAAGTACCGAGAAACCAATCCCGAAACGGTATCCACGGGAGCGGCCAGTGGACCTTCTCGCTCAAATCCGTCTTCGAGTGCCTCCGCGAGAAGCTTTTCCTTCGAGCCGAACTGGCTGTAGAGGCTCCCGTGCGTCATCCCCGCAGCTTGACCGAGTGCGTCCACGCCGACTCCCGGCACCCCACGTTCCCGGAACAATTTGGCGGCGCTCGTAAGGATCAACTCTCTGTTTTCCGCTGCTTGCTTCTTGGAGATTTTCACCGATGCCCCTTTCACATTCGTAGCGTCCGCCACTATTCCTTAATAGTAGCGGACGTAACGATTGGCAGGCCAGCCCATTCCTACTAGGTCGCGTAAAGTTCACCCTGCTTTCACGGCTAGGAATTGTCGCATGGCGGCAGCGATCTCTACCACATGCGTCTCTGTCGCAAAATGCCCCGTATCCAGAAATTGAACCTGTGCGCTGGGGATGTCCCTCCGATAAGCCTCTGCGCCTGCGGGAATGAAGAACGGATCATGCTTACCCCAGATTGCCAGAAGGGGAGGCTTCGCTTTGCGGAAATATTCCTGAAATGCAGGGTAGAGCTTCACGTTGTTTGCGTAGTCGAGGAACAGGTCTAATTGAATGTCCATGTTTCCGGGCCGCGCGATCAGTGCAGCGTCGAGCGTGTAACCTTCCGGAGCAATGACTGCGGGGTTCGGAACACCATAGGTGTATTGCGAGCGAATTCCCTCAGGGCTAAGCTCCCTGTGGACTGCCTCGCGATTCTGGGGTGTCGGCTCTTGCCAGTAGCGTTGGATCGGAGCCCAGGCGTCCCCGAGTCCCTCTTCATACGCATTCCCATTCTGCGAAACGATCGCTGTAATTCGTTCGGGATGGGCCATGGCCAATCGGAAACCCGTCGGAGCACCATAGTCGAAGACGTAAAGCGCGTAGCGCTTCAGCCGCAGAGCATCCGTAAACGCTGAGATGGTTCGAGCCAAAGCGTCGAACGTGTAGGTGTACTTCCGCTCCACCGGCACCTCCGTGAAGCCGAAGCCCGGCAGGTCCGGCGCAATCACTCGATAATGATTCGCCAGCCGAGGCATCAGCTCACGGTACATAAACGACGACGTTGGGAAGCCATGCAGCAGGAGCACTACCGGCGCATCGAGAGGACCCGCCTCCCGATAGAAGACGTTTATATCGTCCACTTCGAGTCGATGGATGGATGTGTGCGGCACGGCGGGTGCGGCACTCGTTTGTGCTGCACCAATTACAGGGGATGTAGTCATGGTTGCGATCAGTCCTCCGCCTTGGGTTAAGAAGTTTCGACGATTCATTAGGGTCTCCGGATTTCCAGTACAGCAAAAGGCAAACACCTGTGAAACTACAGGTCAATGGTTACACGAGCAGGGGTAACCAGTCAAGACGGATATATCCGGTTACAATAAAAGGAGTTGGGTAACGGACTTATGCCAAACCAAGAACAATCAGCGACGGATAAGCAGTTCATCCTCTTGGCGGATCACCCTGCGCTTGATCTTCTGAACACTCTTCCGAGGGTGAATGGCGAACTCGTGGATCTTTTTCAGAGTGATGAAGATGTCCTGCACTGGCTTGAGCGGGCCGGATTTTGTCCTGAGGGAATACCTCTCAACGCGCCTTCCTCCTCCCTCCTCCATGCCGCGCGAACTCTGCGGGAGGCTCTTCGCCAACTGGTCAAGAAGCGGAAGGCAGGCACACGAGGAGACCTATCGGTGCTCAATTCTTTCCTAGCATCGGCACAGTGCCAGTCTCAGCTCGTCTGGGGCAAATCACATTCTCTAACGGTCAAGCGAATATGGCAGCTAGACACACCAGAGCAGATGCTTGCGCCTGTGGCAGAGTCCGCCGCCGATCTATTGGCTACGGGAGATTTTGACCTTGTAAGGCGATGTGAAGATGAGTCCTGTGTGCTGTGGTTCTATGACCAAACCAAATCTCATCACCGCCGCTGGTGCAGCATGGCTACCTGCGGGAACCGCCACAAGGTAGCCGCCTATAGAAAGCGACGTTTCAACGAGTGCGTCTGACGTCCATACTCCTCCCGAAAATGGGCAAGCCGGAAGTAATTTCTCTTACCTTCGCGATTAGGAGCTTGACTCCTGCCGCGCAGCCGGCGAGCGAGGGCCGGACATTGGGCGGGATGAGGGTGCAGGGAGAAACCAAAGCGGGTTCTCCCT
>NFUO01000175.1 GCA_002197545.1 Acidobacteria subdivision 2 bacterium RH1 MAG20 | reverse complement strand
GAGCATGTCCATGGCGGTGGTGAACAGCACCCGACGGTTGGCCTGACAAGCGCGCCAGGCGATGATCTTCGCTAAGAACGTTTTCCCTACGCCGGGGTTTCCGATCAGCACAACGGCGGTGCCTTTCTCGAGAAAGCCGAGATCCAAAAGGCGGAGGATGCGACTTTTGCACTGCAAGCGGGTCTTGTGATGGTTGAAGTTGAAGCTATCGATGGAGTGCTTGGCTTGCAAGCGAGCGAGCCGGAAGCGGCGATCGATCGAGCGGGTCTGACGCGCTTCGAGCTCACGGTCCAGCAGAGCTTCGAAAGCTTCCGCGGCGCTGAGATTCTTGCTGGCCGCATCAGTCAGGGTCTCGTCCAGATGCTGGCTCATGGTCGTCAGGTTCAGTTGATTCAGTTTCTGTTGGAGTGAGTTCATCGGCGTTCCTTTTCGAGCGAAGGATGAAAGTGTCGTAATCGGCCAGCGACAGCGGATCGGTGATCAGTTCGTTCAACTCAGGGTCTTTGAACCGCAGCGGCGGCTGGACCTCGCGCCGCAGAGTTTGCTGGCTGAGGATATTGGCGATGTAATCGGCGCCGAAGGCACCCGCTGCATGGGCTTTGCCAACAGCGGCGGCGACCGCCTCCGGACCATAGTCGCGAATCAAGGCGAGCAGTTCTCTCACCTGCCGGGCGAGGGAGCGATCGGTGTCCGCCAGGCGCCGTAGATAGATTTCCGAACTAGGACCCAGCAAGTCGATCAAGCGCTGTTGTGCTGCGGATCGCTGGGCCGCGGCCCGTTGTTCGAACAGTTCTTTTTGAAAGTGTTCGGCGCCAAGCACCTGCCCGCGTTGCCAGCAGCGAGCATAGGAGACGATTTCCTGCTGCTGATCGTAGATGGTGAGCGAGGAGGCATCTGCTTTGATCGTGAGGTGACGGCCCACGTAGCGTGGGGGCACACAGTAGCGATTACCGTCGAACGATAGCCGGAGATCTTTATGAACCAGAGCTTCGGTAGTGTCGCGATAGTCGGGGGTGATCACCGGCAAGGAGCGCAGTGCTTCGAGCTGAAAGCGTTCTCGAGGAGTCTGGCCCGTTTCACGATGACGGCGCTGGTTAGCGACTTCGTTGAGCCATTGGAGTGCTTGCGAGTTGACATCGGCTAGGTCGGTGAACGTGCGCAGTGGCCAGAAGTTCGTTCTTGTATAACCGATGGCTCTCTCTATTTTCCCCTTTTCCCACGCCGCACGCACATGGCAAGCCCGAGGGAGGAAGCTATATTCGCGCGCGAAGGCCAGAAAACGTGGATGGAAACGCACCAGGTTGCCGTCATGTTCGGCAACGGCGGTCGCGAGATTATCGAACCAAATCTCGCGGGCGAT
>NFUO01000174.1 GCA_002197545.1 Acidobacteria subdivision 2 bacterium RH1 MAG20 | reverse complement strand
CGACGGCACGGCCGCGCTTACCGCCGGGCTCACCCGCTTGGCAGGGAGCAACTGCGGTACTGCGCGCCATCGCGATCTGCCGCACCGCGGCGCTCGGCGGCCATGTCGAACAGTGCGGCCACTGCGCCGCCACGCGCAACGCCTACAACTCCTGCCGCAACCGCCACTGTCCCAAGTGTCAAGGCGCGGAGCGCATCCAGTGGCTGGAAAACAGGAAGGAAGAACTGCTACCCGCCGAATACTTCCACGTGGTGTTTACGATCCCGGAACCGATCGCCCAGCTTGCCTTCTACAACAAGGAGAAGGTTTACAACATCCTGTTCCGCGCCGCCTCCGAAACCCTCCTGGCGATCGCCGGCGACCGGAAGCACCTGGGCGCCGGCATCGGCTTCTTCGCCGTGCTCCATACCTGGGGCCAAAATCTGCTGCATCATCCCCATCTGCATTGTGTGATCCCCGGCGGCGGACTCTCTTCCGACCACGAACGCTGGATCGCCTGCCGTCCGGGTTTCTTTCTGCCCGTGCGCGTGCTGTCCCGGCTCTTCCGCCGCTTGTTTCTGGAAGCGCTGGACGAGGCTTTTGATAACGGCGGCCTCCAGTTCTTCGGCGAACTTGCGCCATACAGCGATGCCTCGGCTTTCCAAGCCTATCTGGCCCGGATGCGCCAAGCCGAATGGGTGGTCTATTCAAAGCCTCCGTTTGGAGGCCCCCGCCGGGCGATTGAATATCTCGGCCGCTACACGCACCGCGTGGCCATCTCCAATCAGCGGCTTGTCTCCCTGGAAGATGGCCGAGTCACCTTCCAGTGGAAGGACTACCGCCACAAAAACAAGCAGAACTCCAAGACCATGACGCTCGACGCGGAAGAGTTCATCCGCCGGTTTCTTCTTCATACACTGCCACAGCGGTTCCAGCGCATCCGCCACTTTGGATTCCTGGCCAACTGTCATCGCCAACAGAAACTGGCTCTGTGCCGCCAACTGCTGGCGGCGCCCATCCTGGAACTTCTGCCCCGGCCCCGTACCCAACT
>NFUO01000173.1 GCA_002197545.1 Acidobacteria subdivision 2 bacterium RH1 MAG20 | reverse complement strand
CTCTGCACCATCGGCGAAGGCACCAGCGAAATCCAGCGCCTGGTCATCGCCCGCCAAATCCTCGGCAAATGAGCATCCGATCGGGATGCTGATTCCGAGCGAGTCCGCCCCGGCGGATAAGCCGCGGGTGTTGCGGCGAAAAGCATTTGTAGCTCGGGTCGGGCCGGAGGGTGGCCAGACCCGAGGGTTTTGTCATGACCGCAGAAGAAAGCCTCAGGTCTCGGACGCAACACCGGCGTCCGCGACCTGAGCTACAGGCTTCGACGGCTAGTCGTCGCGAGGCGTATTGGCGTGACAGGCAAGACAAGGTGAACCAGCGCAGCTGGGCTCGTCGTTGACGCTGCGCGGCCACAAGCGTAGGCTGCCCGCATACCCCAAAACCCTTCTGTGGAGGAATAACCATGGCCACTTCCACCATGACAACCGAAGCGAAACATTTCACGGGTTGGTCCATTGCCATAAGCGTGCTGATGATCGTTGCCGGGATTCTGGCGATTGGACTCCCGCTCGCCGCCGGAGTCGCCGTCAATATTGTAGTCGCCTGGCTGCTGGTATTTGCCGGAGTCGGGCATCTCTGGTTTGCCTGGGAACTGCGAGGAATCGGCGGAACGGTCTGGCAGTTGCTGCTTGGCGTGCTGTACATAGGAGTCGGCGTATACCTGCTGGCGCACCCGGTGGCGGGTCTGCTCACCTTGACGCTGGCTTTGGCCATCTACCTCTTTGTCGAAGGCGTGCTGGAGCTGATTCTGGCGTTTCAACTACCGGCTCGGCAGGCTCGCGGATGGCTCGCGCTGGATGGCGTAGTCACGTTGATTCTCGGCTTCCTGATTTGGAGAACCTGGCCCGTGAGCACCGAGTGGGCCATCGGAACGCTCGTAGGAATCAGCATGATTTTCAGTGGGTCCACGCGGCTGATGCTGTCGCTCTCCGCGCGCAAGCCGGTTAACAAGCTAGCCTAATATTTCCGTGGGCAATTCGCCCAGACCAGCAAAATTAGTTCAGCGCGGCTTATGCGCTGAGGTGCATGCGGAAAAATTCCATGAGGGCGCGGCCGGAGCCGGCATTGGCGCGGCTGCCGCGGCCCATGTGCGCGCCGTCGGCAATCAGGCGAGCGGTCTTGGGCTCGCCGTG
>NFUO01000172.1 GCA_002197545.1 Acidobacteria subdivision 2 bacterium RH1 MAG20 | reverse complement strand
ATGCCGTGGTTCGTCAAAAGGGCAGCCACGTCCGATTGAGGCACGCAGGGCCGCCGGTCCATTCGATCACGGTTCCTTTGCATAACCCGCTTAGGACCGGAACACTCCACGGCATTTTCTCCGAGGTTGCGCGTATGAGGTCCGTCTCCGTCGAATCCATCGCCGGACTCACCGACAGCCGCTGACGCCCGTGCCATCCATTCATAAAGAACCAAGGCGGGCGCCTCCCTGACGCAACGAAATGCTGGTACCCCGACCACCGGCCCAGCTTTCGCTAAATGGACGGCGCGGCGCATCCGCGGCCGGTGCGGTTGCACTCTGTGAAGACGGCACGCTGACGCTCTCCGCTGCGCGCTGAGAGCGCCGATCGAGCGCGCGTCCCGGCTGGGCCTGTGTATGGAGGAGGCACACCCGTGCTCCAACCTCACACAAGATTGGAATTCTACGACTTGAATCGAGCGAACATTGCTGGTGGCATCCGGCGTGCCACAATAAAACGCATTGTGATTGCCGCCCTACGATCCGTGCGCGTGCTACGCCGTCACTGGAAGCTCACGGCCATCTCCGCTTTTTCCCTGTCGATCGCCATGGCGCTGGGCATCGTTGGCCTGAGCGTCTCGAACACCATCCTGATCCTGCCTCCCGCCGCCCCTGCGCCGGACCGCCTGGTCGCGATCTACAACCATTCCGCCGATAATGCCATCGATCAAATCTCTTATCCGGATTACGAATATTATCGGGACAACAACCACGTCTTCACCGATGTCGCGGCGGCGCCCAATTCGATCGGTCTTGACGACGATTATAACTTCGAAGGCCGCGATATTAAGGTGATCATGAGGCCCGTGTCCGGGAATTATTTCGCGGTGATGGGAATCCGGCCGTATCTTGGACGCTTTTTCTCGCGCGCCGACGACAAAGGCAAGACGCCCATTGCCGTAATGACCTGGTCGTGCTGGAAGCGCCTCGGTTCGGACCTTCACATCGTGGGCAAGGTGCTTGCAAAGCACACCATCGTCGGAGTTACACCCAAGGATTTCACCGGTTCTTTCTATGGCCTCAACGGCGATCTT
>NFUO01000171.1 GCA_002197545.1 Acidobacteria subdivision 2 bacterium RH1 MAG20 | reverse complement strand
GGAAATTAGGGACTTGCTGACCGAAAACGTTAGGGATTGCAGCAATCGTCACCGCTAGGCTGATGGTTAAAGGAGTGGACCCCAAGGGTGAGACAACCAGTTAACCCACTGTTCGCCGTCCGCTGAGAATCCATTGTACGGCGGGTCCGTTCGATCCCAAAATTGGGTCCATGTTCGACCGTGGATTCAATCTCACGTTGCTGGCCATGCGCCGCCAACTCGCGGCTATGCCTCACGACCTTTATCTCGTCCGTCTCATCCATTACCAGACTCGCAGACCATTCCCCGGAGAGCGGCTGTGGACCGTTTCCCAACTGACCCATCCGGCCACCATCAGGTTCTTGCGCGTTCGCAACCGGGAAGGCTGTGACGTGTACCTCCATCCCTACGCAGAGGAGCGCAATCCCGGTTATATCCTCGTCGATCTGGATGAGACTAACCCAGCCGTTGTGAAAACCATGCGCGCCGCCGGTCACGAACCTTGTGTGGTGCTCCAAACCAGTCCCGGCAATCTTCAGGCTTGGGTGCGAGTCAGTGCCACACCCATCCAAGCTGCAGTTGCCAGCCAGATCGGCAAACAGTTGGCCCGGGTCTACGGCGGCGACCCGGCCAGCACCGATTGGCGTCATCTGGGCCGCTTGGGCGGTTTCACCAATCAGAAACCGACGCGACGCAACGGGGGTTACTCGCCCTGGGTGAAGGTACTGTACGCTCACGCCGGCCTGGCTTCCCAAGCAGCGGCGTTGCTGGAGGCGGCCGAGCACAGTCTGGGCAGTCACTCCAGCCTGGCGCTGGCGCCACACGTTTCTCTGGCGGCACCCGCGCACCCCGATGCCGCTGGCACGGACTGGTCGGCTGGTTCCACCGTAGCCGCTGCTGCGGCCAACCTCTATGCCAGTTGGCTGCACCGCTTGCGGATTCTGGAACGCTTCCCCCAGCCCGACTGGAGCACCGCCGATAAGTGGATCGCCAAGGAGTTGCTCCAACGTGGATGGTCCGCTCCACAAGTCGCTACTGTCCTGCGCCACGGCAGTCCGGGGTTTCCGCGACAACACTCCCACCCGGACGATTACCTCCGCCGCACCCTCGCATGTGCGGTGCGGGAACTCGCCGCCCGCCCTTTTCCTGGGCGCGATCTTCTCCTTCCCCGCAATGGTCACATCTCTGCTGCGGGCTCGTGATCGCGCCCCCCGCCCGCCCCTGTGTGGAACCTTCATGCCGAAACCCTCGCGGCTGCCGGCTCCGTGCGCGTCACCAGCGTACGCTCAAACTGCACCGGTGAACGGTAGTCCAGCGCCGAGTGCAGACGCTTTTCGTTGTAGACCTTCTCCAGGAACTCGCCGATCTCAGCACGAGCGTGAATCATATTCATATATTCAGTTCTGTATACCTCTTCCTGCTTGAGGGTTTTCATAAACGACTCACACCCGGCATTGTCCCAAGGGTTCGCCTTGCGACTCATGCTGATGTCGATACCGTTGTCCTTCAGTAAGTCCGTGTAATCGCCGCTCGCGTATTGTCCCCCGCGGTCGGAATGATGGACCAATCCAGGCCGCACCGTTCTCTCCTGCAATGCCATGCGCAGCGCGGTCAGCGTCAAGGAATCGTCGAGCCCATCATCCAGGTGCCATCCGATCACCCGCTTCGAATACGCATCCAGGATTACTGCCAGGAAGACGAACTCTTCTTCCAGGCGGATGTAGGTGATGTCCGCCACCCAGAGCTGGTTCACACCGGTCAGGATCAGCGACGATGCCAGATTGGGATAGACCTTCCGCCCGTGCGCCGAGTCAGTCGTCACCACGAACTTCCGCTTCACCACGCACAGAAGGTTGTCCTCCTGCATCAACCGCTGCACCCGCTTGCGATTGACCTCCCAGCCGCGGGCTTTCAGTTCCTTCTTGATCCGCCGGCTTCCATAGCTGGGCCACTCCAACGCGATCTTCTGCAACTCGTCGCGCAGATCCATGTCCGCCGCCGCGGGCCTCTCCGGGTCCAGAAACCGGTAGTAGCCCGCGCGGCTGAATCCCGCCACCTCGCACATCCGAATCACGCTCAACCTGGTCTCCGTCTTCACCTCTTTTTCGACCTGTCCGTAGAATGCGCGCCGTTGTTCAGTGCCCGCAGCAGGCGCTGTTCCTCGACATGCTGCAAGGCTCGCTTTAAAAAATCGATCTCCATGGCCTGTTGGCCGACCTTCCGTTCCAACTCGGCCACCTGGCTCTCTTCGGCGCGCTTTTTGCCCACACCCCTGAATGCACGCGCACCGTGCTCCTGCAACTCCCGCCTCCAGCGGTGCAGTTCACTGGGATGCACCTCCAAGGCGCGGGCGACCTCGGCCACGCTCTGTCCACCGTTCAGGCGGGTCACCGCCTCCTGCTTGAACTCTTTGCTGAATTTTCTTCGAGACTTCATCTTCCAGTTTTTCCCCTTTCAATGATTTTCAGGGGTTAACTGGCTGTCTCAAAAATGGGGTCCACTCCAGTTTCGCTCCAGGTGAACATAGGGTCGGAACCGCCACAAT
>NFUO01000170.1 GCA_002197545.1 Acidobacteria subdivision 2 bacterium RH1 MAG20 | reverse complement strand
GCCCTGTTTACAACGGTGCCGATTGGTATCGCCGCTGGTTTGTTCGTCGGCAAGCAGGTAGGCGTCCTCGCCGCTTCGTGGCTGGCAGTGAAGTGGGGCTGGGCCGACTGGCCGCACGGCTCAAATCCCGTGCAGATTTACGGGATCGCCGTGCTCTGCGGCGTAGGTTTCACCATGAGCCTGTTTATCGGCGGACTGGCCTTCACCTCGGACGAGCTACAGAACCAGGTAAAACTTGGTGTGTTTGGCGGCTCGGTAATCGCCGCCCTCGTTGGCTTTCTGGTGCTGCATTTTTCCGGAGAGCGGCGCTCTTAAGCGCTGGAACGGAAGCAGGGCTTCCGCCGGTCACTTCCAAATATTGCCCAGCCCCGGCGACGTTGGAGCCGGAATGTACGGCAGTTCATAAGTGGAGGTAAGCTGCCTTCATCGATCCTTGGGAGACGAGGAGAGGACGATGAAGAAGTCGAGGTTTTCGGAGGAGCAGATCGCGTATGCCCTGCGCCAAGCTGACGGTGGCACGCCGGTGGGTGATGTCTGCCGGCAGCTCGGGGTGTCGGAGGCGACCTTCTACGTGTGGAAGTAGAGGTACGGCCAGTTCGGGGTGAGTGAGATGCGCCAGCTGCGCGACGAGAATGCGCGCTTGAAGCGGCTGGTGGCGGACTTGACGCTGGACAAACACATCCTGTCCGAGGTCATTCGAAAAAAAGTTTGAAGCCGGCACGGCGGCGACAGCTTGTGGCCTGGATCCACGAGACTTTCCAGGTGAGCACCGTGCGTTCCTGTCGGCTGGCGCAGTTCACGCGGGCCGCACGGTGTCGCAAGAGTACGGCGCGGGATCAAAGTGCGCTGTACTTGCGGATTCGCGACCTGGCGCATGCCCGCCCGCGGTTCGGTTACCGGCGGATTACCGTGCTGCTTCGACGTGAGGGCCGGCAGGTGAACCGCTAACGGGTGCGGCGGCTGTACCGACTGCAGGGTCTGCAGTTGCGGATGCGCGTGCGGCGACGCAAACACATGGCCTGCATCGCGGGCCGGTACAGCTGGCCAAGCGCACGCACGAGCGGTGGAGTATGGACTTCGTGCACGATGCGCTGTTCGACGGTCGCGCGTTTCGGGTGCTAACCGTGGTGGATCAATATAGTCGTCAGAGTCCGGTGCTAGAGGCGGCTTTTGCGCATTCGGGAAGAAGCGTTTCAGCCGCCTTGGAACGGGTGGTCGGCGAGCTTGGTGTGCCAGTCTCGATCACCGTGGATCACGGCACCGAATTCATGTCCAAGGCGCTTGAAGAGTGGGCGTGGCAACGGGGCATCAAGCTCGACTTCATTCGCCCCGGAAAGCCGAACGAAAAT
>NFUO01000017.1 GCA_002197545.1 Acidobacteria subdivision 2 bacterium RH1 MAG20 | reverse complement strand
GATGGTGGAAGCCGGAGTACGCGTCTGCCTGTAAAGCACCCTTGAAATCCTTCAAATGACTTCGCGGATGTTCGCCCTTGCGATCTTCCGAGTAAACGAACCAAACCGCCGGAGCGGTTGAGTAGCCTGCCGGCCGATCATCGCGCACATAAGTCCAGAGCCTGCCGGTCTTGGTCTTGCCGTTGCCGGGAGCAAGTACCGGAACCGGCGTGTCGTCGGCGTGGATCTTCGATGCAGCGAGAACATGCTTCTTGATCTCATCGACCAGTGGAGCAAGTAACTCGCTCGCCGCCCCGACCCAACCGGCCAAGGTTGAACGTTCGAGATCAACACCTTCGCGAGCAAAGATCTGAGACTGTCGATAAAGAGGGAGGTGGTCAGCGTACTTGGAAACAAGAACGTGGGCCAGCAGTCCCGGGCCAGGTAGACCGTTGTCGATCGGCCGTGCAGGAGCAGGCGCCTCGATGACGTGTTCGCAAGCTGCGCAGGAGAACTTGGGCCGAACGTGGCGAATCACCTTGAATGTGGCCGGGATGCGCTCCAGTTGTTCAGAAACATCTTCTCCGAACTTGCGCATCACGCCCCCGCAATCGGGACAGTTGGTGTGCGGGGGAAGATGGGTGACAACTTCTCGCGGAAGATCTTCCGGCAGCGGCTTGCGTGCGGGGCGGGATCGACGCTTCGAATCAGCACGGTTGGAATCGCTCTGCGTTGGTTCGGTTGCAGCCTGCGCAGCTTCATCTGCAGCTTGAGCGGTCTCCAGTTCTTCCAGCCGGAACTCGAGCTGTTCGAGTTCCCCTGTAAGCTTCTCGCTCTTGCGGCCGAAGATCATCCGCCGGAACTTCTCGATAACCAGCTTCAGATGTTCAATCTCTTGTGTACTTGATCTCAGCTCCTTGTGCTGTTCCATGGACTCGCTGTGCTTGGCGATCACGAGCGCCTTCAGCGCTTCAGGATCAAGCTTGTCGAGGTCAGGCAAGGCAGCAGGAATCATGACAAAAGTATGCCACGAAACAGGGTGCAAATTACACTCAAAACCCGCATGAATAAAGGAGAATCACGAGAGTAAATCACACCGCAACCTGCGGTTGGAATGTCCTCTCAGGTCTCCTCCAGTCGATCCCTTCAAGAAGCATCGAAAGCTGAGCGCGACTTAGAGAAACGGTTCCACTCTCTGCCTTCGGCCAGATAAATCGACCTCTCTCGAGACGCTTCGAAAACAGACACAGGGAATATCCATCCCACCATAAAAGCTTGACGATATCGCCTCTACGACCTCGAAATGCAAACACATGGCCGGAAAATGGCTTCTCGTTGAGCACGGTCTGTATCTGTGCGCTCAGACCGTCGAAGCCTCGTCGCAAATCCGTCACGCCGGCTGCGATCCAAATCCTCGTTCCTGTAGGCAGATCGATCATCTCCGCAGGCTCTCAAGAATCGAACGCAAAAGTCCCGGATCAGCGCCTCTCTCGACGCTGATCATCGCTCTTCCAGGAAACTCGATGTGGATAGAACCGTACCTTGCCGGGGCCTGCTCGGAGCCAGGTTCCTGTATACCCACCGCACTCGGAGCCGCGATCGTGACTGGAAGCAAAGCTTGCGGCGAAGCTGCGGAATCGAAAAGTTCACCGCGCTCGAAAGCGCGTCGCCACTTGAATAGCTGGTTCGCGTTCAAACCATGGGCACGTGCCACATGCGCCACACTCGCACCAGGCTCCATCGTCAACTGCACGATCCGACGCTTCTCTGATACTGACCTCAACTTCCGAGTTCTCGGTCCTGCTGCCTGATCCATGACTACAGCGTGAGACTTCAACCCGAGATGGCGCCAGAGGGAAACTTCGAACGCTTACTTCACAACAGGTATCCAGGGCACTTGTCCGACAAGCTGGCGGTGCTGCACGCCGGTGTTCGTCCGCCAGGGCCAATGCGGGCGGGATACCTCCTGCGCCGCGAGTGCGAATATGAACGGCGCGGCACAGCCAACGTCTTCTGACGCGTTGAGCCTAAGGCCGGGTGCCATTTCACCAAACCAACTTCCAACCGCTGCGCGGTTCGCCGACTATCTCGTGGAGATCGTGGCCAGCTATCCAGAGGCCGACACCATCCATCTGGTGATGGACAATCTG
>NFUO01000169.1 GCA_002197545.1 Acidobacteria subdivision 2 bacterium RH1 MAG20 | reverse complement strand
GCCGAGGAGTGGTTGTTGATCGAATGGCCGCGAGGGGACGCAGAGCCGAGTAAGTACTGGATATCGACGCTGCCTCCGGACACCGGCCTTAAAGCTTTGGTCAAAATTGCCAAACACCGCTGGATCATCGAGCGGGACTATGAGGAACTGAAACAAGAATTGGGGCTGGGGCACTTTGAAGGCCGCAACTGGCGTGGGTTCCACCACCACGCAACGCTATGTATCGCAGCTTATGGGTTCCTGGTAGCCGAGCGGAACCGTTTTTCCCCCTCTGCCCGTGCCGGTCGTCTTGGATTCGTCGCCCCCGCACCAGCGCCGGACTTCCGCCCACGCGGTTCGCCGCGCACGCCCCGAGCGGCATAATCCGCACTCCATCGCGACGCTGCGGATCGTTCTGGCGCGTCTGCTGCTGCGGCAACTGCCGCAGTGCCCGTTTTGCGGATCGCGCTCCGGATGATCTTCGGCATCGATATCGGCTTCGGCCACGCATGAGGTTGGACGCGAATGATTCGGCGCCGTGCGCCAGTCATCTTCCAATAACTTCACCCTGCTGAACTTCTCCGGCGCCATACAACGCCAGTTTTCCGGCGAGCCAACTGGCTGGCGTCCGCTCCCGCTGTCGCCGCCGTACTGGTAGCAGAGCACCCGAAGCCGTCCTTCCCGATTCCGCCCCAGTCTGCGAGGGCAGGATCATCTCAATCGCCCCTGATAGACGGCCTCAATCGGCTGTCTGTTAGCCACCCCAGCCCACACCAGCCTGTAAATCTCCTCCACCGCCTGGACCGGCGCCCGAACTACACCCATAGCAACTCACATTGAAGCACTTTCCGTTGCTATGTCCAACAGCCCCAATCTTTTATGACCCAGTAGTATTAGACGATGCAATCGGCCCACGTACTGCTGCAGCGTTCCCTTCCAGGAGATGGGCATGGCCGGGAATAGCGTGTCCAGTCGCGCGTCGTCAAACCCCTTCTCCGATGTAGCTTCCCGTGGCCAGAATCACTCGCG
>NFUO01000168.1 GCA_002197545.1 Acidobacteria subdivision 2 bacterium RH1 MAG20 | reverse complement strand
GGGTTGCGCGCGATCGCTATCGCACCCGAGTTGGTATCGGTGCTCAAGACATGGAAACTCCGATGTCCGCCGTCTGACCTTGACTTAGTGTTTCCCCACAAGGACGGCCAGCCCAATTGCCGGGATCGCGTCTTGAGCGTGGGGCTTTATCCGGCCCTGCGCCGGGCGGGTTTGCGGCGGGTCAATTTCCATTCCCTCCGGCATAGTTGCGCGAGCGCGCTGATCGCTGCGGGCGCCCCTGTAACCGAGGTGCAGCATCGCCTAGGACACGCATCACCGGCCATTACGTTGATGGTCTACAGCCATTGGTTCAAGGGCGTGGAGACCGGCGCGGCAGATCGGTTGGCTGAGGTCGTCCTGGGTGATCTGAGCGCGTCCACCGGAACGGGGAGAAAGTGGGCAATAAGTGGACACTCAAACCGTGGCGCCGCGCCCGTAAATGCCGTAAGTGCTTGAAACATAAGGCGTGGAGGAGGAAGGGGCCCGGTGGCCCCACCGGTCTTCAAAACCGGCCTGGCGGCTAATACTGTCGCCGGAGGGTTCGACTCCCTCCCCCCTCCGCCATAACCGTCGCGACCGCCCGGGTCGACCTGGTCAGACAAGCACGACGCCGACGAAGAGATGAATGATGAGCGCGAGCATCGCGAGCGCGCCCACCGTATATGCGATCGTCCGCCACGGTTGCATCGAATTGAGATAGCAAATCGTATGAACGATGCGGGCGGCCATGAACACTACGCAATAGATCGCGAAGGCGGTAGTGGAGAGACCGGCGGCCACATATATCCAGGCGAGGATCAGGAACATCGGGATATTTTCCAGGTCGTTGCGAAATGCCCGCGCGCCACGCTCGACCGCTGGCGCCTCCCGCGACGATTGCTCGCCGCCAAAACTCGTCGCATCTACAGGGTTGAGGAAGAGCTTCGTGCCGGCACGCGCGCGACCCTGCGCTATCGCGATCGCCGCCATCTTGAGCGCGAGCACGATCGTAGTAATGGCGTAAATCCGCAGTAATTCCATTGAACGCCCCCCAATCGGTTTGGATTCCT
>NFUO01000167.1 GCA_002197545.1 Acidobacteria subdivision 2 bacterium RH1 MAG20 | reverse complement strand
TCATGCTAGAGCATTTGATCCCCGGCTGCAGGAGGCGTGAGGAGCGATCCGCCGCGGTTGGAAGACACAGAGAGGGGCGCCCGAACCCAACCAAGACTGCCCAGGAAGACTGCCCAGGAAAAAAGGCCGCAGCGGCGCTATCACCCACGACTACAAGGACTCACGACTACAAGCGCAACCGCACTGCGACCCTGTTTGCCGTCCTCGACGCGCTCCAAGGCCGGGTGATTTCCTCGTGTGACGATAGGCGCCGCCATCAGGAGTGGCTGAAGTTCCTGTGGGGCATCGATTACGTTGTCCCAGCCCACAAACGATCATGCTCGGTCCTCGTCCATCCTGTGGAGGACGACACAGTACGCACACAGCCCCGCAATCTTTTTTAGCCCGGAACAGAGAACCACGCTGGGGCGGTTGGCTCGGCAGCGCTCGTTGCCAGCACGCGTAGTTGAACGGGCGCGCATCGTGCTGCTGGCTGCTCAGGAAATGCTGGAAATGCTCGGTGATCGAAGCTACGTCACTGAGTTTAGCTCTGGTTGCAGAGGTCCTATCTGGAGGTGTAAGCTCCGGTCGGTGAAAAGATCCACTGATTTCTGAATTCTATCGTCCGCACCCGCGGGACAAGAACTAGGAATGCCTAGTGGGACTGGTCAACTCATCGCTTTTCCGGAGTCGCAGTTTCAAGATCACGAGTGGTCTGGCGGTCATACTTGCGGGGGTGGCGCTGACGGCTTTGCCTCATATAAGGCCCGCCTCTTCCGGCGATCGAGTCGATTTCAGCCTGGATATCCAGCCCATCTTCAATCAAAATTGCGTTTCCTGCCACGGTGGCGTGCGCCAGAAAAATGGCGTTTCCTTCATTTTCCGCGCAGAAGCGCTGGGCAAGGGAGATTCCGGCAAGCCCACCATCGTGCCCGGCGACCCCGATGCCTCGGAGTTGATGGTCCGGGTGACGTCCAAGGATCCGGAAGTACGCATGCCCTACCACGCGCCGATGCTGCGTCCGGAGCAGATTGAGCTGCTTCGCCGGTGGATCAAACAGGGCGCCCAATGGGAGGATTACTGGGCATTCGTCGCTCCCGCGCCACAGAGCTTGCCCGCGGTAAAAAGGGGGGCTTGGGTGCGCCAGCCGCTGGACCGGTTCATCCTGGCCCGCCTCGAAAAGGAATCGCTAGACCCCTCCCCGGAGGCGGACAAGGCCGAGCTGCTGCGGCGCGTTTCTTTCGATCTAACCGGCTTGCCGCCCACGCCCCAGGAGATGCAGGCCTATCTGTCCGATCGTTCGCCCAGCGCCTATGAAAAGCAGGTGGACCGGTTGCTTGCCTCGCCTGCCTATGGGGAGCGATGGGCCTCGATGTGGCTGGATCTGGCCCGGTATGCGGACACACAGGGCTATGAAAAGGACAGG
>NFUO01000166.1 GCA_002197545.1 Acidobacteria subdivision 2 bacterium RH1 MAG20 | reverse complement strand
GACTTCCATTTCGATGAATTCGAGGACTTCCGGCCCTCCGGCCTTTGCGAATTTGATCGTGCGGGACATGGTGCCTCCGTTAAGTCGGGTTGAAGACGTGGAACTCAGCGCGAGTTGGAGCAGTGGTGCGGACAGAGCCGGTTACGAAGGCGCTTCGAGAGGTTGTCCGGAAACGCAGATGACCTAGTCCACTCCAGCCAGTAGGCACACGAACCCATTACTGGCGTTTAGCCGGATCGGCAGCACCTCTTGATATGCTTCGGAGTAATAGAATGTCTTCACGGCCTCAGGGCTATCGAACTCAACAATCACCCGGCGGCAGTGCGGCACGACGCCATCAAGCGGTTGCGGGTCTCCGCCGCGCACGAGAATGCGGCCTCCATGAGCTGAGATGATGTCGGGAACTTTCCTGCGGTAAGCCTCGTAGGCCGCCGGATCAGCGATCTCGAGTTCAACAAAGAAATACCCCTTTGGCATGGTCTCATCTCACGAAGTTGAACACCGTCCGCGTCATGGTCTTATGCTGGGCCGCGCGGAAACCGCATCCTTCCAACGCGTCAGCGCTCGGTGCCCCACTGGGGCCGATATGTCGAATGCCTTTGCGAAATCGATTGTCACCAGCGCGGTTATGTCTGCTGCCGAAAAATGCTCCCCGGCGACGAAGGACACCTGTTCGAGCCGCTCGTTCAGGTCAGTGAGAAAGTTTTTCACACGCAGCACGCTGCGATCGACCAACGCCGGGATCTGCTCGTAGCGGTGCGGTCCGGCGATGGCGCGGCCCTTCAACGCCGCTATCTTGTTGCGCACGCCTTCCATCACCGCCGCGAGGCCTTCCAGCTCCGCGAACCGCCCCCACATAACGACCAGGCCCTTGTCCTTGGGTGTAATGCCCAGCAGGGGCGTTTCGGGAAAGGCTTCGTCGAGGTACCGCATGATGGCCGGCACCTCACCGATGGTGGTGCCATCTTCCAGCACCAGGGCCGGCACCATGCGGCGGGGATTGATCGCCCTGTAGGCTTCTGAGTGTTGGTCGCCCGCGCCGAGATCGACAGGAATCAACGTCGGCTTAAGCCCCTTCTCGGCCAGGAAAATTCGCACGCGCCGCGAGTTAGG
>NFUO01000165.1 GCA_002197545.1 Acidobacteria subdivision 2 bacterium RH1 MAG20 | reverse complement strand
GACGGCCAACACGGAGACGGTGTCCGTCGTGGCCGCCGGCCCCGCGCTTACTGTGGCCGTCAGCGTACTATTCAGCGCGGCATTGGCGGAAGGGGTGAGCGTAACCGTCTGCGTGACCGACTTGCCCACGCCAACACTGACCGGCGTGTTGGGCACACCAGCCACGGTCAGGCCGTTATCTCCGCTGGCCGACAGCGCCGCCTTGGCCGGCACGTTGCCGACGTTGGTGATGGTGATCGTATTGTTGGCCGCGGTGCCCGGCGTGCTGGTGACGCTGGCCGGATTGCTGGCGATGGTGACCGCGTCGATGGTCGGCATCGTAAACGTCACGTTGACCGTTTGCGTAATCGCCGGGTTCGTGGCGCTGGTCGCCGTGACGCTGAACGACAGATTCGTTCCCGGCGGCGGCAACTGCGTGCCGGTCGGCTGCAAATACAGACCGAGTATTCCGGTCTGCCCCGCTGGCACCGTCACCGAAGTGCCGCTATTAAGAATTGCGAACCCGGCCGGTACATTTGAGAACGTCAGGTTATACGCATCCGTAGCGGGACCGGTGTTTTGCATGGCCGCCTGGAACGCGGATGGCACTTCGGCGCCGTTGAGGGGCACAGTGAACATTGGATCGGGCGTGACCGCGAGGCTCATTCCCGGCGCGGTTGCCGTGACAGTCACCTCAACCGTCGCCTGCGACACCAAGTCAGGATTCGTGGTCGATTGCGCAATGACCTGGATCGGATACGTTCCGGCTTGCGTCCCCGGCGCGGGCGTGACGGTGACGTAGCCGGTGTTATCAATCGAGACGGTCCAGCCCGTTGGCGCATTGGCCGTCAAGTTATAGATATCCGCAAAGCTCGTCTGCACCTTGGCGTTGAACGAGACCGGCGTGTTCTGACCGGTCGTAAGCCTGCCGGGGCTCGGCGCAATAGTGAGCACATTTGCCGCATTGCCGTTAAGCGTCACGGCGTCGGTGCTATTGCCGTTGGCCGATACGTTGACTGTACCGTTGTAGCCGGTCAGAGTCGCTTCGTTGGCGGTGTTAATCGCCGCGCCGCCTACGCTCAAATTGCCCGACCCAGGCCCCAACTGCACCGTTCCTCCGGTCACCGTGATTGAAGCGGATCCGGCGAAATTCGGTGACGTCGTTGGACCACTCCCGGCAATCGTGGCTGACTTAGTGACGATGGTATAGACGCCTGCAGGAAGCGTTTGGCCGTTGAGCGTGAGTTCGTCGGCAAAAAGCCCAATGGAAGCATTGCCGTTGATGGTCGCCGCATACTGGCTCCAGTTGCCGCTGACGCCCAAAGAGCTCTCGCTTGGGCCGTAAAACGAAATACTGCCCTGGCCAACAGCGTTGTAACTATCATTTCCAAAGATGGTTATTGGCGCACTTGTAGCAGTATGAAACGATGCAGCTCCCGAGCCGATGATATGGCCGCTTGAATCCTCGATCGTGGCATTGCTCGCATTGATTGAACTTACATCGAGTGAAGTACCGGCAATTGAGTTCCACGAGACGCTGCCCTGCGAAAATCCAATTGTCGTCGTTGCTGTCAGCAGTGAGCTGCTGACTGGCCCAGCAGAGGTTGCGGCTCTGACTTGAATTTGCGAGACGATTCTTGGCGCCTGTTTTGAAAAAAACGGAATGGTTGCATCCGCCACTGTGTTCGGGACGGGGGGATCCAGGCCTGTGAGATGCAGCATCAGAACACTTCCACCAAAGATGATGCCCACAAGGAGTCCGGCCTGATGCTGCTCTGCAATACCGGCGATAACATGGATGGCCGTTTCGATGAGGAACGCCACTGTATGCTTGATGGTCTGGTATTCCTCATTCGCACCCGCCTCAAGCGCTTCTAGCGCCTTCTCCAAATACGGTTGTATTTCAGCCTCAGTGGTCTGAAGTTCAGTTTCGATTTCAGTGACCGCCGGGAGTGCCTCGGACTCCTCAACAATAAGCTGTTGCGCCGCGTATGTGGCGGGCACCAAGATCGCGCCGTACGTGACAAAGCTGTCTCCATGACTGCCGTCACTCAGCATGCCGACGATTGCACCCGTCGTCGGATTGAGATCGTACCAGCCGAAAGCCTTTTGTCCGCCGATCGCTGGGGCTCGGCTTGGGGCCAAAACGATGTCTCCGCTGGTGACCTCCGACGTGATAAGCGCAGCCGCATCGGGCGTCATGTCTTGCAGCGACACTGTCGCCAGGTTTTGTTGAGTGATTGCCAGTTCTTGAATTCCCTGTTTGCTGGCCGCCTGAAACACGCTGGCGGCCGACACGGCCGACGTGGAATTCAAATCCGGCGCATTCGTTTCAACTGCGTTCTCTTGCAAGCCGCGAACGAGGTTGAAAAGACTTGAATCGTTAATTGGCTCGCCCGGCCGCACGACTGCCTGAAGTTGGTCGGCGAGTAAATCGATTCTGCTTCGGGCCGCTGCGGTGATGGATGTAACTGTGATTCTCGGTTGACTGAAGTATGCGACTACTCCTGATTGGGTCGCAAGGTTCGCAGTTGCAAGGTCTGATAATGCATCGACACTTGTCGCTTGAAGTCGAGTCAGCATCGCGTATGCTGACTGAACGGACGAAAGCGAATTTCCGCTATACAAGTGCTGGCCCGCATGACTTAGTGCGGCAAAGTTATCTGCCGTCGCGCGAGTATCAGCAATGAAGGCTGTTGGCGCTGTGATCCCCGGCTCTATGTCAAGTGTGGTCAAGTCGAACGGAGTGATTACGGGCGCGCTACCGGGATTCGCTGTGATTTGGACCGATGTGTCGCCCTGTCGCGCAGCGTAACCAACGCGGTCAAAAATGACATGCTGGTAGTTCCTAGGAGCCGCCTGGGGAGCACTAAAGGTGACATTCACAAACAGCCCGGTGAGGCTCTGATTGCTAAATGGAAAGTTAGTCAAAACCTCTTGGTAATCGGTCCCGCGGACGATTGGATCGTTCGTGGCGCCAGGTCTGGCATCGTCGCCGACGAGCAGATATGGCGAATAGGTGTTGGTGATCGACGTGAAAATCGCACCAGTGCCAGTGGTGCTGAGGAAGTTGCCGACCGTTAGCGGATGCCCGACTAAATCAACCTCGTTGAATGTCTGGTCGAGCACCACATTATCCGACAGTCCGTCGGAGAGCCCAAATGCGGCGGCTGCCTGGCTGTAAATCTCGGCAGTAAGCTTTATTTCAGTTTTGTGCCGCAGGTCGTCAGGCACTTCGGCAAAGTTGTTCGTCGACGTGGTGGCTGTTTGCCCGGTCGCCTGCCCGGCGAATTCCGGGTCCGCGTTTTTCATGCCGCTTCCGGCGTCGAATTGGAACCAGAAGTGGTCTTTGGTTTCCGACAAAAGCTGCGGATCGTTGGCGGGATCGGCGGTCTGCGTGCCGGGGGGAATGTAGCCGACCGTTTGATAGCTGGCCGGGAACATCGAGAGGATAAGCTGCTGGGCCTGGGCGGTGGTGAGCGTGCCTTCCTCGTATTGGGCGGGAATGCCGCTGGCCCGCATCAGGGCCACACCCAGGCTGGCGTCGTCCAGCGAATTGCCGGCATTCGACCAGAGAGTGCCGCGGGCGCCGCGCAAACTCCCGACGTAGGAGTTGTAGCCGATCTGCGTTTGCAGAAAGTTGTAAATCTGCGTGGGATCGTAATTCAGCTCCGCCGCTTTTTCTTGCACAAAGGGATCGGTGGTGTTGGCGTCGGGCGTGCTCGCCAACAGCGCGGGGGCGATGGCTGTGGCGCGCAATGTCGCCGGCGCGGTCGTCCAGGAGACCATGCCCGCGTCGAGCGTGCCGTAGGCGCTGGCGCCCGTGTCGAG
>NFUO01000164.1 GCA_002197545.1 Acidobacteria subdivision 2 bacterium RH1 MAG20 | reverse complement strand
GTAATGACGACGTAATGACGACGGGTAGTGAGCAGTGACGACGGTACAGCAGTAGTGAGGTGCCGCTGGGGAGGAAACCAAACTTGGGGAGACCGTTTCGAGCGAAACGGTCTCCTGCATTCATTCCTGAAGCACTTGCGCGGCGATCGAACCCCTCTGGCGCCGCAACCCGAGACTTAACGCGAAGCGCTGGCGGCTTTCGGCACCGCCGGTGCGGGTTTAGCGAACTTCGTCCCATCGATGGGCACATTCGCCTGCACCGAACTCAGATCCGTCGTGGACTGCCCGTCCACCCAGGTCGCCGTCCAATGAAAAGGCACCTTCACTCCGGAAACCACCCGATAATCCGAATACTCCACGTGCGTCGGCGTCAGCCCGATGATGGTGTTGTTATAGCGCACCTGCCGCACCAGCAGCCCGCTTTCCTTGTCAAAGTACAGCTTGATGGCCGAGCCTCCCGCCGTAGTGCCCTCGATCACCTGCACCGGCTTGTCGTTGATCGTGATGGCCGGAAACCCGCCCCGCCAGTTGCTGAAGTCCTGCTTGATGCGCGCCGGAAAACTTAGATTCGCATCCGCCCGCGCTCCTTCCAAATCTCCCCCGGTCAGCGGCATCAGCGGCACCGGTTTGTCCACCGCCGCCACCCAGGCTTGCTGTCCGTCATAAGTCGTGGTGTTATCTCCCGCCAGCGTATGCACCACCGTGGTGCGCAGCCCCGGCGCCTTGGCGTAGATGTCCACCGGCACCTTGGCAAAATCGGTGTCGAACCCCGTGTACGTTCCTTTGCCTACAAAACTGGTCAGCTTGGCCACTTGCGCCGCCCCGCCCAGCGCCTGGATATATTTGTCTAGAATTTGATCCGCGGTGGGCTGGCTAGCCGCCCCCGCATTCAGTATTTCCACTCGGTCCGGATCTTCCGGAGCCGGTGTGCCGTATTGCTCCGCCAAGCTCGGGGTGATCTCCGGCCGCTGGCTGCCCCGATGGCAGGTGTAGCAGGTCACCTTGCGTTCCCCG
>NFUO01000163.1 GCA_002197545.1 Acidobacteria subdivision 2 bacterium RH1 MAG20 | reverse complement strand
GGGGAAGTAAAGAAGACTCACCCATCATTGTGATGAGGACGGTGCCGGGTAATGACGATGGGACCGGCCGCAGGGAAACGAAGCTGGGGGCGACCGTTTCGACCGAAACGGTCGCCTCTCCGCTCTTCATTCCTGGGAATTAATTTCGCGGCGATCCAACGCCTCTGGCGCCGCAACTACGGCTTAGCGCGAAGCGCTGCTGGCTTTCGGCACCGCCGGTGCGGGTTTAGCGAACTTCGCCCCGTCGATGGGCACATTCGCTTGCACCGAACTCAGATCCGTGGTGGACTGGCCGTCCACCCAGGTCGCCGTCCAGTGAAAGGGCACCTTCACTCCGGCTACCGCCCGATAATCCGAGTACTCCACGTGCGTGGGCGTCAGCCCGATGATGGTGTTGTTATAGCGCACCTGCCGCACCAGCAACCCGCTTTCCTTGTCAAAGTACAGCTTGATGGCCGAGCCTCCCGCCGTGCTGCCCTCGATCACTTGCACCGGGCGATCGTTGATGGTGATGGCCGGGAATCCGCTGTGCCAGTTGCTGAAGTCCTGCTTGATGCGCGCCGGAAAACTGAGGTCCGCATCCGCCCGCGCCCCTTCCAAATCTCCCCCGGTCAGCGGCATCAGCGGCACCGGTTTGTCCACCGCCGCCACCCACGCTTGCTGTCCGTCATACGTCGTGGTGTTATCTCCCGCCAGCGTATGCACCACCGTGGTGCGCAGGTCCGGCGCCTTGGCGTAAATATCCACCGGCACCTTGGCAAAATCGGTGTCGAATCCCGTGTACGTTCCTTTGCCCACAAAGCTGGTGAGCTTGGCCACTTGCTGCGCTCCGCCCAGCGCCTGAATATATTTGTCCAGAATTTGGTCCGCGCTGGGCTGGCCGGCCGCCCCCGCATTCAGTATTTCCACTCGGTCCGGATCTTCCGGAGGCGGCGTGCCGTATTGCTCCGCCAAGCTCGGGGTGATCTCCGGCCGCTGGCTGCCCCGATGGCAGGTGTAGCAGGTCACCTTGCGTTCCCCG
>NFUO01000162.1 GCA_002197545.1 Acidobacteria subdivision 2 bacterium RH1 MAG20 | reverse complement strand
TAGTACCTGGCCCCGAAGTAGTCGTTGCCGGATTCGGCATCCCGTTCTTTGCCGGTGAACTTGTAATGCTGGGCGGGATTGCCTGATGTGAATGGGATTTCGCCGCCATAGGGCGTGTAGTCGGAATCGTTGAGGATATTCCCCGCGGCATCGGCCAGCACGCTGGTCGAGCCCAGGTGGTCCAGCACAAAGTAGCTGACAACGTGCGTGGACGCATTTCTCATGGCGATGCGCTGGCCGTTGAAGAAGATGTACTCCTCGGTGAGGTTGCCTGACAAGTCGCTCTCCGCAAGCGCCCCGCCCGCGCCTCCGCCCCAGTAGAGCGTTCCGTTGGACTTCTTCACCCGCTCCTCGTCCCCATCGTAGGTGTAGGTGGTGCCGTTGGCGCAACTCTGCATGCCTTCCGCATTCCACGCGTAGCCGTGGCCCGAGCATCCTGCGGCCAGCCCGTCGTCCAGGGCCTCTCCGGCCGCGTCGTAGCCGTACCCCAGCAACGTAAATTGGTTCTTCGTGTTCACCTGCTGGTTCACTGACATTGGGAAATTCGTCATACCGGAGATGGGGCTGGTCTGCGTCAGATTCCCGAACGCATCGATTGTAAAGCCGATTCCCCAGGAATGGGACGACGGGTTGGGCGTTTTGGCGCTCATTGATTGTCCCACTGTTATGCCGTTCGGAGGGAAGAGGTATGTGCCGCATTCATCGCGGCCCTATCGCGATGAGTGGGCCACCTGCCCGTTCTTCACGGTTGTTGCCCGGGCCACCTGCCGGCGGAGATCGTCATAGATGTGGATACCTCCGTCGCAGATCAATCCCCGGTCTCAGAATCGAGACCGGGGCCACCCGCCACCCATGAATCGTGGTTAGGATGAGAGAGTGACAAGCAACCGCGGATCTTTCGACTTCGCTTCGCTTCGCTCAAGATGACAGAGATTTGTGGGAGTGCGGACAATTTGCGATTCCCACTCATGCGCAAAAGACGCGCATGAATGGGGCACAGGCGCGCTCCCACCCATCGCGAAGAGCGCGATGGATGGTGCACATGGCTCAGGATGACAATTCAAATTCTGTGGTGATTCGTATGGGCTAAAGCCCGTACCCTTCTTTTGCCATCGATCTTCAGGGGCGTGAAGGCCCCTGCTCCCTCCGTGCGGAGCGGAGGCGGCGGATTTCGTTGAGGCGCTGGGCGAGGAGTTTTTCGCGGCCTTCCTGCGTGGGCTGGTAGTAGGAGCGGCCTTTGAGCGAGTCGGGGAGGCAATCCATGTCGGCGACGCGGCCTTCTTCGTCGTGGGCGTAGCGGTAGCCCTTGCCGTAGTCGAGTTCCTTCATGAGTCGCGTGGGCGCGTTGCGCAGGTGGAGGGGGACGGGCTCCTGGCGGGTTTGTTCGACGTCCTGGCGGGCCGCGCCCCAGGCGGTGTAAACGGCG
>NFUO01000161.1 GCA_002197545.1 Acidobacteria subdivision 2 bacterium RH1 MAG20 | reverse complement strand
TCTTCATCCAAAGCCTCCACCCTCTCAAGGTTAGGTTTTGGCCGAAGACTAACATCCACTTTGGTTCAGAAATACCGAGGCCGATCAAGGGGGCTCCGAATAGGCTTTCAACGCAAGCACGGAACCGAAGGGTTGTTGAATCGTATGCTGCGTGAGAAACAGCAAGTGCCGGGTTCTTCGCCTGCGCGTGTTCGTGTGAGGGTGAACCCAAAAGTCATGGAGAGTTCTCGCGGCTATTTGTGCCGGGTTTGTGGAAATTTCTGCTATGAAAGTCCGACATGGCTCACACACCTTGCCCTCCTTCCTCGCGCAGACGACCTAGAATCCTCTGAGATGGCTGACCAACTTGCCTTTGTGCTTCGCCTTCATCCGGATGAATGGCGCTCGATGGCCTACCTCAAAGTAAAGGGTAGTCAGCCATTTTCGCGTAGGCAGTTTTTTGAGCAATTGATTGCGGCAGACCGTCTAAATTACGGAGTTCCGCGTGTCTGCTCAGCCTGCCTGAAAGAAGAGGCAATTTGGTGGGGCATCTGGGATCTTGGAATTGTGGCTGCGTGTCCTGGTCATCGCTGCGAACTTGTATCCACATGTGCGGGCTGCGACAAGGCATTGCGGTGGAATAGGCCTGCGGTGGAGGTCTGCCGCTGCGGATACGATCTCCGCACGCTTGAGGTTCCAGAAGCGGACTCTTGCACGGTCGCTATAAGCGCACTTATTTATCGCTGTGCCGGATTTCCAATTGGGTTAGGATCATTTGACCTCGGCAGTGCGCGTTTTCCCCGCGAATTGGATGCCTTCGGATTAGATGATCTGATAGGGCTCATCCTCGCAATGGCTTCACTGAAAAAAGTAGGTAAGCCGCGAAAGCCTGCCCTTAACGATCTCGCAACGTCTATTTCCGTGTCTCGCGACGCGTCGTTGCTGCTCACGAACTGGCCTAAGCAATTTCACGCATCGTTGCAAAAATTGATTCCGACCGACGGGACTAATTTCAGCTTGATTACATTGCAGAGTGTCTTCGGGAGTTTTTACCGGTATTTGCTGGATGTCGGCACTCAACCGCAATTCGTTTTCCTCACGGAGGCATTTGAGCAGTTCCTGCTCACACGCTGGCCGGGCATACTGCGGGGCCAAAACCGAGCGTTTTCTCCAACGATCCGGCGTGAAACACGATGGGTCTCGGCTCAGGAGGCGGCTAGAAGGGCAAGGCTCACCGCATCGCAGATGACGAAATTCGTGCGACAAGGCGATTTGTTGGGGATATTTGTGAGACCAGCAAGGGGGAGAGGCAGAATTGAATGCTGGATCGATCGGATCTCCCTGACAGATTGGGTCACTCAGCGAGATGACGAATTAACCGGCTTTGTGAGTCAAGGTGAGGCAAGGCAAATGCTGGGCTTGACGCCTCAAACGCTGACGAGAATAGTCAGCAGCGGGCTTGTGCGACGCGTCAAGGGTCCAGAACGCGGCTTCCCACCAGGAGTTCACTTTTCCCGACATGACATTGAGCTGATCTTAACGGCCTTTTCGATTCCAGAGGCCGGCATATTGGAGTCGAATCATCCTGACCAGATACTGTTTCTTGATGCAATGCGCCTTTATCTTGGGCGTGAGAGGCTTCCAGAACTCATTCGAAGTGTGATTTCCCGCGATGTTGTGCCAATCAGTCGCGATGAATCGATTGATGGCATTCTCGGCTTTCGATTTCACCTGAAGGACGTTCGGAGATTTTGCCCGGCTAAGCCTCAGAAGACAATTCCGCCCGGCTACTTGACGTACTCAATGGCTGCATCACGCCTTGAAACCAATACTGAAGTCATTCGAAACCTCGTGGAGCAGGGGCAATTAGGCGTGGTTCAGCCGAACTCCTCCAGATCCAAGTTGGTGTTATCTCAAGATGTCGAGAACTTTGCGGCAAGTTTCGTGCCAGTCAAGTCGATTGCAAATTGCTTCAATGCTTCGAGCCGTGCGGTGGCGAAACGTCTTCAGGAGGAAGGAATAGAAGTCCTTATTGTACCCTTACCTGGTAAGGGCAACAAACTCTTCGCGCGCAAACGGATTAGATGGGACCGGGAACTTACTAAGCTTGCACGGAAATGAGATCCGGAGCAAAAAAGAGACCACAGTGAGACGCATAGCCGGAAAGGCATGTCAGCTTAAAGTTGTGGAACTCAACCGCAATCCGTTAAGTCTCGCTGACACTTCTTTGGACACATCCCGTCCACTGTGGCTACCACTAGGTACGCCAAGCTTAAGTCAGCCAAGCTTGCATAATTGCAAATAATTGAATTACATAAGGATGCTGCAGATGAAGATGTTGGACAATATTCCCGCAAATCTTTAGGATTTTGCCCTGTAATTTCGCAAACCTGTCCGAAACAGTGCCCGGGCGTTCCGTTTGATAACCCCTTTGGAATCAGTGTTGGGCTGGACGATATTTCCGCAACTCAGAACAATAATTCCGCCAACCTACACGTCTGCTGAATGTGGCCGTGCCGGCAAGTTGGGGGCCTAGCGCCGACGAGCGGCCCAACTTTGCGCAGAGCAGGCTATCCGCTTAGAACCGCGCAGGGGCGTCCCGCAAAGGACGTCCCTGCGAAATAGGCCCTAGTATTTAGGCAGCGACGGGTCGATCTTTTCGGCCCAGGCTGTGATGCCGCCGGTCAGGTTGGAGACGTTGGTGAAGCCCGCCTGCTTGAGGGCGAGAGCGGCCTTCTGGCTGCGTCCGCCGGTCTTGCAGTGGACGACGATCTCGCGGTCTTTCTGCGCGGCTAGCTCGCCGACCCGGCGTTCGATCTCGCCGACCGGGATCAGGGGCGCGCCGAGGTTCACGATCTGGTACTCGTGCGGCTCGCGGACGTCGAGGACGAAGACGTCTTCTTTGGCGTCCAGCTTGCGCTTGAGGGCCTCGACGGAGATCTGCGGGATGCCGTCGACCACGGGCAGGTCGGCTACAGCCTTATCGCGGGCGACTTCGAGCGGGCCTACCGAAGTTGGCTTCTCGATGCCGCAGAACTGGTCGTAGTCGATCAGCTCTGTGACGGTCGGGTTGAGGCCGCAGACCGGGCACTCGGGGTTCTTGCGCAGCTTGAGCGTGCGGAAGTTCATGCCGAGGGCATCGACCAACAGCAGGCGGCCAATCAGAGGCTCGCCGATGCCGAGGATCAGCTTGATGGTCTCGGTGGCCTGGATGACGCCGAGCAGACCCGGCAGGATGCCGAGCACGCCGCCTTCAGCGCACGAGGGAACGAGGCCCGGCGGTGGCGGCTCGGGATAGAGGCAGCGGTAGCAGGGGCCCTGCTCGGTGCCGAAGACACTGGCTTGGCCTTCGAAGCGGTAGATGGAGGCGTAGGCGTTTGGCTTGCTGAGGATGACGCAGGCATCGTTGACCAGATAGCGGGTCTGGAAGTTGTCGGTGCCGTCGGCGATGACGTCGTAGTCCTTGAGGATGTCGAGCGCGTTGGCGCTGGTGAGCATGGTGTTGTGTTTGATGACGTTCAGGTTTGGGTTGAGGCCCTTGAGCATCAACTCGGCCGAGTCGTTCTTCAACATGCCGACGGTGTGGGTTGAGTGGATGATCTGACGCTGAAGATTGCTGTGATCGACGACATCGAAGTCGACCAGGCCGATGGTGCCGACTCCGGCAGCGGCCAGATAGAGCGCGAGCGGCGCGCCGAGGCCACCGGTGCCGATACAAAGGACTTTGGCCGCCTTGAGCTTCTGCTGGCCTTCCATGCCGACTTCGGGCAGGATGAGGTGGCGGGAGTAACGGGCGATCTCGTCGTTAGTGAGCTTGGGTAGTTCTACGGTTTCTTCAATGGCTGTAGGCATTGCGCTTCCTTCGTTACTTCTTGTTGTTAATTGTAGATGCAGGAGCCGATGGAAAGGCTCAATGGGGGCGAGACCCCCATGAGAGCCTGCACCAGCGTAAAACAAACACCGACGAAATACAGGGGTCTCTCCACTACGGAGGCAAAAGCGTCGCCTTCGGTCGAGATGACGTGAATTTTGCGTTTGATTCGGCTAACTGGAGCAAACCCTATTGGATAGGTGCTCGCCAACATGTCGTTGGGGTCAACAGTTCGCGCCGCCGGCGATGGAAGGAATAATGGTCAGCTCGTCACGGTCGGAGACGGCAGTGCCTTCTTTATCAGCCAGATAGCGCAGGTCGTCGTCGTTGAGGTAGACGTTGACGAAGGAGCGCAGCTTGCCCTCGGGGGTGAAGAGGTGTTGCTTCAACTCGGGATACTTGATGGTGAGCTGCTCGAACACCGCGTTGACGGTCGCACCGGAGACGGAGACGGTTTCGAGGCCGCCCGTGTAGGTGCGCAACGGTGTAGGGATGTGAATGTTCATGCTTGACCTTTCTGGTTGTTTGCCTGAGCTTCGGCAATTTCAATCTCGATGGCTTCGTCTTCGAACTTCTTATCTTCCTCTCCGGTCCCGGTGAGCAGGAAGGAGTTGGTCAGTGCTGCTTTGCCTTTTTCGACGCTGGTGATGATGTAGGAGCAGCTCAGCCAGTGGGCTTCGGCGAAGTCTGTAGTCGACCATTGGGCGGGATGGTCTGGGTGAGAGTGGTAGAAGCCGACGATGTCGAGCCCGAGGCCGCGCGCCTGACGCTGAATCTTGACCAGCTCCTGCGGGGCGATGTTGTAGCGGTTGTGGGCGGAGTCAGTGCGGGTGTTGCCGGCGCGGACAAGCTGGTGGACGCGGTTGGTCGCACCGTCGCTGCCGCGTTCGTTTTTGCCCAGGAGAACGCCGCAGCACTCGTTCGGGTAGGTCTCTTCGCCGTGTGCGCGCAGGGCTTCGTAGTCGGCATAGCTGATTTGAAGCACTGGGTTACTCCTCCTGCCAGAAACGTTCGCTCATATATTTTTCAGCCGAGTCGGGAAGGATCGTCACGATGACGGCTTCGCGTTCGGCTTTGGCCTCCCACTCGGCAACCTGCAGCGACGTGGCGACGGCGGCGGCCGCGGAGATGCCGACGAGGACTCCCTGATTGCGTGCAAGGCTTTTCACCATTTTATAGGCTGTCTCGGTCGGCATCTCGATGTTGGCGTCGGCGAGCGACGGATCGTAGATGCGGGGGACGATTGCCGTGGGCATGTACTTCAGCCCTTCGAGGCCGTTGAAGGGCGAGTCGGGCTGCATGGAGATGCAGCGGATGTCGGGGTTGAGCTCGCGCAGGCGGCGGGTGGTGCCCATGAAGGTGCCGCTGGTGCCGAGACCGGCGACGAAGTGGGTGACGCGGCCCTCGGTCTGCTCCCAGATCTCGTTGGCGGTGGTGCGATAGTGTGCCTTCCAGTTTTCTTCGTTGGAGTACTGGTCGGCGTAGAAGTATTTGTCGGGCTCGGCGCCGGTGAGCTCGCGGGCCTTGCGGATGGCTCCGTCGGAGCCGTCGGCGGGGTCGGTCCAGATCACCTTTGCGCCATAAGCCGCGAGGTAACGCTTGCGTTCGGGCGAAACATTGGAAGGCATGCAGAGGGTGACGGAGAAATCGAGCGCAGCGCCCAGCATGGCGTAGGCGATGCCGGTGTTGCCGCTGGTGGCGTCGAGCAGGCCGCGGCTGGCGGTGAGCAGACCTCGGCGCTGGGCGTCCATGACGATAGCCGAGGCGGCGCGGTCTTTGACGGAGCCGCCCGGGTTGGTCCACTCGGCCTTGCCGAGGATTTGAACTCCTTGGAGATGCGATGCAAGGCGCTCCAGACGGACGAGTGGCGTGTTGCCGATGCGTTGGAGAATGCCGGTGCCGAGCGATTTGGTGGAAGTAATCATTATTTCCGTTTTTCGTCCCGCGTTTCTGTTTTTAGTCCGTAGCTCACCGCGACGGCGCCGATTTTGTAGGAGAGGAGCGGATGTGCGACAGTTAAGATGAGTCTAACTTATGGCAAAGAAGAGCCAACAACGAAGCTTCAATGATGTTCTCTCCCTACTGGGCGGTCAGCGATTTGATGTGGCGCCGGCGCAGGAGGGTGCAAAGCGCACTCCGAACGCGTTTCAGGTGCGGAAGTATGGCTGCGCCGCGGAGATTGCCGCCGCTCCCGATGGGACGGTGCTGATGCTGTCTCACCCTGGCTGGGTGCTGAACGGCGAGATTTCGCGGCTGCTGGACCGTGGCTACCAGAAATTTCTCAAGACGAGCCACCTGGAGATTCCGGCGACTGCGGACAAACTGCGCGCGATCCACGATTTCAGCGAAGAGTTGAATGAAGCGACTGGCGCTACGAGTCTGTATAACGAGGCGCTGGGGACGACGAGCGATGTGTATATGTACGACCGCGTGAAGGGCCGGGAGTAACTGGGCTTAGCGCAGGCGGTTCTGTTCGCGCTGGAGTTCGCGGTAGGCTTCGCTTTTGCCCATTCCACGGTTTTTGGCGATGCGCTTTAGGGCGTCCATCTCGCTGATTTTTTCGGTATGCATCAGTGCGGCGACTTCGATGGCGATGGATTGCTGTGTTGTGTGGGCTTTTTCTGCTGGTTGGGGTGCGAGTAGAAGAACGATCTCGCCACGGATACTGGGTCGGGCGGCTAGTTGGGTGCGGAGTTCGGCGGCCGGGCCGCGCAGGAACTCTTCGTGCAGCTTGGTGAGCTCGCGGGCTATGACTGCGTGTTGCGTGGCTCCGAAGACGACTTCGATGTCTGCGAGGGTGTCTACGATGCGATGCGGCGCTTCGTAGAAGATGTGGGTCGCGCCGTCGCGGGAAAGCTCTTCAAGGGCGGTTTTGCGCTGGCCTGCCTTGGCGGGAAGAAAGCCGTGGAAGGCGAATTCGTCCGTGGATAGGCCGCTTGCTATTAGAGCGCTTATTGCGGCGTTTGCCCCGGGGACGGGGAAGACCGGGATGCCGGCGGCGATGGCGGCTGCGGCGATCTGGCCGCCAGGGTCGGCGATGCCTGGAGTGCCGGCGTCGCTGACGATGGCGATGCGGGCGCCTTGCTTTAGCTCGGCTACAAGCTCTTCAGAGCGGGGGCCTTCGTTGTGCATGTGGTAACTGACGGTGGGGACGCGGATTTCGAAGTGGTTCAGCAGCTTCTGGGTCTGGCGGGTGTCCTCGCAGGCGATGCGGTCGGCGCTGCGCAGGATGCGGAGAGCGCGGAGCGTGATGTCTTCGAGATTGCCGATGGGCGTTGCTACAAGATAGAGGCCCGGCGTTAGAGGCGGGTCAGGCATGGTCTTCCGGTTGCCGCAGTTTGCGGCGCTGGTTCAACAGGCCGAGGGCGTGGTTCAGGTTCTGCGGGGTGATGATGCCGACGATGCGGTCGCCTTCGAGGATAGGAACCAGTTGAGCAACCTGGCCGCTCATGATGCGGCGCAGGGTCTTGACCAGCGAGTCGTCGGGCTGAGCGGTCTGGAAGGAGCGCGTCATGACGCCCTGGACGTAGCCGTTGCCGTCGGTTTGCAGCGCGTCTACGATGCCCTGGCGGGAGACCGCGCCGACCAGGTTTGCGCCGCGGACTACGGGAAAGACATCTTGCAGGGTGTGCACCGAGCGCTGCAACGCGTCTTCGAGCGTGTCCGAGGCGGAGAGCATACTGAACTCCGTCAGCATGACGTCGCGCATGAGTACCGCCTCAGTGTCGTTTTGTAGCAGCAGGCCCTGGCTTTCCATGTGGGAGCCGATCAGGACGAAGCCGCCGATCATGATGAGCCACATGTTGCTGATGGCCAGGCCGCCGATGATGAGGCCAATCGCGATCAGTTGGCCGAGGCCGGCGGAGGTGCGTGAGCCCTTCATGACGCCATTAGTTTTGGAGAACTCGCCGCGGAAGAGACGGCCGCCGTCGAGCGGAGAGGCGGGGAGAAGGTTCACCACACCGAGCAGAAGATTGACCCACACCGACGAGCGCAGGAGGTGGGGCAGCGTAATCCAGGGGCGCTCGAGGAGGTTGACTTGTGGTGTCACCGCGAGAACAATTGCGGCCAGCAGCAGGCCGAAGCCGATATTTGCTATGGGGCCGACCAGGGCGAGACGCTTTTGTACGTCCGGCGCGTCGGCGCGTTCGGTCGCTTCGGGTGTGGCAAAGGTCATCAGGCCACCGGTTGGCAACAAGAGGATGCTGCGCAACTCCAGACCGAACCATGCGGCGGCGATGGCGCGGGCAAGCTCGCGGACCACCACGGCGAGCAGAAGCAGCAGCCACAAAGCGAAGCCGCGTCCGCCGGTCGAGCCGACTACCGAGCCATAGCTGACGGCGACGCCGAGCAAAAGCACAAAGAAGGTGTGGATGCGAATATCCACGCCGAGAATTCTACCGATCGGAAATGACCACCCACGCATAGCTTTCATTGTATGCGCTGCCGTCATACCGGCCATATACCATCAGGGGATGCGCGTCATTGCAGGCACTTATCGCTCCCGTTCGTTGATCGCTCCGCGCGGGTTAGAGACACGGCCTACCAGCGACCGGCTGCGTGAGACTCTCTTCAATATTCTTGCCTCGCGCCTTGATGGCTGCCGCTTTGTCGATCTTTACGCAGGGACGGGCGCTGTGGGAATCGAAGCTCTCAGTCGCGGGGCGGCGCATGTATGGTTCGCTGAAAATGCGGAGCCGGCGCTTGCATCGCTCCGCGCAAATCTAGCGGCTTTGAAGATTGCTCGCGGCTTTACGCTCGAGCCGCGTGGAGTAGGCGCTATGTTGCAGCGGCTTT